>JAGOSL010000014.1 GCA_018062345.1 Pseudomonadota bacterium | reverse complement strand
CAATAACGTACAATTCTGTGATATCTTTTTTCATGGAAGGCTTTTTGCATATAATTTTTGGATAATTTTATATAAAATTGCCTTCTATCCCTTGTAAAGACTTATTTCCATTCCCGAACTGGGGTTAAAACATATTTCGTGGTGTAGAAGGCAGCTCCCTGATTTTTGCACCTGGGCTTATGGTTGTTATGTAAAGCCTAAAATTTTCACCAAGCTCAGATTCAACCGATGCGCTGAAAATATTGGGAATATGAATTGCTAAAAGTAAAAGAAGAATTGTTTTCATAACTTTTTATAAAAAATATTGATATACGCATATACCATATGCAGTAGAATACTTCAAATAAAAAAAACATAAAATAGCAAGTATTAAACTAAAGTTGATAACTTTTCGCCATTAATTCAATTGGATGCATCGTAGCGTACGTATTCGCATTTACATCCTGTAATTGCATACCTTGTAAAATATGCTTTGCAGCCAATGGACATTCGGAAAGAATAAGGGGATTATCCGCACTCAAAGCTTGCTTTGCCGTAGGCTTCCCAACCTTTAAAGCTGTTTGAAAATGCTCTTTCATCAACCCCCAAGTGCCACCATGGCCAGAGCAGCGCTCAAGTATTTGAACGGTCAAATCAGGAATTAACCGCAGCATCTCCGCAGCTTTTGCACCGATATTTTGTGCCCGACTATGACATGCCAAATGTAGTGTAACAGCTTTGTTTTCTAGTGGTTGCAAACCTTTTGTAAGGGAATATTTTTTATGCAAATGCATAATGTATTCACTAATATCCATTACTTGTTTACTCAAACGTTGAACTAGCTCATTTTTTGGTAAAAGTAGTGCCCATTCAGATTTTAGCATTAAGCTACACGAAGGAATGATTGAAATAATGGGAATATTTTCTTCAAGATAAGGGGCAAATGCAGTACTAATTTTTTCAGCTTGTTCAGCAACTGCACGTAAATCACCTTTTTCAAATAAAGGCATGCCACAGCATCCAGGATAAACAACTTCTGCGCTAATACCTTGATGTGCTAATACCTGTCGGGCTGCTTGTCCAATGGCCGGATTGTTATAATTTCCAAAGCATGTTGCAAACAAAGCCACTTTTTCACCGTATGCAGGTCCATTAGCGTTAACAGCACAAGAATTTATTTTAACTTGCTGGCATAATGTCTTATTAGAATAGGTGGGTAAATTAACCTTAGCATCAATACCAGCCACTAATTCTATGGCTTTACGAATTGGTTTATTAGAAGTCGATGTTACCCAATTAACCGCGGGGGCTATTTTTGAAGCTACGGCTCCCACTTGGTCGGTTTTGCTGATTTGCTTTTCTACAAACCCTAAACCGTGCTTTTTTGCTTGAACCGCACGATGACGTAGCATTAAATGCGGAAAATCAACATCGAACTCATGTGGGGGCACATAAGGGCATTTGTTGATGAAACACAAATCGCAAAGTGTGCACTCATCAACGACTTTGGGGAAATCATCACTTTTTACTTCATCCAATTCGCCTGATGAGGTTTCATCTATCAAATCGAAAAGCGTAGGAAAGCTGTCGCACAAATTAAAACATCTGCGGCAACCATGGCAAATATCAAAAACGCGACGCAGTTCTTTATCAAGCTCTGTTTCATCGTAGAAGGCATCACTCTCCCAATCAATAATGTGACGAATTGGGGCTTGTAAACTGCCTTCTTTCATGAATGCTAAGCAACTCCTTGTTTTTTTGCCTTAGAAACAGCAACCATAGCAGGCCTTAGAAGTCGATCATGAATTTTATATCCATCTTGTACCACCTGTATAACTATGCCGGGCGCGTGATCTTCAGTTTCTTGCTCAAATACTGCCTGGTGCCAGTGTGGGTCAAACTGCTGATTCAAAGCATCAATGCGTTGAATTCCATGCCGTCCAAGAACACCCTCGAAATCTTTTAAAATAAGGTCAACCCCAGAAAATAATGCTTCAGCTAGCTCAGCTGCATTTTCAGACTTGTTTTCCATAGCGCGACGCAGATTATCAGCCACTCCAACCATATCACGGGCAATATTAGACACCCCAAATTTCAGTGCATCTTCTTTATCTTTTTGTGCACGTTTGCGGGTGTTTTCATTTTCGGCTAACGCTCGAAGCAACTGATCTTTTAGCTCGGCGATCGTCTGTTCGTTTTCAGAAAGTACTTCTACTTTTTCTTCTGAAGTGTCTGTTTCAGTCTGTTCTGTATTTTTCACATCCTGTGTATCCATAATTTCACCTTAACTTAATAATCTACTAACCAGCTTTGCTGTATAATCCACTAAAGGTATGATTTTTCCATAGTTCATTCTAGCGGGACCAACCACACCAATAGCACCGACAACCTGACGTTGCCCGTTTGTGTATGGCGATACTACCATAGAGCAGCCAGACAAAGAAAATAAATTATTTTCAGCTCCTATGAAAATTTGTACTCCGTCCGCTTGAATAGACGCATTAAGCAGTTTGTGCAAACTTTCTTGAGTATCCATAATATCAAATAATCCACGAATTTTTTCTAAATCATGAATTTCTTGAACGTTCTGCAATAAGTTGCTTTGTCCTTTAATAATTAAGGATCCATTTTCCTTATCGCCGCTCCACACGCCAATGCCTGCCTCAACAACCTTTTGCGTTAATTGGTCAAGCTCGTGCTTGTTTTGGCTGATTTGTGAATGAATGCGTTGTAGCACTTCTTGTAGCGTTGCTCCCTCAAAATGGGCATTAATGTAGTTAGAAGCTTGATTTAGCATAGAAACAGTAATTCCATCAGGTAAATCAATCAGGCGATTTTCTACAATGCCATCTTGACTGATGATTACCACTAAAGAACGTTGATTTCCCAAATGTACAAATTCAATATGCCGCAAAGCAGCTTGAGACTTTGGTGCCATTACAAGCCCTGCACACTTTGATAAGCCAGATAACATACCTGTGGCTTGCTCTAAAACATCCTCAACGCTTTTGCCCTTTGATGCACAACTGCTTTCAATTTCCAGGCGATCAGCTTCGGTAATGTCACCGACTTCCAATAAACCATGTACAAAAAGTTTTAATCCTTCAGCTGTGGGAAGCCGTCCAGCTGATGTGTGTGGGGCATACAAAAGCCCAGCCTCTTCTAAGTCCGCCATCACATTGCGAATGGTAGCAGGAGATAAAGGTGTCTTGATACGGCGAGACAGAGTTCGTGAACCAACAGGCTCTCCTGTTTCTACGTATGTATCAACCAGCTCACGGAAAATTTCTAATGATCGTAGACTTAAATCAGCTACAGACATAATTTATTAACAATTTATCATATACACTAGAATCTACCATAAAAGACTCTAAAAAGACACTTTTTGTATGAGTATAATGCGAATTGCTTTCCTATTTATTTTTCTTCTTTGTGCCGGCCTGTGCGCTCATACTAAAAAGCAAGATAACTCTCTTGTTGGAGAAAGTTATCTTGGAAAAATTCAGCGACGCTACATCCCGCGTCTGCCTTATCTAATGATCCCTGCTATCATTATTCCAATTGTTAAAAAGGGTGCAGAAGAAGGCGTATTAAAAGGATATATGCTTGTCATGATTGAACTTAAAGGTCTTGGCACCAAAGAATATCGAAAAATGCAACAAGATATCATATTGATTCGTGATGAAATATTTTGTGACCTTTACTCAGCAATGTCACGATTGTGGATTGAGCCAGAGGCTCCAGCAGCTAAAACCATTGAAAAACGCATTAAAAGGCGCATCAATAAATTTTATAAAAAAACCATGGTTGAAAGCGCCACATTACATCTGCTGCAATTATCGTTGAACCAGTCACCTAAAAATGATACTCCAACTTTATGAAGCATTTTTATTTCCTAATTTGTTTGATCTTAGTAGCATGTGGATCAGTGCCGGAAAATACAACAAATATGAATCACGCATTATTCAAGATTCTAACCCCAGAACAATGGGAGACTTTTCAAAAAGAAAAAGTCTTCCAAGGATCAGAACTTGACCAAAAAGACGGCTTTATCCACTTAAGCTTACCCCATCAATGGAATAAAACGTGGCAAAAATTTTTCAATAATGCTGAATGTTATCTAATAGAAATAAATCAAGCACAGCTAAAACCAGATCTGTTAAAAATCGAAGCTAATAGACCCGGCGCAGAGCAATACCCACACTATTATGGGAACCTTACGCTGGATGCTGTGGTAAGGTTTGAACTCCTTCAAAAATGATTTTATCAATTTCTTGAAATATTCAGAAAAAAGACTATAATCAAGCTGATGCTTGCATCTATGGCGATAAACGGTTTATGGAATAATCGGAGTGGACCCGGGGGCGGTACCCGGCGCCTCCACCATGTAATATGGGGGCGACATAGGATCGACACCCGTGGTAAAGATAAATCTTTCGTTCGGCATGGTACCGTCGTTATCGGGCTAAATTTAATAAGTGTCGCATTTAACCGCACACGTAGAGAGAAAGCAATCGCTGCTAACGCTAACCGTATTGGTTTCGTTACTCCAGTTGCTATGAACAACAACCGTGAGGTTGCTGCTCAAGTTGCTGCCTAAACAAACTCTGTTTGTTGAAGCGGTAGCCTCTTAGGGGCTAGGGGGATGGCCTTGCAACAGAATATCCCCCACTGTTATATTGAAGTGGACTTTATTAGGAGAATCACGCGTGGCAAATGACCCATTAGACTACGAAGCAATGGTGCAAACCGCTCTGCGTGAGGTTGTCCATAAATCCATATCTCATACGGTCAAAAATGGTTTGCCAGGAAATCACCATTATTACATTACTTTTGCAACCGAACATCCTGGCGTTGAAGTTCCTGAATATCTAAAAGATCAATACGGCGATGAAATCACCATTGTTTTGCAATATGAATTTTGGGATTTAAAGGCCGATGAAAAAGGTTTTTCAGTAACTCTCTGTTTTGATGATGCCCATGAAAAGCTTTACGTGCCATATTCATCACTATTAAGCTTTGTGGATCCATCAGTTAAATTCGGTCTGCAATTTACTCCAACTTATGAAGAGCCAACCGAAACTACAGGTAAAATAATCAAAGGTGATAAAGCGCCTAAAGATGAAACGGCTGATATACCAAAAGACGGATCAAACGTTATTGCCCTGGATACATTCCGCAAAAAATAATTCACCGGCAATAGTTGCGCTTTTAACGCCCGTCGTGCTTGGAAAACTTGACGGAAGTTTTTCAAAAAAGCGTGCGGCAAGGTATGCCATTAGTTGAGCCTCTATCGCGTCTGCATCAAATCCAATATCAAATGCACTAACAACGCTATTCTTGAAAGAGCATTTTAACCCTTTCATTAATGTGGGGTTGTGGCATCCCCCTCCGCATACAATTAGCTGATGCGGTTGTTCTGGTAGCAGTTTCAACCCTTGCATGATTGCTTGTGCTGTGAACTCTGTAAGGGTTGCAGCTCCATCTTCTAAGCTCAGATAATCGCAGTCGTCTAACAACTGGTGAAATGTCAGTCTATCTAGTGATTTTGGAAAGTTTTTACTAAAAAATGAATGTTGAAGCCATTTTTCTAACAGTTTTTTATCAGCATTTCCTCGTGCAGCGTGTTCTCCATTAGTATCTTTAGGGTTTCCTGTGTGCTGCGCCATCCAATCGTCAATCAACGCATTTCCAGGCCCTGTATCGCCAGCAATAAGGGTTTGAGCAGCACTTATAAACGTTATGTTTGAAACACCTCCAATATTTAAAAACGCTGTTGGTTTTTCTAACTTGGCAGATAATGCTAAATGATAAATTGGCACCAACGGCGCACCTTGACCGCCATTTTTTACATCATTTTGCCGAAATTGCCCTACTACCTTAATTCCTAATATATTAGCAATACGCTGACAATCCCCTAGTTGAACGGTTATCTTATTAGCCGGGTCATGCCAAACTGCTTGTCCGTGAAAACCTATAGCATCAACGGTAAGGTTATGTCGGTGAATAAAACTCTTAATGTGCGCGCTGTGAAAATCAGCAATGGTTTTTGAAAGTTCTGTGTCTGCAGAATGACTGATTGTACGAAGCTGAATACGCTCTAGTAATGCTTTGCGATACTCAGACTCAAAAGGAATAACCTGTGCTGGGCCAAATTTTAAAATGTCGGTACCATTAGTTTCAATGTAGGCTAAATCCAACCCATCGCAGGCTGTTCCCGTCATGCAACCAATAATGCGATATGTTGTCATAAATTAAATTACTCACTAGATTCTCATAACCACTATATAGCTTCTACAATAACACGCGAAGCGTCATCTTAAGCAGGCTCGTATCTTGCAAGCTTTTATCCTGGAAGTATCTAGTGAGTATTGCTGCTATATTTATCCGTAGCAGCAGTTTTTATACGCCTCCACACCATGAAAAGCAACCACAATTTCCAGAAGCTACTTCATCTGCTGCTTGGGTAGCTGCAGCCGCTGCTTTCATAGCTCCTGTATACGCTTTATTTAGAAGCTGAGAAAACATAGGCTTAAACACTGTTGCTAATAATTCAATATCTGCTTGATCTTCTGTTGAAACATTCAATTTCTTCAATAAGATAGGAAGATCTTTGGTAATAGTCTGTTGTACAAACTCTGTACATGATTGTAAATCTCCTAAAACTCTTAATTCACGTTCTGCTATTTCCATAGATCCAGCAATTTGCATGAAATTCGTATATACTGCATCTTTGTCAGTAAAATAAGGAGCCAATCTTCCAAATTTCTCTGGAGCGCTTCTAGATCCTGCGGCAATACCTTCAAAAGTAAGATAGGCAATATCAGCTAAATCTAAAGTATCATTTGCTTTTTCACTTAATAAATACACACCAATTCTAGCAGAAGAAGCTGCAATTTCATTCGGTGTTGAAAAATTTAAGATGCATTTGCTAATAGTAAGCGTGCGGCTAGGAGCACCATCTTTTATATCTAAGATAACATCACTTAGTGCGCCTAGGGCATTTTCTTTTTCTGCACTAAATATTGATGGTGAAATTAATAAAGTAAGAGCCGTTATTCCAGCTTTTAAAAATTTATTCATATACTCTCCTTTTGAAGGGTTAAATAAGGGCGATAAAATATCCCCCTATTCAAAAGTCTACGAATGTTTTCCAAAGCTTGTAAACATGTATAATAAATTAATATGTAAAACTTTTTCTTACAGTGAAATTTTATTATTAAAAATTAAAATTATAAATTATTGAATGTTTAATATTACTTGTTCGGCCAAATCCCAAGAAATTTACTTTTTTTAACTTTTTTGGGAATTACAATAGTTTCTTCAATTCCTTTAGAAGCTTTTGATACAGCATTAATTCGTTTATATGCTATATACAAATGACTCGAAAAATTACGTATGAACATGTCAGAAACTTTAATATTCGTAGTATCTTCCTCGGTCATTTGGGCTAATAGTAAGGGTAGGTTGCTACAAACAGCATTGCTGATAAAATTTTTGCACGTTTCCTGGTTAGAAAAAATATCCTGAATATTTCCATTGGCGTATTTTTTTTGAACAATTTTTTCAAAAGCCTCAAAAACCGCCTGCTTGTTTGTGACTGTTGCTTTAGCAAGAGAATAATTAACAAAATTGTGGTCTTCTCTATTTTTACGAGACTCTGCTGTAAGTCCTTCTAAGCCTAAATAAATAATATATGAAGGGGTTAATGTCTTTTGTGATGACGCTAACCCCAAAATAAGAGAAAGCTGGCTAATTACATCAGTTTGATCTGAAAAATCAAGAGAACATGGCTGAAAAGGCAAAGGTTGCATTGCCGGTTTAGTTGTATCTGTTGTCTCTGTAAACATTTGAAGTATGTGCGGGGTGGCAACGCCTGCAGCATACGTTGCAACACTTATCATTAATGTGCGTCCCGTATCAGTGAAAAAATTGCTAAAAAACTCGCTACATGTGCCTGATGAAATTTGCATGCATACAAGTATCGTAGCGCTTATTTTGATGAAAAATCTTTTCATCTTATGCCTCCGAAAAATGAAGATCGGGTAAATTTATTTCAGAATGATTTTTTTATTAGTATAGGAAAAAAGCATTAAAATTAGGTAAAAATGCAATACTATAGATTTTTAATAAAAGAACCTGCTTGGGCAGGTTCTAAACAAAATATTAACCACCGCGTCTTAAAAACGCCGGAATATCAATCAAATCATCTTTTTTCTGATTGGATTGCTGTTGAAAGTTTGTCTCAATTACCGGTGCTGATTGTGATGTCTTGCGGCTTACTCCTGTAAAACGCTCAAATAGGCTAGGGCCTTTCTTCTTTTCAGCAGGTTGCTCTATCGACTGTATAGGTTCAACATGATCAAATCCTTCAGTTGCTGGTTCATCTGACAATTCAATAAATTCCTCTTCTGTACTCATCTCGTGAATATTTTGAAATTCCTGATTATCTTCTTCACGCTGATCCGATGGAATGGTTGTATCTCTAATTGTTTCGGCAAAAGTTGTTGTAGGGGTTTGTGTTGCTGATGAATTGAACCCAGAGAATGTTGAAAACATATTGTTGCTTGTGACTGGCCGTGCAATTCCTATGGCATCGCTAGCTTGCGCAGCAACTGCTGGGCGCTGTTGGTTAGAGTAAGCTCCTGCGGGAACTGCTCCAATTCCTGTTGCAACAACAGAAACACGCATGCGACCATTTAAACGTTCATCAAAAGTTGATCCAAAAATAATATTGGCATCTGAATCAACGTCTTCGCGAATTCGATTTGCTGCTTCATCTACCTCATATAGAGTCATGTCATAACCACCGGTAATGTTAATCAGAACGCCACGCGCCCCTTTCATAGACACGTCATCCAAAAGTGGGTTAGAAATTGCTGCTTCTGCTGCATCTAATGCCCGGCGTTCACCTTCTGCTTCTCCAGTACCCATCATCGCTTTGCCCATTTCAGCCATAACAGCACGAATGTCGGCAAAGTCTAGGTTAATAAGACCAGGCATGATCATTAAATCCGTGACCCCACGCACACCTGAATACAAAACATCATCAGCCATTTTAAATGCATCAGCAAAAGTTGTGCGTTCGTTTGCTAATCTAAACAAATTTTGATTGGGTATGATTATAAGCGTGTCAACATATTGCTGAAGTTCATCTGTAGCACCCTCAGCTGTACGTGAGCGATGCGCTCCTTCAAAATTAAAAGGTTTTGTAACAACGCCAACCGTTAAAATGCCCATTTCTCTTGCTGCACGAGCAATTACAGGCGCTGCTCCACTACCTGTTCCTCCGCCCATACCTGCGGTAATAAACAGCATATTGCTGCCTTTAATAAGGTCCAAAATTTCTTCAATTGATTCTTCAGCTGATGCTCTGCCCACATCTGGTTTTGATCCTGCCCCCAGTCCCTGAGTGACACTTAGCCCTAGTTGTATACGCCTTTCCTTGGGAACAAGCGATTGCGTAAGTGCTTGTGCGTCTGTGTTCGCAATTAAAAACTCAACTCCCTCAAGTTTGGCTCTGATCATGTTATTTACGGCATTTCCACCAGCACCACCAACACCAATCACGCTAATGCGTGGGCGTAGTTCTAATTCATCTTGGACTAAGTTTGTTTTTGGCATATTCAAGCAATTTCATTGACAACTATTTATAGTGTACCTTGTCTTACAATTTCTACCAAGGGTGTTTTTTTAAATTCTCTCAGAATTTTTACAAAAAAAATCAAAAATGCAATTTTAAAATTCAAATTAAAACAATAAAAATTCCAAAAATGTATTTTATATATTCTGTTTTTTAATGCGAAATTTCCAACACTAAGCTAATGAGCGCCTGTCAAAGTTAGATAATTTTTTTGCAAGTAAACGCTTTTTTAATAATTGGTAATGTATAGTGTTATTTAAGTATTTTTATAAAATTATTTGATGGTTGTTCTGTTTTTTATTTTATTTAGCTTGCTGTGTTACTTGGGGGTAGTATCTGCGACAGATCTATACCCTCCTTCAGATGAAGCCGAAAAGGTTAGTAATGCAGATAAAAAGGCTAAAGGCTCCAAGAAAAAAACTAAGCAAAAAAAATCTTACGACGATGCAGATCTAGCTGCAGAAGACACTAAAGAGAATGAGGGCGAAAAAGCCGAAGAAGAAGACGAATCTGATTCTAGCGATGACGCCGAATAAACAAACTTAAAGAAGGTGCAACTCTATGAAAGCTATTTATTATTTGTTGTTCGGGATTTTGTGTTGCAACGGGTTTATTTATTCTGCCGACGATGATGGGGATGGCTACGATACAGCCTCTGATACCGATGAAGATAGCACTGAAGACGACAACAGTGGAGATGACAGCAGTACTGACGGTGGTAGTGCAGATGAGGGTGATGATTCTACAGACTCAAGCAGCAACGATGATAGTGTTCAAGATGATGGAGATGACAATGCATCATCTCAAGATGATGCTAGCGCTGATAGCAATGACAGTAACTCATCTTCGCAGGCCAATCCAACCGTAGCTAAAAAAGCAAAAGCAGATGCCGCAAAAAAACAAAAAATAGCAGCGGCGATGAAAACTGTAGAAAATTCATTGCAAAAAACCACAAAAGAGGCCAATCAAGCTGCTAATAAGGCTGGTACGGAAGCAAAGAAGGCAAATGCAATAAAAGATTCAAATGCTGCAAAAAAAGAAATCTCTGTTATTGCAAAAGTCATTAAAGATGCTAAGAAATCTTCAAAATCTATTGATAAAGTTATTAAGAAAGCAAAAAAGTCTTCTGGACGTAAAGCGCAAGCTTCTGCACCGGAAGAGGTTAAGAAAGTAAAAGCTGCAATAGAAAAAGCTGTTAAGGCTAAAACTCAGCTGAAAGCTTCTTTGAAAAAAGCACAAGCAGCTCAAAAGAAAATCAAGGCGCTTTCTAAGAAAAAATCAACCAAAGGAAAAAAAGGCAGTAAACAGGGTAAAAATTCAAAGCAGACAAAAGGCAATAAGAAAAGTGGAAATAGCAAATCAAGTGGAAAAAAGACTAAATCTCGCTAGACATAATTAGTTACTTTGTAAAAATAGCCGGGCTACTGCTCGGCTTTTTTACTAACTATTAACGTTACGCAAGCATCTGACCAAATATTGATAGCACTTTCTAACATATCAAGTAGCGCATAAAAAGGCAGAATAACCCCCATCATGGTAATGGGAACACCCATTGCTGTAAGTAAAGCGCAGCTTAAGAAGAAACACCCCATAGGAACGCCAGCATTTCCAATTGCTGCAATGCTTGCGATAAAAATCCACAAAATACGCTCAAAAAACGTGAAGTTTACGCCATAATTCTGGGCAACAAACAAAACTGTGATTAGTATAAACGCAGCACAGGCATTCATGTTGATGCTTGTGCAAAGCGGAAAGCTGAATTGACTAATTCTATTGCTCACACCGCAACGGTGACTGCATTGCATAGCCAATGGCATAGCAGCAGCTGATGATTTTGAAAAAAATGCCAAAGAAAGGGCAGGGAGCATTGTTTTAAACGCTTCAAAAGGATGGATGCCGTTCTTCTTAAGCATTAATGGCAGCGTTATACACGCTTGAATAAGATTGGCAGCAATAACAATTGCCAAATAAGAGGCAAGCTCCCCAAACTTTAATCCCTTTTGAACTTCTTGCGTAAACTCCACAATAAAAGCCCATACAGCAAATGGCATCAGGGCAGTGATCCATCCGATAATCACCATAATTGCTGAAAAAAGACTATCGAAAAAGCTATGTAGCCAATCACGCTTGTCTGCTGGTAATTGTATCACGGCAAGGCTTAAACCAATTGTGATGAACATCACCCCCATGACGTTATGTTCTAAAAATGGCTGCAGTAAGTTATTTGGAAAAATATTTAACAAAGCATCCATGTACGTTGTATTTTTTATCCCAGCAATCTCTTGATTGACTGTTAGTTGAATAGCAGCCTCAGGTTCAACCGCAGTATAAAGCATCCATGCCGTCATGGCCGATAATAACGTTGTAATAACTGTATAGCGAATAACATGATGACCAAGATTTTTTATCTCCGACCATTTCCCCATACCCGTTAACGTTGCAAGTAAAGAAAAGCTAATAATTGGCAAGCTTACCAATTTTAAAAGCCGCATAAAGATATCGCTAAGAATATGGGCAAAATTTAGCATTGCAGGATGTTGAGAAACCCCGGTGATTACCCCTAAAGCCACCATAAGCAGCAGAAATTTGAAAGATCTTATAACCTGTAACATAAATTCTATTTTAATATCTGTTTCGCTATTCAAGTGCACTCTAGCCAATTCCTTATTCTTTGGCAAAACTTGCAGATTACGCCTAGACAAGGGGTGCCGTTTCGGTATATAAACATCTTTATGTTGCCCAGATAGCTCAGTTGGTAGAGCAAGGGATTGAAAATCCCTGTGTCGCTGGTTCGATTCCGGCTCTGGGCACCATTTTTCAACTCAGTGATTCTTTATAATTTTTAAGTCTTATCAGCTCTTTCAATAAACGAATGATGCACGATTTATTATGTGTTCACTTCCATTCGATAGTTTTATTTATTAAGTGAGATGTAGCTGCTAACTCTCGATTCACTATTGCATTTTTTGTTCCTTTATCTTTTTGTTTCTTTTTGAAATGTTATATCAGATAGCCCAACCGGAACCTTGGGTAGCTTCAATAATCTTGGAGGTAGCTTCAATAACTTTAGCCTTCTGCTGCGGCCCATCTATCCGGTGAGAGAGGCTATTAAGGGTATCTGTAAATGTTGGCCAATCCTCAACCGGGACTTTGGAAGTGGCTTCAATAACTGTGGTTTTTTGCCACTCATCCATCCCTTGAGAGAGACCATTAACGATATCTGTAAATGCTTGATTTAATAGCTCAACCGGAACCTTGGAAGCGGCTTCAATAACTATGGTTTTTTGCCCCTCTTCTATCTCTTGAGAGAGACTATTAACGGTATCTGTAAATGCTTGGTTTAATAGTTCAACTGGAACTTTGGAAACGACGCTGATAACTGTGATTTTTTGCCACTGTTTCATTCCATGAGAGAGACCATTAACGGTATCTGTAAATGCTGGCCAATGCGCAGCCGGGACTTTGGAAGTAGCTTTAATAACTATGGTTTTTTGCCACTGTTTCATTCCATGAGAGAGAACATTAACGGTACTTGTAAATGCTGGCCAGTGCTCAACCGAGACTTTGGAAGTAGCTTTAATAACTGTGGTTTTTTGCCACTCATCCATCCCTTGAGAGAGCTGATCAATAGTGCTTATAAATGACGCCGAGGTTAATATCCCAACCGGAACCTTGGAAACGACTTCAATAACTCTGGTTTTTTCCCGCTCTTTCATCCCATGAGAGAGCTGATCAACAGTGCTTATAAATAATGCTGAGGCTAATAGCTCAACCGGAACCTTGGAAGCGGCTTCAATAACTATGGCTTTTTGCCACTCTTCCATCTCTTGAGAGAGCTGATTAACAGTGCTTATAAATGATGCTGAGGCTAATGGTTCAACCGAGAACTCGGGTATAATTTTAATAGGCTCTTGAAATATGTCATTAGTTGATAAAAAAGATGTTGGGTTATGTCTTTTTACATCACCATCCTTCTTGTCTGGTATAAAAGAATTTTGAAAGCCAGAAGAGTGAAATCTAGTAGAAGCTGTGCAGAAAGGGAGTTCTAATTGCTTTAGTGGACAGTCTTGATCTTGCCCAATTAAATTAGTGCTTAGCATAAGCAGAGCAATGCAATGTTTTTTCATAATTTATACTGTATAAGTCATCACCTCCCAAAAGACTAAAACAATTTATTTAAGAAATGCATAATGGATTCAAAAAAATATCTGTGTGATTTGGCAGAAATTTAATAAAAAATAGTAGTTAATTTTTGTACACTTATCTGTCTTTAGCAGCATAGTAAGGCGTCTCTTTGTATCCAAAAAGGGCGATATAATAAAAATAACGTAAGAATATCCTTTAAAATTTAAAGATCAACTTCGTTAACACGCCGCAACGACAAGACTTATCAACAGCATTTCAAAAATTTTTACTTTTTGTTAATTTTTTAGTTGAAATTTTTCAAAATCGTCCTACAACTAATAAATAAGAAATTAAGTTATGGAGATGTGAGTGGTAATTTCTGGTGAAGTAGGTAATCTAAAAGCACAACTTCAAAAGCTTAGAGAAAGGCAGTCTGATCTAGATCACAAGCTAGATGAAACTACCAGAGTTCGCTCTGGCGTGCTGAATATGGATTTCTTTAGAATAAAAAAGCAAAAAGAAGAGCTTCGTGAACAGGTAATTAAGATACACGGAATGCTAAGGCCTGATATTATTGCCTAATCTCTGTGATAGGGGTGGTTGCCCAGTATTTGTTGCGCTCTGTATAATTGTTCGACAAGAAGCGCTCGCACTAATAAATGAGGCCAGGTTAGTTTCCCAAATGATAATGAAAATGCAGCAAGCTGTTTAATTTCTTCTGGAATACCGTTTGCTCCTCCAATAATAAAATTAATCGTTTTTCCAGTTTGGCTAAACATTTCAATCTTTTGAGCAAAAGTCCTACTTGAAAGATTTTCGCCTGTTTCATCTAAAACAATAACGATATCTTTGTCTGAAATGAATTTTAAGTACGCAGAAGCACTTGCTTGCTTGTCTTGCCTGCTGTCAATCTCGATAATTTTCAACTTATAAGTTAGCCGCTTGCTATACTGCTCTAGTAAATCTTTCTCAGAACCATTTTTCAGTACGCCAACAGCTATAATTTGAATTTTCATTAAGGCTATGGATAATCAATAGCGCTTTTTTCAGCTATATCTGCGTCCCACATCTTTTCAAGGTTATAAAAAGTGCGTGCCTCTGGTCGAAATAAATGAACAATAATATCCCCAGCATCAACTACCACCCAATCGGTAGGTGGAGTGCCATCGATAATAGGTACAATACCACGGCGCTTCAATTCAATGCCTATATGCTCGGCAATAGCGTAAAGCTGACGCGATGATTGAGCCGAACCTATCAGCAAATAATCAGCAAGAATTGATTTCTTACTCAAGTCAATAACATGAATGTGTTCAGCCTTTTTGTCATCAAGAATGGAAATTAATTGATCCTTTAGGCTTTCCGTAGACTCTACCATGTGTCAGACTTAAAAATAATGATTTCCTATATTACGTGGCCAAGAAAATTTTGCAACGTATTATTTTATGTTTAGTCTATTTCACCCCTCTTTTTGCGGGTAACTTCCCGAATTTTGTCTCGCTTGCTGTTGTTGATACTTTTACTGGTTCCCACGAAAACATATTGCTTGAGATAGGCAAAACAACGAACGATGAGCAGCATCGTTTTGAAATAAAAGTCGAAAACATAGAGGAGGATAGCGAAAACCCAACTATTGCCTGGGTTAATTTAGAAATTCGTTATTTAGCATCACAGGCCGATGCCCCTGTTTGCATACAGCGTGGCAAGCTTTGCACTAACCAAGTTTATCGTTTTAATGATGGTCGCTATATTTTAGGCTTTGATGTTTCGCATTACCTGGATGAAACCGCTTAATTCCGGTTAACTGGCCCCCTACGCTAAGCTCTCAGTTTTTACTAATAACCAAACCAAACTTTTATCATTAAGATCTTTTTCAAAAGTCCAGCGATCAATCATACGGTTAGTTAATTGGTTTGCGTTATGAATAACTTCCCCAGCCTTATCTATTACTGTTACAATCTGATCGCTCGTAAAGCACACTAAGATTTGAGCGATAGATTTTGTTAAAGCAACATCCTTAATCTCAACGCTTACATCTTTAATGTCGATATTCATCGTTTCTTTTTTCTTAACTCTGTCCTTGATCGCGCTTTGAAAGCTTTTTAATACTTTTGGCCCAACAAGTGGTGCCAAACGTTCTGTATCATTCTGTGCAAAAGCCTGAACAACGGCACAAAAGGCATTACTTGCTCCCTTTTCAAATCGCTCAAGCGTAAAATCTTTTATTGATTTTTGGATAATTTTAAGCTGCTCAGCAAACGGCTGAACCTCATCGATTTCATGAACTGCATCCGCTTGCAACTCAACATTTTTAGGGGGAAGAATAATAATATTTTCATCATTATTTTCTGGGCGCATCCATTGACGTTGCTTTTCTTGGCCAGTTCGTGTGCCTAAAACACTCCACAGACGATAAGATAAATAAACAGACAACACTGCAAACAAAAGAATTTCTACCATACTTTTTTCCTATGCTAAGCTAGAGCATTATGCCGCAGCTTTACGAAACTGTATATATGCAATACAAACATGATCCTGACTATGTTGATTTTGGCTTTAAAAGCGTTAAGAGTAAGTTAAAAACTGGCCTTGTGCATGAATTATTCTCAAAAGTCTCTAATCAGTATGACTTGATGAATGATGTTATGAGCTTAGGGTTGCACAGAAGTTGGAAAAATTCTTTTGTTGATAAGCTTGAACTTAGACCTAACATGAATATTTTGGATTTGGCCGGAGGCACAGGTGATATTGCTATCCGTATTTCCCGAAAAAAATCCTATTTGAAACCTTGTCTAACTGTTTGTGATTTGACTTACGATATGGTAGCGCAAGGAAAACAAAAAGCCACGAATCAGGGAATTCTTGATATTAATTGGCAAATTGGCAATGCAGAGCAGCTCCCATATGCTGATCAAAGTTTTGACCGTGTAACCATCACCTTTGGTCTGCGAAATATTACAGATAAAAATAAGGCATTAACAGAAATAGCAAGAGTTTTAAAACCAAATGGTACGCTTTTTTGCCTAGAGTTCATGCCTCCTGAGGGGATTATAAAACCAATCTATGACTTGTATTCTTTTCATCTTATACCTTTTATAGGGGAACATATCGCAAAAGATAGAGAAGCTTATCAGTATTTAGTTGAAAGCATACGGCAGTTTCCAAAACCAGATATTTTAAGAAATATAATGCTAGAACAGGGATTTTTAACGTGCAGCTATGAAAAATGGACTGGTGGTATCGTTGCATTGCATAAGGCTATGCGTTGACTTAATTTGCCACACCGTTCACGCTGCTAAAATTATTCATTCCAGCTAATGCGCTATTGAAGCTATTGCTAGATGAAGCAGCTACACCTGAAACATGCTCTGCAATAGCTTTTTTCTGGTCAGCTGTCATGTTTGTTGGTCTTATTAGTATCATATCACTTGGGTGTGAATCATCGTAGATAATCTTAATAGCAGCATTTGTTGTTTGACCAGTAGTACTTGTTGACGAGCCGTACACTTTCACTACACCATTGTCATTAACAACATTGGACCCTTGTGGAACTTTAGAAGGGTTGTTTTGCGATTCAGTGCTACTGATTGCAGGTTTTTGGCAGGTGCACCTGCCGCCAGCAACCACTTGAGAGTTCATGTTTTGCTGTTGCACTCCATAACCTGGCTGCATTGGCATTATACCTTGCTGCTGCATTCCATAACCTGGTTGCATTGGCATCATACCAGGAGGTGGCATCATACCATAAGGTATAGATTGATGTTGCATGGCATATTGAGGAGGATATCCAAAATTTCCATACTGCATGGGATGCTGTTGGTTGCCATATGCTGGTGGTGGAGCACCATACCCAGCTGCTCCTGGATGTATTCCGTTGCCATATCGTGGTGTTTGAGAAGGCCCGTAATTTGGCGCGCAAACCATTGGAGCTGCTGCATTAACAGCACCTACAGCAATACATGCACCTACTAGAATAATCCACTTATTTTTCATAGCATCTAAACATTCTGTTTTGTAAATCTTATTGTGGCAGCATATGGTAAAAAAAACGTTAACATGAATTCATGACAGTTTCTTTGCTATTAGCTATAATGCTGTGAAATGAAAGTTCTTAAATATAAAAATGCTCGATAAATTTAATCCACAACTTATTGAAGATCAGCTGTATCTAGAATCTGAACCCTTTTTCAAAGCGGCTCTAAAAAGTTCAGCTACTCCTTATGCGATCATGATGCCACCACCGAATGTGACAGGCTCTTTGCACTTAGGCCATGCTTTAACCTACACGTTGCAAGACATACTCATTCGCTTTAAGCGTGCAACTGGTTTTGATGCCTTGTGGCAGCCAGGAACAGACCACGCAGGCATTGCAACGCAACTAGTGGTTGAGCGTCAATTAAATGAACAGAACCAAACGCGCCATGATCTAGGGCGCGACGCATTCTTAGAAAAGGTGTGGCAGTGGAAAGAATATTCAGGCAATGCAATTGTTGCTCAGCAACGCCGCTTACGTATTTCAGCTGATTGGGATCGTTCGCGTTTTACTATGGACGAAGGCTTATCAAAAGCAGTTGTCGAAGTTTTTGTAAAGCTTTACAAAGAAAACCTTATTTATCGTGATAAACGCCTAGTCAATTGGGACCCTAAGCTTTTAACAGCAGTTTCAGACATAGAAGTTGTTATCAAAGATGAAAAAAAACCATTCTGGCATATTCGCTATCCACTAGCTGATAACCCGAATCAGCATGTAATTATTGCCACCACTCGCCCTGAAACAATGTTTGGTGACACAGCAGTTGCTGTGCATCCAGAGGACGAGCGTTATCAAGAATTCATCGGAAAATACATTCTACAACCTATTACTGGACGAAAAATTCCAATTATTGCCGATGAATATTGTGATATGGAAAAGGGTACGGGGGCTGTAAAAATTACTCCAGCCCACGATTTTAATGACTATGAAATTGGCAACCGTCATAACCTAGAGCGTCTTAATATTTTAGATGACCATGCTCACCTCAATGAGGCGGTTCCACAACAATACCAAGGTTTATACTATCTAAAAGCAAGAAAAATGGTTGTTGCTGACCTTGAAGAACAAGGGTTTATTGATAAAATTGAGGAAATGATAGGGGCCTCTCACTATGGGGAACGCTCCGGAATTGAGGTCCAGCCCTACCTAACCGACCAATGGTATGTTAATGCAAAGGCTTTAGCAAAACCAGCAATTGATGCGGTTAAATCAGGTGATATTTGCTTTGTTCCTAAGCATTGGGAAAATACATATTTTGAATGGCTTAATAATATTCAGCCCTGGTGTATTTCTCGTCAAATTTGGTGGGGGCATCAGATTCCTACCTGGTTTGGCCCTGATGGGGAAATATTTGTTGAGAAAACAGAAGAAGAAGCTTACGCAGTAGCACGCACACAGCTAGGCAGTGATGTTGTTTTACGCCGAGAAACTGATGTTCTAGATACCTGGTTTTCAAGTGCCTTATGGCCATTTACAACCCTTGGTTGGCCAGATCAAACAGCTGAGCTGAAACGTTATTATCCAACAGATACCCTTGTAACAGGCTTTGATATTATCTTCTTCTGGGTCGCCCGCATGATTATGATGGGGATGCATTTTATGAAGGCTGTACCTTTCAAGACTGTCTACATCCATGCTTTGGTGCGTGATGAAAAAGGTCAAAAGATGTCAAAATCAAAGGGTAACGTTATTGATCCCCTGATTTTAATGGATAAATACGGTTCAGACGTACTGCGCTTTACATTAGCAGCTCTAGCAGCGCCAGGGCGCGACATAAAACTTGGTGAGAGCAGGGTAGAGGGCTACCGCAATTTTTGCACAAAAATATGGAATGCCGCGCGTTTTCTAGAAATGAACGAATGCCAATTTGATGCTGAATTTTTCCCATCAACCAACGCTCACCCTATAGATCAATGGATGACGGCGCATATTCTAGAACTAAAAAGAACAACAATTAATCATCTCAATGAGTATCGTTTTGATCTTGCAGCTCAAGGCTTGTACCAAAGTTTTTGGTACATATTTTGTGATCAATACCTGGAAGCCTTAAAAACCTTACTTTTAAGTGATCATGCCACCACGACAAAGAAAGTTGCAATGTGGGCATTGTTTGAATATTTAAGCTTGCTGCATCCAATCATGCCAAGTATTACAAGTCACCTGGCAAAATACTTTAAAATGCATGAGTGTTTGACCAATTACAAACTCTGCACAAAAAATACCCAACTTGAACAAACGCAAACTGATATTTTATGGCGCTTGATTGATGAAGTTCGTTCATTAAAAGGTCTATTGAATATTTCTGGCGGGCTTATGCTTCAAGCGTGCTTGGTAACACCTGAAGGTGAATTTGATGCATACAAGGATGTCTTAAAATCAATGGCGCGCTTTTCTTCTCTTGGTGCATGGAATTCTGATTGCCCACCCGATGGCTTTTATCTGCCCTGCGTAGTTGGGGGTTTTACGCTTTTTGTATGTTTTGATGAAGCCCTTGATAAAGCAAGCGCTAAGAATATTTTGCAACAAAAGCAAGAAGCCCTTGAAAAAGAGATTTTGCACCTTGATAAAAAACTTCAAAATCAAGCATATAAGAATGCAAAGCCTGAACAATGGCAAGAAGACTACGAATTACTAGAATTGAAAAAAAGCGAAAGCCAAAAATTATCTAACTTTTTTAAGTTTTTTTAATCAGTCCTTCGCTATTTTTTTTTGCCGTCATCCTGAGCCCTTAAGTGGGGCTTCAGGATCCAGTGAACACCATCAATATCGAATGGCTAATTAAATTTGCGAAATAACTTCACTAATTCTTTTTAAAGACTCTTCTTTGCCAAGAATAGCCATCACCTCAAATAAACTTGGAGACACTGATCTACCAGTTACTGCAACGCGCAAAGGCGCTGCTAGTGCCCCAAGTTTTATGCCAAATTCTTCAGCTGCATTGCGCAAAAGCATCTCTAGCGCATCATGAGTAAAGTCACAAGCTTCCAACTTGGGGAGCAGATTCTTTAAATGCGCTATATTATCCTGACTTAATAACGCAACGGCTTTTTCATCAAGCGGCAGTGGTTTAATATAAATAAGCGCGCTTTCACTCAATTCAATAAGGGTTTTTGCCCTCTCTTTAAGTCCCGGCATACCTCTCGCAATACGATCTGCTTCATCTGCAGCTAATACACGTTTTAAGTACTTTTCGATAAATGGCAGGGTTAAATCAAATAAGCGTACATCATCAGCATGGCGAATATAATGACCATTTAGGTTGTGAAGTTTAGCCATATCAAAGCGGGCAGGGGAACGTCCAATACCCTCAAACGAAAACCACTCAATAGCTTGTGCCTCGCTAATAATTTCATCATCCCCATGGGCCCAACCAAGGCGTAGCAAGTAGTTTTTCATGGCGTCAGGTAAAAAGCCCATATCCTTATAAACATCAGCGCTTGTGGCTCCATGGCGTTTTGATAGTTTTGCTCCATCCACCCCATGAATCAGGGGGATATGTGCAAATTCTGGAATCTTCCATCCCATAGCCGCATAAATGTGATGCTGGCGAAATGCATTATTAAGGTGATCATCTCCTCGAATAATATGGGTGATTCCCATGTCATGATCATCAACAACAACTGAAAGCATGTACGTAGGCGTTCCATCTGCGCGCAGCAAAACCATGTCATCCAGTTGACTATTTTGAACTGTAACTGATCCTTGAACATGGTCTTGGATAGTTAAAGCTCCTTCTTGCTGTGATTTAAAACGAATCACGGGATTTATTCCAGATGGTGCCGTTGCCGGATCACGATCACGCCACACGCCATTATAACGAGGTGGCAATTTTTTGGCCGCAGCTTCTTCGCGCATTGCTTGCAATTCTTCTGGCGAGCAATAGCAATAATAGGCATTACCACTCTGTAGTAATTGCTGAGCAACCTCAGCGTGGCGCTGCGCTCTTGAAAATTGAAAAACAGGCTCTTCGTCTGATTGAATTCCCAACCAATTCAAGCTTGCAAAAATAGCTTCAATCGCTTCAGGGGTAGAGCGTTCACGATCAGTGTCTTCAACACGAAGTAAATATTTCCCTTTGTTATGTTTAGCAAACAAATAGTTAAACAAGGCCGTGCGGGCACCGCCAATATGCAAATATCCAGTCGGTGAAGGAGCAAAGCGAACGCGTACTGTCATTTAGTTCTTATCCTCATCCTTCATGCCATCTTTGAATGCCTTAACACCCTTGGCCAAATCGCCCATAATTTTGGGAATTTTTCCTGCGCCAAATAGCACCAAAACAATTAATAAAATAATGATCAAATGACTTGTACTAATTCCCATAGTTTTCTCTCTAACTACCCAATGAATTGAAATGTACACTCAATGAAGATTTTCGTCAAAGCAGCACACTTCTAATTTCTATAAGAAAAATCTATATAATTAACTAGTTGAAAGTTTGATTTTTTAGGTATATAGGTGTTCTTGTCAGGTGTTTAATTGGCGTTGAATAATGCTTACTAAAAAAGACAAAGAATCCATAGGGTTACTCCAGGTAGGAACTTTTTTAGAATATTTTGATTTCACTTTATATGTTCATATGGCTGTCGTGTTAAATGATGTTTTTTTTCCAAAAACAGATTCTTACTCAAAAGCACTTCTAGCTTCATTTGCTTTCTCTATGGCTTATATAGTAAGGCCAATTGGTTCATTCGTTTTTGGTATGCTAGGTGATTTTTGGGGGCGAAAATCTAATATCATCATCACGACTTTAATGATGTCAGTTTCTTCGTTCTTTCTAGCCTGCATGCCAACGTATAGTCAGATAGGAATAAAGGCTTCTATTAGTGTTTTGATTTGCCGGATTATTCAAGGAATTTCTTCAGCAGTGGAAGTGGTTGGAGCTAAAATTTATATCGCTGAAACAACTAAAGCACCAAAATCCTATTTTTATTGTAGCTTGATAAGCGTTTCCATCTATGCGGGTGGGTTTGCGGCTCTTTGTTTGTGTTCAGCAATGATGATCATCCGCCCCGAAGATGGTTGGCGTTATATATTTTTCCTAGGATCTGCTATTGCTGTTATTGGCTCTATTGCTAGAACGAAGCTCAAAGAAAGCCCAGAGTTTTTAGTTGCCATAAAAAGAGTCAACAAAAAGCAAGAAAAAATACTGACATTACTGAAGGCTTTTCAGATAAGTAAGCGCAATGTTATTAGCTATTTTATGATTGAAATGCTAAGTCCAATTTTAGTCTTTGTCTCATTTTTTTACTCAGGAGAATTTTTAGCGCAGAATTATGGATATAGCCCAAAGCAGATTATTTTTCACAATACACTCATATCGCTTGTTGGTTTTGCATCAACCACATGCATAGCGTTTCTAACGAAACACTTTTATCCAATAAAAATATTACGATATTCTGCCATTATGTTGCTCTGTTTTTTGCCTTTTATTCCAACAATCATTGAGCGCAGCACATCAGTATGGGAAGTGTTTGTGATACAGTCTGCTTTATTTTCTCTAGATTTATCGGTTGGTACAGCAATTTTTGCTAGAGGTTTTCCAATAATCGGCAGGTATACAGTTCTTGGTACCAGCTTTTCCTTAGCCCGTGCTGTAGGGGCGATTTTCACCTCTTTCATATGCGTTATTGTTGGGCAAAATTTTGGTTTTGCAGGTGTGGCAGGATTATTATGCTTTATGACATGCTTATACTTGCTGGGGCTTCACTTATTCACTCCCTGTGAGGAAGATATTTTTATTGAGAAAAATTACACTCAAAGTTTTCAAACATTGAAAAATTAATAGCCAACTCGTCTGCAAAATATATTCAAAAAATTTCATGATCTAGATACAATGAAGCAATCAAACAAATACTTTTCTTACTAAATTTAAGTTTTTATGCAGCTATCAATACTTCTCGAATATCTCCCCTCAATTACAGCATTGCTGGCAATTCAGTTGCTGGGGCTAATGAGCCCTGGGCCTGATTTTGCTATAGTTGTGCGTAATAGTTTAATTTACTCGCGTAAAACCGCAATTTTCACAGCAATTGGGGTGGCTCTGGGTATTCTTGTGCATCTAGCCTACATCATTTGTGGGTTAGGCATTGTTATAGCCAAAACTATTTGGTTGTTTTTTCTATTCAAATATATAGGAGCAGCCTACCTTATATACATTGGCTGCAAAGGGTTGTGCGCAAAAAAACAAAAATTCTTATACCAAGAAACAAGCCATCAAAAGCAAGATATTTCTGCACTTAAAGCAATTAGCACAGGAATCTTAACCAATGCTACCAATCCCAAAGCTATGCTTTTCTTCCTAAGCTTAATTTCGGCATTTATAACACCAAAAGAGCCAACATTCGTTGTCATAATCTACGGAGCGCTTATTTTTTTATCCACGCTAATATGGTTTTTATTTGTGGCAATGTGTTTTTCTCATCAACGTTTGCGTTCGTTTTTTAAAAATTTCCAGTACCTCATTGAACGCGTAACCGGAGGATTTTTGGTCTTACTTGGCTTGAAAATGCTTTTATAAAAAAATAAAAATCCCCAACCAGATTTTTCTGGTTGAGGGGCCGTACATCATTGCGAAGCACAAAATACTTTGGTCATTTAGTAAAATTAGTCACACACTTAATGTGCAGTCACATCATGTGCCCAATCTTTTGCGCCAATATCTATCTTTGTTGCATATAACGTTGCGCTTGTTAAGGAATTAGCAGCTGTATTAGCGGATGTTGCAGCAATTTCGCCAAATGTTAAATTATACGTTGAAGCTTGCGCTGGTGCAGCATCTACAGTTACAACACCTTCAATAGCGCAAGTGTTCCCGGGAAATTTAGTAGCGCTATCTATAAGTACAGGCTGTGAACAAGCTGCAATACCTCCAGTGTTTGCTGAAAGATCTTTTAAGTGAACATTTCCAGTGCCTGAATTTGCTGTGGCAATTGTTAATGCTCCACTTCCGGTAAGGGCTTGTAATCCAATAGTACCATTAGTATTAACCTCTAATGTGCCAGCTTGATCCATGGCAATTATTGGTAATTCAAAATCCGCTGTGACAATAAGATTTCCGCCATTCATGCGCATAGATTTTCCACTTGCAACAGGTGCTCCAGAATTGATCGCTACTTTACCTTGCGTTACCTGCACATCATCCGTTGCAGAACCACTGAAGGTGCAAACATCAGAACTAGAATTACCTGAAAATTCTACCTTGCCTATAACAGGAGCAGCCATTTCTGCACCATTGGTGAAGTCAACGGTAAGAGTAGGGTTAAGAGTGGCAGAGATAAAAAGTTTACGGATTGAATTACTGCCCCAATCGCCAAAATAAATAGTATTTAAGGCATCTACGCATAAACCAGTAGGGCTACTTAAACCATCTGCCATCGTAATTATGGAACCGTCGCTTGCCAAGATTTTTTTAATAGTATTAGCAGAAAACTCAGTAAAATAAATATTTTCTGATGCATCAATGCTTAGCCCATATGGGTTGCTTAAGCCACTTGCAATTATAGTCCCGGTGCCACCACTTGCCGGAATTTTACTGATTGTTCCGCTACTCCATTCTGCAACATATATGTTACCCAATGTATCAATACACATTTCTTGCGGTATGTTTAAACCAGAAGAAAAAGTTGTAGTTACACCAGTTGGGCTGCGCTTGGAAATATTACCTGAAGAGGAGCGGCCATAAAAAATATTTCCAAAAGCATCAATACAAATTCCCTGAGAAGTACCTATCCCTGACTCCAATGTGGAAAGTGAATGATCGCTTGCTAGGATTTTTTTAATAGTTCCTCCACCACCGAATTCCGTAAAATATAAATTACCCAAATTATCCGCGCAAATTGCTGAAGGCTGATTTAAGCCACTTGCAATCGTAGTTATGGCGCCTCCATCTGCCGGAATCATCCTAATATTGCCGGCTCTTTCAGTAAAATAAATATCACCGCTAGAATTGACATAAGTCATTCCGTCTGGCTGGTTGTAACCACTAGCAACTGTTTCTAATTCATACCCTTGATATGCTGTTGCCTCAATTTTGCTGAACAATCCTAACCCAATTACTATCGTAGTACACCATTTCGTCATCCATGATGTCTTTGTATAATATCCTTTCATAATTCCTATCTTTCAAAAATCGAACAATAGAAATATTCTTCCATAAAGATATTAAATTGCTGTTAATTATTGTTAAAATTTACAAAAACAAAATATAAAAATATTTTCACTTTTTTTAATTTTTATTGTTGGTCTTTGCAAAAGTGACAATTTCTGTGGCATAGTTCTCCCATGTCTTTATTAAATATTAAAAACCTCTCTGTTAAATTTTCTCCTTCTGGCCGTCCTGTTGTTGACGCTGTGAAAGGGGTAAGTTTTGCTATCCACCCAAAGGAAACCTTAGCTCTTGTTGGGGAAAGCGGTTCGGGAAAATCGGTGACTGCATTTTCCATTTTAAAACTACTGCCATACCCTATGGCCAGCCATCCGTCTGGCGAGATATTTTTTGATAATCAAAACCTTTTGAACCTTTCAGACCAGCAACTGCGTGCGATTCGTGGGCGCCGTATCGGTATGATCTTTCAAGAACCAATGACTGCGCTGAATCCCTTGCACACCATCAGCAAACAAATAGCAGAAACTATACGCTTGCACTTAGGGTATTCAAAAAAGCAAGCCTTAGATCGTGTTAAAGAATTACTTGAGTTAGTTGAATTTCATGAAGGGTTAGCGCGCTTAGATGCTTTTCCTCATCAGCTTTCAGGTGGGCAGCGGCAGCGCGTGATGATTGCTATGGCTTTGGCTTGCAACCCTGATCTATTAATTGCCGATGAGCCAACTACAGCACTAGATGTAACAATTCAAGCAGGTATTGTTAAATTACTAAAAAGATTACAAGAAGACCTTGGCATGTCAATGCTACTCATCAGTCATGATCTGGGGATGGTTAAGCATTTGGCGCATCGTGTTGCGGTAATGCATTTGGGAAAAATTGTTGAATCAGGTCGCACAGATGAAGTATTTAGCAACCCAAAACATCAATACACACAGCGTTTAATTGCTTGTGAGTCTTCTGGTTTCCCAAAGCCTCTTGTAAAAAACGCACCAACGCAGTTACAGGTTAATGATTTACGCGTTGCATTTGAAAATAAGTCATTATTTAGTTTGAAAAAAATTCCTCCAAAAATTGCAGTAAACCAAGTTTCACTGTCTTTAAAAAAAGGAGAAACCTTAGGCGTAGTTGGAGAGAGCGGATCTGGAAAATCGACGCTTGCCTTTGCCATTTTACGGCTTGTGGGTTCAAGTGGCAGGGTTATATTTCAAGGGGAAGAACTACCAAAGTCATTAACTCTCATGCGTCCGCTTCGCAAAGATTTGCAAATTATTTTTCAAGACCCCTTTGGTTCATTGAATCCGCGCTTTTCCATTTTCGACGTGGTATGCGAAGGTTTAAAGATTCACCAAAAAAACCTTGCAAACACTGCATTACGACAAAGGGCAGAGCAGGTACTAAAACAAGTCGGACTCACCGCTGAATTTTTAGACCGCTATCCGCACGAACTGTCTGGGGGGCAGCGCCAGCGTGTGGCCATTGCCCGAGCCCTTGTTTTAAATCCTAAGTTAGTTATTCTAGATGAACCAACATCTGCACTTGATCGCTCAATCCAAGCGGATATTCTAGATTTACTTCGAAAATTACAAACCGACTTACACCTGTCGTATATTTTTATCAGTCACGATTTGAAAGTTGTTCGCGCCATGGCTCATAAAATGATAGTAATGCACCAAGGGCATATTGTTGAGCAGGGTGCTGCTCAAGAAATTTTTGAAAGTCCACAACACCCCTATACAAAAATGCTTCTCAGTGCCGTTATGGAATAAGCGAATTCACCATGATTTGGAAAATTCTTCTTCAATCTTGTCGTCTTTGTGTTTTTCTTAAGCTTTTATGCGCAATGGAAGTTTTTGTTGATTTCCCTAATTATGACGAACCTCGTTCTGTCAATGTAGCACAGTGCTATAATGAATATGTTTTTATCACTAAACTGCATGGCAGTGCGACTATTGTTGGAAATATATTTAACTATGCTTTTCCTGATTTTGCACAGAAAAAGCCCATTTTTCTAATTTTTTCGCTTTATTCCGTTGCTCTGTACGCTGCAGCAAGTTTTGATAATCATCAATATTACCTTCGTTGTGAACATGAAGAAGACAAAACACGATTGAAAAAAATGTTTTTGCATCAACAATCTCAAGCATGCATATATGGTGCAGGAAGTTTATGTTTGCTAGGTAATAGATTTATGCACCCAATAGTTACTTCAATGGTTCCTCACCTTACCTTAGCATTTTTCCTGACAGGAATTGCCAATAGCTTTTTTCTTGAATAGTTTGGTGAAAGAAATTTTTGTCAAATAAAATTTATTTTTGTCCGCAACACTAGTCTGTATAAGGTGTCAAGGTATGGGCTATTTTATTTTTTGCCAAAATACCTATTTCATGAGATCGTAAAATAGGATTTTAAATCCAAGGGAAAGAGCTCTCCTGAAGATCAAAAATCCAAAGTCGACTTTTAAGAAACAACGCTAAATCGTCCCGGCGAAGGCCGGGAACCAGGAAAAAGAAAGGAAAGAAACAAGACATAAAAAACCACATTCGCTTTAGTGGTACCGTATTTGATGCTTTGCGAGGGCAGAGAGACAAGGTAAGGGAAGCAACTGACAAAGTCTACAATGCCGGTAGATGTTGCGGCTCCGAAGTTTGTTGAACTGGAAACTCAGCGACCCAGTAGGGGAATGGCTGGCAACCATCCAATAAATCCCCTAACAGTAGGTAGACACGACTTGGTCAGAGGCATAATCCCTG
>JAGOSL010000001.1 GCA_018062345.1 Pseudomonadota bacterium | reverse complement strand
CTGAACCGCCTCCAGCCTGACCTTGGGAGGTGCCACCACCGGAACCGAAACTTGAATCACCTGACCCTGAACCGCCACCGGCTTGACCTTGGGAGGTGCCACCACCGGAACCGGAGCTTGAATCACCCGTACCTGAACCGCTACCGGCTTGGCCTTGGGAGGGGCCACCGCCAGAACCAGAACTTGAATCACCCGTACCTGAACCGCTACCGGCTTGGCCTTGGGAGGTACCACCGCCAGAACCGGAACTTGAGTTACCTCCATCCGATCCGCCTCCAGCTTGACCTTGGGATGCACCACCGCCAGAACCAGAACTTGAATCACCCGTACCTGAACCGCCACCAGCTTGACCTTGGGAGGTGCCACCAGAACCGGAACTTGAATCACCTGACCCTGACCCGCCACCAGCTTGACCTTGGGAGGTACCACCGCCAGAACCAGAACTTGAATCACCTGACCCTGAACCGCCACCAGCTTGACCTTGGGAGGTACCACCGCCAGAACCAGAACTTGAATCACCTGACCCTGCTCCACCACCCGATTGGTCATCTGATGTACTTGCGTCAGAACTTGTATCATCTCCTCCTGCTCCACCACCCGATTGGTCGTCTGATGCGCTTGTGTCAGAACTTGTATCATCTCCTCCTGCTCCACCACCCGATTGGTCGTCTGATGTACTTGTGTCAGAACTTGTATCATCCCCTCCTGCTCCACCACCCGATTGGTCGTCTGATGCGCTTGTGTCAGAACTTGTATCATCCCCTCCTGCTCCACCACCCGATTGGTCGTCTGATGTACTCGTGTCAGAGCTTGTATCATCTCCTCCTGACTCGCCATCTGCTTGGTCGTCTGATGTACTCGTGTCAGAGCTTGTATCATCTCCCCCTGACTCCCCGTCTGCTTGATCATCTGATGCACTTGTGTCAGAGCTTGTATCATCTCCCCCTGACTCGCCATCTGCTTGGTCGTCTGATGTACTTGTGTCAGAACTTGTATCATCCCCTCCTAACGTACCTGCTTCCATTAAGGAGTTTTCAATTTCTTGTTCTGATTGTGTTTTTGCACCGTGAAGAGCATTTTTAAACATACTTTTAAGTTTGTAAGTCGCTCGACTTTTTGCATCATAAAAAATTCCGTGAGAAGCATTATCAACAGCTTGCTGATCGTCCCCTACCAAAGCTTTTACTGCCCCTACTGCTGGATCTTCTTCGGCTTCTTTCATTGCATCTTCATCAGCGTTTGAATTTTGCATTGCACTATTTGCCGCGCTTTGATTATCTACATTATCTACATTATCTACATCATCTCCAGCTTCTTCATCTTCATCAGCTACATCATTCTCCTGATCATCACCTGATTGCCCAGAACTATCTACCGAGCTTAGGGGACCATCATCGTCAACTTCTTCATCTAATTCTGACTGGTCATCAACATCTTCTATTGAGTCAGCTTGATAAATATTAACATCAATTTTTGGATTAAGTGTGTAATCCATTTCTGCCATATCTTTACCTAACAGCCTACCGTCAGTGGTGTATTTAAATAGTGTATTGCTGTATTTAGTGATTTTTAATTCAACCAAAAGCCAATCTAGTGCGGGCTCTATTTGCTGCACATAGCACTGTTGGTATTCGATTTCTTGAAGCTTCCCAATAACACCGTTCATTACAGCAATATTAATTATTGTAATTTGACTAATCGGATTTGATGCGTAAATGTGACTTTCTAACTTAGTTTGTAAGTTACCTCTAGGAATGCATAAAACAACATGACTATGGCGCAGTGCATTTGACGACAATGCATCTATTTTTCCTGCCATACTTGTGCTGCGTGAAGTTTTTGCGTAAAAACCCCGTAGAATACTATGATCTTTGTACCCTTCAACACCAGATTCCGTATAGTCAAGAATCTTCACCAACCAGCTTGGCATTTGATTTGGTTGGCTTGCACTACCCGCCTTAACTCCTGAATCCATAGGAATCAAGCGGTCAAATGCTTGCATAAATTCTATAAGGTTTGATCTAGAATCTGCCAAGGTGCCGTAACAGTGTTTTTTTTAAATTGTAAGGAAAATCTCAAAAAACTCAAAGGTATTAAAAAATTTTCCTTAAGATAATACTATCTTTACGCAATACGCTTCTTCAAAACATTAGTAATGCGTAACTCTAAATAGTCATCAACACGAGCAATCATCTCTTCTAAAGTGTTACTGTAAAAATGATCAGTATCTTTCAGAACATGATAATCAATAGCAATACCCTTTTGGCTGCGCAACTTTTGCACTAACGTATCCGTGTATTGGTAAGGCACCACGGCATCTTGTTCACCATGAACAATCTGCCCAGAAACAGGACAGGGAGCTAAAAAGTTGAAGTCATACATATTTGTTGGCGGACTAAGTGCAATAAACCCATCTAGCTCAGGACGACGCATTAGCAATTGCATCGCAATCCATGCCCCAAAAGAAAAACCAGCTACCCAAAAACTATTCACCTGAGGATGAGTCGATTGCAACCAATCCATTGCTGCTGCTGCATCGGCTAGCTCACCTTCTCCATTATCATATGAGCCTTCTGAACGCCCCACACCACGAAAATTAAAACGTAGAGTTGCAAATTCTTTTTTAGAGAAAGCTTGTGATAGAGAGTGCACAACCCTATTATTCATGGTCCCACCATGTTTTGGGTGAGGATGCAAAATCAACGCAACAGGGGAAGAAATGGATGGACCAGCCGTATACCGACCTTCAACACGCCCTGCAGGACCAGTGAAAATTACTTCAGGCATCTAAAAAACTCCCTTCATATACTCTATATAAATGATCAACAACTACAAAAAATTGACATAAGACACTATTCTTAAAAGTTGACTTTTCCAGTCAGGTATCTTAAGTTCGCTATACCGTGTCAAAAATGTTTTGCTCACAAAGGTAACATACTGATGGAATTATTGCTATGAAATTAAGTACTAAATCTAGATATGCCATTATGGCAATGATTGACCTTGCGCAGCAGCATAGTGACGCTTGTGTTCCATTATCTTTGGTTGCTGAGCGCCAAAATTTACCACTACAGTACCTAGAGCAGCTTTTTGCAAAGCTTAGAAAAAGCAACTTAGTCAAAAGTGCACGCGGAATCAACGGTGGTTACGAATTGGCACGACCAGCACACGAAATTAGAATATACGACATTATTTTGGCAACTGATGCGCCAATCAAGGTAACACGTTGCAATATTCATGAAGCAAAAGGCTGTCATAGTGAGGGAAAACGCTGTAATTCCCATAATTTATGGCATGAGCTGGAGCACGTAATGCATGATTATCTTATTCAAGTAAGCTTGGCAGACGCCCTTAGCGGCAGTCACAACCATCCCATTGTCGTACTTAATCGCGCAAAGGCAGAAAGTATGTCTGCGGCATGATTTATCTTGATTACAACGCAACAACTCCAATTTTACCGCAGGCACGCGATGCCATGATTGAAGCGTTTGGATGTTTAGGCAATCCATCTTCTGTGCATACCCACGGAAGAAATGCTAGAAAAAATTTAGAAAATGCACGCGAACAAGTGGCAAGCTATTTTTGTGTACCCGCACGTAATGTGATATTCACAAGTGGCGCTACCGAAGCAAATAACACTATTTTAAAAGGTTTTGAAGGACAAGTTTTTGTCTCAGCTGTTGAGCATGATAGCGTATTAAATATAAGAAAAGATGCATTAATCATCCCTGTAGATAGCAATGGAATTGTTGATCTTGAAGCATTAGAAAATCAGCTTTGCACTAAAAAAGAACCCACCCTTGTTTGCATTATTGCTGTAAATAACGAAACTGGAGCCATACAACCGATCGAAGAAGTCTTGCAAATTTGTAAAAGTAATAATGCACATTTGCATGTAGACGCGGCCCAAGCAGTTGGCAAAATTTCTCTTAACTGGAATCAACTTTCAAGTTTTACAATTTCTGCACACAAATTTGGGGGACCTAAGGGGATTGGCGCACTTATCATTAATGGATCTTTGCAATTAAACACCCTTATACAAGGCGGTGGACAAGAACGCAGCTTACGTGCAGGCACTGAAAATATTATTGGAGCAATAGGTATGGGAGCAGCGCTAACAGCACCTCAGTTTAATTGGGAAACTATTATTTCCCTGCAGCAACACCTGGAAAAAAATCTTTTGGAAATTTGTCCTGAAGCCATTATTTTTGCAAAAAAAGCCCAGCGTGTTTTTAATACAACCGCAGTGGCCATGCCAGGCACCCTTAGCGAAGTTCAGTTGATGCATTTTGACCTTAACAGTATATCAGTTAGTTCTGGTGCAGCTTGTTCATCAGGAAAAGTAAAAACATCTCATGTATTAAAAGCTATGGGTGTAAGTGATGAATTATCAAAGTGCGCTTTGCGTATCAGCTACGGCTGGAACACAACCGAAGAAGACATTAATCAATGTATTGCTGCTTGGGCATCATTGTTTGAAATTCAAAATCAAAAAGATAGAGTACGCTATGCTTAAACAAATCTACCTGGACTATCAAGCAACAACCCCTTGCGATAAAAGAGTTGTTGAAAAAATGTTGCCATATTTCACACAAAGCTTTGGTAATCCGCATTCGCGTAACCATTCTTATGGCTGGGAAGCAGAAGCTGCTGTTGAACATGCACGCGAACAAATCGCCAAGCTGATTAATGCAGATCCGCGAGAAGTTATTTTTACAAGTGGCGCAACTGAATCAAATAATATTGCCATAAAAGGCGTTACAGATTTTTATAAAGACAAGAAAAACCATATAATTACCTGCGTTACTGAACACAAATGTGTACTTGATAGCTGTCGCCACTTGGAAGAAAAAGGCTTTAAGGTTACATATTTGCCTGTGCAAGCAAATGGACTAGTTGATCTTAATACACTGAAAAATGCCATTACAGACCAAACTGTTTTAGTCTCCATCATGATGGTTAATAATGAAATTGGTGTAATTCAGCCAATTACTGAGATTGGTAAAATTTGTCGTGAATATGGCATTTTCTTTCATACAGATGCCGCGCAAGCTGCTGGAAAAATTCCTATTGATGTCGAAGCCATGAATATTGATCTTTTAAGTATTTCTGGGCACAAAATTTATGGACCAAAGGGAATTGGAGCATTATTTGTGCGGCGCAAACCGCGAGTTCGCCTAAATGCTATTATAACCGGAGGTGGGCAAGAACGTGGCATGCGATCAGGTACTCTTGCTACCCCTTTATGTGTAGGATTAGGTGAAGCATGCGCTATTGCAAAAACTGAAATGACAGCAGAGCATGAACGCATTAAAAACTTATTTAGTCGTCTGTACAACGGGCTTCAAAAAAACCTTGATCAAATATATTTAAATGGAGACCTTGCCCAGCGTATTCCAAGCAATTTAAACATCAGTTTTGCGTATGTTGAAGGTGAAGGCCTTATGATGGCCATAAAAGATCTCGCAGTTTCGTCTGGATCTGCTTGCACCTCTGCATCTTTAGAGCCATCTTATGTACTGCGAGCCTTAGGTGTTGAAGAAGAACTTGCCCACACATCATTACGCCTTGGTATTGGACGATTCACAACCGAAGCCGAGATTGATCAGGCAATTGACTCAATTACCGAAGCTGTTAACAAATTGCGTGCAATGAGCCCCTTGTGGGATATGGCGCAAGAAGGCATAGATATTAAATCCATTCAATGGGCTGCACATTAGGAGAAACACATGGCATATAGTGAAAAAGTTGTTGAACATTTTGAAAACCCAAAGAACGTTGGTTCAATGGATAAAGCAAGCAAAAATGTTGGAACGGGGCTTGTAGGCGCCCCTGCTTGCGGTGACGTTATGCAATTACAAATTGCTGTAAACGATGATGGCACAATTAGCGATGCAAAATTCAAAACTTTTGGATGTGGTTCTGCTATTGCATCATCTTCCCTAGTTACCGAATGGATAAAAGGCAAAAAAATTGATGAAGCAGCTGAGATAAAAAACACACAAATCGCATCACATTTAGCGTTACCACCTGTAAAAATCCACTGTTCAATTCTGGCAGAGGATGCAATCAAAGCAGCTATTGCAGATTTTAAAGCAAAGCAGGAGTCATAATACTTTATGCGTCAACCTATTACAGTATCTCAAACAGCTCTTGAGCAGGTTCGTAAGCTTTTGCAAAAACGCGAAAAACCAAGCGTTGGGATTCGTGTTGGCCTAAAAACAAAAGGCTGCAATGGCCTTGCCTACAGCATAGAATATGCTGATGAAAAACGCGCCATGGAAGAATGTGTTGAGATAGATGACGTTACTATTCTTATTGACCCTAAAGCTGTGATGTTTTTAATTGGAACCGAAATGGATTTTGTCAGCGATAAATTCCAATCAGGTTTTGTTTTTAATAATCCAAACGAAAAAGGTCGCTGCGGCTGCGGAAAATCGTTTCATGTATGAAAGCTCCCAACATATCGGTCAATTATAGAATAATTCTCCTTAAGAAATTACATCTATAAAATTTTATTCTTCTCTTGAAATGAAAATTAATATATAAAAAATTAAATTTTATAAAAAAATAACAACACTAGAATTAGGAAATTTATGCACATTAGTTTTAAAAAATTATTCTTTATAGGAAGCATTATCAATTTTTGCACGCTTAATTGCACTTCTCTAGATTTATTTTCAGCTCAACCCGAAGAAGCGAGAAAAATTTCCGCAAAAATAGTTTCTTCTACAGATGGAAGTGAAACTTCAATATGCCAGGATGTTTCTTATTATGCAGTAACTAAGAGAGACATTTTTATAAGTTTTATGGAAAATGCTGCGAATTCAAGTGAATCTCTTAGTATTACTGAACACTTTCATCCACAACACATTTCATTGACCACAATATACTGCCGTGATGATTTTCATGAAAAAGCAAAAGAATTTGAAGAACTTCTTGCTCAACCTTATTGTGAATATCGTCAATTAAACAATGAAATAAAAATAGATCTAGAAAATCCAAACGCTACTTATTTCGTAGATGATATTTACGGACAGAGTATCCACAGTTTGACAGGGCTTGGAAAATTTCGCTTTCCCCATGTAAGAACAGAAAGATATTTTATTGCTAGCAGTATAAAAGATTGCATTTTCTTAACCGCTTTTAATACACAAACTAAAGAATCTTTTTGTATTCATATAAATTATGGATTAATAGCAGATGATAATTGTAGAGATTTTATGACGTTTCCTACCATGCTTGAACAGAGTTTAAAGAAAATTAGGGGTGAAAATAGCTATAGCGCAATTCAAATCTCTTTTGTCACTTGCTATTTAAGTAATGGCCTAAGAAAAATCTACAATATGATTAAATATCTGGGCTATATTAATGGTGAAGATCACGCGAGTGTTCGCATTGATTGCTATCATGATGTCAAAACACAAGCAGACAATACAAACTCAGGATTGATTACACGACGCAACACCCCATATTTCATCCGCATTGTTGGGGAAGCTGACCCAACAATACCCAATGATATAAACGACAAATCACCAGAAAAATTCAAGAGATTAGACTACTCACGCCCGGTAACAGTATATCAAAATTTATCGGAGCAGTATAATTTCGTTGGATCTAAAAATGTTATATTTGATAAAGATACTGGCGCTCTATATCCAATATATTAGCTTATCGGTGAAACGAATAGACCATTCTAGCACAAATGAATTATAGAAAACAGGATATGACACTAGCCAGTAAACGGGGAAAATCTTAGTTTTAATAAAAACCATTATGTTTTTCTTCTTTTTTAAATGCACTGTATGGTAGCATTCACTTAAAAAATTAAACTAGTATTTCGCTTTCATTCATGTATAAAAACCCTTTTGAACTTTTTGGCCTTCCCATAAGCATTTATGCGCATGAATCGACGCTTAATGAACGCTATACAGAAATGATGAAAGAACTTCATCCCGACCAATTTAGCGGCGATGATGCTTTTATGAAAAAGGCCGATGTGGCTGCGGAAAATCATTCCATGTGTAAAAACCTACGAAGCAACACACTCAAGATGACCATTATTGGCATAGATAAGAATACGATCATCCATAGTCAGTAGAGGCGTATTTAAAACTCGGGAAGTCGCAACAATCATGCGATCAGCAGGATCACCATGAAATTCGCCCGGAAGCTGACAACTCTCTACTGCTATTTCAGGAGATAGTGTCGCAAGTTGAATATAAGGAGCACTTAGAGATTCCTGAATCCACTGCAAAATAGGTTCTTTTAGGGTTAACCTTCCTTTTTGAGCAAGCATACCAATTTCCCATATAGAAATCGCGCTGACAAATATACACCCTTCGTTCTCTGTACATGTCTCAATTGATTTTTTTGCTTTTTGGGTTAATCGATCACTTCCGGACATCAACCATATAAAAATATGCGTATCCAACAAAATATTATTCATGATCAATTCCCCAAGTACATTCTATGCGTTCAATGATATTACCTTGCTCAACCACGGTATCTCTCATCCATCCAAAAATCGAAGGAGACACATCATCTGTCGGCATAAGCTTTGCTACAGGAATACCACGCTTTGTAATCACAATAGTTTGTCTTTTATTCTTAACAGTATCCATTAAAGCTAAGCAATGAGCTTTAAAATCTCCTGCAGAAATTACATTTTCTTTTTTCATGTTTTATCATGGTCATACGTCTATGGTCATATAATAACATGTGTTGTCGTTTTTGTCTAAATTATTTTATTACTTATACTTGGCTTACGCAGTTTTTCTTCATCTTCAAACACATAATGTGCTACATTTCTCAAAAGACTTTACCAATGTTGCACGGTCAATATTTTTATGCATAAAAACCCTTTTGAACTTTTTGGCCTTCCCATAAGCATTTATGTGCATGAATCGACGCTTAATGAACGCTATAAAGAAATGATGAAAGACCTTCATCCCGACCAATTTAGCGGCGATGATGCTTTTATGAAAAAAAGCGCCGAACAAGTTGCAGCATACACAAGTCAAGCATACCAAGCTTTAAGATCACCCCTAAAATGTGCAGACGCTGCAATTCAAGCAAAAGGCTGGCACCTACCGAATGAGACAATAACAGATTCAATTTTATTAATGGAGGTGATGGAATTTCAAGAAATGGCACGCATGGGGCAAGACCTCAGGCCTTTTTATCACGATGCGCTTGTGCAGTTTGAAAAAGCTCTGCAAGAAAATATTGAAACGAAAACTTTAACAGCGTACTCAAGACTTAAGTTTTTAGCGCGCCTTACTGGGAATATTGATGCTGCTGCAAATTGACGAACCAAATACGGCTGAACTAACTTCTTTGGCTTGTGCGATTGGCATTGATTTAGGAACAACAAACTCTGTTGCAGCCATTTACAGGGACGGTAAACCTGAGGTATTACAAGACAATTTGGGATCATTATTCATACCATCTGTGATTCACACACCAACAGGTGATTTACACTCAACCAAAAGAATGATGCATCAACCGACCACAGTTATTTCCAATGATTACACGGCTTTAACTTCAGCTCAAAATATTTTACAAACCTTAAAAAAACGCGCTGAAAACGCCTTAGGTCACCCTGTAAATAGGGCAGTTATCACTGTTCCAGCATATTTTGATGATACAGCCCGTCAAGCAACGAAAGATGCGGCATCCTTGGCTGGGCTAGAAGTTTTACGCTTAATTAATGAGCCAACCGCCGCAGCGTTAGCTTATGGATTAGATGAAGGCAAAGAAGGAACTTTTGTTGTTTATGATCTTGGAGGGGGCACTTTTGATGTATCAATTTTATCAATGCGTAAAGGGGTGTTTCAAGTTCTTGCCACAGGCGGCCATACACAATTAGGTGGTGATGACATTGATGCTTTAATTGCAGAACATTTTGGTTGGAATGACCACTTAAAAGCCCGTCAGGCTAAGGAACACTTAAGCCATGGATTATCTAATGAGTCACTAGAAAAACTTTGCAAACCTTTAATTGAGCAAACTCTCACTATTTGTGAGTTAGCTTTAAAAGATGCAAAAATTACAAAACAAGAAATTGATGGAGTCATTTTAGTAGGAGGGTCTACTAAACTTCAAACGGTACGAAAACTTGTTAAAAGTTTTTTTGAACAAGAACCCCTTACCAATCTTGACCCAGATTGTGTAGTTGCCTATGGCGCCGCGTTACAAGCGCATCAATTAACATTCGGAACAGACACTCTTCTTTTGGATGTCATTCCTATTTCATTAGGCCTTGAAACAATGGGGGGGATTGTCGAAGTGGTTATACCCAGGAATAGCCCTATTCCTATTCGCATGGCCCAAGATTTCACTACCTTTGAAAATGGACAAACAGCAATAAATATTCATGTTGTGCAAGGAGAGCGGGAATTTGTAAAAGATTGTCGTTCCCTAGCGCAATTTACTTTAACTGGTATTCCACCCATGCTGGCAGGAGCTGCGCGCGTTCGTGTGACATTTAGTGTTGATGCTGACGGCCTGCTAACAGTCAGCGCAACAGAACAAACAACCCAAACTATACAGCAAATTGAAGTAAAGCCATCTTATGGATTAAGCACAGATGATTACACCCTTATGCTTAGACAAGCTTATGAACATGCTGAAGAAGATATGAGTAACCGCCTCTTGATTGCTGCAAAAATTAAAGCCAAGCAGCTGGTTGCCCAACTAGAAAGCGCTATTATGCTTGATGCACATCTACTTGACGAAGACGAAATAAATGCTTTAAAAATTTGTGTTCAGGATGTAAAATCAACACTTGAAATACAGGATCGTTTATCAATTCAAAAAGCATGTGATACTTTGGCTTTGTTAGCACAACCATTTGCTGAAAAACGCATTGCCTATGCCATAAAACAAAAATTTCAACATCAAACCATTTCATAAAGGAACGCTATGCCATCTATTCATTTCATAAAACAAGACGGAGAAAAAATAACTGTTGATGCCCCTCTTGGTTTATCTATTTTAGAAATTGCCCATCGAAATAATATTGATTTAGAAGGTGCATGCGAAGGATCTCTTGCTTGCTCAACATGCCACGTTGTTGTTGATGAACAATGGTTTGACTTATTACCCACAGCAACAGAAGATGAGGAAGATATGCTGGATTTAGCATTTGGACTTACCCATACATCACGCCTTGGTTGCCAGATTATTATTACAGAAGAATTAGATGGCTTAACCCTAAAACTGCCAACTGCAACGCGCAATATGATGGTTTAAGAAGGAATTAATGCCCACACTCAACATTATTAACCTTTCATTCATTTTGGGCACCTAAGCTTATAATTAGGATGTCTTGAATAAAATGTATAATGAAGCGCTGGGTAAAAATTGCTTTAATTTGGCAGATGCTACACTATCTATACGCAGCAGAATTAGTTCAAAATTTAGAAGATCTATCTTTATCACCACCTTTTGCAGCACCGCAAAGCCTGGTTATGCCTCACGATTGGATAGATCGAGCAGATGTATTTAACTATGAAGAAGACTTAAAAGCATTGCTGCGAAAATGTAAGGTATCTGGATCCCTTACAATTAAGAATAATACCGACAATCCGGTCTGTGTTAAAGCTTTTGGAAAAGTAGATGCAGCTACTGAGTTAATAGACATTGATTTAACTATTAATGCAGGCGAGACAAACGCAACTCTTAATTTTTTTGTTTATGAAAATTTCAAACTTAATACTGGTTCTTTTGGGTTTTTAAATTTTTATACCACACAAAGCGGGTTTGAGGTCTCTGTAGAACAACAGCCCATGCTGCTTTTCCCGAGGAAACTTCAACCATTTTCATTTTTTCCTGATACAACATCAAATATTTCTAGTTTTGATAAAAAAAGACAAGGTGATATTCAAACGTATCGTGGCCAAATAAGTTTTTTTAGTAAATATGTATGCCCATTTGAAAATTTTTCCCTTGAGGATTTATTTCAACAACGAGAGAACTTATACAAAGAGCATTGCTTAGAAGAAATTATGAAATCACCTCTGCCAATAGCCCCCAGAATTCCGCTTAATCTTTTTAGCATTTGGCTCACAAACATTGATGATCCCAAAATGCCTGACACAGAATTCATCGAAATTGCAAAAGCCAATTCAAGAAATAACCCCCATGCAGATGGCTGGAATTATTACTTTCTTGTGCAAGACATATTACTTGCGCCAATGACAACAGCTTTTGAGGGAACCGATATACAGGTTATAGCGTTTGCTGATCTATTAGGCACCTTAGAATTGCAAGCTGAATTTGATGAAGCTTTAGCTGAAAATAACTTTGGCAGATCCAGTGACATTCTTCGTGTAGAAGCACTCAGAAAAATGGGCGGAGGATACTTAGATACAGATTTATTAGTTTTTCATTCCCTAAAGCCATATTTTTATTTTTACGATTCTGTTTTTGGAGTGCAACCTATAGACGAATTTATTGGCAATGGTTTTATGGCATGCCAAGCTAATCACCCCGTTGCAGCTGAACTTACAAATTTAATCAAAAGAAATTTTAAGCTTGAGCATGAGAGAAATAAAAAATTTTACGGAAATTTATACCCCAAAAGTAAAAATAGCACAATATTCACAACTGGACCTTTCGTCAGCACTATAGCTTTTTATAAAGCCGCTGGTAAAAGCACTAGAGACATAGCATTGCCCCCTGAGGCTCTATACCCAGGAAAAACTTTCTGCAGGCCAGAATTTAACATACCTGCAAGAAATGATTCTATTGGAATTAGTTCTACCAGCCTTCACCTGTGGAAAAATTCTTGGCTTTAATAATTGCATTTCTTGCAATTGCACCCCATAAATTATACCATGTGCAAACAAGGAAAAACCTTGTTATGAGTTATATATGGCAAAACGTGAAGAAAAATTAATAGCTCAACACAAACGAGCACGCTATGACTACGAAATTCTAGAAACCCTAGAAGCAGGAGTTGTATTGCTTGGAAGTGAAGTCAAATCAATGCGCATAGGCAAAGCTAGTATTAATGAAGCATACGCTGGTGAAATGGCCGATGATCCTTCTGCTATATATTTATTCAACGCCAATATAGCCGAATATAGTTTTGCTAATCGTTTTGGGCATGAGGCAAAACGCCCTAGAAAGCTGCTTTTGAAAACACGCGAAGTCAAAAAGCTTATTGGTAACGTGCGCAAAAAAGGCTACACAATTGTCCCATTACGCTTATACTTCAATGCATTCGGCAAAGCAAAATTACAAATTGCGATGGCCCGTGGTAAAAATACTGTGGACAAGAGAGAAACTATCAAAGAACGTGACTGGAATCGAGATAAAGCGAGAATTTTACGTGATAACAATCGGTGATGTTCTACAATAACACAATTTGATTTGCGCTTGGTTTATAGGCAAGATTTTTTAACTCAAGCTCACATAAAGTAGCCAAAATTTGCTCAGTCGGATAGTGCTCTAAACTTTTTAAAAGTTCATCAATTTTAATGGGTGTATAGCTTAGAGCATTTAAAACATCCTGGGTCAGTTTGTCAGGATTTCGATATTGTACTTGAGGCGATATTTCGACTATTTGATGTTGTAGTGCTTGTGACAGGGGGATTTGTTCTAAAACATCTTGCGCTGTTTCTAACAAATAAGCGCCTTCTTTAATTAATCTGTTTGATCCCTTTGTTCTGGGATCATAAGGATGGCCAGGACACACAAAAATTGGCACTCCAATCTCAAGTCCAAATTTTGCTGTAAGTAGCGATCCTGATTTTAAGGCAGCTTCGATAATACAGATACCCGAACTCAATGCTGCAATAATTCGATTTCGTCTAGGAAAAAGCTCTGCTGTAGGCTCCACGCGTGGCGGCATTTCTGATATAACCAGATGATTTTCAAGAAGATCCTCATAAAGAGCTGCATTTTCCTGAGGGTAAAGCTTATCAACTCCTCCTGCTAAAACCGCAATAGTTTGGTGAGCTAAGGCCCCCTGATGTGCAGCTTTATCAATTCCCCTAGCAAGGCCTGAAACAATAGTAAATCCAGCATGACTTAAACCCTGACTTAGATCCTTAGCAAATTTTACCCCGTGAAATGATGCATTGCGACCACCCACAATAGCAATTTGGGAGTTATGCAAAAACTCAAGTTTTCCTTTTGCCCAGATTAAAGGAGGGACATCATGTAAACATTTTAATTGTCTGGGATATTCAGATTGCCAAAATCCAATACACGAAATTTTTTGCTGAGCAAAACTTTCAATTTCTAGACAACCACTGTCCATGCTACCTAAATCAAAACGCGACTGAAAAATCTTAAACACAACTGCTAAATTCTTTGACTTGTTGTATTCTTTCCAAAAACTCATAGGCCCAACTCCTTGGATTTTCAGGATTTGGTAAATAATTGCTTGTTTTTGCAGTTGCGTGATTGCCAAAGTAAGAAAAACTAGCCTACGATTAACTAAGTTAGTTTACACACATTTTCCTAACGAAGTTCTAATATGTTGCGTCGATTAATTTTTATGCGGCACGCTGAAGCGCAGATGCCTTTATACGGAAAAACCGATAAGGATCGGTCTATCACTATGGAAGGCATGCAGCAACTTGATATATTAAGATTAAAACTGCATGGAAAGCTTTCAGGTGTTGACTACGTAGTATGCTCTAATGCAAAGCGTACTCGCCAAACTTTAGAAGGAATTAAACCCCTTCTTCCTGCCAATATAGAAGTTATATTTGATGATGGTCTATATCAAAGCAAACAAGAAACTATTTGGAATATGATTAGCGCCGTTGATAGTAAATATAAGGGCATTATTATGATTGCTCATAATCCAGGATTATCTCAAGCGGTGCAATGGATAGCAGATGTTAATGGGCGCTCAGTGCGCCAATTACCTACGAGTGGCGTCGTTATGTGCAGCACAAAATCCCCTTGGAACGAACTTTCAGCCCCTAAATTATCACTAGATGAATTTATTACACCTTAAAAATATTACTTTTTCGTTGACCAAAGGTTTTGTACACCGGTATAAAAGATCTATGGCGGGTGTAGCTCAGTTGGTTAGAGCGCCAGGTTGTGGTCCTGGAGGTCGCGGGTTCGAGACCCGTCACTCGCCCCATTCCTTTTTGTTTGTGATTTTTTCTCTAGGCTTTTTGTTCGCAGAACAACAAGGAAGTATTGAGATTCAAACAGGAATCGTTAGCTCTATACTTACTGATCGCATATCTTTTTATGCAAAACATAAAAACCCCCAGGTTACAATAATAATTGATCAGTTTTGCATGCGAAGTGATATTTCAAAAACTCTGCTAGAAAAACTTTCATCAAATGTCATTTTATGCGTTCCATCCCATTGCGTTTTAAGAGAAGATTTTATTGAGCAAGCACAAAAATTAAATTTTAATTTGTGTCTTAGTATTGATTATCTGAATGAGCATCAGTGGCAAAAGATTCAAGAAATCATTGAAAAACATTCATGGATTAAGGGATTAGTTATCTGGTCAGTATCCTCAGATTTAAAACTGAATGAATTTTTGACAAAAGTTAGAGATTGGCTAAGCACCAGAAGCATTTGGATCGTATACGCAAATACAAATAATATTCTTCACAATCCCGATATTCCTGTAGGAATTTTCATGCCAGATGGCTTTATTAGAACGACTGATGACAGCTCTCATGTGGCAGAGCAAGCTAATTTTGTTGTGAACCAAGCAAAACTCAAAAACAGAGGATTATTGTTAGTAGAGCCAGGAATTCACCATATTGATTCTCTCATCAATTGGCTACAAGAGAATTTTGAAAAAATTCAGCTTAGTAATTGGGCGAAATAATGCGCAACGCTAATGATTACCGCGCTTGCGTTGGCACTATTGTGTTAAATAAAGACCACAAGGTTTTTATTGCAAAACGTCTTGATGGTCAACACACAGAATGGGCCAATAGTTGGCAGTTCCCCCAAGGTGGCGTTGATGAACATGAAGATGCCAAAACCGCAGCTTTACGAGAACTTAAAGAAGAAACAGGGATAGAATCTGTTGAGATTCTTGAAGAAACTTCTAAGTGGTTTTACTATGATCTACCGCTGCATATTGCGATCAAAAGCTGGAATGGTCGCTATAAAGGTCAGCGTCAAAAATGGTTTTTGATGAAATTTAGTGGATCAGATCAGGAAATAAATCTTAGCAAACACACACCTGAATTTTGCGCCTGGGAATGGGTTTCGATAGGTGAAGTTATAAACCGGGTTGTACCTTTTAAAATAGACGTCTATAAACAGGTGATTAGCTATTTTTCTAAGTGGTTTAAGTGATTACAGCAGCAGTTCTTTTGATTGGTGATGAATTATTATCAGGGCGTACTCAAGACCTAAATTTAAACTATATAGCCAATCGACTAGGTGAGCATGGCATTGTGCTTCAAGAATGTAGAGTTGTACCTGATATCGAAGCCATGATTATTGAAGCCGTAAAAACACTAAGCACAAGAAACACCTATGTGTTTACAACTGGCGGCATTGGCAGTACCCACGATGACATTACCCAGCCAAGCATTGCCAAGGCATTTAATAAGCCATTAATAACGCATCCAGAAGCATTAAAGCTATTAGAAGAATACTACGGAGATCACATTAATGATGCTAGACGGCGCATGGCCAGGGCTGCTGAAGGCGCTATTCTTCATGCAAAAATGGTTTTTCAAATTGAAAATGTATTTGTAATGGCCGGCATTCCAAAAGTTATGCAAGAGATGTTTGAGGCAATTTTGCCAAAACTTGCCCACGCCAACCCCATACTATCGGTAACGGTAAAAGCCTATGTTCTTGAGAACGACTTGGCTGATGAACTAACTGCGATGCAAACGGCTATGGATCGGGATGTAACTATTGGCAGCTACCCGTTCAATGAAGAAGGCCACACTAAGGGTACTAATCTTGTTGCCCGATCACGCGATGCAAAAAAGCTTGCTGAGGTGAAAGAGAAATTGCAGAAGTTAGTAGATAAAAAACTGAAAAGCCAAATCGTTTCTTACCTCACTGTATCAACATGGCTTGGCCATACGATCCAGTTTTAGAATATTCTTCAGCTCTCTCAGCCCCAAAAGATAACAAACCTGCATTGCTATGCTGGATTACGCCAAATATCAGAAAGAGCTGTCATACTTACAGCAACAATGTCAGCGCCAAAGCTCACAGAACCAGCCGAGAATATACTAGAAGCGCCTCTTTCAGAGAAGTATGTATTTCCCAACGTTCGGTGCTCTCCACTTTTACCTGTATACCCATCAGCTGGAAACCATAATGGCCTTGAAAAAGTTCTCACATCGCTTTCGCTTACTGCGAGTTTCCAAGTATCTGGATCACGATTATCGAGTGGATAATTATCGTGTTTATGCGATGGAGGAGATATATAATATTTTTTTTGTGCATACGCCATATCACAAGAGTCCCAAATAGATTTTCCTCTTACTAATTTCTTTCCCATTATCTCTGCCATCAAAGGCGTAGGTCTTGTGATCATGTGTGATTTATTCATGCCATAATGCTGCTGCGCCATGACTCCTGCTGACGCATGCAACTGCATAGCCATTTCTTTATGAGGCTTATTTTCTGAAAAAAAGAACAGATAGTTTTTTGAAATTCCAACATCACTAATAAATGGACAATTTTTATTGGCAAATACACTCATAGTCATTTCTATATCATGACTAGAAATGCTAGTCACTCTTGGATTTTTACGAGTAGAATACGCTATCCAAATGTCATAAGACATGTCTCCACGGCGTAGATACTGCCAACCCTCAGACAGAAAACCTCGAGGGCACAGACCCAAAGAAAACCAAAAAGGATCTAAGCCTTCAGCAATTTTTTCTGAAAGCTTAAGATCTGCATTTTCAATATCCTTTAAATCAGCTCCTTGCTTTTGTTGCTGTACATAATTTTCCCAAAAACTAAGATTCTTATATGTTAATTTTTCATGCACAAAGAAAACTTGATCTTCCTTTATGCTGCCATCAATATCTTTATATTCTAAAGATTTGCTTCCTATGTACTTACCTTCCCCAATTTTGTCGAGAGCTCCAATTGCAGCAACATCAGAAGAACAAGCAGCAGCATTTATAATGGAAAACTCAAATATCGTTAGTAATATATTTAATGTAAATCTCATAATACTTTTTAAAAACACGTTGCTGGTACATATATAGTTTTTAAGAGATAATATTGCAAGCAAGCGTATACAATACGTGCGATATAGCATCATACCATTGCACTATCATTCAGCAAATTTATTGCACTTTAGCTGCCAAAAAGATTTTGTAGCTCACTTACAATAACCCATAAGCCAAATCCACCAATTGCAAAAAGAATTAAGGGGTTTTTTAAAATTGGATACCAGTATTTTGGCGCAGCTTCTTTGCGATTTGCACAAATTAATAAATACATCGGCAATAACAACGCCATAAAACTTAAAATCATGCCAGCAAAACTTAATGCTTTAATAAACGCATTCGGCACAAGCAACGCCACACATAGAGCAGGAACAATGGCGGCAACAACAGCAACAAGGTGATTATTTAAGATTGGATGTTTTGTTTTTAGGGCATCAATCAACCCCAACGAAACCCCTATCGTTGCAGTTAATACAGCAAAAAAACCAATAGCCCAAGTCATGTAATGCATAATTGGTGACCCGCTAATATGGCAAAGAGCTTGCAAAATCTCACCAACTTCCACGCTTGAAAAAATCATTTTTTCAAATAAGGCAGCATTATTATGGGAAATCACACCACAAACAACAGTAATCCATAAAATATAAGATATTGCTGGTATAAGGCTTCCCCAAAAGAAAGCTCTTTTTAGCATAACAGGGTCTTTATCCGTATAGTTCGTTAAAGTATGAAAAACCACTTGAAATCCAAAAGAGGTAAATACAATAGGAAGGGCTAAGTTCATATCTCCAAAATCTAAAGTTTTCTGAGCAGCAACGGGTAAATTTAAAAAATCAAGCTGCCACAGCACCACAATCAAAATAATAGCTGTAACAGAAAGTTTTCCTAAGAATAGAAAGCGATTCAAAATATCAACTTTTCGCACAGAACAAAGCATTACTAGTCCAGCACCTATGGCATATATACACAGAGTTTGAGCAAAGGATAGCGGAAAATTAGCCATAGCTGTAAGCGCTGAGGCGCCGCCATAAATATAGGCACACAGCAAAGAATAACATAATAATAGAAGACTCGCTGAACCAGCCAGGTAAGACTTTTTTCCACTAAAATGTAAACCAAGCGCTCCTAAAGGCAAGCCCTGACCTGCCCTCAGATTTAATTCTAAATTTAGTAGCGCAGAAACGTAGCATATAGCCCATGTGCCCACCATCAAAACAGAACTATAAAATAAGCCAAACTTTGCAAGAGTAATAGGAAGGGCAAGCATTCCTGCGCCAATAGCGGTACCCGCAATTAAACAAACACAACCTAAAAGCTTCATAATTTTTTTCCAAACACCCTGAGAATTGTTAATCATAGATCAAGTATAGTTGTTTTAATAAAACACTATTCAAGCGATCTAACAATAACCCTTGCGCAGAAAATTAAATAGCATAGAGCCTGTAAAAATTATCCAAGGTGTTTTGTTCAGTCATTTTTTCAGAAAAATCTCTCTTAAACCAATCCCACTGATCAATTCTTATCCGATACACTTTCCACCCCCTCTTCAATAGAACGCTGTCACGCAATGTATCTAAATGTCTTCTAAAGCACTCTCCTGACCCAATATCTTCTTTGTAATGATGCAAACCATCCAGATCAACTACTACTTGTTCTTCAATGCTAGCAATATCCAGGTGAGTATCTAAATCTTTATAAAACACTTCACCAGCAAAATTGGGGTTAAAGCTTTGCAAAAAATCAATAACTTCTTGTTGCGCAATACTAGTTTTTATTAAGTATCTTGCAGTATTTTTATAACGCTTAAGCGCAGCTCTTATATTTCTTGAAGGTTCAATTGACATTCCCCTTACTTCAGTAAGGTAAGTTTTTAAGAATATGTAGTTATGCACGTCAGTATGACTCGGCAAATCGCTTATTGCTGAAAAAATTTGCGTAAAGCTATCAAACGCATGTCCGTGCGGCAGAGCAGACAAATGCTGAACTGTAGAGACGACTAAGGAATCAGTAAAATTTCTTCTACTTTTTACTGTATGTAAATCTAATCGCTTTAAAAAAGCAGCTGGCACAATATACCCGCATCCAGCAATACATCCCCAAAGTCGGCTTGTTTCTTCCGGAGTCATAGTTTCAATAAAAAATTCTAAGTGATAAAAAATATCTTCATACGCTTTCTTTAACCCTCGAGTTAGAAAATGCAGGCGCTTTAAGTGACACGCGGATCGAAGCAATTCATTAAGACGCATTCTTGGCACAAGTACAGAAATTTCTGGAAACTTTGCTTCTAATGATGAGGGAACAAACTGATTTAAAAAATCAGGATCATTTAAAAAATTATCGAATTTTAGCCATAAATGTGACGAGTATGCAGCAGGATCTGGCCTGTGAGATGCTGCATCAATATCTAAAGTCTCTTGAGCGAACAATCCAAAGTTTAGGAGCACGGATACAGAATGAAGAAGAAACCACCCCATTTGAACTTGCCTATCTTGTAGTTGCTTCTTTAGAATCCAACAAAAAGATTAATATTTCATGAAAATGAAATTATATTTCAACACTAAAAAGGAATTTGTCTCGTGTGTATTTTGTTAACTCATGCTAGAGTATGAGATATGAGCAAACGATACCTAACACTTGAACATATTGACGTTGAATATCATCCAGGCAAGCCTGTTTTAAAAGACGTCACTCTTAGTATTCCTATTCATTCCTATTGTGCCATTATTGGTGCTAATGGTTCTGGTAAGTCAACTCTTTTAAAATTGTTAGCGAGGCTTATAAAACCATCGAAAGGAAATTTTTTCCAACCATACCAATCGATTGCTTATTTGCCGCAAAATGGCTCTTTCAATCGGACCTTTCCAATTTCCGTTAGCGACGTTTTAAAAATGAGCAGATATGTAAATTCAAAGGGCAATCATAACACTTCCGATCTACAAAATGCACTTCATGCTGTAAAGCTTTCCATACCACTTGATCGCGCAATTCAAGATTTGAGTGGCGGGCAATTTCAGCGTGTATTGTTTGCTAGAATTTTGTTGCAAAATCCTGATTTTTTGCTGCTTGATGAGCCATTCAATGGTATTGATGAAGAAACAATTCACGATCTTGCTGATGTTTTAAGCGATTTACACAGAGGTGGTAAAACCATATTAATTGCTGTCCATGATTGGCATTTTGTTAACAATTTTGTCCCAACCATTATTGAATGCAAAGAAGGACATTTTAGCCTTTATCACAATCAAAATTTAGGCAAGCAAGGGGAATAGCATTAATGAACTATCTGTGGAATTTTTTTATTGCACCCTTTACTGAGTACATTTTCATGCAAAAAGCACTACTTAGTTGCTTTTTATTATGTTTATCTGCAGTACCCTTAGGAGTATTTTTACTCCTTAGAGGTTTAAGTCTTGTTGGCGATAGTCTTGCCCACGGCATACTACCGGGCATTGCCATCGCTGCCATCTTTTTTGGTATGAATCCTGTACCACTATTTATTGGGGGAATCACTGCCGGCCTTATTGTCGCTTTCATTTCAAACCGTTTAAGCACTCATTCTATTATCCCTGAAGATGCTAGCTTTACTGTAATTTATAGCTTGTCTCTTGCCCTAGGTGTTTTGATTTTGTTTCATCATGGAACAAACACCAACGTTATGCACTTGCTATTTGGCAGTGTGTTAGGTGTCGATTCCATCACTCTTTCCCTAATTGCTATTGTATGTTTAATCACAATTTTTTTCCTGGCCAAATTTAGAAAATTGCTTTTGATGTATTGTTTTGACCCACTACTTTTTCAAGTTTCTGGTTCCAGCCACAAATTATTAATGTTTGGCTTTTTAGCACTTGTTGTTAGCAACCTGGTCGCCAGCTATCAAGCGATAGGAACGCTTCTCGCGCTAGGATTGATGATGCTACCTGCAATTACAGGCAGAATATTATGCAGACACTATCGACAAATTTTTAAAGTAAGCTCAATACTTGGATTTTTAGGTTGTTATGTTGGGTTGTTATTATCCTATCACGCCGACCTACCCTCTGGCCCTTCAATTATTTTGTGCTTGGGCACCCAGTGCTTGGGTGTTTATGGGCTTTCGATGCGGAAGTAATTACTGCATCCCCTTCACTACAGCAGTTACTCCATGCACGATATACTGTGTTGCAAGTGCTGCAACAATCACTCCAAAAACTCGCGTAAGTACGTTCATGCCAGTCACACCGAGTAGTTTCATCAACCTTTCGGCCATACGCATGGCAATATAGGTAAGAAAAAGCACAAAAATAGCAATTAAAATCACACCCATTTCTATCGTCGCCCCTTGATGCTCTGCTTCGCGCATCAGCACCACAATAGATGTCATAGATCCAGGCCCCGCAATAAGAGGAATCGCCAAAGGAAAAACAGAAATATCATCACGATCAATAGCTTCTTTTTCCTCAGCATTAGTAGGTGTTCGTGAACCTGTTGATTTAGCCATAACCATTTCAACACCAGCTAATAGCAGCAAAAATCCACCAGCAATACGAAATGCTGGCTCAGAAATTCCCATCACATCTAGCAAACGATCCCCAGCTACCGCAAAGAAAACTAATAAAATTGTAGCAATAACACATGTTTTCCTGGCAATTCTTTCACGCTGCAACGATGAATCCGTGCGTGTTAAGCCAATAAACACAGGAACTATCATAAATGGATCAATAATTACCAATAATGTTACAAACGATTGCCATAAAAAATCGGACATTTTCCACTAAACTCTATCAACATTTTCTGATATTTTAAGTTAGCATTTGCAAGGGAACAATTAAAATGTCCTTAATTGAAATCACACAAAATTCGCACCCAGTTATTTTGAAACTGCTTTATGCCACCAATAACAATTTTACAGGTAAAGTAATCTACAAAAATCCACGCTGTTTCTTACATGAAAAAGCTATGCCTTTGTTTGAAAAAGCTATACATCTAGCTGATCGACAAGGATATCGACTTAAGATTTTTGATACATTTAGACCAAAAAAAGCGGCAGAAGCTTTGTGGGATTTTTGCCCTAACCCTATGTATGTAGCAGATCCTCAAAAAGGCTCAAATCACACTCGTGGTGTCGCAATTGACTTGAGTTTAATTGACAAAAATGGCCGAGAACTTGATATGGGAACACCCTTTGATGATTTTACTGAGAATTCTCACCATAGTGCAATTTTACCCCCAGAAATAGCACGTAATCGCTACATACTATTAGGCATTATGATGAGCGCTGGTTGGGATTTTTACAATAATGAGTGGTGGCATTATCAAATGTTTTCCCCAAAAGATTATCCGCTTATTGAAGAAGATCACGGAATAATGGAATTGTACGATGCTGCCTAATTCTGAGTGGATTCTTCTGGCCCTACTTGGTGTTGCACTTTTAAAACCAGAGGATATTCCAATTGTAGCTAGGTTTTTAGCAAAAGCAATTCAGCATGCAAGAGGTTTATGGAACCACTTAATCATTGATGAAATCAATAAACACACCATTACAGAATATGATGCATCTTCCAAAAAATACCCTTTTCATAGCTCTCCAGCTAAAGCAAAGTCACAACCTGTAAAAGACTAGTGCAAATTTTTTATAAAATTAAGAGCTGCAGATAAAGATATAAATCGGCAGCCCTTCTAAAATATTTTTAAAGAACACCGCGCTTTTCCTGGTCTCTTTCCATCGTTTCAAACAACGCTGAAAAATTCCCCTCTCCAAAACCTTCGTGACCTTCTCGTTGAATAATTTCAAAGAAAATTGGCCCAATCACTGTTTCTGTAAAAATTTGGTATAATATTTCTTTGCGGTCTCCATCTACTTCACCATCAATCAAAATTTTGTACTTAGACAAGGCTTCATAATCAAGATCTAAAGTTGGGAAACGCTCGCGCACAACTTCATAGTATGTGTCGCTAATATCAAGAAAATTAATACCTTTTTGCCCAATTGAATCAACTGTTTTAGTAATACTTTTTGTTGTTAAAGCGATGTGCTGGATACCCTCTCCCTTATATTCACGAAGATATTCTGCTATTTGTGAGGATTCCTCTGTTGGTTCATTAATAGGAATGCGAATTTTTCCACAAGGACTAGTCATTGCGCGACTCAACAAACCAGTTTTTTGTCCAGTAATATGAAAATATCGTATTTCACGAAAATTAAAAATTTTTTCATAAAATCCAGCCCACTTGGTCATTTGCCCTTGATAAACATTGTTCGTCAAATGATCAATGATCTCTAATCCATATCCCTTCGGATGCTTCTGTGCATTGGGTAAAAACTCAAAATCATAATCGTAAATCGTTTTTGAATCATAACGATCAACAAAGAAAATCAAACTATCTCCCACACCATAAATAGCAGGAATAGACAGCTCTCCTTGACCAATTTTTGACTTGTAAGGCTTCGCCCCTAGAGAAATTGCTCTATTTAAGGCAAGTTCAGAATCTTTAACTCGTATTGCCATTGCGCAAGCTGAAGGACCATGCGCTGCAGCAAAATCTGCCGCAAAAGAATCGGCTTGCTTATTTAGAATAAAGTTAATATGCCCCTGTCGATATAAAAACACATCTTTTGATCGATGTTTTCCAACAAGAGAAAACCCAAGAGACTCAAAAGTTTTCTCCAAACTATTATCACCTTGGGTACTTGCAAACTCGACAAACTCAAATCCGTCAGTTTGCATAGGATTATAAAACGGATCATCATTCTGAGTTGGTGATTCCTTTACCGAAAAAGACATAAACTCTCCTAAATTTTATTTTTTTGAATTCACTTAGAGTAGGCGAGAATTCCAACAATGCCAAGTCAGAAACTATAGCCGAGATATATCCTTTAGCTTTTCATTAAGCGCACGATGATGTGCATGACAAATAGCAACAGCCAAAGCATCAGCAGCATCATCGACAACATTCTTAGGCATTGCTGGCAAAAGCCAAGACACCATTTGAGCCACCTGATGCTTTTGCGCATGCCCTGAGCCAACGACTGATTTTTTCACTTTATTTGCTGAATATTCCCAAACACCCAACCCAAAAGAAGCAGGCGTAAACAAAACGACACCACGCGCCATACCAAGTTTTAGCGTCGAAACAGGATTTTGATTAACAAACGTTTCTTCAACTGCTGCTTCTTGGGGTTGGAATTGTTCTAGCACCTTAGATAATCCTTGATATAAAGTGTTCAATCTCTCCGCCAAGGGTAGTTTTGCATCTGTTTTTACCACACCATGCGCTACGTAACTCAGTGAGTTTTCTTTTTTTTGCACTATCCCCCATCCTGTGCATTGAAGCCCAGGATCAAGTCCCAAAATCTTAGTCATATCAAAAGCCATTATATATCCTTGCAAAGGATAGCCTGATAACATACACTAGTCACCCTAAAGTATATGTAAAAGTTGTATGAACACACAAAGAACTCTTTCTATCCTAAAACCTGATGCGACTCGTCGTAACATTACAGGGAAAATCAATGCAAAAATCGAAGCAGCGGGCTTACGTATTGTTGCACAAAAGCGTTTACAATTAAGCTTAGCTCAAGCACAGGCATTTTATGCGGTGCACGCTGAACGCTCTTTTTTTGGTGAGCTATGCCAATTCATGATCAGCGGACCTGTTGTAGTTCAAGCTCTGGAAGGTGATGAAGCTATAGCAAAATACCGCGACATCATGGGCGCTACAAATCCTGCTAACGCGAAAGAAGGAACAATTCGTCAAGAATTTGCAGAATCTATTGAAGCTAATTCTGTTCATGGATCCGACTCTGCAGAGAATGCAGCTAAAGAAATTGCTTTTTTCTTCAGTGAAATGGAAATTGTTGGTTAATATTCCCAATACCCTTACCGGTGTTCGCTTTTTTGGCGCACCGGTGCTTGTTTATCTATATTTTTCTCACGAGTATTTTTTAGCCTTTTGGTTGACGTTAGCACTTGGAACAACCGATTGGTTAGATGGATTTTTTGCTCGTAAATTCAATCAAGAATCACTATTTGGTAAGATATTCGACCCTATAGCTGATAAAACATTAATGATCGCAATATTTGCAACTCTTGGGTATTTAAAAGCCATGCCATTAACTTTTGTGTGTTTGTGCCTTGCACGCGACATATTAATTACTCTTGGTGGGTTTTCAATGATGAGATCACCATACAAGAATGACTTGTCGCCAACTAAAGCCAGCAAAATCAATACCTTTTTACAAATACTATGCATTTTAGTTGTAACATATAGGCTACAAGTTACCTCGGTTAGTTCTCTACTTTTGTTCAGTGAAAGTATTCTTCTCATTTTAACAAGCCTATTTACTGTTGCCTCTGGACTTCAATATGCAAAAACCTTTTGGAGATTCCTAAAAAATACGTAAGAATTTAAGTGTTCTTATTTTCATGAGTTTTTGATGTTTTTCGCACGACCTCGGTCTTCTGTTCGTCTTGAAGTATGGCCTACTTTCGTAGATGCTCTTTCAACAGTGCTAATGGCAATTATTTTTGTCCTTATGACGTTTTTAGTTGCCCAAGTGTTTTTAGTTGAGACAATCAACACAAAAGATTCTGAGGTCACACGGCTGCAAGCGCAGTTAAGATTATTTGAACAGAGCTTAGAAAAAGCAAAAAATCAACACACAGCTGCATCGGCAAAAGTAACTTCTTTAGAAGAACTGATTACAAATCTTAATACACAGTTAGCAAAGCTTGCTCAAGATTTAAACCTTGAAAAACAACAACACAGCGACCAACGCACAACAAATGAACGCATCAAGACCGATTTAGAAAAACTAGAGGAGCGCCTAAAGCACTTGCAATATCTCCTTGACCAAGCGCAGGCTGACTCAGCACAAAAAGATGAAGAGGTCAAAAAACTTCAGCTTGGTTTACAAAATTTAGAAAAAGACCAGGAAAAATACAAAAGTTCAATCAAGGTAGGACAGTTCCGCTCACAATTCTTCGCTCAGTTAAAAAAAATCCTAGGTGATCGCAGCGATGTACGAGTTGTTGATGATAGATTCGTTTTCCAATCAGAAGTTCTATTTGAAATAGGATCGGCTGAACTTGGTGAAGAAGGAAAAAAACAACTCATCGAACTTATTAATGCTCTTAAAGAAATTGGGAGCAAAATTCCCCCTGAAATTAAATGGATCCTGCGCGTGGATGGCCATACAGATAAACGGCCCATAAAAAGCCCACAATTTCCTTCGAACTGGGAACTTTCATCTGCGCGGGCCATTGCTGTGGTGCAATACATGATTAAAAAAGGCATTGATGGAAAACATTTAGTGGCAGCTGGTTTTGGAGAGTTTCAGCCTCTTAGTACAGAAGAAGCAAAGCTTGATCGCAATCGTCGCATTGAATTTAAGCTGGACCAAAGATAAAGCTATACCCTCAGCTGCTGAATTTCCTCAATAAATGCTGGGATAATTTTGTCACGATTCTTCAACAATCCATTGGCTTTTTTTTCAATTTGTCCTTGAGGCGTGAACAAAATAATATGCACCGAGAATAGAGCGCCTTCAATTAATGCGTATACACCAACCGCATCATGACATGACAAATTAAGAGCATCTGTAATCATTCTCTCGATTTTCACAGCCAGAAAACTGCTTGGGCAATTTACTTTTTGCAGCACCGTGTCAAATCGCACATCATCTTTTCGCTTCACTACGGCTAGCGCGCCTTGCCCTGGCGCTGGCACGTAGGAATGAGTATCAAGAATCTGTACATCAGCCATAATGCTATCGATACGATTTTCATTAAAAAGCCCCATGCGCATTAATCCAGCTACAGCTAGAATAATCCCACCAAATTCTCCATTAGCATATTTTTGTAGGCGATTTTGGATATTACCTCTGCATGGCAAAATAGAGATATGAGGATAACGAAACCTTAGTTGATGACCTCGACGTAAAGATGATGTTCCGATAGTGATAGGTGTATCACTATTTTCAATTTCAACACTTGGATTGGTAATCAACACATCTCTTGGATCAAGGCGAAAGGGCACTGCAGCAAGCTCAAGCCCCTCAGGGAGTGGAGTTTCTACATCCTTCATAGAATGCACAACAAGATCTACTTCACCTTGCAACAAGGCAGCATCTAGCTCTTTTGTGAATAAAGATTTCCCTCCACAACTGTGTAAAGGTCCTTCTATCCTATCACCAGAACTGACAATGGGTAGCAGCTCATAATTTGTGCCGATATCCATAGCCGCAATCACTTGCCTGGCTTGCACAATTGCTAACGCAGATTTCCTGGTTCCTATACGAAGGGGACTAGTCGTTATCACAAAACCGTGCTAATTAAATGTATGTGCATTTGGAAACTCTACAATGAATAGCCCCGAAATTCAACGGCTGATACAGCTTTTGAGCCGGCTTCCTGGGCTTGGCCCCAGATCTGGGCGAAGAGCTGCTCTGCATCTGCTACAAAAAAAAGAATCCCACATGACGCCGCTTATTGAAGCCCTTTCTTGCGCGTACCAAACCATTCAAATTTGTCAGCGTTGCTTCAATCTTGATAGCCATCCAATTTGTAGCTTGTGCCGTGACTCTAAACGAGACCCACACACACTTTGCATTGTAGAATCAGTTAGTGACTTATGGGCGATGGAACGCTCAAATACATATCGTGGGCAATATTTTGTATTAGGAGGAAATTTGTCCGCTATGCAAGGTATAGGGCCAGAACAACTAAATTTTCAACATTTACTTGAAAAAGTGCAAACCACTTCATTTCAAGAAGTCATCTTTGCCCTTAGCGCAACTCTTGATGGACAAACCACAATGCATTATGTACGCGAACGCATTGCAGCATATGTGGAAAATATTTCTAGCCTTGCACACGGTGTGCCTGTGGGGGGCGAGCTAGATTATCTTGATGATGGCACACTTTCAACTGCTCTCACCCATCGCTATAAGGTTGCGTAAATCTATTGTCTTTCTAACCAAAACTATATCCCCTATCCCTGCGAAATATCTGCTTTTTTTCCACAGTTATGAGAAGAGTCGATGCGTTTGTTGGTGCTTTTTTAGAAATTGCTGAATTATTTAATATTTTAAGCCATTCTTCGTATGTGGAAGGAGCTTTTCGCAATTTAAGCGGAAGATTATAGCGGTAAGGATTACTGTAAAAAACCTCAGCTAAAAATTCATAACAATCAGGAGCTTTTGAAAAATGTGCCCAGAAAAAATTATTACTTCCATTAGACACTCCTATGTAACCAGACGTATTATCTACCAGAATAAAAAATATTCCTGATTTTTGTAATTCACAATCTAGGTTAATTACCAATGGATATACTGATGTTTTCTGTGTGTTTCGTTTAATCTCAATTACATTGTCAAATACCCCGTGCACGTTACCTAGAGCTAAATTGATAATAACCATATATAAAAATTGAAAAATAAACTTCTTAATCATATCCACATTAAAATTATGTACAGAACGAATAGTCTAAAAGCAAAATTTGAAATGTGGAATAGAGAATTTAAAAAGTTTTTATTAGACCTATCTGCCTTTCTAAATTGTCAGTTTCTTTTGCCTGAGCTTGAGCTAACAAAAAATTAGAATAAGTTGAGTGTTGAACACCATGCCCTCCATCGTGCCATAATAGAGAGTGTTCGCAGCCAGCAGAAAGTAGTTTTTGCGAAAATTCTTGAATTTCTGAAGGTGGGCATTTTTTATCACTATAGCCATGAATCATAATTAATGGTGCCGACAATGATTCGCCTGACTTAATGTTATGCAGAGGCATAAAAATCTTGCGAAATCTTTCAAGATCTATATCTCCAATAAATGGCAGATAAAAAGAAACTGGCCTTAAGGGACTAAGATCCACTAGGGAAGCTTCAGCCATGATTAATTGAAAATTAAATCGTTTTGCAAGGCCTGCCTCTTTATGCAAATCGTCCCATTTCACAGAAAAAAGAGTCCCAACAAAACCACCATAACTGCGACCATAAAAATATATTTGGCTAGTATTTGTAATTAGACCTTTGTCTATTGCATCGTGAAAAACGTGAAGGAGCTGATGCATGTTTTTTCGTCCTATCTCTCCAATACCAGTAGAGAAATGTTTCCAACCAAAACCTGTACGCAGACTCTCTTGGGGAAGAATAGTAGCCCACCCTGCGTCACTGAACATTTTTATTATGGATGAGTATTCTCCAATATACTGGAGCTTTGGGCCACCAGAAAGCATTACAATAGTTTTTTCAATCGGCATGGCATGGGAAGAAGGAGCTACGTAATAGTAGGGAATTACCCGCCCAGAAATATTTGCGTTATGCCTTTGCAGGGGTTCATGAAATTCATATTCATCCACACTTAAATCTAGAGGCGTAGTGATCCAGCTTATGTCGAATTCCTTTTGAGTAATATTTCCTTTTAAAGAAAAATTTTCAGGAAATCCAAATTGCAAGCCAACAATATGATTATTCTGATCAAGATAAAGATCATAAATTGATATTGCGCGACCTTCATAAAAACTGTTCCGTGCTTTAAGTCTTCTGACTAGCTTGTCAAATAAACTATCATATTCTTCCTTGCGTTCTTTTGCACTAGTGGCGTCTCTTAACTCAGGAAAATGCCAAAAATAGCAAGCATTTTTATAGTCCTGTAATGCAAGAACTTCTGAATTATCATTGGAATATTTTATTTTTCCACGAAGCAGTTGAATAGGAAAATTCCATACATTTGTGAGCTCCATTTTGGTTTCAAAATGATCACCTCTTGCTGGAAAATATTTTAATTTCATTATGGTTAAGCCTGTTTCGCTATATGAAATTAAGTGGTCACCACTTTGCTTTCTCCAGAATTTTTTCGTGAGACAAGGGCGAGTAAGAACAGGATTAATCCACAAATCACCAATATTAGGAAAATTTGTAGGATCGTAGTGCATGCAGAAGGCAGCTGTGGAGAAAAACACAAAAAAAGAGATCAGCCAAAATGTTAGAATAAATTTCTTAATCATATGTATTGCGAATTTATATTATATAAAAATTTTAATATCAATTATTTAACTGTTTATTAATTTAAGAAGAGAGTCAATTTTTCTTTAAACAATTCATCAGCAAGTAATAAAATTTTAAAATAATTTTAATTAATTACTTTATCCACGCTGATAAACTCGAATACTTTCAATGATTTCCACTATACGATATTCATCGTTAGGCGGTTAAAAAATTGAAAGGCAGCTATTTTTCAAAATCACGAAGTTTTTCGGTGAATCGCCGTAAAATCTTCCCCTTTTTTTTAGGAGTAGGTGCTATAAAACCAGAAAAAGTATTTGAAGGATTTGTCTGCACTAATGTTTGCGTAACAGAAGTAATTGATTGCTGAGTAGATAACGTCTCTTGCCAATCTTGAGCCACAATTATTTGCGATGCAAAGGGAGCCTTTACTTTAAAAGCCAATGAGTGCATAAGCGAAAGCGCAAAAACTGGAAAAGCTAATTTTCCCGACTGATTAGGAATACTTCTTGCCCACTCTGCTAAGTCAGGATAAGGATGTTCAAATATTTTCCCTGAAGGAAATAAGAGAATTTCCATTATTCTTATCGGAAGCCTGGTATATAAATCATGATTACTTTCTTGTGGAGATAAAATGGAGAAAATAGATGTGAGGGATCTTATCATTGCTTCTATTCGCCACTCTGCTAAATTATCGACCACACTGGGAGTGTTTATAATACTTAAAAAAGAAGTCAGCGCCATGCGCAAAACACCAAGATCATACTCATAGATCAGATTAAATTTACTAGAAATTTTTTCTTCATTTGCACACGCATAAATACTTAGGGTGTCATTTGCAAATTTGGTTATTTCATCCTTAATGGTTGGGGTAGCTTTAATTGCTTCAAGATATTGACTTACAAGTTGTCTGTTTACTGGCACTAAAAAGATTCTTGGGTATTGTTTTAATAATTCAGGAAAAATTTGAGAGCAAAAGACTCCATTGGATAAATCAGCTGAGTGTTGAATTTTTTTAAAATAGGGAAACTTTGTGAGTTTATTATGTGGTACCAGACCTTCTTCATCTATCTCGGTAGCGCCCGCCCTATAAACGGTTGCGCACAAAAAAGTTAAAATAAGTAATTTAATCATTGTTTTATTTTGTATTAATTTTTCGCGAATTATAAAAGTTTTAATATAAAAAGGAAAGCCGGATATGCTGCGAACAACTTTTTACTTTCACTTGCTTTTTAAAAAAAATGTGAGCTAGCATTAAAGAACGGCAAAAAAAAGGTAAAGTATGCTTAATGTGATAGCAGCGATTTTTGTTGTTTTTGGATTGATTGGCTTGTTTGCTCTAGCGCTGCGCTATTTTCAGCAATCAGGAAAATTTTCGAGCTTTCCGCTTTTCAATGCTAAACAGCAGGGAGTGATTATTGAGCCACCAATAATGATTGATGGTAAAAGACGCATCGTTAACATTACTCATCGTGGCAAACGTCATGTGCTATTATTAGGCCCTAACAATGATGTTTTGCTTGAAACAACACCCGCAGCCCTTTCCATCGAAGTGGCGGATCTTGATCGTCAGCATGTTTAATTTTTTGAAAAATTTTCGGCCAAAACGTTTTCACATCAATAATTTGTGTTGTATTGGGGCATTTCTATTTATTTTTATGCAAACGCCGCTATGTGCTGATAGCTTTACTTTAAATTTGGGCGATAGCAGCGGCAGTCTTATTGGTCGTATGATTCAATTAAGCGCTTTGATGGCGTTACTAACAATAGCTCCATCAATCATTGTTGTAGTCACTTCATTCACGCGTATTGTAGTTGTGTTTTCCTTCCTCAGAAATGCACTAGGAACGCAACAATCCCCCCCAAATATGATTCTAATTAGTCTCGCACTATTTTTGACACTGTTCATTATGGGGCCTGTACTTAATAAATCTTATCAAGATGGAGTAGCGCCCTTAATGGATGATAAAATTTCTTATGAAACAGCTTATGAAAAAATTTGCGCTCCAATTCATGCTTTTATGCGTAAAAATGTAAGAGAAAAAGATCTTGAACTGTTTATGTTCCTAGGTAAGGAAACCAATATTAAATCAGCAAAAGATGTTCCTATGCGAATTTTAGTGCCAGCTTTTGTGATTAGTGAGCTACGTCGAGGTTTTGAAATCGGTTTTTTGATTTATTTACCTTTCGTGGTAATCGACATGGTAATTGCTAGCATTCTAATGAGTATGGGGATGATGATGCTGCCGCCAATGCTGATTTCCATGCCATTTAAAATTATTTTCTTTGTATTGATTGATGGCTGGAATATGTTGTGTGGTAGTCTAGTAAATAGCTTTAGCATGTGAAATTTTTATAATCCTAGGCACTTTTAGTGTGTTATCCACCATATAAATTAGAAAGTTAAAACTCTTTCAAAAAATAGTTTTTATTTACCCCTTCAATAGGCGCACAAGCATCGTCTTTTCGCGTTTGGTATTATATGATAAAGTTGTGAAATTAGTTTCCAAAGATGCATGTTGTAGTGATTTCTTTTCCTGCTATTGACCCCGTTGCAGTAACACTTGGACCTTTGAAAGTACACTGGTACGGAATTGCTTATGTAGTTGGTATTATTTTGGCATGTCACTGGGCTCATGCACTGATTAGGCGTTTTGAATTTAATATTACCCCCAAATTGTTTGATGACCTTTTACCACATGCTGTTGTAGGAATTGTTATAGGCGGACGTTTAGGTCATACTATGCTTTATGACCCTGGCTATTACTTAAATCACCCATTAGAAATTTTACAAGTTTGGCAAGGCGGGATGTCATTTCATGGTGGCCTGCTGGGTGTTGTTGTTATGGCTATTGCTTATGCAAAACGTCATCATTTGGATTTTTATAGCCTTGGCGATTTAATGGCTCTTATTTCACCTATTGGTTTATTTTTTGGCAGACTAGCAAATTTTATCAATGCTGAATTATGCGGAGTAGAAACAAAAATGCCTTGGGGAGTAATATTTCCAAAACAAATAGTGGCACAGCACCCAACCCAGATTTACGAGGCACTTTTAGAGGGTTTAGTATTATTTTTTACTTTGAACTTTATTTATAAAACAGTTCCAGTAGTCAGGAAATGCAAGGGATTAACAGGCTGTTTGTTTTTGAGCTTATATGCACTCTTTCGCTTAAGCGTTGAAGCGTTTAAAATACAAGAGGTGATTGTGCAGTTGGGCACATATAATCTAGGGGTTGGTGTTATATTATGTACGCTCATGCTTTTGCTAAGCATCATATTGATGATGGTGCGCCTTCGTGTATTCAAGACTACATCCGAAAAAACGGTCCTGTCACAGTAGAAGAAGCTCAAAAACTTGGTCTTTACCATCCAGAGTTTGGGTACTATGTGCACAACAGTGTTATTGGTTCTCAGGGTGATTTTATAACAGCACCTGAAATTTCTCAGCTATTTGGTGAAATGCTTGCTTTTTGGTGTATTGCTCAATGGCAAGAAGCAGGAATGCCCGCGTCGTTACATCTAATTGAATTAGGGCCTGGCAGAGGAACATTAATGCAAGATATTTTACGTATCGGGGCTCGTCAGGAAGGTTTTTTGGAAAGTTTAACAGTTAGTTGTATCGAAATTTGTGCGCCGCTTCGCGAGCAACAGCGTGAAGCATTAGGTGATTTTCCTTCGATTTTCTGGCACACAAGTCTTTCAGAAGTACCAAAAGGTGCAGATTTTACAATAATTGTTGCTAATGAATTTTTTGATACATTGCCTATTCGTCAGTTCATTGGACACGAAGAACGAAAGGTGCGTTATAGCGAACAAGAAAATACACTGATTTTTTCTCCGCCTGGAAATCCAAAAACTATTAAAGAATCATGCCCTGCTGCAGAGGCAGTGATGCATGAAATTATGAATTATCTTAGTCCTGGGGTGGCATTAATTATTGACTACGGTGATGACACCCCATCTGAAGCACGCTTTGGTGATACGCTGCAAGCATTGTTTCAGCATAAACCAGTTAATGTGCTGCAGAGTTTAAGTTTTGCTGATTTATCACATCAGGTTGATTTTCATAAATTGTGCAGCATTGCTATAAATTTCAGGTTTCAACCACAAGGAAATTTCTTGTTGCGTTTAGGTATTGAACAACGCCTTGAAAAGCTAATTGGCATTGCTTCACCTGAGCAACGATTTAGCTTAACAACAGGAGCGACCCGTTTGGTAGCACCGAGTGAAATGGGGCAACGCTTTAAAGTACTTGAGGTTTTTCAATGGTAACGCCTCCATTTCAAAAAGCTAAAAAACTTGATCACAAAAATATTGTGCATGGCTTTTTTGGTCGTCAGGGAGGCGTGAGCCAAGGAATTTATACAAGCCTTAATACCGGGTTTCACAAAGATGATGACGATGCTAATATTATTGAAAATCGCCAGCGTATATGTAGCGTGATGGGAATTTCTCATATGGTGACGCTGCGCCAAGTGCACAAAAGTGATGTATTAATTGTCGATAAAAACACAATAAATGGGCATCAAAGCGACGCGATGGTTAGTAAAATGCCTGGTCGATTACTCGCTATTCAAACGGCGGATTGCGCACCAATCTTGCTAACAGATCCTTTTGAAGGAATTATAGGCGCCATTCACGCTGGTTGGCGCAGTGCAGTTGCTGGTATTGTTGAAAAAACCATTGATGCTATGCAGTCGCTGGGTGCTAAAAAGGAAAATATTACAGCAGCTATTGGCCCATGTATTCATCAAAAAAGTTACGAAGTGGGCCAAGAAGTTTTTGCTGCTGCAAAGCAGGAAAAATTTTTTATTTCGTCAGTACGTTTAAGTTATTATCTTTTTGATTTAGCTGGATATGTATTACATGAACTTGAAACACAGGGCATTAAAAATACTGAGGTACTGAGTTTAGATACTTATGCGCTGGAGGATGAATATTTCAGCTGCAGGCGCTCTGCCCATCGTGGGGAATCTTTCTATGGCAATCAACTTTCAACGATTGGCTTGTTGTAGAAATAAAAATTTTGAAAATAAAAGTTTCTAAAAAGCTTCTTATATTATATTATTTTTACAATTCATTAGTTTTAAGAAATGCAATATGAGAAAAATCAATAGAGTTGGCTTATTTTTTATTTTGATAATTTTTTCAGTTATTTATGGTGCTGAAGAGTTATATCTAGTAGTTGGTAGCAATAGGACTGTTGGTCAGATTAACAACCCGTATCTTGAATCTTATTATCATAATTCTGAAACTGATTTTACACATACCCTTACATTTGGTGGTAGAGCCACAACTTTAGATTTGCGCCCTGATACTGGAATAGCAAATCATATTTCTGGAACAGATGTTTGCATATTTGGTTTTAAAAAACCTATTGCTGCTGTATTCATGGAACTTTTTCCTAGCGAAGGAGTACGAACAGCTCTTGATTTAGAAAGGATAGCTGCAGCTAATGATCCAGAAATAAAAAAATCTATAGTAGCAAAGGTTTCTGAGAAATTAGCAAATTATCCAGCAAAAATACGCAAAAAGCTAATAGCTAAAATGCTTGAGGATATGGACACTCCACCAACTATAGATTTTTTTCTTATGCCAAGAGCTATTAAAAATTTAGCAAATAATATGCGGTCAGGAGCTAATCTTTTCATAGAACACCTTCCTTTAATTTCTAAAAACCAAGAAGCAATAATTAAAAATCCATTTAGTTTTTATGCATACCCTTTATTTCCAGATTTATTAAAGGCAGCAATGTCTTCTGAGACTGAGCAAGTATGGAGTGAAACAACAGAGCGATTATCTTCTCAAGGCGCTTTACCCGAAAAAATAGAAGAATTAATTTCTAGGGGCAAAGAAAAAGTGGCGCTTTGCGAGCAAGCTATAAGGTCAGTGCAGGAAGCAATGACTACTGCTACTGGATTAATTCGTCTTGATGAAACTGAGTATTTCGCGCTGCTAAATACAGAAATAGGTATTTTTGCTGAAGATTTCTTAACCAAGGCAGAACACTTTCAGTTATCTCTTAGCGCAGTTGTGGCACTTGAATTAGAAAGACTCGAACAATCACAACCAGATTCTTCTATTAACAAATTCTTGCAAAAACAAGGATTTTTAAATATTCAGCACGAACGAGTTCCGATAAATTCTTTCAACGGAAGGCGTAATTCATGGATGATCACGGCAACTAAAACTTGATGATCTGTTGAAATTAGAAATATAATACTATATATTTCTGGTTTAAATTAATGAAAAGATCAATGTATTGCTAAAAATTGTTTTTAAAATCAGTGGCCTATGTTTTTCAATGACGCAATTCATAAGTTCTTTCCATGCAATGGAAGGGCCGATTCATCACCCTGATTATTATGCAGAAATTATTAGTCATGTTTTGGCAAATAAAGATTTGAGTCAATATCATCAAGCAAGAGCAGAAGAAGCATTGCCCTACCTTGAAAACTCAAAAGTTTCTTCTAGCATCAAAGCAAACCTTATAAATACCATTTTGCTTAAAAGAGAGTTAGAAGAATTGCACATACAAGTAGCGGCTACTGCAGCTGTTCTGATTACTGAAAGAGATTTTCCTATTAAAGCAAAAGCATTCATTGCTTTGCAGCTGTTCACAAATACGTCCTTAGGAGAATATTACGAGCATGAAGCAGCAATAAGAGCATGGAAAGACTTCAGTTCTGATAAAAGCACTCATTCGTCAGTTTCTTTAGCGAAAGAAGTTATTGCTTGCAAGATTTTAAATAATCCTGAGTTCAAGGCGCATCATAAGCACGCGATTTCAGTTTGGAAGAATCTTGAAATTTCAGCAAAAGCGTTCACGGCTTGCGATATTTTGCAGAATGATTCTTTGTTGGGTCATCATAGATATGCAGAAAATTCTCTTGAAGAATTTTTCTCCTCAGAAGATGAAATTGTTCCTTGGTATACAAAGGCAAGATTGTCAAAAATAATAAGAAAAACTAGATCTAAAAAATTAAAAAATGCTCGTAAAATCGCAGCAAGTTACTTTAACTCTTTAGAGGATGAAGCAACAACAAGTGAAGACAGGTTTTCTTGTATTTACGCTTCTGCTCAAGAACAAGAGCAAAGAAAGAAAAGGAGAAAATCCACTGAGAATCCTGATTTTTTTTATTAATTTTAAAACCACTTTTAATGAAGATTTTCTGTCGCTTATATTCTACTCTTATTAAAAATTCAGAACATTTTTTCTATGACCAAACTTATTGCCGGCAGCAGTAGCCTAAAGTTAGCAAAAAAACTTAGTAACATGCTTGGCATAGATTTTGTGGATGCACAAACTGCTTACTTCGAAGATAGAGAGCTTCGAGTTGAAGTAGCAAATGACCTACGTGGAAAAGATGTGGTTATTGTGCAATCAACCTCAAATCCAGTGAATGATCATTTAATGGAACTATTACTACTGGTTAATGCTGTAAAGTATTCAGGGGCCAGCCGGGTGATTGCAGTACTGCCCTATTTTGGATATGCCCGCCAAAACAAAGTTACAAGCTTGAACGGGCCAATATCTGCGCAAGTGGTATCAACACTTTTTGAAGTAGTTGGAGTTGATCATTTGATCACGGTTGATTTACACGCTCAAAATATTACTGATTTTTTTTCCATTCCCGTACAAAATGTCGAAACAACACCATTATTTGCTGATTTTTTAAGGAATCGCAAAAATTTAATGATTGTTTCTCCCGATGCGGGAAGTAGGATACGTGCACAAAAGCTAAGCCAAGCACTTGGATGTAATTTTGCAGTCATGAATAAAATTAGAAAGGCAGACACTACATGCCAGATGAGTGGGCTTAATACGAATGTAGCCGGTTATGATTGCATTTTGGTGGATGATATTATTGATACCGGAAGTACTTTGTGTTGTGCTGCAGAATTTCTTGTAAAGCAAGGAGCCTTATCTGTTGAGGCAGTTGTAACACATGCAGTGTTATCTGCAAAAGCGGCTATGCGTGTTGAAAAATCAGTAATAAAACAAGTATCGATCACTCAGACAATTGAGCAGCAAGTATTACCGCTTAAATTCCATTCACTAGATGTGGCATTATTACTTAGCAGTAAAATAAAAGTTCTTTTTGAAAAAGATAAAAAACAGTAAGAAAAAGTGCTTTATTTTTTCATCTTGAGGCCTACACTAATTAGGTAAGTATCATTTTTTCAGGAGTTACTATATGAAGTCATCCCTAAAATTTACGGCAATTGCTCTGCTACTGGGTGGTGTTTTACACATTCAAAGCTTAGATGCTGCAAGCACAGAATATTCTTTAGATACTCTTTCAGAGCTAAGTCAAGAAACGGGACGCTTTTCAGGAGAGCAAGGACCAAAAATATTTGCTGCTTATGTAGAAAAATTAATAGATACGATAGATAAAGATGTTCTTAAACAAGAATTAATCAAACAAATTTCGAGTTCTTCTTTACCTATAAGATTTTTTGAAGATGCTCAAGCATCTGTAACTAATAAACCAAAAGTTAAGGGCTGCTTATCATATTGCGTTGGGGCAAAAGCAGGCATTCTTAGCACCAATAAAAAAAATCAAGATATTATTATTTCATTGCAGACTGAAATAAATAAGTTAAGCGATGAAATTGAGTTGTTACAAGATGATGTGTACGAAGCCCATCAACAACTTCAAAGCCCTGGTGTGCATGCATTTTCGGTACTTTCAGAACAAAGCGAGGTTGTGCCAGGACAGCTGTGTTCATTATATCTTGCGATAGAACAAAAAACTTCTTCTCTACCTATTGCTGAACAAGTTTATTTTTTGAATATTCGCCGGTACCTAACTTCTCCTGTGGATCTTGCGGTATCACTGAATCAGCAACTAGACTCACTTTTAAAGTGCGTACGTAATATTGCTTGTGATACTAATACAGCTGACAATCTTACACGAGCAAGTTTTTTGGTAAATATCATCCCGCAGATGCGCGGAATTGTTCCGATAATTGGTGAATATTTGCAATCAATTCTAGGGCAGATTCAAGAGGTTAATAAGGCAGCTACGAAATCTGCATGGGGAGGATTAAGCACTTCAATACAACCAGATGCTTTACAAGTATTACAAATTAGAGAGCTTGATGTTAGAAAAACTTTGGCTTACGCAGCTTTTGATGCGCTTTTTGGGGTTATGATAAAGCCCTCAACTGTTCCTGCAGCAACTTCGTTTGTGACAGATCAAAGTCCCACCAATATTCTAGCTAGTAAAATTTATACATTACACGGAACTCTACCATCAACTTCTGCTTCGCAAAAATTAGTTGTAAAGAGTGATGGCTCAATTTCCATGATTGATGATGCTGTTTTCCTAACTGGAATAGACCTAAATTCAGAATTTATGATTAACCTGAGAACAGCAACAACTAACTTTTTAGCAAAAATGTTAGGAGCTCAGGCATTGCTTAAAACTAGTACGTTGGCAGAGGTTTCTGAATTACCTGGAATACGTCTAGATTTGGATGTTATTGATGATGATTCTGAACATAAAATTATCGAGAAGGAGTTGCCCCAAACATCTTCTGAAGAAGAATTAAACGAAGCAGCTCTTTTAACAACTTCAGGTGCTAACAATGTTGCTAATGAAGAAGTCTAATTAGTTTATTTAAATAGACCCTCATTAACCAGTGAGGGCCTGTTTTTTAAGCATAGACCTTAAATTACCAATGCACTGTTAAAATTTTAAATTAATAATCAATTAAATTTAGTAATATTTAATCTCTGATAATAAAATCTTGAATTTATTCCTTATTTCTTTCTATTATGAAATCAGAATTTAAGCAAAGGAATATCAAGTGTCTGAAAATCATAATCCTTATGTTGTTGTATTGGGCAACGAAAAAGGCGGGACGGGTAAATCAACTGCAGCAATGCATATTATCACGTCCCTTTTACGCCAAGGATACAAGGTGGGTAGTATTGATGTGGACGCGCGTCAGGGAACGTTGTCTCGCTATGTTGAGAATCGCCGCCTGCGAAGTGAAGCTAAACCTGATGAACACTTACCTTTACCTGAGCATTATCCAGTTTTTCGTTCAGAAAAATCTATAGTTGAGGAAGCTCAAGCAGAAGATGAAAAAAATTTTAAAGAAGCCATGGAAAAACTGGCAGCCTGTGACTATATAGTAGTTGATACACCTGGTAGTGATATGTATTTATCACGCTTAGCACATAGCTTTGCGAACACGTTGATTACTCCGTTAAATGACAGTTTTATCGATCTTGATATGTTGGCGCGATTAAACCCCGAAACTTTAGAAGTTGTTCGTCCTAGCACCTATTCAGAAATGGTATGGGAGCAAAAAAAACAACGCGCAATACGCGGTGATCGCAGAGCTATCGATTGGATTGTGCTGCGCAACCGTTTAACTTCTGTAAATTCACGTAATAAGGAAGAAATGCGCAAAGCTTTGGAGAATCTTTCAAAGCGAATAGGTTTTCGCCTGGTTGCAGGTTTTGGTGAGCGTGTAATTTTCCGTGAGTTATTTTTAAATGGAATTACGTTACTTGATTTACGCGAAGCAAGAGTTGCGATGAATATTTCTCATGTTGCTGCTCGCCAAGAACTAAACCAGCTGCTAGAAATGATTCAAATTCCGAAACAAAGCAGGAAAGTTGCCTGATGATTAAAACTGCTGTTTTCCCAGTAGCTGGACTTGGAAGCCGTTTTTTGCCAGCTACAAAAGCTATCCCAAAGGAAATGCTAGTAGTTGTTGACAAGCCACTTATTCAATATGCAGTTGAAGAAGCAAAAGCAGCAGGAATTGAAAAATTTATTTTTATAACTTCTCAAGGTAAAGAAGCAATCGAGAATCATTTTGATAGCCATAGCGGGCTTGAATCGACTTTGCAAGCTCGCGGAAAAATAGAAGACCTTGAAAAAATTCGCTCAATTCGCATTCCAGAAGGGCAAGCATTATTCGTTCGTCAGCATGAACCATTAGGGTTAGGACATGCAGTTTGGTGTGCACGCCATTTTATCCAAGAAGATGCATTTGCACTTTTACTTGCTGATGATTTAATTCAATCAAAAGTTCCTTGCCTAAAACAAATGGTTGATTCTTACACTAAAGACGATGGCAACATGGTGGCTGTAATTGATGTGCCAAAAAATGAAGTTAATCGTTATGGCGTTCTTGATATTGGGTCGCAGTCAGGCGCAAAGGTAAATGCAAAAGCCGTTATTGAAAAACCGGATATATCTGCAGCCCCTTCTTCAACCGCGATTATTGGCCGCTATATTTTAAGCACTTCAATCTTTGAGCCGTTGGGCTTAAAAAAAGCTGGTACTGGAGGGGAAATTCAGCTAACAGACGGGTTACAATCGATGCTTGGAGCTAATGTTCCTTTAACGGGGTTTCGTTTTTCTGGTGAGCGCTATGACTGCGGCACAAAAGTAGGCTGGTTACAGGCAAATCTTGCCCTGGCAGCAAGTGACCCTGAACTTCGTCCCTATTTGAAATCTGTGTTTACAAACCTTAAAATACCTCTATCAGCTTAAATTATTTTCTACATCACACGCTCGTGGTAGAGCAGCCATTTGTTGCATCAGTTGCTGATATTGTTGTAATGCCTGATTTCTTTCATTTATTATTTAGTGATAGCTGTAATTTTTTGCAATACATATTTCTTTGTAAAATTTTGAGCAGGATAAATTATTGCTATTTTTTTTGTGAATGATTTAGAATATCCCATATTTTTAACAACGATAGAGCATGTATCAGCCTAACCCCATTATTTTGCGTGAATATGATATACGCGGCACCTATGGCAAGAACCTTTTTGAGGCTGATGCCACGTGGTTAGGTGAACACTTCGGTAGCTTATTGCGCGACAATGGTGGAAAAACAGTTGTAGTTTGCCGCGATGGGCGCAGTAGTTCGCCAGCACTTCATGCAGTTTTATGTAACGCTTTAATAGATTGTGGCCTTGAGGTACTAGATATTGGCGTGGGCCCAACCCCTATGAGCTATTTCGCTGGTTTTGAGCTGAATGCCGATGCAACGTTAATGATTACAGGATCACATAATCCCAAGGATGATAACGGCATTAAAATCACCTTAAGGAACAAACCATTTTTTGGAACACAAATTCAAAATCTACTTCTGCAAGAGGTGACAAAAAAACCTGGTGGAAATTATACAGAACACAAAGATGTTTTTGATAAATACGTTAAACGAGTGTTGTTAGGGCACACTTTTAAAAAGCCGCTAAGAATTGCCTGGGATGCCGGAAATGGCGCTGCGGGACCCGTTATAGAAGCATTTTGCAAAGACCTTTCTAAACATAGTCATGTGCCATTATTTACGAATATTGATTGCAATTTCCCCAATCACCACCCCGACCCAAGTGTACCTGAAAATTTAAGTCACCTTATTGCAGCTGTAAAAGAAAATAATTGCGATATTGGCTTTGCTTTTGATGGTGATGCAGACCGCGTGGGAATTGTAGACTCCACGGGGCGTATTATTGCGGGTGATGAGCTAGTCGCGATTATAAGCCATGCGATTTTGCAAGATGCGAAAGGCGGTACAATTATTGCCGATGTCAAGTGCAGCAATCATACATTCAATGCTATTACAGCGGCTGGTGGAAAACCAGTGATGGAGCGGACAGGACATTCTTGGATAAAACAGGCGATGATTCAACATAATGCTATATTTGCTGGTGAAATGAGCGGGCACATGTTTTTTAAACATGATTATTACGGTTTTGACGATGGATTGTATGCTGCGATTTTCCTGCTGAATTATATTCAAAAACTTGAAGTAAATTTCTCTGATTTAGTAGCCCAGCTTCCAAAAGCTTACAGCACTCCTGAAATACGCCTTAACTGTAATGAAAGAGAGAAACTTCAAATCATTCATGATTTAAAGAAAAAACTAACTGATGCAGGGAAAAGCTTTAATGAAATTGATGGTGTTCGCGTTGAGAATACTTACGGCTGGTGGTTAGTACGCGCATCTAACACCCAAAGTGCATTAATCGTAAGAGCAGAAGGCAATACTGAACAAGATTTACAAACAATTCTTAAAGAATTAAAAGCTTTTGGAATAAGAATTGATAGGTAAAAGCTTTCTATTCTACAGCAGGCAATTCATTCCAAAAATTTTCCATTGCTTTTAAATTAAGAATTATTTTTTCATATAACTCTTTATTACGCTTGATAACATATTGGTTAATCGTGTGATGCAAACTATTAAAATGCAGTTGCAGCTCTTTCAGACCCTCTAAAACTTCTGAATTTCCTTGATTCTTTTTTATCGTTTGATCTATATACCCTTCCATAATATTTGAAAGAGCAATTGATTTATAAACAGCTTTTTCACCGCTTTCTATACTGGCAGCTAATTTATAACTTCTAAATAAGCGTTCGCTTTCTTGCAACTTCATATGAATATCTTTTATGACAGTTGCAATCTGCCGATTAACTGTTAACCCTTGGACGGATGTTTGTTTATAGCGATTATACATAATTAAGTCCTAATCTCTTCTGTGAGCCATCGACATACTTTCTAGTTGCTTTGAAAGGCTAGAATAGCTGGCTTTCATTGCATCATAGCGTGCAGCCTGAGCTATCCACCTTTTTTCTTCACGTTCAGCATTTTTTTCAATCCTTTTAACTTGCTTTTCTAATTTTTCATTTTTTTGTTGTATGCGTTTTACCTCAATGGAAAAATCGCCATCTGCCTCTACTACTCTACCGGTTTTTTTATCAATAGTTTCTTTTGTTAAAAGGCTTCCTAGTGTATTGCTAACTGAGACGCCAAGCCCTTGGGTTGCTGTCAAAGTAAAGGTAACACTATCTCCATCTTGAACAGGAGCCCCCTTATAGTCGATCGTAATTTTATCAAAAACACTATTTTCCTTTCCCACCAGACGGGATGAGGATTTTTGCTCTACATTTCCTGTATCGTTATTGCCGCATAAAAATCTGGAATAATATTTACCGCCAACATTGCTAAGCGTAACAGTTATTGGTCGTCCCGCAAGCATAGGGTCAAGAGAAGGACCAAGATCCGTTACGCGAAAGTTACTATTTGAGACTGTAGTGTAATTTCCAAATAACTTTTTGACTTTCTCAAAATTATTTTGGATTGCTGCTAAAAGTTTTTGTGCATCAGCTATTGTAAATATACCCGCTTGAAACCCTGTAGCTGTTTCATCGCGCACGATTCCTATATCTCTAACTGTTACAAAATCATCTCTTTCCGAGCCTACTAATGTAAAATGAGAAATCGCTCTCAAATCTTCATTAAGTTTTTTAATCAAGGGCGACCTTACCATAACAGCTTCTGGATCCAAGGGATTTCCATCGTCATCTGTCATTAGATTTCTGTTAAGAGTTTCTCGTATCTCATTATAGTGTTGGTAGAATGCGAGAATTTTGTCGCATGCTTCTTTGCTATTATTGCTAATATTAATATTGAGGTTGTCATAACCACCACCACTATTTTTTGTGGTATTCAAAAGCTTTAGGGTTGCACCCGGAATTAGGTCTTTAACGATATTAGAGTCAAATTCATAGGTTTTTGTGACGACACCTCTTTTGCCATCGGTTACATCACATTCTATTTTTGCCTGTAAGTTTCCTATATCTGTAGGCCCCGTGTCGATACCAAAATGAGTTTGCAGCAGGCCGTCGTTATCTGAAAAAAAGAGAGACTTTGCAAGTTTTGTTCCTGTTAATGTTAAATAGTGTTCGAAACCATTTTGGGAAAAATTTGCCTGCACACCTGAGTTTGAATTGTTAATTGCTGAAACAATTGAGTACAATGTATCAGTTGTTCTTACATTAATTGTGGCGCCACCATTAATTGTGAAACTACCTGATATGCCTAACTCTTGGTTAATTGATGTAATGGGATTATTACTTGAATCTTTGATTGTATCTACCGTTATACGTGAGTCCTCAACTGCTAGCTGAAGAACACGCATGGAAACTGATCCAGATGTTGGTTTAGCAACGGCACTATCTAGAGTAACGTCCACAAATGAAGTTGTTGAGAATTCTCCAGATTTAGAAACTGTAGGAACAAGACTTTTAAAACTGCTTTCAATTCCAGGCCGATCTCCAAGGTAGTTACTAAGTGCAATAGCATCACTTTGTAATAATTTAACTTTTTCTTGCAAAGCGCTGATAGCTGGAAGAACCCCTGTTTTATTTTTCTCAATAGCATCGCTTTGCTTTTTTGTAGAGGCAAGAGTAGCTTCTTTTATTTCTTTACCGGTTGCTTGCATATCAAGACCACCGTGATTCATACCAACACGTACAGGCTTTTGACCTTTTGGATCCACAATGGCTCTACCCATGCTAACTTCGCCAGGCATGTAACTACCTTTTGTTTACTATATAGTATGTTCTTATATACAAAAATCATGCCACAAACAGAATTTTTGAGCAGCAATCTTAGAAATAAAAAAATTGTTTCAGGTAATACGCCAAGGTGGCACCGTCCACCTAGAATATATTTCTTGAGTATCTGAAAATTTGGACTTTATACTTTAATAAGAAAAGCATTCACACTCAGCAGATGTTTCGACATTTTATTCTAAGTTTTTTAGCTATCGTAATAGTTTTCGCATTATACAGTGCTGAAGCAAAAGATGACAAAGAATTTGAGCAAGATCAAAATTATGCTATGCAGCCCTTTGTTGCGGGTCTTTACTTAGTTCCTAGCACTTTTATTCCCAATTTTTGGACTGAAAAAATAGCTATTAATCCAGCTATTTTTCAACACCTACTTAGTCATGCTCCTCGAGTCCCAGCTATAAATTTTGAACAAACGCCTCTTTTTGGTCAAATTATTAATGAGATTTTTTCTCAAAGACCTGTTCTTGACGAAATAAAAATACTTTCCGAGAAAATTCTTAAAGCATACACTTTGAAACGGCAAGTAACTTCCCAAATATATTTCAACCCCTTGTATGAACAAGATATCACACGCAATACATTATTCATTTTTTTAAAGATCATCAACACTCCAGACCCTTGCAGAAATACAGGAAACTTATGGAAGTTAGAAACTTTCGCTCGAGTCTTTTCAAAAATATGGGATGATCTAGATGGCACAAATGAAGATGTAGAGCTTAACTTAGCTCTTCGCCATATTATTGGATATACAGCTAACTTAAACCCACTACTAAATTTTAAAAAAGAATTCAAATCACATTACCCTAATTTAGCAATCTGGATAAAAGGTTGCACACAACACATACCAAACCTATCAAAAAAACCCAAATACACTATTTTTATGTTTTCATCTATGGTTGCTCTTACTGCTAAGTTTCGTGCATATATAGCACCACAAATAATCTATGATGGAATTAGGGCCGGCGGAGAACTCAGCATTGAAACATCTTGCAGGTTGGGGCCTGAAAAGGCTTTAAAAACCAACTCACGCAGCGTTCAATTTCCAGATAGAATAGAGTTGCTTAAAAATAAGACACTTAAAAGCTTTCGAGGCAGAAGAAATAGCTTAGAATTCGATGACAATGGAAAGATGATTACTCCAAATACTCTTAAAAGAAGTTCACTGCTAAAAAGATCAAAGCAAAAATCTTGGACCTCAAGCGAAGAAGATAGCGATGATGAAATAACAGCTGATGATCTCCCATTTCTTCTTCCTCAGACATTAGCATCTATTTCATCTGAACAACTTGCCAAGAATAATTTCAATGATGATTTTCCTGACTGGGATAATTTAGTAAATACGGAATACGATTAGCAGCAAAAATATTGGGTATACTCATTCTTGTAATTTCCCCTGATATTCCCTATTTTAAAAATACATTTTACGAGGGCATATGTACAAATCACTATCTGATCGCTTATCCGGAATCTTTGATCGCTTAAAAGGTCGTGGCGCCCTTTCAGAAGATGACGTCAACACAGCGATGCGTGAAATTCGCATTGCCCTTCTTGAGGCAGACGTAGCCTTACCCGTTGTCAAAGAATTTATCGAACAAGCAAAAGAAAAGGCTATTGGGCAAGAGCTTGTCAAAAGCATTAATCCTGCCCAAATGGTTGTAAAAATTGTAAATGAACAATTGATTCATGCTTTAGGTGGTGAGCCTGAACCCATCAATCTTGCTGCCCCTTCACCTATGGTCATTTTAATGACTGGTTTGCAAGGATCAGGAAAAACTACCACTTCAGCAAAACTCGCAAAATTACTTACCACTAAGTTTGGAAAAAATGTTTTATTAGCCTCATTAGACGTATACCGCCCTGCCGCTCAATTACAATTGGAAACGCTGGCTAAGCAAATGAACATTCCAAGTTTGCCTATTGTTGATAGCGAGAAGCCACTTGCGATAACAAAGCGTGCAATGACCGCAGCAAAAACCCAAAATACAGATGTTATTATTTTAGATACTGCCGGACGTTTACACATCGACGATGAATTGATGGCAGAATTAAAAGAAATAAAATCTCTATCAAAGCCTATAGAAACATTCTTAGTAGCTGACAGTCTCACTGGACAAGATGCTGTAAATATAGCAAAAAGCTTCCATGATGCTATAGGCCTAACATCAATTATCCTCACACGAGCAGATGGTGACGGCCGCGGGGGCGCCGCTCTTTCTATGCGTCACGTAACTGGATGCCCGATTAAATTTCTTGGAATGGGCGAGCGTATTGACCAATTAGAGATATTTGACCCCCATCGCGTTGCCAGCCGTATCCTTGATATGGGCGATATTATTGCCTTAGTAGAAAGAGCTTCTGCACTTGCTGAAAGTGAAGATCAAGAAAAGCTTGCAAAAAAATTAGAAAAAGGGCATTTTGATCTGAATGATATGGCCAAACAATTAGAAGGCATGCAAAAAATGGGCGGGCTTTCTAGTATGCTTGGTTTTTTGCCCGGAATTGGCAAAATACAAGATAAACTGGAAGGGGCTGGCCTTGATGACAGCCTTGTTCGCCGTCAACTTGCTGTTATTAGATCAATGACAAAAAAAGAGCGACGAACTCCCAATATCCTAAATGGATCACGCCGCAAGCGTATTGCATTAGGTGCTGGGGTGCAAGTAATGGAAGTTAACCGCTTGCTCAAGCAGTTTGAACAAATGCAAACAATGTTCAAACGAATGGGAAAGATAGGGAAAAAGGGTTTCATGCGCCAAGGTTTAGGCGCAATGATGCGTGGAATATAAAGAGTGTTTAAGGAGTAATACACATGGCATTAAAAATTCGCTTAGCGCGTGGTGGCGCGAAGAAGCGTCCTTTCTACCGTATTGTGGTAGCTGAAGCGACTGCACCAAGAGATGGTCGTTTTGTTGAACGTATTGGTTCATACAATCCGTTTTTAGAGCACGGGAATAAAGAGCGTGTTATAATCGACGCTGATCGCGCAAAATATTGGCTTTCTGTTGGCGCACAACCAACTGATCGCGTTATTGGCTTTTTAGCGAATATCGACCTGTTGAAAAAACCAGCCAACAGTGTGACTCCTAAGAAATCACTGCCTAAGAAAAAAGCACAAGATCGTTTAAAAGCAGCTGAAGAAGCCGCTGCTGCTGCGGCACAAGCAGCGGAAGAAACTGTTGTTGAAGTACCAGCCGCTGAAACTACTGCACCAGTAGAAGACGCTCCGGTAACTACAGAAGAAGCTGCTACAGAAGCACCAGCAGCCGAATAAATATAGCCTATGCAAGAATTACTTGCGAGACTATATACTGAGTGTGGCAATCCAGTGAACTAATAGTAACCTTACTCACTGGATATTCACCCTATTTTCAAAGATCAGGAAGAAAAATCTTTGCCCCAACCTTCTAAATTCATTTTTAAGATAATGTGAGTTGCCAATGAACCATTTGATTTGCCTTGGACAAATCACAGCAGCCCATGGCATTAAAGGCCAAGTGAAAATTAAAATCTTTGCAAGCTCGTCCGATAGCCTAACTATGTACGGGTCTCTTGTTAATGAAAAGCAGGAGCCTATATCAATTACAAGTTTAACTATCAAAGCCCCAACCATTGCTATTGCTTCAATTGATGGAGTAACAACCCGGAATCAGGCTGAACTTTTAAAGGGTAGTAAAATTTTCATTTTTGACCATCAGCTCCCTCCTCCTTCTGATGATGAAATCTATTACGAACAATTAATAGGGCTACCGCTGATAGCAAATAATAAAATATTAGGTCACGTAATAGGAGTTTTTGACTTCGGCGCTGGAACCTTTTGTGAAGTTCAAACGCAATCAGGAAAAACAGGAAACATACATTTAACCAGTTGCACCATTCTTTCCGACAAACTTGAGTGTGAAGAAGATCATTTCCTGATTTAAGCAGTTATATTAAATTGTAAATTCACACCAAGATTTGTATCTAAGACCTTATTGTGCTATCTAAGCTTAGGCTTATTAGTAATTGCTTTAATCAAAATAAAGGGGATGATGATGTCTTTAGATTGGAAATTTTTAATACCCGCCCTTCTTGGTTTTTTTGCAGGATTACTACCTCCGCTCATCATAGAAAAATGGAAAAATAGGAAAGAGGAAAGAAGAAAACTTGATGTCATAGAGAATGATATTACAAACTTACAAAATTCCTTTAAAACTTTTTCTAAAGAAGTGGAAAGCAGGCTAACTACTGGAGAAGAAAGAGCAAGGTCTTTAGAAATAAACTTATCTCATAATACAGGGGTTTTAAAAAGCAAGCTTCCTGACACCCCTTTAGAAGACACCCCAAGCTAATTAAGACTTTTATTGATGCATCAAAATTGCAACAAAAATCCCAAAATTCAATACTTAAAGGGATATTGGACATCGCGAGCGTATACAACAGAATAAAATCAGATAGCAAAGTGAATTTTCAATAAAATTCCACGTAGTAACTAAGGAAAAATTTTTTTACCCTCACGGCAGGATTTGCAAAAGGAATACCCCAATGTTTATAAAAGAAGGTAAAAATAACGAAATTGCCAAAGCCCTCGAAATTTTATTGTCAGGACCATCTTCATTTGAACAGCAAAAAATTAAAGAAAAGGACCTGAGTTTTGAAGAAAAGAGAACGCCCAATCAAAGCTCAAAAGAAGACTAAAAAAATTAATAATTAAAGGGCCCTCGATAATGAGGGCCCTTTTCTAATACCTTAAGGGGGATTATCTTGATTTTAAAATCCTTATTCATCTTCTAAAACTTTAAATATAACAACTGCAATTACCACAGCAAGAAGTTGTGCCACCCCAAATAACCACAATTGCTGCATTGCCCATCCACCATGAATTACAGCAACACCTAAGCTTCTGGCTATATTTACGGAAGTATTTGTGACAGGAAGACTCAACAGATGAATTGATGCAAGCGTTACCCCCATGAAAAGCCCGGAGGCATCAACAGGAAATTTCTTACATTTTATTGCAAGTGCGGCTAACAGTAGCACAGTTGTCATGACAACCTCTGTAATTAGACCACTAAGCTCTGAGTATCCACCCGGAGAATACTCGCCAAATCCATTACATGCAAATCCTGCCTCCACACTGAAATGTGCATGGCCTTGGGCGATGTGCAATAATAAGTACCCACCAAGAATACCACCAACTAATTGAGCAATAATATATGGGACGATATCACGCATTGGAAATTTCTTAGAAAAAGCCAAAACTAGCGTAACAGCAGGATTGAGATGACAGCCGGAAATTGGCTCCAACCAGTAGGTAAGCATAAGTAACGCAAATCCGAATGATAACGCTACCCCAACTAACCCTATATGACCTCCTGCCAAAACAGCACTTCCACAACCAAAAAGCACGAACAAACAAGTTCCTAAGACTTCTGAAAGATATTTACCCATAGTTTCTTTACCCTCACGCTGTAAATTTAACTTATGTAGATCAATACTACACTATATTGTAAGTTTTATTTAATATTTAAGCAAATTTTTTCTATTTGTCTGGGTTGCCATTTCATCCATTACTTGGTTTTCTCTACGTTTTTCTTCAATGGTCATACGTATTTTTTCTTGAGATTGAACTTTTTCAAGCTGTTTTTCTTCCACATAAGCTTCATATAATTGATCTTGAAGCTTTTTAACCATCATTTGTAATTCTTCTCTTTCCATTTCATACTGCTTATTCTGAAGCATTTTTTGCTCCATAAATGCCACAAGCGTGTCAGATCCATTAATATTAACAGATGCAATTAAGCGCTCCGTATTGATATAAGCGATATTTTTTTCAATTGCCAAAAGGCGCAAATCAATTTGTTCATTAAGTAACGCTACTTGTCGACGCAATTGATCAATAGAATACCGTTTTACTCGCAATAATTTCTGCAAAGAATTAAAAAATTTTCCCAAATGACACCTAATTCTTGCTACTTATTCAAAACTTTAGCAAAGTAAGTGTAAATAAATGGTAAGCGCTATGATAAGAAAAATTCAAAACAGTTTTAAATACTCCTGCACTGGCATAAAAGCAGCATTTAACAATGATTACTCTTTTCGATTAGAAATATATCTTCTTCCTTTTTTATTAATAGTATTAGGCTTTTTACCTGTTACCCTCTTCAGAAAAGTTCTTATGCTATCTGTATACATGCTAGTTCTTTGTCTGGAACTGATAAACTGCGCTATAGAACGCTTAGCTGACAGAGTCACAATGGAGCATGATCTCGCCATTGGATTTGTAAAAGATGCAGCGTCTGCAGCTGTTTTCTTAGCATTTGCATTGGTAATTCTAGTATGGATCGGCTGCCTATGCTTCTAAACAAAAATTTTTTCAAAACTGCTGAACTAGGAAAAAACCCAACTAACAGTTATTTCGCTTGGCAATCTCTTTTTTTTCAGATAGTGTATAAGCTGTTCGGGACGTAGCGCAGCCTGGTAGCGCGCCAGTTTTGGGTACTGGATGTCGGAGGTTCGAATCCTCTCGTCCCGACCATTTTTATAAGTACTAAGACTTTCTTTTTCCACCAGGAACCCAAAGAACATCTGACTTTCCATCGTCATTTAAATGACGGCATAGCACGAACAGCAAATCGGATAAACGGTTCATATATTTCATCGCATTGCTATTTACAAGCTCATATTCGTTTAAAAGAACCATACAGCGCTCAGCCCGTCTTACTATGGTTCTTGCCACGTGCATCAATGCACTCGCCCTAGTTCCACCCGGAAGAACAAAAGAATCCAAAGGTTTAAGGAATTCATTAAAAGCATCGATTTGATTTTCTAAAAATTCCACATGGTCAGCACTAATACGCAGCGCCTCACCCTGAGGCACAGCCAAATCAGCCCCTAAATCAAATAAATCATTTTGAATATGCTTAATAAGTTTTTGAAGCTTCGGAGAGATTTCAGGCACCATCAGTCCGCAGTAGGAATTAGCCTCATCAATAGTGCCTATCGTTTCAAAGCGGATATCCGACTTTTTTCTTCGAGTTCCATCCCCAAGTGATGTCTTCCCTTTGTCTCCTGAGCGTGTATACACACGCGTGATTTGAACCATATTTACCCCTTTTTAAGAAATGATTGATTCTTTTTTATTTAGAATCCTTTTAATGTTATCTCGGTGCGTGTAAAAAAGTGTAGCTGTTATCAACGCCGTAAAAGGAAGTATCTCAGAATTAACACCTAAGAAATAAACAAAAATTGGTGCAAAAATTGCCGCCACAAGGGCCGATAATGAAGACACTTTGAACAACTTTGCTGTAATCAACCATGTTGCTAACACAAGAAAGCCCAATAAAGGGCTCCAAGAAAAATACACGCCAAGTGTAGTTGCAACGCCCTTTCCCCCTTTAAATTTCAAATAGACCGGGAAAATATGTGCAAAAATTGCCAGAAATCCAATTGCATATTCATGCCCAGGAATGAAATGAGCACTAACCAGCACTGCTATTGCTCCTTTTATGGCATCAAAAAGTAGCGTTAACGCAGCAATTTTCTTATTGCCAGTACGCAAAACATTAGTCGCTCCGATATTTCCTGAGCCAATATTTCTAATATCTCCTAGCCCTGAAAGCTTTGAAAAAACTAAACCAAAAGGAATTGCTGCAAAAAAATACGTTGCCACAGCAATAATAATAACCAAAAACTCAATACTTAGGGGGTTCATTTGTTCTCCTTGCTGCTCAAACCATACGTTTAGTGAACGATGCCTCTTTCTATTTTTTGATACCAACAGAAAAGCCGCATATACATGCGGCCATTATGAAAGAATCAATGTGTTAAGAACATCCGCTCGTAGAACCGCACGTCACACATTTCAAACAAGTACCATTTCGAACCATCGTGAAGTTTCCACACTCTCCACACGCATCACCTTCATAACCTTGAAGCTTTGCTTGAGCAGATTTTTCAACTTTACGTTTCGAAGTTGAGTAAGACACAACATTTGAGGTACCGTAAGTACCGGTCGCTTTATTCTCAAAGCTGTCCATTTGTCCATTCATATTCATTGAAACAACCTCATCACGAATCACTGTTGCTTCAACAACCAATGAACCTTCACTTTCTGATGAACGATTTACCATGTAATCGGTTCTATCACCAATCGTGTCTGGCGTTAAATCATTGGGCTGCACATGAGCAAGATCATTGCGACCTAAGTAGTTAATTGCTAAATCACGGAAAATATAGTCGAGAATCGATGTCGCCATTTTCACCCAATCGTTCCCCTCAACCATACCGGATGGCTCAAAACGAGTAAATGTAAAGGCTTCAACGTATTCATCAAGAGGCACTCCATATTGCAAGCCAATCGATATTGCCATAGCAAAATTATGCATTAGCGAACGGAACGATGCCCCTTCTTTATGCATATCAACGAAGATTTCTCCAAGTTTTCCATCATCATACTCACCAGTACGAATATAAATCTTATGCCCACCAACAACAGCTTTTTGAGTATATCCACCGCGACGGTTTGGTAACTTTTGACGCTTTGATTCGTAAACTACCCGCTCAATCACCCGCTCCACAATCTTTTCAGCTATAACTTGGGCTTTTTGAGTTTGTGGCATTTTCGCAATATCTTCAGCTTCGTCTTCATCAAAAGCCAAACTATTAAGGGGCTGAGAAAGCTTAGAGCCGTCACGATACAAAGCATTTGCTTTCAAGCACAAACGCCATGATTTCATATACGCTGATTGACAATCCTCAATTGTTGCTTGAGCTGGCATGTTAACAGTTTTTGAAATTGCACCACTAATAAATGGCTGCACTGCTGCCATCATTTCAATGTGACTATCAAATGATAAAAATCTCTTTCCTGTACGACCACACGGATTAGCGCAATCAAAAACAGGAAGATGCTCAATTTTCAAATGAGGAGCTCCCTCAAGAGTCATTGCACCGCAACAATAAATATTGGCGGACTCAATATCTTGTTTACTAAATCCAAGGTGAGTCAACATATCAAAGCCTGAATCGCTTAATTGCTCATCACTTAGCTTTAGAACTGTTTTGCAAAAATCTTCGCCCAACGTGTATTTATTAAAGGCAAACTTAATATCGAAGACATTTTTCAACGCACCTTCAAGCAATTTCAGCTCTTTATCTGTAAACCCTTTACCCTTCAAAGCTGCGTAATTAACTGTAGGTGAGTCTTTAATTGAACCATACCCAACCGCATAATTAGCAATATCTTGCATTTCTTCAGCGCTATATCCCAAAATTTTCAACGCAGATGGCACCATTTGGTTGATAATCTTAAAGTATCCACCACCAGCAAGTTTTTTGAATTTCACTAAAGCAAAATCTGGCTCAATACCTGTTGTATCGCAATCCATCACTAATCCAATTGTACCAGTTGGCGCTATACAAGTAGTCTGTGCATTACGGTACCCAAACTGCTCACCAAGTGATACTGCTTCTTCCCAAGCTTGGCATGCTGCCTCAATTAACCCAGGAACAGTACAATCACTCGCACGAAGTGGCACAGGAACTATTGATAAGCCTTCATACCCTTGTGTCTCCCCATAAGCAGCACGACGATGGTTGCGCATTACCTTTAGCATAGGCTCTTTATTCTTTGCATATCCTGGGAAGGCACCAAGCTCTTTCGACATCAATGCTGATGTTCTATAACTTACACCTGTCAAAACTGCCGCAAGTGCACCGCCAATACATCTACCTTCTGGGCTATCATAAGCAATCCCCATAGCCATCAAAAGCCCGCCTAGATTTCCATATCCAAGCCCAAGCGTGCGGAAATCATATGATAGCTGAGCAATTGCACGAGAAGGGAACTGCGCCATTAACACAGCTATTTCAAGAACAATTGTCCAAAGTGAAATAGCATGCTCATAAGCACCAATATCAAACTTATTATCTTTATACAAAGTAACCAAATTGATTGAAGCAAGGTTACACGCTGTATCATTAAGAAACATGTATTCAGAACAAGGATTAGAGGCGTCAATTCGCCCGCTATTTGGGCAAGTGTGCCATTCATTAATCGTTGTATCAAATTGTATACCTGGATCAGCGCATGCCCACGCTGCAAAACCAATCTTATCCCACAATTCTTTCGCAGGAAGCTTCTTCAGTGCCTCCCCGTTTGTTCTTGATGTTAAGCTCCATTCTTTATCTTCCAAAACACTCTCTAAGAATGCATTTGTAACACGTACTGTATTGTTTGAATTTTGCCCAGAAACTGTCCCATATGCCTCACTATCCCAATCTGTGTTGTAGGTAGGGAATGGATAACTAGTATATCCAAGCTGAGCCATGTGAATAGCACGTCTTATATAGTTTTCAGGAACCAATGCAGTTCGTGCTGCACGAATTGCAGATTTTAAACCAGGGTTTGTCTTAGCATCAAAGCGATCAGCTTCTTTCAAATCATTATTGATACAGGCTGTCACAATTTCGTTTAAATGAATCTGGTTTAGCCTAGATCCAGTTACCAGAGCAGCTACTTTTTGCTCTTCAATAACTTTCCAGTCGATAAAATCAATAACATCTGGATGGTCAATATCAAGAACCACCATTTTTGCTGCACGGCGCGTAGTTCCACCTGATTTAATAGCACCAGCAGAACGGTCACCAATGCGCAAGAAACTCATCAAACCTGAAGAAACTCCACCACCTGATAGTTTTTCACCAGACCCACGCAACCGTGAAAAATTAGACCCAGTTCCTGACCCATACTTAAACAAACGCGCTTCACGAACCCAAAGGTCCATAATACCACCATCATTTACCAAATCGTCACTAACTGATTGAATAAAACAAGCATGAGGTTGAGGACGCTCATACGCTGAAGTAGACTGTTTTAGTTGGCCTGTTTTTTCATCAACGAAAAAATGCCCTTGAGCCGGACCATCAACGCCATATGCCCAGTAAATACCCGTATTAAACCACTGAGGTGAATTAGGAGCAGCAACTTGCATACACAGCATGTACTGCATTTCATCATAAAAAGCGAGAGCGTCTTCTTCTGTATCAAAATACCCATTTTTCCAGCCCCAATAGGTCCAGGTACCAGCCAAACGATTAAAGACTTCTTTAGCAGAATTTTCACCACGCAGTGAACATCCAGCTTTTGCTTTTTTGCGTTGAAGCCAATTTGGAACGCCATCTTCTTTTACTGTAACAAGCTCATCTGGAATACCAGCCTTGCGAAAATACTTCTGCGCAATAACGTCACTCGCCACTTGCGACCAATGAGCAGGAACCTCAATATTTTCCTGAAGAAAAACCACTGACCCATCAGGATTTTTTATTTCACTAGCAGTTAAGCGGAAATCAATTCCTTCATATGGGGATTGCCCAGCAACCGTAAAACGACGGTGTATTTTCATTAAAACCTCACTGCTAAAAAAATAAAACCACACTCAGCCGACAAAAATGCACTATTCTTTAGAAAATATCTTAAGAATCAAGTACATTGAACGTCAGAAGGTAGACTTATTAATAAGCAAAAAAAGATGAATTTCAAGTCTTGAATTTCACAAAAAAGATGTGTAAGCAAACTTGAGTTAGCATTAAAAATTCATAAAATTATTTTTTAAGTTCTAAAACGGCGGAAATTATGGAATTTATAGTAAAAATATTGTGTTTGGTTGTATCTATCGTTCTGCACGAGTTAGGGCATGGATTAATGGCCTACGCGTTTGGTGATCGCACTGCTCAGCATGAAGGGCGTCTGAGTGCGAACCCCCTTAATCATATCGATCCCCTAGGATCAATATTTCTACCCCTCATATTATTTATAGCCCATGCACCAATACTGATCGGTTGGGCAAAACCTGTTCCTGTAAATTTTTCAAACCTTAGGCCACAAAAAATTGGCGTATTCTTTGTAGCTTTTGCTGGCCCTTTGATGAATATTTTCCTAGCTCTTATCGCGGGGATTCTTTGGAAAATTGGCATTTTTAGCACTGAAATAATGAACACAGCAGTTCAAATTAATATTATTTTAGCTGCATTTAATTTACTTCCTATTTTGCCACTTGATGGAGGCCGAATGATCACGTGCTTTTTACCCCAACACCATCAATTATTTCGCTTTTTTGAGCGTTTTGGCTTGTTGATCGTAATTGGCGCTTTGCTGATATTTAGCGGCCCTGTTCATAAACTAATTTTCGCCATTGCAAATTTTATATTAGATTTTTTGAATACGCTAATTTAAACTGGGATCAGTGTAAATGATAAGCATTCGCAGAGCCAAGCACGAAGATATTCAGCAGCTTGAAATATTTTTTCAATTTACTCGCCAGGAAACATTTGCTTCACGCCCTAAAAATGAATTTCAGATTGGAGATTACCAGAAATCAACAGCAGATGATGAAGTATGGGTAATGGAAGAAAATACTGTAATCATCGGTTTTGTATCTGTGTATTCTGCTGATAATTTTATCCATAATTTGTTTATTCACCCATCCCACCAAAGGTGCGGCAAAGGCACACAGTTGCTACAAATCGCCGAAAAAAACCTTGAACGACCAATGACTCTTAAAGTTGCGATGGATAATTTAAGAGTATGTAGTTTTTATGAAAAACATGGCTGGCATCAAGCATCTATACACCAAGACACAGCAGAACCATACATATTATACAAAAAAGATTGATTTTATAGAAAGTGATCTTGTATTTTACGGTATCCATTGAATACGGGACACTCCAGTGAAAAATGTATTTTCTTCAAGGCAAATAAAACAACACATAATACTGAAATCATCATCGATAGAAACACCTCTAGGCTTTATGGTAGCTGTCGCTGATGAAAAATCCTTGTATTTTTTAGAGTTCGTTGAAAGACAAAAGCTTAAGGGAAAAATCGAGAAATTCTGCGCGAATGCAAACGCAAATATCATTCCTGGAATGACCCCCATTATCGAATCAGTAGAATCAGAACTTAAAACTTACTTCGAACGTAAATTAAAAAAATTTAGCATCCCGCTTATTCTTACAGGTAGCCCATTTCAGAAAAATGCATGGAAAGAACTAATTCGCACTCCATATGGGCAAACTAGAAGCTATGCTGATCAAGCAATAGCACTTGAAAGACCTTTAGCATTTCGAGCCGTTGCTAATGCTAATGGCGCCAATAATATTGCGATAATCATTCCATGTCATCGTATCATCAACAGTGACGGAAAACTTGGAGGTTATGGCGGTGGCATTTCACGTAAGAAATGGCTGCTCGACCATGAAAAACAGATGGCATAGTTTACCCCCATTTTCGGTGTTCTTCATGCTCAACTTGCGCTTGCACATCAAAGCAATAAAGCGCATAAGGCGCAGCGATAAGCCTTTCAATTCCTATCGGCTTACCCGTTGCAACACAATACCCATAACTGCCATCTTCCAAGCGCTTTAGGGCTGACTCGACATCATGCCGCAAATGCTGCTCATGTTCGTGATAGACATAGTTATTAAAGCGTAATCTTTCCTCGGCACTCTGATCAACAAAATCAGGCTCACGCTTTGAAACCTCTGCAAGAGATTCAGACAGAAAAATTTCTTCTTCAATTAATTTTTGTAATTCTTGATAGAGTTTTTCCTCAAAATACTGTTTCATTCTGGGGGACATATACACAGAATCATTTAAAGGATTATAAGCTGGGATTTTTCTTAAAATTACTGTCATGCTTTGCCTCAAAAATTAAGTTGATGTAGGCATTGTAATTTTTTAAAAAACTCTTACTACGTAAAAGATCAAACAATTTTCACAAGTTTTGATCAAGCAGTTTGAGAAAGGCTATCAAAAATTTTTAGCTCTGATAAATTCCAGCATTTCGAATTTGAAAAGTAGCTGACTAAAAATACCCAATTACTTTAATCTAAGGAATAATACTGCTTACTCGATGCATCTTCCAATGCATAACTAGTTTTTTTAGTTTGTATCGCTTGAGAAGGCGCTCCTGAATCTAGGGAATAATAAACCTTTTTAACCCTTGCAAAAGGAGTGATGTTTTGCCGCTCAATTTTTTTTACAACTTTAGGCACCTTTGCAAGCTCATCTACATTATCAAATTTCATTACTGCTCGCTCCAAACGAGGCGTTTGGCTCTTATTGTTGGTAAGCCGTGCCCAGTTACTCATTACTCTTTGCTTATAAGCATTATGATATTTAGGTGTAGCTGAGTGATAATGGCCAATTGCTGAATGCCAACTTTTATGTTGTTGAAATAATTGCTTTAAAAATTTAGCACCGTATGAAACATTAAGTTGCGGATCAAAAGCTTCCTCAAGGTTACGAAAAGCGTGAGGATGATGACGCAAGTTAATTTGCATGATTCCTACATCGATACTCTTCGCCCCCATTCTTTGAAATCTTTCAACTGCCTGAATTGCCTTTTGCTTAGTTTCAAAGATATACCCTTTACCTTCAACATTAATTGTCCAAGGCCATGGAGAAATTTTTCCTCCCATCAAACGCCCTGATTCCACATTGGAAACAGCACGCAACAACAATGAAGGAATCCCATGAGCATCTTCTTGCATTTTTATAAATGATTCGTATTGTGAACTTGCAAATAATCCAAGCAAAGACAAACATACTACGACTAAAAGTTTGCTCATGATTTCTCCTTTTGCACTATTTATGCAAAAGTCGTGCCAACCAAAATCAAAGAATTTTGCTGTTTTTAGTACCTTCAGGAAGAGAGACTAAACCCATTTTTGTAAGATAACCATGCTCTCCAATGGCCTCAGGGCTAAACCACTCATTTACATAAGCTTGCAAACTTTCTGTGGTTGCATAATTTTCCTTTCGAACATAGATAAACAGCTTTCGAATTAAGGGATAAGTTTCATTTTGAATATTCAAATAAGTTGGCTCTACACCATTTATTCGTAAAGCTTTTATATGATCTCGACTTTGCAAAAGACTTGCCGCTATAAACGCTACTACATCAGTATTGCGTTCCAAAAAATCAAACAGTAGATGATGATTATCCGCAACCTCATAAGCACTAATTTCACGCACCTCGTTGCCTTTTCTAATTTCACACCCACCATGCATAATAAGATTTTCAAAAGCATCACGCGTACCATGAGATTTAGAGGGTATTAAAATACGAATAGGAATATTTGGTAAATTAGGATTAATTTCATTCCATTTTTGGTAAGGATTATCGACCAAAACCCCTTTATCATTTTTAATTTTCATAGCAATTGCAGCATAAAGATCCTGTACTCGAAAATCTTCAAATCCTTTCAAAGATTTTTGAGTAGCTAAAGCAATGCCATCAAGACCAATACATAATTCCATCATTGAAATAACGCCTGCTTTTTTACATTTTTCTAATTCTGACCGCTTAATCGGCCTAGAAGCGCCAACAATATCGCACCAATTACCATTTTTTGTTTTTACAATATCTATAAAACCATCACCAGTGCCTGTGCTTTCAATCAAAGGATATACATATTCTGCTTTTTTAGAAAACTCACGAGCCACTTTTACCGCAAATGGATATATAGTAGAGGATCCTGTTTGACGTATTTGGATACGTCCATCAATAGAAAAGCATGCAAAGAAAAATATGAAAGCTATAAACGTTCTCATAAACTTTCCTCTGATTTAGCTGTTTCAAATAGTTTTTGAGTGCCAACCGCAAAAGATCGATAAATTAAGGGGATTTGAATATTACATTTACTTAAATGGGTATCATTAAGGTATACAGCAAAAACCTTAGAAATCGCACTGGCATGGTGGGAATCATCCTCTAGCATTTTTAGCGCTAAATCCATCGCAAGCGTTCCTTGCTCATATGCTGATGAGACAATAGCAACACCCGCCCCTTCTTCAACGGCATACCCAAACGTTGAAACAATAGGTATTGAAGTGTTGTTTATAACCCACTGCATGGCTTCTGTGGAAATAATATCTTCTTCAGTATCGAGACCGCTTTTTAATCCCCTGTAACTTGAAATAAGCAATACATCACAATGTTTATCCAAAAGCTGTGCTGCTTTTTTAAAATTATTAATATCAAGTACTTTTACTGAATCTTGAAATTTGACATTTTTCCACACGTATTGAGTCAACATTTCCTCTGTCAAACTTACAATTGTCGATGTATCTCCTAAATGCGCTAAACGAATATTTTTTTTCCCAGGAAACATATGATTAATTAATTTATTTAATTCTTGAAGCTGAGGCATTTCAATGATTCCACTTACATTTTTCTCTGGGATATATCCGATTTTTTCTAAATCTCCTTTCACACCGGCAAAAATCACTTTCATTTTCTTTTCGCCTAAATAAAATTTTGCAACAAATTCTTGAGCTTCGTCACCAATAGCAATTAGTATATCAGGCTTAAAACGATCAACAGATGCCCTGGCCTCAACTCCAGCTTCAGTTTTTTGCTTGATCGTATTTTTACTAAACATATTAAGATAATAACTTTGCACCAATGGACCAATTTTATTTTCTAAACTTTTCTTCACCCCCTTATCGAAATCTTCCACAATATCCAAAGTTGGATCATAGCTATGCACAATCATAATCTTGGGTCGACTTAAATTATAAAATAGCAAAAGCCCCAATAGACTTGAAAAAACTATGCCTTTTAGCATTTTTAGAATTAAAGATTTTTGCTTGGCTTCGTTAATACTACTTACCATGACAAAATCCCAATCCACTTCCAGTAATAAATCCCAACATAAATTGAAATAATATAGAATATATTCAATCTTATTCGTGTTTTCTTAATCACGCCTGACATATCAAGCGAAAAATTCTTGGTATTCTTTGTGAAAATTGCATATTCAGGCTCTTGATATTCGAAGAACCAAACTCTACCAATGGTGTTAATAACAAAAACCGCAATCCATGGATTAACACCATTTTTTTGAAATAGTGGAATAAACATAATGCTTAAGATATTAATGTTCACATCTCTTGGAAGGATTAACTGCATTAAAAGTGTAAAAACAATCATAAACGTTGTTAGTTCAAAAAAATGGTGGTTAAAATACTCGCCCATCCATTTTGTATTGTCTTCAAGCCAGCCTATAAGCCCGACGTCACTGGCAGCAAAAGCAATACCTGACAAACCGCACATAAAAATAAGGAAATCCCATTTGATGCGTGTTTGAAATCCCTTATCATTCATAAACTGAAAAGTAAAAAGAAAAAGCAAAATCAACAAACAAATGACATCAGGTGCTATGTCATGCAAGCTAACAGTTGCAAGGCTTAAAATTGCCCCAAACATACAAATTAAAGAAGCCTTTTCAGTAGAAGAAGTTGGCCCCAAAATCTCTAGTATATCTTCTAAGTGATTTTTATCAGCATTAAGCGGCGATTGATACTTATCTCTTTTGCCAAAAGAAAAGTAAACCACGAGAAAATATCCCACCAGAAGCACAGTAAGAGAACCTAAAGAAGCAAAAAGCCATTCCCACCAATCAAACTGACTAGAGTATTGCCCCCAAAAAAATCCTAGCAATACAAAATGCATCATTGACGCGCTTAAAATACTTTGAGAAAAAATTCCAGCCCCGCAGTACGCACTAAAACCCATTGCCTGCGCTTGCTTAGAATTTTCTGATAAATTACGAACTCGCAAAGCATCTTGGTAGAAAATTTTCATCATATCCATGCGCATCAAAAATGAGGGAACTCCTAAAGTTAGCCACCCACCGATGCTTAATAAAATTAAATTGTCACCCCAATAAGTTGGCCTACAAAATTTTAAAATTTTTATCAATACTCGATAAGCAACACCCGAGGAAACCAACACACTTGAAAGACCCAAAAGACTTAAAGCCACAATGAAATTGCTTGAGCTAAACCCCGCCAAAATAACCTTTGTTTTAACAACACCTCCGCCAATTAAAAGAAAAATTGTCATCATTGTGGCCACATAATCTGAAAGCAAACGAAAAGTTGCAATGACTGACCATGCCGAAAGAATCGACAAGAAAATCTGACTTTGATGATTCATTGTCGTTTTATTGAGAAGCCAATGCATAATGAATGGAACGACAGCGGCTAATATCCAGCCCAAACCATCAATCCAAAATCGATCTGCTTGAGCAAACAACTGCTCTGCTGAGTCTTTTTTAAATACTAAAAATTTTTGCGAATAAAATGTGCCAACAAAATTTTGTAAAAATCGTTTCTGAAATTTTTGTAAATCAAGTTGATCAATCGTATCGTACAAAACTTCCTTTTTTATTTTTAAAAGCGTACATTTGCTTTTTGTAACAGCGGTAAAAAGGTACTGTTCAATACCACAAGGCACTTCAGTACCAAAAAAATTCCCCTTTGAAATAACTTCTTTTCTAACTTTGTTCTGAATTTCAACCTTTCCTTCAAGCAACACATAAAAGAATTTCGATGCAGAACCTTCTTTAAAGATAACTTTGCCTGATCCTACTACCTCCTCTGTTGCAACAGTTGCCAAACGTGCACGCTGTAGCGGCTTTAAAAAATCAAGTTTATTAAATGCACTCGCTGAGCTCAAAGAAAATTGCCTTAATTTTTCTTTTTATTATCACAAAATCTAATAAATTTTTCGTTAATAGCTAAGCTAAGCAGTTAATTTAAAAAATAAGATGAGTGATCTATTAGACGAGTCCACAATAGCAATATTAGCCCAGAATCTTATCCTGATTTTTGTTCTTTATGAGAAAGAAAATCAGGCTCACGCGCTTGCGAAATTAGTTGAGATTTATCTTGATGCCCGACGAAATGCAAATTTTTCTCTGCTTTATAGGCTGCAGGTTCATAGCTTAGACGGATCTTATCTTCTAGAACTGACATTTTAACAGGAATTAGCTGACGCTTAGCGACAGGACTTGAATCCTTGTTTGCTGTATTACCAAGTCGATATTTTTTTCGCCTTTTATCAGCAGCTTCTTCTTGTTGATCAGCCCAATACATGCGCTTCATAGCAACAAAAGCGCGTTTAGAAGAACGACCCTCTCGTTCTTCCATACCTGCATATAGCGTGCTAATCATCAATAATAAAACTACAAATATACTGCTCATGAAAAACGAAATACTTTTATAGTACTTTCAAGATATCATGAGTGACATTAATAATTAGTTAATCAAAACGTAATTACTATAAGACAAACAAAATTCTAACCAAGTAAAACCTGAATCTGATTATATTGCACGTATTAAGACACTTCCTCTGGTTTTTTAATTGAGCCAATAAATTGTTCCGTATAATCTTCGAAAGGACTATAAGGCGTAAAAATCTCTACTTTTACCTGGTGAGCTTTCTCAAAAATTCGAATAGATGCACGAAGTCGATCTGAGGCACGCTGAATCTGCTCCTCAATTGTATACATACCAGCATACCCTTCATCTTCACGCAATAATCGGGCAAGATCCTCCATATGCCCTGTCACTGCCATTACTTTCTCTAAACGAATTCCAATTCTTGGCCAAATTTGTAAACGAGCTTTTTCTCGAGCAGGTAAGGCTGCGCATTCATCTTCAGTAAGTATTTCTACCTTCATTTCTCACCTTTTATTAATTGAATTAGCGCTTTAGCTGAGTATAGATTTAGTCAAAATTAGGAACCAATGTCTTTCGTAGTTATTACGAAAAAAATACGGGGATGTAGTTGGGAGAACATAAAAAATGTAGACCTAGAAAATTTTTCTAAAACTCTAGAGAAACCTATAACATTATGTAGTTTTTTCTGGGTATATAATTTTTTCATTTCTTTGTATGGTGTATAAACCTAATAAAAAATGGGCAATAAAGTGATGATACCTTCAAATCATTTGGCTTTTACGGACACTTTAACCACGAATCTAAAACCTCTTTTACCAACCTTTTTACAAACCAGTGTATTTGGTTATCGCTGCTTTGATCGATCGGGCAAAAGCTTTGGTTGGTCAGATAATAAGCAATGGAACCACTTTTTCATTAATCATTTATCAGAAATAATGTTAGGTCGCTACGAAACAGAAGTCACTAATACTTATCATTCAGGAAAATACCATATAGTTCGCATGGGCTTACCAGCAGTCAAAGATGAATTGTCTCGACATTTATATCAATTAGGAATATGGAATACCATTTGTTGCTACATCAAATGTAATGATTTTATTGAAGGATTTTATTTTTCTAACGCAGAAGGGGGAGCCGATTGGGTAAATTATTACCTTAACCAATCCCACTTACTCGAACAGTATTACACTGATTTTAAAGAAAAACTGTTAAGCATTGCCAAAAGAAGTGAATTCCTTCAATTTTCTCAATCTACTGTTAATCCAAACATTTTCTCTGCAAAAAATCAACCAGAGGAACCCATAAAAAAAATAAAGACTCCAGAAACTTTATTAACAACACGCGAACGAGAATGTTTAGATTTTATAAGCGCAGGATATACAAGTAAAGAAATAGCACGATGCATTAATCGTTCTCCCCGAACGATTGAATGGTATATCGAAAACATTAAGCGCAAATTAGGAGTCGATAAAAAAACAGATTTACTTAAATCTGCTTCTCAAGCGAGACTAGTATTCACACCGACATGTCGCCTTGAGGCTGCAACACCCAATAACCCCAACATGCAACCAAAAATCAAATAAATACCGAGGATAATAAAACTAGAAGGTAACGTTAAAAAATAAGTGCCTATCATTGGAGCAGTACCTCCAAAAATCCCCATTCCAATGCTGTAGAAAAACCCAAAACAGCTATAGCGCACATTAACAGGAAAAATTTCCAAGAGATAAGTATTCATACAGCCCATAAACATAGCCACAACACAAGTAACACACATACCTGATGCAAGAATGCCCATAAAAGAAGAATACTCAAGACTCCATAGATAAGGAAATATAAGCACGCTTACCAAAATTGCACTTAATCTCATCATTAAAAGCCTGCCAAGTTTATCAGAAATAGACCCAAATACAGGAATTAAGCTTACCATTGTTACTGTCATAACAAGAGAAAACAATTTCGCTTGGCTCAGCGGCATCCCCAAAACCTTGGTTAAGTATGTTGGCATAAACATAGAAAGAATAGGATAAAACACACCACTAAACGCTGCAATTCCAACAGCTGCTATGCATTGATAGGGATAATTTTTAATCCCATATGAAAGCGGATTTTCTATTATTTTGCTTCTTTTAAATTCCACTGATTCTGACGTATTAGTGCGAATATATAATCCTATAATCGAGATAAAAAATCCTAAAAGAAAAGGAATTCTCCACCCCCAAGCACAACTACTCAAAAAAGGCAAACTGCAAAGGTATGAAGCTAAAGCCCCCAAAAACACCCCACTCATACACCCTGCAACAACAATGCTTCCAGCGCGACCTTTTGCGTTAGAAGGAGAGTGCTCTACGGCAAAAATAATTCCTCCAGAATACTCCCCACCTGCTGATAGCCCTTGAAGTATGCGTGCAAAAATCATTAAAAATGAAGCATATATACCCCACTCAGCATAAGTGGGAAGAATTCCCATCATGCCGGTTGCAAAAGCCATCAAAAACAATGACAAACATAACCCTTTTTTTCGACCAATCTTATCGCCCAAATTACCAAAAAACATTGCCCCCAAAGGCCGCAAAATAAAACCCACAGCAAAGACAGCATACCCTAAAAGGGTAGACACAAGCGCATCATGAGATGGAAAAAATAAGGGGCCAATAATCGGTGCAAAAAATCCATAAATTGTAAAATCATAAAATTCCACCATGCCACCAAGTATTGAAGAAGCCAGAATTTTCTTGGGTAATTTTATCATATTCGCTCCATTAATAAGACTTTTGAGCTTCTATCGCGCAGTAGCCATTAATATCGTCACCTCGTGATTTTGCACGTTTATACCCAAAAAGGAAGGCTTGCTTTATGATTAATCCTCTTTTCTCTAGCGCTTGGATCAAAGGACGCGTGTCCATCACGTGTAAATAGTTCGAAATATCTTTTGCACAATGTGGCGCATAATCACGCATGGTGAATATTTCCCCTGGCCAGAGATTCTTTTGATCCCAACGCTCTTCATAAATTTTATCAAAATCTTTCAAAGAGTAATGGTAAGGGCTCATTGTGATAATAAAAACACTTCCTCCAGGCTTTAGCCACTGAGTAACTTTATCTATTGCTACTTCTAACTGTGCAGGCCTCAGAAAGTGAATAACTCTTCTCAACAAAATTGCCCCTATTGAATTAGCAGGAAAAACTGTTTCTTCTGGGAATGAATAAATATTCAAAAGAAGCCGGCTTAAATTTTTTTTCGGCACGTTTTTTCGCAAAATAAGTAAATGTCTTTTTTCAACATCGTTGGCAATTAAAATAGCCCCTCTTTCAAGTGCCTTTAACGAAATAACACCATAAGCTGCACCAATATCTATTGAGGGGATTCCTTCTTTACCCCATTCAGCCGCGCAATCAATAAAATCATCAGAAAGTTTATCACTCTCTGGTGTCATATACCCTGTTTGATTCAAAGTAGGAATTTTTCCATCAGGAGCAGGAGCAGGAATTTTTAAATCTTTAGATTCTTCTTCCAGTAGCTTCAACTCTGCAGAAATAACAAAATCATGATAATCAGACATAGAAACCATCCTTCCCATCACAGCATCCAAAGAAAACCACAAAACTATAACATGAAGTCACACTATGACCATCTGTCATCGTTTGTGATAGCATGTCCTTCGTCGCATGAAAAAACGGTACTGTCCACCTGGTACTTTATGCAAAAATAGTAAAACTTCCAATCGCTTTGAAATCATTAGTTTCAGATCATATTAAAACAGACTGAACTGTCAAAAAGTACCTGTATAATTGTACAGTTTCTATAAAAAATAGAGTTAATGTTCTGCCTGCAACTTTCTCGCCAATGCCAAGCCATTCACATTACCCACATCAATCCAAGTGCCTTCAAAAGTAATACCACGAAGTGATTTTGTTTGTGCTGATTGCTTATAAAGGCCTGACAACGCCAACGGCTCTAATCTTAGCGGCTTGATGACTTTTGGATTAACCAACTGTATTCCAATATAGACATACTTACTTGTATTTGAGTCATCATCTGTGGGTTTGCGTAATAAGCCATTTTCAAGAACAAAATCCCCTAAACCCGAGTAGCTTTTCGCATTATCAAGCGGCGTTACGCACAAGCAAAAATCATCAGTTTCTCGCATTTCTTGAGCCATGCGATGAACAACTGAAGGGTTTGTGTCATGCCAGTACATATCTGCATTTATCGTCACGAACGGCCTGTCATCAAATTCAGGCAGAACATTGCGTATTCCACCTGCAGTTTCAAGTAATACGGGCTCATAACTTAAAAGTATTTCTAAATCATCATAGCGTTTCACATGCTCAGCAATTTGCTCGGCAAGATAATGAGTATTAATAATAATTCTTTTAAACCCTGCGTTTTTTAAGGCATTTATAGAAATATCCAAACAGCAAGTATTGCCAACCGACACTAATGGCTTTGGTGTGTGCTTTGTAATATCTCCAAGGCGCTTACCAAACCCTGCCGCTAAAATCATAGCAGTTGAAGAAATATTTATCATAATTGTGGAATCACTCGTTTTACTTGAGGAACATGCACATCAAACCACTGCCTGACCGGCTTCAATTCTTCAAGTTCACAGCATCTTTGCAGTAGTGTCCATAAATGTGGAATTTGTTTCAAAAACCTTTTATCATTCCGTTCGCTAGCAACTTTTGTAAATAACCCCAGAATTCGCGCATGACGCACAGCACTTAAAATATTTCCGGCCACGTAAATCTCTTGATGATCTCCTTTGGGGTGAGCATCTAAAAATCTTCTCCACATTTGCTTTGTTAACTCAGGCGAAACTTCTCGCCTTGCATCTTCAAGCAACGAAACCAAATCTCCTGCTATAGGTCCCCAAACAGCATCCTGAAAGTCAAGTAAGCCAATATTTTTAGGGGCTCTGCGATCTTTTAAATCCATTAAATTATCCACGTGATAATCACGCATGAAAATGCTTTTTTTGGTCTGCAGCGCTAATCTCAACGCACTTTCCCAAGCAGTCAGGTAACTCTGTTCATTTGAATTTGAGATTTCTTCTTGCATTACCCTTGGATAATAATGCATCAAGAACTGCTTAACCTTATTCAGGCCAAAATCAACGGTATACTCTTTTAAAAAAGGTAACACCGTATCTGTGCGTTCTTGCAAATGCACAAGCACATCAACAGCAGAAATATAAATTTGGTGTTCTCGTGTTAAATCTGTTTGCAAAACTTTTGTGAACGTAGCATCACCAAAATCTTCTAAAAGCAAAAAACCATTCTCAGTGTCTGCCTCTATAATTTCAGGCGCACTCAACCCTTGCTCTCTCAGGTAGTTACCCACAACCATAAAAGCGCTTAGCGATTCCAAATTTGGAGAATCCATCAACACCCGCGACGTATTTTCATGCTGCCATCTAAAATACTTACGTGGTGAGAAATCAGCAGTTAAATACTGTTTATTAAAATGATTGTATTTGCCTAAAAAATTGGGAGAACGCTCACTCATTCTACGATCTCCAAACTGAGCATTCGACTTCCATCTTGTTGAACTGATAATACCCCTTTTATGTATCTTGGAAACAGTCTACTGCCTAATCTTTGCGGCCACTCAATAATCATCATAGTGCCTCTACACAACTCATCAAGCCCCAGTTCATCAAGAGGCTGTTCCTCTAAACGGTACAAATCAACATGCCATAAAGGCCCAGCTTGTGTTGCATAAGACTGCATAATTGTAAAAGTTGGACTAGTAACTTCCTCTTCACACCCCAAAGCATTGATAGCATACTTGGACAAGGTTGTTTTTCCAGCACCCATTTCGCCATACAATAACAAGGGCAAGCCAGGTCGCAGCAAAGAGGCCACTTCTTTTGCTGCATCAACAATAGAATCTAAAGTAAAATGTATGTCTGTCATCACACAAAAACTAGCAAATTTTAGAAAATAATGCTCCATAAATCGTTTAGAAGGTAAAATTTAGTAACATATCTATATTTGAAATTTGCCCTCCCTTTAAGGCATCATACACAGGTGGAGGAGTGATGTATTCTGTTGCTAATAATACAGCTAATGCTTTACCAGATGAGGTGAAAGTCCGTCAGCTGGAAAAGCATAAGGTCCCATATTCAAATTTTTCGAATCAACAAACTGTTTCATGCCCAGTGATTTTTCATGGTGTTGGCATTCATTCAGGAAAAGCTGTATGCATGATTGTGCACCCAGCAGCAATTGATCAGGGAATTATTTTTGAGCGCACAGACATCGAAGGGCAACAAAATCGCATTCATGCTAGCTGGAAAACTGTAGTTTCCACCAATATGTGCACAACCATTGCAAATGCTGATGGAACGTCTGTTGCTACAATTGAGCACATACTTGCAGCCCTTTACGGTATGGGTATAACCAATGCACTAATTACCATTGATGGGCCAGAAGTCCCAATTATGGATGGATGCTCTGAAGAATTCTGCAACTCTCTTAAGGAATCAGGCATTATCAGTCAATCCAAGCAACGCCCCACATTAAAAATCACAACAACTATAAGAGTTGAAAACGAACATGGCTGGGCACAGTTAAGCCCTCATGATACAAATTTGTTCAGTGTGCAATTCACCCCCACCGATAGGTATGAAGGCCTTACAAAAGAACAATTTCAACAATTTTCATATTATAAAGATGATTTTGCAACACTTGTTTCCAAAGCACGAACTTTTGGTTTTTATGAAGATGCTCAAAAATTATGGGCCGCCGGGCTTGCTAAAGGGGCCTCGCTAGACAACACCGTTGTTATTCACAAAGGTGCTATCATGAATGAAGAAGGCCTAAGGTATAGTGATGAACTTGTGCGTCACAAACTGCTAGATGCCATTGGTGATATGGCCCTAGCAGAATATGTATTAATTGGTCATTACGAGGCTTGCAACCCAAGTCATACGCTTAATTATCAACTATTAAAAAAATACTTTGAAACAATTAGCGTCAGTTAATCATCAATCAAATAATTACTAAGTGCTTGCACAAATTTCTCTCTTGTCATGTTATGTGTCAATACTAACCTATCAGGAAAAGTAAATTCACCAAGGCTCTGACCTCCCTTAAAAACTAGCAGACCACCTTTTTTTGCGTTCATCTTCTTTATTTCGCCTGCATCATTTACGTTCACATACAATTTTGTACTTGATCGATACACTGTTCCAAAATTCGTTTCAAATTCTTCTCCGTTTTTATCATCAAAATTTGCTGATAAAGACACAACGAACGCTAAGCTTAACAAAAATTTCTTATACATAAATTTCTCCATCAAAATGATTAAACACAAAAAACAAACCCTTTTTGCATCCACAGATCGTGTAAAGAATTTGTTAATTACCCGCAGTAACCTATGTTGCTGCGCATTGAATTAAAGATAGTGAAAATGCATTACTAGATCGTTAACGCGAAAAACACGTGACATTGCCTGAGTTTTTCTAACAAAAGCAGAACCGGAAAAATTTATTAAAAATGTATGGCTACCTATAAAAAGTTATAGGTTGTTATTTTTTTTATGTTATATAGACTGTCTTGAATAATTTGGCTTCTTTCATTGCAAGAAGGACTGAATCTTATGAAAAAAATCCCTTGTACTTTTCTTCCCAGCCAAGTAATGATCATCGACGATGATCAAAGCATAGTTGAAAATCTTATCCCCTGCCTTGATGAAGACACATCAACATACATACCTTGTCAAAACCCTTTTCAAGCCCTAGAGACCATCAACGCGCATCAAGAAAACACACTTTTCTCTCATCAACTTGTTGAACAAACAAACCCCGATGCATGGCAGCATGTGCGCCTTGATTTTAATATCTACGATTTGTACAAGGAAGTTTATAACCCCAATCGCTTCAAACAGCTTTCAACGATTATTGTTGACTACCATATGCCTGGCATCACAGGAATAGAACTCTGCTCAAAAATTAACAATCCATGGATTCAACGCATTCTTTTGACAGGTGATGAAGATGAACACATTGCCATCGATGCTTTTAATCAGGGGCTTATCCAAGCATACATAAAAAAACATGAATTTGAATCTATTAAGAAATTAAAAAAAGCTATCGTCGAAGCTCAACTCACCTACTTTCAACAAACCTCAAGCCTTATTACAACTGCTGCAACCTTTGACAAATCAACCACCGCTTTAGAAGACCCAGCATTTATTGAGCTTTTTTTCAAACTTGTTGAAGAAAATAACATCGTCGAATATTATCTTCATGAAACCACAGGAACGTTCTTGCTTTTAAATAAAAAAGGCGAGGCCAGTAGTCTTTTCACTTTTTTACAAGATCACTTAGACGCAATTACCAGTTCACATGAACTCTTTGATCCCCTGTTCGATGAGATGCAAGCACACAAGAAAATGTTATGTTTTCACAATCATGCAACAATAGAAATTCCTGACCCTTCGAATTGGTATCAATATGTTAGACCAGCGCAGCAACTTCAAGGAAATCAGCTTTATTATTATGCGTATGGCCCTGGAGGGTTTGATCTAGACAATAAACAAATTTTATCATTTGAGGCCTTTAGTAGAGCGGCTTGATGACTCCTTGACGCAAGGTATCGTAAAGTGTGCGTCCCCTCACAACTCTCTCACCGTCATCCTGAGCCTTCAAAGAAGGCGTGAAGATCCAACCCTATACCATCAATCCTCTTCCACCACCGGAAACGTCAGCACAAAAGTCGTGAACTCACCCTCCATAGACTCACACACAATATCTCCCCCAAATTCGCGCATCGTCGATTTGCAAAATGCCAACCCCACACCTGTACCTCTCGCGGTCTTTGAATAAAAGCTTTCAAAGATATGTGGTAAAACCTCTGGTGCAATGCCGGTGCTGGTATCCTTAAAATACAACGAATTGTATTTATCGCCCTTCTCCAGCCAAATAAACAATTCCCCCTTATTCGCCGCACGCATGTAATACAGGGCATTTTTCAATAAATTAAACAACACATGCTTCAAATACAGCTCATTCCCCTTGAAGGAAAAATCTACACTTTTGTCCCAATGAATTAATTCCTTTTGCTTTTCCTCCAAAGGATACTCATACAATGCTGATTCAATACACTCGCTCATCAAGCAATTTTTATGCTCATGAGACACGGGCTTTTTCTTCAGGTTCATCAGCACCATATCAATAACCGTAAACGCGTTGCGTGTTGTTGTGCTTATTCGTTCAGGCACTGATGCTATTAATTTTAACGCCTTTTGCAGCTCTTCCCCCTTTGCCCCTGATTCAAGAACAGGCAGCTGCTTTTTCAGCAATTCACCTACCATGGCAATACTTGCCAGCGGCGTGCGCAGCTCATGAGCGATAGTTGCCGCAAGACTTTCCATTGAGCAAAGCCTTTCTTTAAGTTTCACAATCTCTTTATGTCGTGAGAAAAAAATCCCCACAATAATGATGAAAGAATATTGATTACATGCTAGCGAAATATCATCTGTACTTGCCTGCACATAAAAATTCGCAAAGCCATGGAAAATGGCATATGCCGCAATCCCTAACCCTGCTCCAAAAAAAACAATAATGGCAAACATTAACCAATCAACCAACAGTATAAAAATAAATAGTGCTAGCGACGCATTGGTAAGCCATCCTAAAGAGACATTATTTTTCAAAAGCATATAAGTACAAAAAAATGGAAAACTATACGTTAGAACTCCATGCCAATACAAAGGAAGGTAGGGTTTAAATTTTTCAGGCAGGTATGTATGAAAAGCCAAAGGCACACATAAAACAGCAGCGCATAAACGCAGCCCTATACTCTCATCCTGGTGCATAGCGTTATGCAAAATAAAGTATGCCACTGGAAAATTAATAAGACCCAAGGTTCCATAAGCTTTATATTGAGCACCAAACAGCTCAACACGTTTTGCAGAAAAAGATAAAATCTTTTCAAGCATTTTATTTTGCCTTTTTATTCACATTAACGTATAAGATATTCCTATTTTTTAATAAGTCAAACTGCTTTAAAACGCTTCATCCTTAGCCCCCAACGAGGGCATGATCTGGTGGGTAAGATCAATAGTAATGGGATACTTTCTAAGTTTCAGGCCTACAACCAGACGATGCTTACTCTTTTCAATATGATGAATTCTGAATTAGTTTATCTATAATCTTCTAAGGAACTTTCTCTTACCGTATCTAGGGTAAAACAGTGAAATCCTCCTCCAAAAATTCGCCGGTGTCGATGCCGAACCGGAATCACGGTAAATCCATTTTTTTCTAAGGTGGCAATAAGTTCAGGAAATAAAGAATTCACTACCACTTTATTTTCATCAAGTGACAATACGTTTAAATCAATATACTTACTGGTTAACACCAAATCATCGCTTTCATAATTTGGAAAAATATTTAATTGGGGTTCTGGTGGGTAAATAATATCCCATTTTCTCAAAAAATCAGGCAAAAATTTTAAATATTTGGCACTGCGTAACAAAAGCGTACCTGGACGCAAAGGTAAAATCATGCTGTCGATATGATTATCAGTTAATTTAAAAACTTTATGAAGCCTAAATTTTGATCCCAAATGCTGCTGCAACCACTCAAAACCCAACTCATGATTCTGAGTCGTCACATTAACGAGCACGTCTTTACCAAAACGAATACACTGCGCACCGTCAAATAATATCTCAAACCCCACATCAAAATCAGAACGAGATTGCTGAAAAAGAACTTCTGTAGCAACCATCTCTCTTTTTATATCTTTAGCATATGATAAATCGAAAGAATGATCTGTCATTACTGGTTTTGGCATACACGTCCATTTAGAACCTAAGTTAAAATAGCGGTAGAAAATTGGCTTTAAAAGATCACTTTCAAAATAACGCGCCCTAACTTGCGGGCTTGTTTCAACCAGCTCATCACCGAATATAATTGCCTGATCACGCACGTTCAACGCCGGAATACCTGTCGCATTCCAATAGGGTGTTTTAAATTCTGTCGCTTCTTTCAAGGCAATAGGCCTAAAAACTTTAACTCCTTCTTTTTCTAAAGCATCAACAAAGCCTTCAACATCTTCATTTAGTTCTTCTAAATACCTTTTGTTAATTGCTCGTTTTTTTGCTTGCTCCAAACAAGCTGAATTATCGCTCTTTTTTTTATAGGTAGGATAGCCAAAAGATGAATACGCAGTATCTGCATAAAAAACCTTAAACGATAAATCCAACTCATTCGCTTCATAGCTTAAGGGTGAACCAACTATAACCTCTTTTAAAGAAGACCACTCATCATAACTATTAATGGCGCGTGCTGGTGCAACATTAGAAATTAAATCCTGAGCTAACTCGCCATGACGCATTATTCAGCTACCTATCAAAAATGATAGGTCAACTTATCTAAATTCGATCAATATGGCAAACAAAACCCCAAAACCAATTTTTAAATTTCAAATTTAATGTGTTTAAATAGCATCCATGACAATATTATAGAAATTTTATGGATAATCTAACCAGCCAACTCGTCATTCAGAACCTTCCGAAGGAGGCATGGAATCCAGTGATTAATATCCGTTGTTACTTATGGGTAATGTCTTTTGCTCATATTAATTCTTGACAAATTAGTACTTTTTGTATATACATAAAGTACATATATTCTTGAGGTCAGTATGCTTAATTTTGAGTCAGCAAAATTATTTATCACCGGAGGAAGCCAAGCTGTGCGCTTACCAAAGAAGTTTAGTTTTAAAGATACTTCAAGTGTTTATATCCATAAATGCGGCAATAAAGTCATTTTAGAGCCTGTTAATCTTTCATGGAAACCTTTGTTAGAAAGTTTAGCAGCATTGCCAGACGATTTAGAAATTCTCCGCGATGCACCAGATTATACAGATAAGGCAAACCTATTTTGATTCGCTACCTGCTGGATACTGATACTCTAAGCTATTTAGTAAAAAAGACTGACACTTTTCATAAAAATATTTTTCAACGTCTGCTAAAAGAACCCGAAGGAAGTATTGCGATCTCAGTAATTTCTGTAGCAGAAGTCTCTAGAGGCTTGGAAAACCTTAAAAACAAAAACACACCAAAACAAGAAAAACTCATCAATGCCATTGAACATATGCTTACCGCTTTTGTCGTTCTAGAGTTTGACGAAGAGGCGGCATGGCTTTATGGAAAAGTCAGAACTGAGCTTTTGCTGCAAGGAAAAGATATAGGGGTTATGGATACCTTAATTGCAGCTCATGCTTTAAGCCAATCTTTAACCTTAGTTACGAACAATACAAAGCATTTTTCTTATATCCAAAATCTTCCACTTGAAAATTGGACTTTGCCATAAACACCCAAAGATATTAAGCTTTAAACTGCCCTATTTTGACTTTGATTTTTTATTCAGCTCTGCCTTAATGAATTCATATAAGGCACGAATCCGCCCCAGGCCATCCAGCGCTTTAGGATAAGTCATATACATTGTCATGGTCGGAGTTTGAATATCGCTAAACAACTCAACCAAATCATCATGGTCTGCTGCAATAAAATCGGCCAAAATTGCAATACCAATACCTGCTTTTACTGCCTGTAACATTCCAAAAGCATTATTGATAGATAGGTACGGCACCCGCAACACCCCTGGCTGTGTTCCAAAACGCAATAACCAGCTTGCATTAGCAACCGGCGCCCCTGCTTCACCAAACGTAATTAGGCGATGCTGATCAAGCTCTTCTGGCTTTTTTGGCATTCCATAATTTTGAACATATTCTTTGCTGGCATAAACACTCATGCGAATTGTTGCCAATTCTTTTTGAGTCACATCTTCGGTTGGCAATGCTTCATTATAATTAATCGAAACATCCGCCTCACGCATAGTAAAGTCTACACCTTCGTCAGTTAAATGTATATTTAGTCGCAGCTTTGGGTACGCTTGGGTAAATTTCTTCAGGCGTGATGCCAACCAAACTGAGCCAATTCCAATTGTCGTGGCAATTCTTAAGCTACCTGATAAGCCATCTCGCGATTCACTAATAACCGTGCCAATGGCATTCACTTGTGCAAAAATAATACGCGTGATTCTAAATAAATGTTCACCTTGTTCAGTCAGCACCAAACCACGAGCATGGCGATTAAACAAACTTACGCCGATACTTGCCTCAAGACTGCTGACCTGGCGACTTACTGCAGATTGGCTAACATTCAGGGCATGCCCAGCTTCTGTTAGACTACCCGCCTGCGCAACTATATGAAAAACTCTTAATCTATCCCAATCCATGATATGCCTACAAATTAAGTCTGCTATGCGCGTAATATCACAGAGATTTTGAAGTTTGTACAGAGAGATAAATAACCCGAACTATTATGATTTAAAAAATCCTTTTTTAAAAATGCAAAGTATGCGCATACTCAACCCATGAAAAGCATTTTACTTACCCAAACACGCCCCCCCTCAGACAAAGAGACAAAATTCTGGAATCACTGTGGATACACAAAAATTCTCCATCAGTCGTTGTTAGATGTAGAATTTTCACCCATTGAACCACTCAATATTACCCCACAAGCAATTGTTATAACCTCTAGCAATGCAGCATTGGCACTTGAAAGCTCTGATTGGGATCGCTCTCTTCCCGTGTACGCCGTTGGCAACGCCACCGCCTTAAAAGCAAAAGCTATAGGGTTTGAAAATAGCATATCACCCTCCAATAAAGCTTACCCTTCAGCTTTAAGCCTGATTGAATGGATTAAAGAAAATTTAAATCCAGAAGATGGGCCAATCATCTTTGGGTGCGGTAATCATCTGCGGCATGATGTAGCTGAAATTCTACACAACTGCGGCTTTCAAACCAGCAAAGTCATTTTATACACAACCAAACCCAGCACTGCATTTCATCAAAACATTGAAGAAGCGCTGCGCAATAACGCCATCGACGCTGTCGTTATCAACTCTGAAATGGCACTTTATGGCTTTGTAGACTTATGCATAGCCAAAGATATTAATGCAGAACATGTACCATGTTTTGTACCAAGCAAATTTTTACAAGAGTGCGCCCACATCTCAGGATTTTTAGATATTTTTGTAATTAATCATTAATATTTTATCGAAAATCGTTAATTTTTTATTGACTAAAAATATTTTCTTTGTAAAATACACTTATTAACTTTAATCTAAATTACTTATGAAAAACCTGCAAAAACTAAGCCAATATTTAAAAAAGGTCTTCCACAGTCTAGCGGTAAGCACAGCTCCATTCATTATCATTCTATGGTTATGCATTGAATGGCCACCAATTAACGAAGCAATTCGCCAAGAGTATTTTATGTCGGCAATTACAACCCCAGAAGGCATTGTTAATTTTGCCAACATTAAACTTACACCTTTATCAAAATTTATTGGCTGTCTCGGTCAGTTATTAGAAGTGCTTCCTTATATTTTAGGCTACATACTTCTTAAAAAACTATTTGCCGCCTATGAACAAAAAAGTATATTCACGCATGAAAATACTCAGATATATAAAAGGATTGGTTGGTTAGCATTTTTAAATGGAATTTTCATTCTTCCAATAGTTCAAGCTTTGATGACGACCGCAGCAACTTTGTCAAACCCTCCTGGCCATCGATGGATTAGTGTAAGCCTCGGCACTCCAAACTTTGAAGCAATAGCTTCTGGGATCTTGCTTATTGTCATTTCACTAGTTATGCAAGAAGCGCAAAACTTGCAAGACGAAAACCAGCTAACAGTATAAAGGAGCCATCATGCCTATTATTGTAAACTTAGATGTTATGCTGGCACGTCGGAAAATGAAGCTGCAAGATTTAAGCGAAACCGTTGATATTACTGTTCAAAATCTTTCAATTTTAAAAACAGGCAAGGCAAAAGCTATGCGATTTTCAACCCTTGAAGCCATTTGCAAAGCTCTAGATTGCCAACCTGGTGATATTTTGGAATTTAAGAGCTAGTACTAATAAGAAACAGGGGCCTTTTGATAAAGGCCCTTTTTTGTCCACCTATTAATGGCATCCGTAGCACGTTTTTCAAGATCACCTGTAAACGTATAATTTTCAATCACTTTTCTGCCGCCCAATATCACCGTATGTGGCTTAGCATCAGGTGCATTATTAATAAACGCTGAACGAAATTTCCCATAATGCAATGGAACAAAACACGGATCTTTCAATGACCAAATTAATAAATCAGCCCGCTCGCCAACCTCAATTTTACCATTTCTCTTGGAGTCAATAATCTTTAACCCGTTAGGAATTAGCCACTCAAAGATTATTTCTTCGTTAAAAACCAAGGCGTCCCTATGTATGGCACTGTGCAACAACGTTGCAAAGTATGCCTCATTCAAAATATTGTTGGTATTGTTATTCGAACACGCATCAGTTCCAATCGCAATATTTACCCCTTTTTTATAAAAATCAAGCATTGGCGCAATACCCACACCTGTTTTTGCGTTACTTACAGGGCAATGGATAACTGAAGCACCAGAACGCGCAATGATTTTAATTTCTTCTGCATCAACAGTTGCCGCATGAATAAGATTCCATCGCTCATTTAAAATTCCAAGCTGATCCAGCAATCTTATTGGCGTCGTTCCACGATGCTGACGACATCTCTCAACTGAATCAATACCTTCACTCATGTGAATATTCACCTTGGTATTGTACCTAGCAGCAATGTCATTAAATAATTTTAGCAATTCATTTGACGCTGTTAAAATAGAAGCAGACCCAATATGAATTTTCACATCTTTGTTATTGGCCTTAAAAAATTCCGCAAAATTTCTTTCAACTTCTTGCAAACTAATTTGAGCTGGAGTATTTCCCTCACCTTCCCAAACATCATTGAAAAAGCAGCTGATTGCACCCGTAATACCAATATCATTAAATGCACGAATCACAGGCTCTGGCTTTGATGCTATGGCATAAATGCTTGTTGCACCACTTTTAAGCGCGTCTATCAACACAAAAATAGCTTGGTGATAACGATCCTCGTCAGTTTTTTGCTGCACTATGTGCATAGCGCTAAGTAAGTCAGTAATCGACTTCTCGTCAAGCATACGCCGATCAAGCAACTGATTGGGATGCAAATGACTATTTACAAAACCTGGGGTTACAAAAAAATGATCAGAGGAAATATCAGATAGTTCTATTTTTGAGCTATCAATATTTTCAATAACACCATTCTTTATAAAAATATCTGCTAATTCATAGCTTAGATTGCCACAAGCTCTCTGTAAAATGACACTCTTTAAAACATAGCTCATCTTAGCTTTTGCAACTTACTCGCCTAGGCAATTTTACGCATAATTACTGCTTTTCAGCAATCAAAATAACATTCTCACGACCATCAAGAGCCCAAGATGCTGAGCTATAAGATAGCGGCATCATTTTGCTTTCGATAACCCTAAAATCATTACTTTCAAAAAGCTTTCTCATTACTTCATCATCTAAAAAGAAGAAGGGGTCGCTAGCAATATTTTGGCTTTGCGCTGGGGTAGTAACATCAGCATTCAAATAGTCTGTCAGTGAAGTGATAAAACCTGGATTTTTTTCACCGGCATGTACACGTCTTTCGTATTCTGGAATAAACCTCTCATAACGTTTTACATAAGGGGTAACTGCCACAGCAAAAATTCGACCTCCTGGCTTTAACAATAAGAATAGGTGCCTAACAGTTGCTTGCAACTGTTCTGGGTTTAAAAAATGCAGCACCCTACCAACAAAAATAGCGTCATATGTTCCAATTTCACTAATATCATTAGCTTGAGTGATATCTGCTTGAATAAATTTCACTCTATTTAAGCTTTCTTCCTTAAGCTTTTTCTCATCAATCACGATAGATAATTTTTTAGCTGCTATAAACAAATGGCGTTCATCTAAATCGCTAAGGGTATACTGAGTATCTTTACTTTGCTTTAGAGCGGCAAGCATAACATCTCCGTACGCACCACCAATTTCTAAAACGTTTTTTCCCTTGGCATATTCCAAAAACTTTTTCGTAGCATAATCGAACTTCGCCGTTGCGGCGCCTTTTTTATTGAGCGTTTGCGTCCTGCCATCATTTTCTGGCATCGGAATCTTCAAATTTAATTCATCGTATTTATTTATCGCTTGCTCATGAGTGTACCAACCAGCGCTCACATACCCACAACCATGTAAAAAGCACATTAGATACAAAATTTTAAAATTTTCAAAAACTAATTTCAACACAAGCATTCCCTAAAATGAAGATGACTGAGAAATACCCTAATCCTTTTTTTACAATTTCTCTATTATTTTTTTGGGCAGAAAAATTGAATCAATAATTTAAAAAGATCCTGCTATCCCCGCACAAAATGTACGATATAGCAGGATCATTAGTTAGTAATGTTCTATGCTTATATATGAGGCACAACCGTACCCACCACAATATCACGATCAAAATTAACACCATTACCTAGTTTCAACGTTGAACCTCCATTCATTTTCAAACCACCGGTAAAGACATCATTTACACTACTAGCTGAAGGAACTGAAAGATCAGCATCTACCTCAAGCGTACATCCTGATTTTATTTCCATAAGTCCAGGAACTGCTCCAGCTAAAGGAATTCCAGCAAGATTACTTGCACTCAATTTGAATACACTTTCATGCCCCAGAGCATTATCAATTGTAATATCACCAGTTGGTAATTTACCAAGACCTATTACCTGTAATATACCTTTTAACACATCAATTGGCATAGAAGCGTTACTTAAATCTTGCTCTGCTGTCATCAGACCACTGTCAAGTTTAGTTAGTAAATTACTTCCTTTTGCCCCATTTAGTACCACCTGGTCAGTATTTGAGATCGTACCACCTGAAGCGCTAGTGTCCAACATAGTAACGATTGTTTTCTTGTTAGCTGTCGTTAAAGTAAACCCAGCTAACACAAGATCCTTAATTGTTACCAAGTATTCTTCTGGTATTAAGTAAGATGATATTGAACCATCTGCAGTCATTGTTACATTAGGAAGAGAAATATCACTATTTGCCTGTATTGACGCACCAAGTTGAGCTGATATGTCAGGTATAAGATATGCAGCATTCAAAACAGCTACACCATCTAGTACAGCTAAATAACCAACTTCACAACCAGCACCTTCGAAAACAGCTACACCACCACCAATTTTTCTAACCACAGCTGAAGTAATCGATCCCGAATCATACCCTGTTTCTCCAGTATCTACCCTTACATTCAATATAGCTTTCCTAACAGGATATTTTTCACCAGCAGTCAAAGTGATCGGTTGAATTAAATAGATATAATCTTCACTCACTCCATTTACATAGACTGTTCCCTCCTTTACATCTATGAAATCCATGTCATAGACACCACCTGTAATATTAAGTTGTCCTGTTCCCCATTTGTTTAAAGTGTGAACAGTTAACCCAGTAGTAAAATATGCCACATCACTATCGTTAACTTCGACGTTCCATTCAGATGCACTAAGTTGCGTAACATGAAACAAAGCAAGTAGGGATAGCGAAATAAATTTTTTACTAATTTTCATTATTAAGCTCCATTGCAATAATTAATAATTTTTATTATTGCAAATACATATTAAATATAAATTAAGTAAATATTTATTATTTGTTAATTAAAGATAAAATAAAACTAAAATTTATAATAAAATTATTTATTAACTCAGCCACTAAATACCCCACAAAGACAGGAATAAATCAGAAAATTGCTAATAAATTTTATTATTAATTAATAAAAAATCTTATAAAAAACGCTCTAAAAAATTTATTGTCTAATATTTTTTCAAATAAAATTTTACGACCAGCATCAAATTCAAATAACGGCTAGTTTATAGAGAATAAGTAATATCTATATTAAAGAATCTTCAATTTCAGCAAACAATATTAGATTCTAAAACGTAAATTTTTCACACTAAAATTTATTATTCTTCACTTCTTAGACGAGAGTCTTCCAAAAGCATTTTTGCCTGCTCTTTTATTTTAGGATTGTCGCTTTTTTTCGCACGCATTGCACGGCTGATTGCAAGTTGCACATCCCCCATACGCATTGCAGCTTCTGCTTGTGCGATATCTGCAAAACCCTGCTGTCCAAGCTTGCGATAAGCTCCTACTTTAAGCAGCCAAGCCATGATATTATCTGGATCATCCTGAGTAATTCGATTCAGTTGATCAAGAGCTTCTTGAGCGTTATCGCTAGAATCGGTATACAGTGCTTGTGCATAAAGTAAACGAATAGACAAAGCATCTCTAGATAAATTCACCGCTTTTCGCAAATGCTCTACAGCAGCACGCGCATTCCCTGATTCTAACAAAAATTGACCATACATTTCGTGTAAGTAAGGATTATCAGGTGATTCACTCAAAAGTTCATCCAACTTTTTAAATGCTTGCCTGTACAACCCTTTCCTAGAATAGATAATTGCGCGCGCAATGTGAGCAGCTGGCGTATTTTTTTGATAGTAATAGCGCTCAGTTTCTGAGGGCTTGTTCAAGTTTGCCATAAAAATTGCTTTAATGATTTGAAATTCTTGCTCCCATTCCATTGGCGTTGAACCTCTATCAGGATGCGCATCGCGATAATGCTTAAAGGCATCAATACGATCCTGATCGCTTGGATGGGTCTGTAAATAGGGAATTTCACCAAATGCATTCATTTTTTTAAACAATTCAAAGGTTTCAATAAAACCCTCAGTACCAAGATTTGCCTCTTGCAGCATGCGAAACCCTGCTGCATCAGCTTCTTTTTCATGAGTCCTTGAAAAACTAGCAAAAGTTCCCATCGCAGCACTTTGCCCCAACATACTACCTGCCATAAGCGCCTCAAATCCACCTCCTGCAAGGGCTGCAACACCTCCGAGAAGTGTACCAATAACTGAAGCAACATTAGCGCCCTTCATTTCATTACTCATGCGATGCATATGCCCACCGGTAATGTGCCCCAACTCATGCGCAAGCACAGCAATGAGCTGATTCACATTGTTAAATTTGATAATAAGACCAGTGTGAATAAAAATCTTGGATTCATCGGTAGCAAAAGCGTTAATACTTTTATCAACAACAAAATAGATTTTAGGAACAAAAAGTAATTTGCTAGATTTACACAAGCGAGAAAGAATATTGTTCACCAGCTTTTCTGCACGCGCGTCAACAATAACGCTACCTGATTTTAATTCGGCAAAAATGGGAAAATTAATAATGCTGGAAAAAACAAAGAATCGTAACAACTTCACTTCAAAATATCTTCTACTGCAGCTGGATACTGCCTAGGATACGAATCTTTTTCGTCTGGTTCAAGCTTACCTTTTCGCCCACAAGCTGAAAGAAACATAAGAAAAACAATAAGAAAAATGGTGGGTGATGAAGGGATTGAACCTCCGACCCTCTCGGTGTAAACGAGACGCTCTACCGCTGAGCTAATCACCCATTTAAAAAAGGCATGGTTCAATGAACCATGCCTAGTATTAGCAAAAAGCAGATTATTTTTCAACTGCTTCTTTCAATTGCTTTCCTGCGCGGAATTTCGGTAAGCGCTTAGCAGGGATCTTAATCTTCGCACCAGTGCGAGGATTACGGCCCTCAGTTGCTTTACGGTTTGCAGTTGCAAATGTACCAAAACCGATCAAACGAACATCGTCACCTTTTTTAAGAGACTTTGTAATTGTTTGAAAAGTTGCGTCGATTGCGCGCTCTGCATCAGCTTTAGTTAAACCAGATGCTTTTGCAACGCTGCTTACTAGATCACTTTTATTCACGGAACCCACTCCTACGTTAGATTAATTAATTACAATTTCATGATAAGGGCGGTTTTGCTCGGCGGTCAAGGGGGTATTTAGCTATTATCTAAAAAAAAGTAGTGTATATGACACATTTTTACCACTTTTATTGTAAAACCCCCCATATTTCGCAGATTAAAAACATTTTTAATTAACTTTTATTAAAAATTTTAGGGGGATAACTTAAGCAATTATTCGTTAAATTGCTTTTAATAAAGTGGTTCTAACTCAAGATGTAATTTTTTGGACCAGAATCCACCGAACAGTTAAAAGAGAATGATTTAATATTGCAATACTTATCAACAATAATTTTTCAATACATCAATCAATTCCAGACACCTCAGATTTATCAAGAAGATCTTCTACTTCACTGCCACAGAACTATTCCAATAAATAGTAACAAATAGAAACAACCACACAACATCCACAAAATGCCAATACCAAGCAGCAACTTCGAAACCAACATGATGGTTTGGCTGAAATTCTCTGCGTATGTTACGCAGTAAACAAATACCTAAAAATATCGTACCTATTAAAACATGCGCCCCGTGAAATCCAGTGGCCATAAAAAAGTTAGACGGATAAATGCCGTCTTTTAGGTTAAAGGCCGCGTGCGAGTATTCAACAACTTGAACACACGAAAAAATTAAGCCTAAAATTACAGTAATTATAAGAGCTTGCGTAACTTTGGAAAAATTTCCTTTTAGCATTTCATGATGCGCCCACGTAACTGTAGTACCAGATAATAGAAGTATAAGCGTGTTGAGGTAGGGCAATTGCATCGGATCAAATGTAACAATACCTTTAGGCGGCCATTGAAATACCACATGCCCCGCAAGGTTTAGACTGGAATGAAGATATCCCCAGAAGAAAGCCACAAACAGCATAGCTTCAGACGCAATAAATAAAGCCATGCCAATCTTTAATCCATTTTGTACAACCAGCGTGTGCAGACCTATTGTGTTTGCTTCCTTTACAACATCTAACCACCACCCCACAGCGCAAGCAACCACCAAAAATATTCCAACTATAAAAACCCAATGATCAATATGATGCATAAATAAAACCCCACCAACTGCCAACACCAACACAGCAAGAGATGACACCAAAGGCCACGGGCTGGGATCGACCAAATGATAAGGATGTTTTTTAGATTCGCTCATACAGTTTGTTAAAAAGTTCTCCATCAATAACAACCGTCTAAAGCCGGTAGTTTGATTTAACGCTTGCAAAGCAGATTCAACGCGTAAACGCTAGAATTCTGAAATACGAAAATCGTCTTTTTTGTGATGCTCTTCCTGTTGCTCTATATAACGTTGAACATCTTCGGTATTCACATTTCCTACCGTCACTGCAAAGTATCCTCTGGCCCAAAGATGCTGCCCCCAATATTTTTTCTGCAATACCTCAAATTCTTGAAGCAATTTCCTGCTGCTCTTTCCCTTGATGTACTGAACAGTTTTTGAAAGTGATATGCTTGGTGGAACAGAAATTAACAGGTGGACATGATCAGGACTCATACTGCCGCTGATTATGTCAATGTAGTTTGCTGCGCAAACTTCTCTAATGAGTTCCCGAGTCCTTATTGAAACTTGTCCTGTCAAAACTCTAAAGCGATATTTTGTGCAAAATACCACATGATATTTTAGGTCAAATAGACTATGTGAGCCGCGACGATATTCCATGAAGTCATAATACTAAAGTGTTCGCCTAAAGGCGAGGGTGTTAACCCTATCCCACTGAACTACATAAAATTCTAGCTCATATTTATGAAGATTGATTAAAAATTTTTCTGCTCAGTAAGAAAAATATGCTCTTTCAAATAAATTACAGGATACAACAAAAAAGTGAAAAAATGTTTTCTATGCTCGTTGCTAAAATAACAAAGAGATGATAAACAGAGGGCATAATGATTGTTTGCCTAGGCGACACTACTTGTAAAATTTTACTAAAAAAGAAAAATTTATCTGTTATCCTATTTAGGGCAATAGGACAAAATTAGTCTTCGGCCCTAAAACTGTTTACCAAAAGGATGAAAAGTATGTTTGGATTAAAAAAAGAACAGGGTGAAGCGGTAGCTTTGCTTTCTATCGGTACTTTTTTAGAGTACTTCGACCTCATGATTTATATACATATGGCAGTCCTTCTTAACGAACTGTTTTTTCCTAAAACTGATGCGCATACGGCTGCTTTACTCACGGCTTTTGCTTTTTGCTCAACATACCTTCTAAGGCCAATAGGCGCTCTTGCTTTCGGATATATTGGCGATAACGTAGGAAGAAAGGTAACAGTCGTAATCACCACAACCATGATGTCTTTTTCATGTTTAGTGATGGCTAACTTGCCGACTTACTCGCAAATTGGCATTACAGCTGCCTGGATAGTAACTATCTGCCGCATTATTCAAGGCATGTCTTCTATGGGAGAAATAACAGGAGCTCAACTTTATTTAAGCGAAACCATCCAGCCACCAGCTAGATATTCAGCCGTTGCTTTACTTGCTTTTTCTGTTTCACTTGGAACCTCTGCAGCACTTGGATTAGCTTCTATTGTAACTTCTTTCGGGCTAAGTTGGCGGCTGGCTTTCTGGGCAGGCGCCACAATTGCAGTTATTGGAGCAGTAGCCAGAACAAAGCTTCGAGAAACCCCTGATTTTGCTGACGCCAAAAGAAGGATAAAGGATAAGTTAGCGGCAGGCGATTTAGATAAAAAAACACTCAAAGCCAATTATAAGGTCAACCAAAAAACCTCTTCAGCTTTATTTCTAATGGATTGTATGTGGCCTCTTTGCTTTTATTTTTCTTATGTTTTTTGCGGGAATATTTTGAAACAGTCTTTTGGCTTTACGGCAGAACAAATCATTCACCAAAATTTCATTGTTTCTATAGTACAAATAGCAAGCTTACTTATGTTTGTATTTTTAAGCTACAAGATTTATCCCTTAATAATTCTAAAAGTAAAACTTATTATATCATCAGTAATTATCATCAGCTGCCCCTTTTGGCTTAATAATATTACTGACCCGTTTTACTTACTGGTACTTCAATCTTCTGTAATATTTTTCGCAGCAGATGCAGCACCCGCTACAGCAATTTTTTATAAACATTTTCCAGTTCTCAGACGCTTTACTTATATTAGCTTCACCTATGCCATGTCCCGCGCCCTAACATATTTAGTAACAGCTTTTGGCCTTGTATATCTAACCGAAAACTTTGGCAACTGGGGCATTTTAGTAATCATGCTGCCTGTATGCATCGGTTACTTGATTGGCTTAATGCACTTTGAAAAACTCGATAAAGTTGATAGCCATCCAAGAATCAAACTAGCAGAAGCAGCATAATCTTCTTTTACTAAGTTTCAGTAAAAATAATGCAAAGGGAATTTTACGCTGATGGAAATATTTAGCTCGTTAAATAAAGAACAGAAGCAGGCAGTAGGTTTGTTATCGATAGGTACATTCCTTGAGTATTTTGACTTAATGCTATATGTCCATATGGCAGTTCTTTTAAATGAATTGTTTTTCCCTCAAACAGACCCACATACTGCCAAGCTACTTGCAGCTTTTGCTTTTTGCTCAACCTATATATTCAGACCTGTTGGAGCACTTATTTTTGGATTTATAGGCGATCATGTTGGACGCAAAGTTACAGTCATTTTAACTATTATGTTTATGTCCTTATCATGCGTTTTCATGGCTAATCTACCTACTTATGCTCAAATCGGCATTACCGCTTCCTGGATAGTAACAATATGCCGCATCGTTCAGGGCATATCCTCAATGGGTGAGCTAACAGGTGCTCAGCTTTATTTAAGTGAGTTTATAAAACCCCCCGCAAGGTACTCGTGCGTTGCCCTAATAGCTGTTGCCTCAGCCGTGGGCGGAGCCGCATCTTTGGCCATAGCATCAATTGTTATGAGTTTTGGTTTTAACTGGCGTATTATCTTCGGCATAGGGGCAGTTATTGCAATCGTTGGAACTGCAGCACGAGTGTTTTTGCGAGAAACTCCTGATTTCATGCGTGCCAAACGCGCAGTTGCAAGAGACCCATCTCTGGAAACAGTTAAAACCTTTGTTACCAGGGTTAATCATAAAACTTCTTTAGCATTATTTTTAATAGATTGTATGTGGCCTTTATGCTTTTATTTTTCATATATGCATTGCGGAATAATACTAAAAGATTCTTTCAGCTACGGAGCTGAACAAATTATCCATCAAAATTTTATCGTTTCCATTGTTCAAATAGCTACATATTTATTATTTGTCTTTTTGAGTTACAGAATTTATCCATTAAAAATACTTAAATTTAAGCTTCTTATCTCGGCCATTATTATCCTTAGCTATCCTTATTGGTTAAATCACTTACAAAGTGATTTTCACGTTCTTTTGCTACAGTCTTCTATAATATTTTTCGCTGCTGATGCTTCTCCAGCTACTTCAATTTTTTACAAATATTTCCCTGTATTAAAGCGCTTTACTTATATTAGTTTCATGCATGCATTATCGCGTGCTGTAATATACGTCATTGCATCTTTTGGCTTGGTATATTTAACAAAATACTTTGGAAGTTGGGGAACCCTAATTATTACAATTCCTGTATTTGCGGGGTATGCATTTGGACTTAGACACTTCGAAAAGTTAGAAAAAGAAGGCAGCATAGAGCAGCAAAATAAAAATCAGCCATCATCATACATCCCTACTCCTAATCTAAGCCTTTCTAAAAATCTTTGATTCTGAATACCTATATGTTTCACATGCACAATTCAGACCAAATATTTAGTATTTTTTTTATGCAAATGATTAGCTATTTTTATCAAATATTGTTTCAAAATAGTAATTATTCTAAATCAGCCAGAGATTTCTCAAGAGTACTCATTGTTAAAATTTCAGGTAGCACCTTATGTTTACCGTTGGGATAAAGCAGCACATAAAGTGGTACGCTACTCCTGCCATATTGCTCTAGAGCCTTTGTGATTGCAGGATCATAAGTGGTCCAATCAGCCCTGATCAACTGTACATGCTTTTGTTTAAAAATATCACGAGCCCTTTTCGTATCTAGAACAAGGCGCTTATTGACCTGGCAAGTGATACACCATTTTGCAGTAAAATCAACTAATACAGGAGATTTTTTGCGTAAATGTTCGATTGTTGTGGGGTTATAATCCATCCAAGAATCATCTTCTATTTGTATTGCATGTATTGCATAAAAATAGGCTGAACTTGCTAATCCGAGCGTCACAACAATCGCCAAAAGTCGAACATAAGGTGCTTGATGCACTGCCCCCCAATGCCCATAAACCCAGCAAGCAATACTTAGCATTAGCAACGCAATCAGCGTGTTCAAAAATACAGACACATTTACTTGATCAGCCAAAACATGCAAAAGCCACAATACTGATGAAATCATGCCAAAGCCTAGTAACGTTTTGAAAGTATTCATCCAAGCGCCAGGTTTTGGTAAAAATTTAGCAGATTTAGGATTCAAGCAAACCAACAGATACGGCGCTGAAAGGCCCAAAGCGAGACTAGTAAAAATTAAAAATCCGTGAAGAGGGCTTTGGGTCAAAGCAAATCCAACTGATGCCCCCATAAAAGGGGCGGAACAAGGGGTAGCCACAATACACGCAAGAATCCCATGAAGAAAACTACCAAAAGGAGTTGAAGAATTTTCACCTTTAGTTGATATTTTTGTAAACGATGTGCCAATCTCAAAAACTCCAAATAAGTTTAGCGCAAACGCAAAAAACACTAAAATAAGAGCAGTTACAACAGAGGGCGACTGAAGCTGAAAACCCCACCCAACCTGATGCCCAACGGCCCTAAAAACAAGTAATAAACCAGCTAAAATCCAAAAGCTTACAATAGTTCCAAGCGCAAAAAACACACCACTTTCCCTTAATTTTTTAGGATGAGCGTGATTTGTAAGAGCCATAATTTTCAACGACAAAATCGGCAAAACGCAAGGCATTAGATTCAAAATAATACCTCCTAGAAAAGCAAAAAGCAGCATTAGCGCCATTTGGGATGTAAAAATATTTGAATCAATCAGTGGCTTCGGAATAGAAGTCCACTCAGCAGGTTCAACCAAATTAAGAGTTTCCGAGGTTTTTTCCGGTGTGCATAGTTTATCGCACACAATATAGTTGATGTTTGCCCTTAAAGATTTTAAATCAGCAATATCCTCAACAACAAAATTACCATGCACATATACTTTTCCTTCATAAGCCTCAAAACTATGACCGTGAAGACTAATACTCTTCATAGATGGCCATACTATGCGCTCAAGAGTAACTCCTTGAGGCAAGTTCCATTCAATAGTGGTAGGTGAGTCCTTGTCATCAGGACCGTAGATGTGCGCATGTTCCGGGATAGTAAAAACAAGCACAAAAGGCATAGTGTTTTTGTCATGCTGTTTTGGCGCTAAGAACTGAATATCTACCGTATTTGCAACAAGAGTTGCAACCATAAAAATCCATACAAAAAGAAAGCGAAAACTCATAAACCAAAAATTTTTAAAGGGCATGATTAATTCTACACAGCGCATTCATAAATAGTCCAGATCAGCTTTATTACTACCTTGTAATTTACCCGAATCACCAATATAAATAGCTAAAATGGCTAAGAAGAGCTCTAATTATGGTAGCTGTAGTATGGTTTAGAAATGATCTAAGACTATCTGATCACTTAGCGTTGGATGCAGCTGTTAAAACTGGGCAACCTATACTGCCGATTTTTATTTACGACAACACTCACCCAAGATTATTAGGAGAAGCATCCAAATGGTGGCTGCACCACAGTTTAGCTTTTTTGAAAAGCAGCCTTGATAAACTCAACGCAGATTTAATTTTTCGCCAAGGAAATGCTTTTGAAGTATTAACAGATATTGCTACTAAGGCACCTATATCGCACGTCTTTTGGCATCGACGTTATGAACCGGATGGAATGCAACAAGACACAAAAATTAAAAGTTATTTCAAAGAACATAACATTATCTGCAAATCTTTTAATGGATCTCTGCTATTTGAACCTCATACCATTCAAAATAAAGAAAACAAGCCTTTTAAAGTATTTTCGGCTTTTTGGAGACATTGTTTGACGCAAAATTCTTTAGAGCGCCCCATTCCCACGCCCGAACGTTTAAATTTTGACCCTCAATTTAAAAAGCTTTCAGATACTCAAGAATCACTTGGACTTTTACCACATCATAATTGGATCAAAGGATTAGAAGAATCCTGGAAACCAGGTGAGACTAATGCGCAAAAAATTCTAGAAATTTTCTTAGATAATAATCTAAGCAATTACAAAAAAAATCGCGATTACCCAGCAATGAAAACTTCACGATTATCGCCATATATACGCTGGGGAGAAATAAGCATACGCCAACTGTGGCATGCAATTCATCAATGTAATATTTTTAATGGCCACGAAATAGACAGTACGTGTTTTTTAAGTGAGCTTGGATGGCGTGAATTCTCTTACCACACACTTTTTCATAATACTAACTTAACGGATGAACCTTTAAGAAAAGATTTCAAGAATTTTCCTTGGCAGAAGAACCAAAGATTTTTTGATGCTTGGACAAAAGGCAAAACAGGGTATCCAATTGTTGATGCAGGCATGCGGGAATTATGGACAACAGGTTATATGCATAACCGCGTGCGCATGATTACGGCTTCTTTTTTAATTAAGCATTTGCTGCAACCTTGGCAAGATGGAGAGCAGTGGTTTTGGGATACGTTAGTAGACGCAGATGCAGCAAGTAATCCTTTTAACTGGCAATGGGTAGCCGGCTGCGGTGCTGATGCAGCGCCGTATTTTCGAATTTTCAACCCAACGTTACAAGGGGAAAAATTTGATCCAAAGAGTGAATATATAAAACACTGGGTCCCTGAATTGAGAAATACTCCTGATAAATTCGTGCATACGCCCTGGCTTTATAAGAACAAGTCAAATTCTTACCCCACCCCTTTGGTGGACCACCAAAACGCTAGACAGAAGGCGTTGCAAGCGTTTAAGGGAATATAGATTATATTTAACTCAGCTGTTTACAGTTTCTAATAAAATACCTATCATTCTGAAGTTTTCCATCTTAACTAGGCACTTAATTTATGAAAAAGTTATTCAAATCTTTCTTATTTTTAATATTACTAAATCCTCATATCTCAGCCACAGCAGATCAGGAAACCGAAGATTTTTGCAGGGAATGGTGTCAAATTACAAAGTCTCTTATGCCAGAAAGAATTTCTCATTTTCAAGAACTGGGATTTAATCAACAGTCAGCTGAAATTTTTTCTCGATTTATGACCCTTGCATATCCTGCAAATATTGAAGTGATTGCCGACTATCTATGTGGACCAACTTCACAATTTACAGGCCTGCAAAATATTGATTCTCCTGAAGAAAAAAAATGGTTGGATTGGCTATCAAGTCAATTTTGGCTTACCAAGGTCCAATTTACATCTATGCATATGGTATTCTTAAAGATTTTCCCCACGATAAATTAAGCCCTTTGGTAGCTAATATACTTGAACACACAAAACCAAGGTTTCAAGCAGCAACAGGAAGAAATGTACTACCGCCGATTGATATAGAGTTATTCGGAAATATCTTGGGGGGTAAAGATTCAATTAAACAAGATTTTTCAACTTTATTAGGAAACATATTAAAAGATTGTTGCAATGCACAGATTGGCACCGTTGGCACAATGAATGATCTTTCGTTTGAAGAATTTTCAAGCTATCTTTTTTGGAAAGTCATTTTTGATACTTGCGATGCCAATACTGCATTGAGAATTGGATCCGGAAATTTTATGTTTGTTCGCTTTTAGCCTGAAGGAATCAAAAAAATTCGCAACGTGAGCCTAACAATGTTTGCGTTAGCGAATTTTAAATTCCTGACCTTGAAATAACTTGCAGTGAATACATCTTTTTCTGGGAAAAAAACATTCACATTGTGTATAGCTCAAAAAATTTCCATCCAGTTACAATGAGAAAACAGCAAAGGGTTTTTATTATGAAGAAAATAGCTATTTTTTTTGTTTTTGCTTTTTCAAGCATTTTCAATATTTTAAATGCGACTGACGCCGAATATGAGCAGCTGCGTACCTATTTGAAAGCAAGGTTTAAAAATGAAACGTATATAAGCATAGGGAACGATTTTGGAGTTATTCCCCAAACAGTTTCTAATTTTGCAAACGGTACTGGTAAATCACCTAAAATTCTAAAACAAGCAAAAGCAAAATACCCAAACATTTTTCAGCAAACCGCTCCTATTCATCATGCCGTTGCAACATTAATGCCTAATGCAGCACCAATTGTTGATCAATTGCCTATTCAACAAAAAGTTGTACCGATTATTAGGCAAGAAATTATACCTGCTATTAAACAAGAAAATGTTCTTATTCCTAGTCAGCACCTCTCATTGCCAGATTTAGCAACAGGCTCGAAATATGTAATTTCTATGGTGCCTATGAATAGCTCTGGCGATAGTTATCATATTTTAGCATATTTAATTCTTGCCAAATCACATGAAAAGAAGGTGCCTGATATCCTTTTAACTTATGATGGCATTCCTGAAATTAGAGACACAGAATCAAAAATGAATGCTTATACACAAGTGCAACGAACGCTGCATTTTGCTCAAGTGTTAGGGTATGGAAGGCATTTCCAAACTGCATTTATTGATACAGGAAAGTGCCAGCGCGAAAATAATCGTCAAAGTAAATTAGAAGAATATTTAAGCACAACTGAGTATACCCACTATATAGATCAAAAAGCTCTTACAACTATAATTGCTGAACATTTTAGAGCCTTCGGCAAAGATAATACTACTAAACGATTGCGTCGTGGTTTTAATAAATATTCTCAGGAATATCTTAGCCAGATTGCATGCAAAAAACTTGTAAAAGAAGCGCGCGATGAAGTGCTGCGTATAGGCGCTAATTCAAATCCACTTATTGTTATGCATGTGCGATACTCTTCAAAAACAAATGAAAAGCAAAATATGGAAGATGGGGTTATTGGAAAATTAAGCAATTACGTTAAATCAAAAGGATATAATGTATGGTTTATTTTTACCGATGGAAGGAAAAGTGGATCATTTAAAAGCATTGGAGCAGATAGAACAGACCCTTTTCCTTTTATCACAACAGATGGCAAAGACAATGGTAAGTATTTCCATTTACAACTTTTACTAAACCTTAGAACTCTCCCTAATTTAAGAGGCATAATTGGTAATACCAGCGGCACATTAGACCTTGCTGGGTTCCTTGGGCACAGCGTGTATAATCTTCACAATGTACAGCAAGCGTTTGATTACCAATCTTGTCGGATTTTAATTCAATCTAGCTTCTTAACAGTAGAAAGATTAAATTTTGATTTGCTAGAAAATGCCCTTAGAACAAGCGAAAGAAAATTAGGTGAGTTTACTGATAATATTGCCCAAGCGCATTTACCGCTTTTAAGTAGTTGGATGGCAGGAACCCCACAAACAACCAACTTAGCAGCCACTTCTCAATTAACAGTTAATTCCCACCAGGCTGGCTATTGGGAGCTGTTCTTTATTAAAACAACTAAAGCTAAGCAACTTACTAGCCTACCCTTAGCGCAATCAATAATTACGTACTTAGAAATGATAGCACCAGCAATAAAAATTAATGCCTAATAAGAAATCTCTCGTGTTTGCCACGCTACTTAGCAAACACGAGAATTTTCTGCGATCCATGAAAAACATAAACTAAAAATTGGCGCATATTACATCTGATCTCGCAATTAGCTCTAATATGCTGCTATACTTGCAATCATTAAGTTATGGTATTTAACAAGAAATATGCGCGCTCAAAACGTTCAACTTCGTGTTAGCTTAACGGGAAGCTACGCAACAGCTCTGTACAAAGAAGCAAAAACCATGAAATGCATTGATGCTATTTTAAAAGATATCAGTACTTTCAAAGAACTGCTTGCAAATAATGCCGATCTTGAAAACATTCTAAAAAATAAGCTTTTTCACGTCAGAAACGTACTCAGCATTATTACAGAAATTTCAGAGTTGATGAGCTTTTCTGTTTTGTTCGTGAATTTTTTAAAAATTCTTATTACTAACCGCCGTTGCGACTTGATGAAGAATATCTTCGCAGACTTTCAAGCCCTTATCGATTTTCAAGAAAATGTCGTGCCTATTCGTGTAGAAATGGCAAAAATCAATACAGAACATAATGCCGCAATCGAAGAATTATTAAAAAAGGCATGCCCTAGCAAAAAATACAGATTTGAATATCACCAAAATTCTGAACTTTTGAGTGGATTTAGAGCCTTTATCTATGAGCGCTGTTTAGACTATAGTCTAAAAAGCCGATTAAATCGTCTATCATACCAACTTAAAGAGGCCTAATTTTTATGCAACATCGCGCTACTGAAATCAGCGATATCATTAGAAAAAATCTACACCATGCTGATAAAGCTTGTGACAGCTACGAAGTTGGGACTGTGCTTTCAGTGGGGGATGGCGTCGCACGCATTTACGGTCTAGATAACGTTCAAGCAGGTGAGTGGATTGATATTATCACAACCGACGGCACCCAAGTCCGTGGCATCGCTGAAAATCTTGAGGTTGATCACGTAGGTGTGGTTATTGTCGGAAATGACCAACTCGTAAAAGAAGGAGACCAAGCACGTAGAACCCATCAAATTGTTAACGTAAATGTAGGCAAGGGCTTACTTGGACGCGTGGTTGATGCTTTGGGCAATCCGATTGATGATCTTGGGCCACTAGAAAATGTAACCCTCGCGCCTGTAGAACGTAAAGCGCCAGGTATTACGGCTAGAAAATCTGTACATGAACCTATGCTAACTGGTATTACAGCTATTGACGCCTTGGTACCAATTGGGCGCGGCCAACGAGAATTGATTATTGGCGACAGGCAAACGGGTAAAACAACAATTGCTATTGATACTATTTTAAATCAACGAGAAATTAATAAAGGCCCTGATCCTAAAAAGCATCTCTATTGCATCTATGTAGCTATTGGGCAAAAGCGTTCATCAGTAGCGCAGCTTGTTAAAACTTTAAAAGACCACGATGCTATGGATTATTCTATAGTTGTTGCTGCAACAGCTTCAGATCCAGCTCCACTTCAGTATCTTGCGCCCTACACAGCATGTGCTATGGGTGAATATTTTCGTGATAACGGCATGCATGCATTAATTATTTATGATGATCTTTCCAAGCATGCGATTGCCTATCGCCAGATGTCATTACTGCTGCGCCGCCCTCCTGGACGTGAAGCTTACCCAGGCGATGTATTTTATTTGCATTCAAGACTTCTAGAGCGTGCTTCAAAACTAAACAACGATTTGGGCGGGGGGTCATTAACAGCACTACCTATTATTGAAACACAAGCTGGCGATGTTTCAGCCTATATTCCAACAAACGTTATTTCTATTACTGATGGGCAAATATTTTTAGAAACTGAGTTATTTTACCAAGGCATACGCCCAGCCATTAACGTGGGGCTTTCTGTCAGTCGTGTAGGGTCAGCCGCTCAGACTAAAGCAATGAAAAGTGTTGCTGGGAAAATCAAACTAGAACTCGCTCAATATCGCGAAATGTTGGCATTTTCTCAATTTGCAAGTGACCTTGATGCCAATACTCAAGCCCTTCTCTCTCGCGGCGCTAAACTTACTGAACTATTAAAGCAAGATCAGCGCAAACCCCATTCTTTGGGGCAAGAAGTTGCTATCCTTTTTGCAGCAGTACGTGGATTCCTTGATAAATTATCTGTCGAGCATATTAAAAGGTTTGAGCAGGAGTATTTGCATGCTCTTGAAACTCAGGAACCAGAAATGCTTTATGCAATAAATAATACTGGAATTTTGAGCACTGATCACGAAGAAAAACTCAAAACCTTCCTTGAAGAATTTCTAGGTCGCTTTTCTCATGAGCCTTAAAGAACTACGCCGGCGCATTTCAAGCGTGAAATCAACGCAAAAAATTACCGCAGCCATGAAAATGGTAGCTTCGGCAAAATTACGCCGTCTGCAGGAACGCGTGCAGTTTGGTAGAGATTACGTTGAGCGTTTAAATCTTATCGGCCATCATTTAGGAAATATCCATCAGGACCTTGAAATACCTTCTGCCTGGTTAAATACAGAAGGCGACTTTGATCTCACAATTGTTTTTGGGGCAGAAAAAGGTTTGTGCGGGAGCTTTCACAGCAATCTTATTCGCAAAATTCACCAAGAACTAGAAAATGATGCGAATACGCAAATCTTGGTATTTGGGCAAAAAACAATTGATACTTTAAAAAGTCGTTATCATTTTTGCGAAAATTTAAATATCGAAGTCAAAAACCCTGATATGCAAACTTTTTTAAATCTTGCAAAAGCAATAGATCCCTTAAAGCAAACACAAAAAATTGGACGCATTCGTGTTATAGGGTCAAAATTTAAAAACATTTTAACTCAGCAATCCTTCTCAAGCTTCCTTTGCCCTTTTACCTTTGAAACTCCGAAGACAAATCCTGACGTTAATATTTTTGAACCATCCCCCGATGTGTTTTTACCGCATTTTTTTATTCAATATTTAAGCGCTAATCTTCATCAAACATGGATTGAAACGCTAACCGGTGAAATGGCTTCACGCATGGCAGCCATGGATAACGCAACAAAGAATGCAAAAGATATGCTAGAAAATTTAAATCTAAAATATAACCGCACGCGCCAAGCGCAAATCACAACAGAACTAACCGAAATTATCGCAGGATCAGAAGGAGCACAACAATGACCACCCAGCATAAAGGCTATATATCTCAGATCATGGGTGCTGTTATTGACGTCTACTTTGAACAGCATTTACCACCTATTCTAAACGCTCTGGAGGTGCCATGCAAAAACAACTCTACTGGAAAATTAATATTGGAAGTTGCCCAACACTTAGGTGAAGGAACTGTGCGCACTATTGCCATGGATTCGACTGCAGGGCTACACCGAGGTCAAGAGGTTATTGATACAGGCTCATCTATTTGCATACCCGTTGGCCCCGAAACATTAGGGCGCATTATGAATGTTATCGGTGAACCTATCGACGACCGTGGCCCTATTAAAACCAAAAACGTAGCCTCAATTCACCGAAGCGCTCCAGAATTTATTGAGCAATCTCCTGCAACCGAAATTTTAACAACTGGAATTAAAGTGATTGACCTTCTAACTCCCTACCCTAAAGGCGGGAAAATCGGTCTTTTTGGGGGCGCAGGAGTTGGTAAAACCGTTTTGATCATGGAGCTTATTAACAACGTTGCAAAATCCCATGGTGGCTATTCCGTCTTTGCAGGCGTTGGGGAACGCACTAGAGAAGGAAATGATCTGTATAATGAAATGATTGATTCAGGCGTTGTAAAGCTTGAGCAAGAAGGCTCAAAAGCTGCTCTTATTTACGGCCAAATGAATGAGCCTCCTGGGGCACGCGCCCGTGTGGCTTTGTCTGGCCTCACTGTTGCTGAATATTTCCGTGACACCGAAGGAAAAGATGTCCTATTTTTTATTGATAATATTTTCCGCTTTACTCAAGCGGGCGCTGAAGTTTCCGCACTTTTAGGACGCATGCCGTCGGCCGTCGGGTACCAGCCTACACTATCTTCTGAAATGGGGAATTTGCAAGAACGGATTACTTCAACCACAAAAGGTTCCATTACCTCAGTACAAGCTATTTACGTACCCGCAGATGACCTAACTGACCCTGCCCCTGCTGCCTCTTTTGCACACTTAGACGCAACAACAGTATTAAGCAGAAGTATTGCAGAACTTGGTATCTATCCAGCGGTTGACCCACTTGATTCTACATCACGTATTTTATCTGCTGAAATTGTAGGCGATGAACATTATCAAGTTGCCCGTCAGGTTCAAAGAATCTTACAAGTTTATAAGTCACTGCAAGATATCATCGCCATTTTAGGCATGGACGAATTATCCGCGGAAGATAAACTTATCGTATCCAGAGCCCGAAAAATTCAACGTTTCCTTTCACAGCCATTCCATGTAGCTGAAGTTTTCACAGGCTCTCCTGGAAAGCTTGTATCGCTTGCAGATACAATCAAAGGCTTTAAGGGTATCTGTGACGGAGATTACGATCATATTCCAGAATCTAATTTTTATATGATTGGTAGTATTGAAGAAGCTCTGGAAAAATCAAAGGCAGCTTAAGGTAATTATGAATACTCATAATTCCCAGCTGGGCTATTTCCTACTCACCATCCTGAGCCCTCAAAAAGTGCATCCAGTGAATAGTACCAACGCATGCTAACACCTCAAACACAGCTTTTCTTAGAAAATATTAAAGCCCTGAATCTACCTGCGATTGAAACAATCCCAGTTGAGATACTTCGCTCTAATTATGAAACACTAGCTATGCTCTACGGCGGCATCAGAGATAGCTCTATCCCTTTTCATGACCAACTCTTAAATTTACCCAATATTGATAAACCAATTAGGGTTCGCTCATTTCACACTAACAACCCTAAAGCAATCATCCTTTATGCCCATGGGGGTGGATGGACTCAAGGAAGCTTAAACACACACCATGTAATGTGCCAAAACTTAGCAAAATCAACTGATAGCCAAGTTGTCTCAATTGAGTATTCCCTAGCACCTGAACATCCCTATCCAACAGCTTTGAATGAAATCGAAGCAGTATATAAATGGGCTGTTGAGCAATATTGCTTCCCTATAAATGTTGCTGGTGATAGCGGCGGTGCAAATTTAATGGCAGGTCTTATCGTAAGGTTAAATGATCTACAAATAGCTTTACCTAATGAGTGCATTTTTTTCTATCCGTCTTTTGATCTGACCGGAAAATTAGACTCGCTCAAAGAATTTGCTGAAGGGTATAGCTTAACTAAGAATTCCATAGAATATTATGTAAATAATTACCTCAACGCAAACTTAGCGCTAACATCACTTCCCGAAGTTTCCCCTTTATGGGTAATGAAGGACATCGATTTTCCATCGACTCTCATAATTGCGGCTGAAAAGGATCCTTTAAGAGACGATTCGAGAATTGCAGCAAAAATGCTAGAGGAAAAGGACAAACTAAAAGGCCACTTAGAAGTCCCCGGTGTTATTCATGCTTTTGCTCAATTTCCAGGCCTATTTCCGGAAGCCACGAAGGTTTTCGAATGGATTAATAAATTTTATAAACCTTGAATTTTTTCAAAAAACATCCTATACCCTATCTATGGATCCAAGACCTAAGGTCATGAATAAATTTTTAGATTTTGAGAAACCTATCGCTGAACTTGTTGGAAAAATTGAAGAGCTTCGGCATCTTTCTAACAACAAAGATCTAAACATAGCTGATGAAATTTCTAAGCTGCAAGTAAAAGCAGACAAAATGATGCGTCAAACGTATACTCAGCTATCACCTTGGCAGAAAGTTCAAATAGCGCGCCACCCTGACAGACCAAAATTTTTAGAGTATGCACGCACTATTTTTACTGATTTCATGCCACTAGCCGGTGACCGTCTATTTGCAGATGACCAAAGTATTGTAGGCGGACTAGCAACACTTAACGGTAAATCCGTTATGGTTATTGGCCAAGAAAAGGGCAATGATACTGAATCGCGTATGAAGCATAACTTTGGCATGCCAAAACCAGAAGGCTACCGAAAGGCACAGCGCTTAATGGACATTGCTAACCGCTTTAAATTACCTGTCATTACATTCGTTGATACACCTGGCGCCTATCCAGGAATTGACGCAGAAGAGCGAGGCCAAGCAGAAGCCATAGCAAAAAGCATAGAAAAATGCTTATCAATTGAAGTTCCACTTATTACCATAATTATTGGCGAAGGCAGCTCTGGCGGTGCGATTGCTATTGCGACAGCAAACTGCGTTCTCATGCTTGAACATGCTATCTACGCTGTTATTTCTCCAGAAGGATGTGCTTCCATTTTATGGCGCAGCTCATCTAAAGCTGCTGAAGCGGCTGAAGCTCAACGATTAACAGCTCAGGACCTATTAACCCTTGGTGTTATTGATGAAATAATTCCAGAACCAATCGGTGGGGCACAACGATTTTCTGAACAAGTAATTGAATCTGTCAAGCGTCAACTAGGAAAAACTTTAGATGATTTAGTGCGGCACAGCGGACCGCAATTAAAGCAAATGCGCCGTGAGAAATTTCTACGTATAGGCCAAAATGGCTTATAAATTTTTCGTTAAATACTTCGCAACAGAACGGTAATAGCAATTATGATGTTGAACTTAAATATTCCCAAACATGTGGCAATTATTATGGACGGGAACGGGCGTTGGGCGAAAGCAAGATCTCTTCCCACTATTGCAGGACATCGCGCAGGCGCAAAAGCAGCGGAAGAAGTTGTGAGTCGCGCTGCCGAAATTGGCATTGATTGCATTACTCTTTGGGCTTTTTCTTCCGAAAACTGGCAGCGTGAACAAGCATGGGTAGAAGAACTCATGGGGTTATTCCGCTGGTATCTTCAGCATTCTGTCGATAAGCTAATGCAAAATAACGTGCGCATGAAAATTATTGGTGATCGCACTACTTTCGCAACAGATCTACAGGACTTAATGAATTCTGTTGAAGAACGCACTCAACAAAATACTGGTATTACTTTGGTGTTAGCCCTAGGCTATGGTGGTCGCGATGATATCAGACGCGCCACTCAAAAAATTGCGACAGATGTTCAAAATGGCATTTTGCGCCCCGAAGACATAACCGAAGATTTAATCAGTAAAAGCTTAGACACAAAATTCTGCCCTGATCCAGATTTACTTATCCGCACCAGTGGAGAGCTACGCATTAGCAATTATCTACTCTGGCAAATGGCCTATACTGAATATGTCTTTGTTGATTGCTTTTGGCCTGATTTTGGGGCAAAACAGTTAGACTTAGCTATTGAACAATATTCAAAGAGACATCGACGTTATGGCCTATACAGTGTTGCCGCCTAAAAATGATCTGCTTCCGCGTGTCATTACTGGGCTAATTGCAATACCAGCAATTGTTTTTCTAATTATCCAGGACCCAGTTTACTTTAGAATTGTAGGAGTTTTTATAACTTTTGGACTCCTTAGGGAATGGTCACGCTTAAGTTTTAAAGAAAATTATCACTGGATGAACAGCATATGCTTGCTTGCAATCCTTTCAAGTTTCATGCCGATGCTATATATAGGTTCTATTGCGGTAGTTTTAGTGGGATGCTGTTGGCTATACTATTTAAATATCTTGGCCTTTAAAAAATTTACAATTGTTAGTTCTGGCTATGTATATATCAGCCTTGCCATGGGGATTATTATTCACGTGATACCGCAAATTAAGGTCCCCTATTTTCTTTTGTTAATGATGATTCTTATTTGGCTTGTAGATACCGGAGCTTTTCTAGTTGGAAAACTTGTTGGAGGACCAAAATTAGCACCAAGCATCAGCCCCAGTAAAACCTGGTCAGGATTTTTTGGCGGTATCTTTTTTGGCTTAACAGGAATATGGCTTATAATAAAGGTAATGGATATTCGAACAAACCAAGCCCTTTGGGTTTTTTTTATTGTTTCTGTTTTCCTATCGCATGGTGGAGACCTTCTAGAATCTTGGTGCAAAAGATATTTTAATGTTAAAGATTCAGGGAGCTTTCTTCCTGGCCATGGTGGCTTATTAGACAGATTAGATAGCCTTTTGGCAGTCAGCTTTGCAGCTGCATTTTTCTGGTATTTCTGTAGGTAATTCAATGATTTATTATAACTGCCAAAATTTATGCGATTAGTTTCTTCAGCTCTCAATGTTGCCTTTTTCACCGTTCTTAGTCGATTAACTGGCTTTTTTCGTGATGTCTTAATGGCCCAGTATATTGGCACAAGCTTTGTCATGGATGCACTTGTTATTGCCATAAAAATTCCTTCTTTTTTAAGAAGAATTTTTGCAGAAGGTGCACTCAATTCTTCTTTTGTTCCTATTTATTCAGCGATGCATGTTTCACAAAAAGAAGAAGCAAAAGAGTTCATTAAAGATATATTTTCCCTAATGGTTGGCATTTTAGTGGTGCTAATTTTTATTTTTGAATTGGTCATGCCTTTTATTGTCACTCTAATTGTTCCAGGAGTTGGTGAAGAAGTTTTCTCACTTGCAGTATCCTTTTCACGCATTACCTTTCCTTTTATCTTGCTTATTTCTCTAACTGCCCTATTTAGCGGCGTTTTAAACACACATGATCGTTTTGGTGCAGCGGCATCCTCGCAAATTGCAGGAAATCTTTTTATTGTATTCATCATGAAACTTGTTAACCCTTCAATGCTTGGGGATGGAAAAGTTGTTGCTACCGCAATCATGGGATCTGGTTTTGTACAACTATTGTGGGTTTATATCCCTTGCCATTTAATGGGAATAAGACCATCCCTTAGAAAACCTAGGGAAAATCAAGCGATGAAAAATTTTGGAAAGCGCATGATCCCTGCTGCGGTAGGCTCTGCTGTTCTACAAATTAATCTGTTCATTGACACAATCATTGCATCCCTGCTTCCTATGGGTACCATATCGTATCTTTACTATGCAGATCGACTTTACAATTTACCTATCAGCGTCACCGGAACTGCCCTAGGAACAGTTTTGTTACCTATGCTTTCAAGACAATGGAGAGAAAACAACGTCGAAGGCGCAATGCACAATCAGAATCGCGCTATTGAATTTGCGATGTTGATTACACTCCCAGCTATGCTTGGCTTAATCTACTTATCACATCCACTTATTATGGTTATTTTTGAACGCGGTGCTTTTGACCAGGCATCGAGCATAGCAACCGCAGAAACTCTTGCGGGTTTTGCAAGTGGTTTACCAGCCTATATTTTAATCAAAATATTTAACACCAGCTTTTTTGCTCGCCAAGATACCGTCACCCCTATAAAAGTGGCCCTTTCTGGCATGGTTGTTAACGTTATTTTAAACTTCGTTCTTATCTACAAATACAAACATTTAGGCATTGCGATAGCTACTTCCAGTGCATCTTGGTTTAATGCCGCTGTGCTTGTTTATCTGCTAAAAAAGCGCAATTTCGTCAGTTTTGATGCAGCACTTTGGAAGTTTTTAGCCAAAATTCTTATTCCTTGCTGTCTCACGTTTTTAGTGCTTTTCATTGTAAAACCACTTGTTACCCCATACCTTCATTCAACTGATGGCATTCACATTCGATTTATTGCCTTAGCTGTATTAGTTTCTTCTGGGTTATTAACCTACCTTCTAGCAGCTTGGAGTTCAGGGCTACTACGATTTAAGGAATATACTTCGGCCTCTTAAAATTCATAAACACAGCAAAATCTGGGCTCTGAATTCATAATTTAATTCAAATTCATCCAATTTTTCAAATTCATTGAAAATTAAATTTTAATACCTATTTATACTTAAAGTATAAAGGGTCATTAAAATACATGAAATTTTTAATTTTATTAATATTTATAATAAAAATAAATTCAGCAATTGAAACTCAACATAATAATGTTGATACGCAAGTAACTGAATGGAAAAAAATTTACAATTCCTTTCGATTAGCTGGCGCGAACTGGAAAGAAACACATGTGTCTGAATTAAGTGATCGCATACGTTACACAGCAGATTACGCAGAAAAAGCATTACAGCATCTACCTGAACGTTCAGAGCAAGTAAGAATAATTTGCGATATGATCAGCGAAAAAATAGAAAATAATTCGCTAACCTTTCAATGGGCGATGCGATGTTTTGATGCCTTAGCAAAAATTTGTGATCAAAAAAGAAATTTAGAATTAATAACTGAAGAATTACCAAAATCATATTTTGAAGAACGGTTTGAAAACAGTAGATCTTTTCTTCGCAATTCAGATATTTATTTCCTTTGTGTGCCAACGGCAATGTTAAAAATAGAAAGATTTGTTGATGGGTATCTACAAGAACGCCCTACCCAATATATCACCATTGCTAATAAGGAACTCGAAAAAGGTGGACATGGTGATTATTACAAAACTGTTTATGATACTTATCACCATGACCTGCAGCATGCATACTACTTTCTTGCAATCGGTGGTAAGCATTTTAAATACTTTTGGCCAGCATATAAAATTATTAAAGAAATTCGGGGAATTTCGAATTTTTGGGAAAAGAATATTCTAGACACTTTTCTTCACACTTATTTTCACGAAATTTATGCAGATGCTTATAAATTTTATAAATCAGCAGATGGGTCATTTTCTTTACCTGCTGATCTTGATAGAAATTTTAATGCTTTCAGTGCGTTCATCGATAATATGGAACTAGCAAATACACGCTTTGATCTTAGAATCAATTTTGACGCTATAAATTGGAGCAAAAGAGATGCTTCCCATTATTCAAAATTAATTTCTTCACATCTTGATTGCCCCTATAATGATGATACTGTCTACCGATTAAGAAATTCGTCTTCTTTACTTATTGAAGACTATCTACCCTCTTCCACTGAAGACACAATAACAATAAGCGACGTGCTAGAAATTACAAATAAAAGGGATTCATCTATTGTCGAGGAAATTTCTTGCACGGTGCAAATTGAGAATATAGCCAATCCTTTATCAACTGTGCACATTACAACCGAAAGCAAAACATGCACCTTCTCAATTTATGGTCCAGGACACAAGGCACCCCATTATTTTCAAGACGTCTTGTACCTGTTAAGTCATGCAAAATTCATTAGCCCCAGAGAAATATATAAACCTGTGACCATATTTAACTACGCAGAAGTAAGAGACCTTGCCATACAAATGCGCGCAGATGCTATACAAATTCTTAAAGATAAATTTAAATTTCTTCCTAACTCGCTTTCTAACGAAATTGATGATAGCTTGAATATCTCAAATTAGAATGCATCATGAAAACCTAACAATAAAGAATGAAAATTTTTTCACACGTTATTAGAAGTTATCGAGCTTTTGCCACGGCAGAGTTGCTTAAAGAAACAAAAGTGGCTCTTGTCGTCTTAAGTCGAGATCAAGACATTTATCAATTTAAAAGTCAGCTTAAAAGATTATTAAAAAGAGAAATTTTAAGCTTTAATTCTTGGGATTGCCTGCCATACGATCGAATTTCTCCATCTCTTGATTCTATAAGTCAGCGTGCTCAAACCCTAACGACACTAGCTGAAAACACAGATCAAATTGTTGTTACTTCAGTTGCTGCCATCAGTCAATATTTACCTCCCCGCTTAAGCTTTTTAGGCGAAGCGCTAACTGTTAAGAAAAAACAAGCCTTCTCATTTTCAAAGCTTCAAAGCTACCTTATTGAAAAAGGTTTCAACCGAGTTAGCGTCGTATATGAACCGGGTGATTACGCTGTTCGCGGAGATATTATTGATTTTTTCCCTGTAGGAGATAGGAACCCTTACCGTATAGATTTTTTTGGAAATGACATTGAGCGTATTCGTCAATTTGAGGCAATTAGCCAAGCTACTTTAAATGAGCTAGATGAAGTTTTAGTGCGTCCAGTTCGCGAAATAACACTCACTCCTCAATCCATCAATCTTTTCAAAAAAAAATACAGAGAACATTTTCCAGAAAATTATCATCAAAGCTCTTTGTATAAAAGCATTAGCGAGGGTCATCTATATGCTGGTTATGAGCACTGGCTACCTTTGTATTTTGAGCACACAGAAACATTACTTGACTATATTACCCCAGAAAAAATCATTATAGAATTTGATGCATCACAAACTTTTTCAGAACAGTACGACCTATGCAATGAATATTATCAAGCACGGACATCATCAGTTTTCAATGCGAATTATCATCCACTTCCTCCAGAAATCATTTACTGGAATAAACCCAAATGGGATGAATTTTTAAAAAAAGATCACATAATTATCTCTCCTTTACACACAGAAAATGCAACACAACTATCTGTTCAACCCTCACCAAATTTCTTACAAGCCCGACAGCAAGGGCAATTATTTGAAAATTTAATCACCTTAAAAGATACGCATGATGATAAACAACTCGTCATCACAGCTCAAACAGATGGCTCAAGAACACGAATCGAAGCAATGCTAAAAGAACATTGCAATATTCAAATTTTACCATTAAATGATTGGCCACCATCGAATGCATCACGCAGACCTATTTATACTTTAACATTCCCTCTAGACGAGGGGTTTGTTACCACATCTCAAATTGTTTTAACAGAACAAGATATTTTAGGTGCTCGCAAAGGTCAAAGAACACGAAAAAATGCAAACGCTTTTAAAGATACTAGTGAGTTAAATGTAGGTGATTATGTCGTGCATCGTGAACATGGCGTAGCAAGATATCAAGGTTTACAAACTGTTGATGTAAACGATCAACCTCACGATTGCTTAATCTTAGAGTATGCAGATAAAAATAAACTTTTCTTGCCGGTTGAAAATCTTGAGCTTTTAAGCCGATATGGCTCTGATGATATGGTTGTTGAGCTTGATCGCTTAGGCACTGCTCACTGGCAAAATCGCAAAGCAAAAGTTAAAAAACGCCTACTGATTATTGCAGATTATCTAATAAAACTTGCAGCTCAACGAGCACTACAAGAAGGAGAAACATTCTTAACCCCCAAAGTTTATGATGAATTTTGCGCTGGCTTCCCATACCCTGAAACAGATGATCAATTGCGTACTATCGAAGAAGTACTTAGTGATTTAGCATCAGGCAAACCAATGGATAGATTAGTATGCGGCGATGTTGGTTTCGGAAAAACTGAAGTTGCTTTGCGAGCAGCTTTTGCCGTTGCGGCTACCGGCAAGCAGGTTGTCATTGTAACACCTACAACCCTTCTTTGCCGTCAACATTTTCAAAATTTTTCTAACCGTTTTCAAGGTTTTGGAATACGAGTTGTTCAACTTTCACGCTTGGTTAAAACAGCTGAAGCAAAACGCATTCACGAAGATATAAAAAATGGAGATGCAAAAATCATCGTTGCAACTCACACCATACTTTCTGAAAAAACTGTATTTGATAACCTGGGATTGCTTATCATCGACGAAGAACAACATTTCGGCGTAAAACAAAAAGAAAAACTAAAAAAACTTAAACCAAATGTTCATATCCTAACTCTCACAGCCACACCTATCCCACGAACCTTACAATTAGCATTAGCAGGCGTTCGAGAACTAAGTCTAATTGCCACGCCACCGATTGATCGATTAAGTATTCGCACCTTTACCATGCCCTTCGATCCAATCACCATAAAAGAAGCTCTTATGCGTGAATATCATCGTGGCGGGCAAAGCTTTTTTGTCGTCCCTCGCATCGAAGACATCAAAGCCTCAAAAGAAATTTTGGAAGCATTATTGCCTGATTTTCGTATTGCGGTAGCGCATGGTCAACTACCTGCAACTGAGTTAGAAAATATCATCTCAGATTTTTGTGACAGAAAATATGAAATCCTGCTTGCAACCAATATTGTTGAATCTGGCATCGACATGCCTTGGGTCAATACCATCATTTTACATCGCGCTGATCGTTTTGGATTAGCCCAATTATATCAATTACGAGGTCGTGTAGGACGCACAAAAATTCAAGCCTACGCCTACCTTACTTTACCTACTGACACGGTAATTAGTGAGACCGCAAAAAAACGTTTGGAAGTTATGCAAAGCCTTGATCAACTCGGCGCTGGCTTTAAACTTGCCAGCCATGATATGGATATCCGCGGTTGCGGCAATGTTGTCGGTGAAGAACAATCAGGCCATATAAAGGAAGTCGGTGTTGAGCTTTATCAAACTTTACTGCACGAAGCCATTTTGCAGGTTCGTGCTGAACATGACCAAACCGATGCCCCCGCAAATGAATGGACACCTCAACTCAATCTAGGCTTATCTTTGCTAATACCTGAAACTTATATTTCAGATTTAAGCTTGCGCCTTGGTCTATACAGAAGACTAGCAACTCTTGAATCTTCCAATGAAATTCATACATTTGCAGCTGAACTGGTTGATCGCTTTGGAAAAATTCCTCATGAATGCGAAAATTTGCTAAAAGTTATTGAACTTAAGATTGTTTGTAAACAGCTAAATATTGAAAAAATTGATGCCGGCACCAAAGGACTTGTTATCAGTTTTTATAAAAATCAGTTTGCTAAACCAGAAGCATTGTTAGCATATATCAATTCACCAGAAACACGTAAATTGGCTGAGGTAAAATTACGTCCAGATCAGAAAATTAGTTTCCTCCGTGATGGCCTTAATACTGATCTTCGTTTGAAATTTTGCTTTGCCATTTTGAAGCAATTACAAAAGCTTTGCATTTAAATTGGCATCTGTGACCAAGCATCTTTCGTCGTTGCCCAAAATTCCAACTAGATCCTTAAAAACCCCTCTCTTGCACTACCTTCAATCCCCCTATAGTATAAGCATACGTTAGCATTTCTTCCTTTTTATGATTCAACGTTTGCAATTACAGTCTTTTAGAAGCTATAACCAATTGATTCTTGATATCAATAAGCCTTTTGTGGTTTTTTCAGGGCCTAATGGAGCAGGTAAAACAAATATTTTGGAAGCCATTTCCCTATTTACCCCTGGCCGTGGCTTGCGCAAAGCCGAGCTTTTAGAATTACAGCAGCATAACTCTTCTAATCCGTGGGCTGCATCAATTGCTGTTAATGGTTATACACTGGGAACAGGTGTAAGCGATATTGGCATTAAAAAACGTCTCTGGCACTTAAACGGTGAACCTTTGAAAAGTCAAAAAATATTAAATGATATTTTGCGTCTCTTTTGGCTTACGCCAGAAACTGATCGCTTGTTTTTAGACAGCCCCTCTGTTCGCCGACATTTTATTGACCGGATGATTTTTGTCCTTTGGCCAGAGCATGCAACAACACTCAAAGCATATGAACATGCAACTAAAGAAAGACTACGCTTGCTTGAGTCAAATGCAGACACTAGATGGGTAAGCAATGTTGAAGAGCACATCGTTAATGCTGGCCTGCAAATGCAAAAAAATCGCAGTGCCTTCCTTGATCTTCTGCCTTTTGATTATTTTTTAAAAGCTTCAATGAGCGGTACCGCTGAAATTTTACAAGAACAAATAAATAAGAAAGAATTTTACTTAAACCAGCTAGCTAGCAATCGACCTCGCGATGCAGCCGCGGGAATGACTACTTTTGGACCCCATCGAAGCGATTTAGAAGTATTTTATACAGTAAAAAATCAACTAGCCGAAAAATGCTCCACCGGCGAACAGAAAATGATTCTTTCTAAATTCCTAATGAGTTTTTTAAAATATCTACTAGAAAATATAAGCATTCCAGTGATTTTATTATTTGATGATGTGATTTCGCATTTAGATTTTGCCAATCGTGTGCTATTGTTTGAACAACTTATGGACTTACAGCAACAAAAAAGCAATAAAGGAATGTTACAAGTATTTTTTACTGGGACACATTTAGATGCTTTTGATGCTATACTGCCCCATGCACAAAGTTTTGAAGTTGACCCAAGCCAGGTAATAAGGACAGTTTGATGACCTCACCACATACAACACGACCAGAAGACTACACAGCTGATTCGATAAAGGTTTTAAAAGGCCTAGACGCTGTCCGCAAACGCCCAGGCATGTACATCGGTGATACAGATGATGGCAGTGGCCTACATCACATGGTTTATGAAGTTGTAGACAACGCAATCGATGAAGCTTTGGCCGGTCACTGTGATCGTATCACAATAACAATTGAAGCAGATGGATCAGTAAGCGTTACCGATAATGGTCGCGGTATACCTGTTGATATTCACCCCGAAATGGGCGTATCAGCTGCAGAAGTTATTATGACTCAACTCCATGCTGGTGGTAAATTCGACCAGAACTCTTACAAAGTTTCAGGCGGACTACATGGTGTAGGCGTTTCTGTTGTTAACGCCTTGTCCTCATTTTTAGAATTAACTATTTACAGAAATGGTAATAAGTATTTTTTACGTTTTGAGCACGGTGTCCCTCAAGGATCATTAGAGCTTGTTGGCCCAGCTGAAGACAAAAAGGGTACAAAAGTTCGATTTCTTCCCTCAACAGAAACATTTTCAGCCATTGTATTTGATCGATCCACAGTCGAGCATCGCCTTCGTGAGTTGGCCTTCTTAAACTCAGGCGTACATATTACTTTACGAGACGAACGCCCTGATCATTTTTATGAAAATGTTCTTCATTATGAGGGTGGCCTTGTTGAATTTGTGAAATATATTGATAAAGCAAAAACACCACTTCACGATAAGCCATTGTACTGCACTCAAACAGTCGATGCTATGACCGTTGAAGTAGCCATGGAATGGACTGATAGTTATCATGAAAGCACCCTATGTTTTACAAATAACATTCCTCAACGAGATGGGGGAACACACCTTGCAGGCTTTCGCGGTGCTTTAACCCGCGTGGTTTCTAACTATATAGCAAATACCCCCCAGGGAAAAAAGGACGCAAAATTATCTATCACTGGAGATGATATCCGGGAAGGACTAAGTTCAGTTTTGTCTGTTAAAGTTCCAGATCCTAAATTTTCATCACAAACAAAAGATAAACTTGTTTCATCAGAAGTTCGTGCCGTTGTTGAATCAGTTGTTGGGCAAGCTATTGAGCAATGGTTCGAAGAAAACCCTGCCCATGCAAAAAACATTGTTGGAAAAGTTGTTGAAGCAGCAGCAGCACGTGAAGCTGCACGAAAGGCACGTGAATTAACACGTCGCAAAGGCGCGCTAGATATTGCTTCTCTTCCTGGAAAGCTAGCTGATTGTCAAGAACGCGATCCATCAAAATGCGAACTTTTCATTGTTGAGGGAGACTCAGCAGGTGGTACTGCAAAAGGTGGTCGCAATAGAAAATATCAGGCCATTTTGCCAATTCGTGGAAAAATTCTCAATGTAGAACGTGCACGTTTTGACAAAATTATCGGCTATGACCAGATTGGAAACATCATCACAGCACTTGGCACTAGCATTGGCCAAGAAGATTTTAATCCAGATAAATTGCGCTACCATAAAATCGTTATCATGACCGATGCTGACGTTGACGGCAGCCATATTCGCACACTACTGTTAACATTCTTTTACAGACAAATGCCAGAACTTCTAAAAAGAGGACATCTGTATATAGCTCAACCCCCTCTTTACACGGTAAAGCGGGGACAATCAGTTGTATATCTAAAGGATCAAGCCGCTCTTGATAACTACTTACTTGACGCAGCATGCAAAGACTCTTTCCTAGTTTTGCCTTCTGGTGAACAAATAGTGGGAGCTGATTGGAGACAAGTTGCAGGGCTAATTCTAAAAGCAGATAACACGCTTAAACCCTTAGCAAGACGTATTTCAAACCGCTTACTTCTTGAAGGTCTTTTAGTCTTTAATTACTTTGAGGAGACACTTCCCGATCAAGATTTGTCACTCATTACTCATCTGAAGTCTCTTGATAATCAAAATTCATCCTGGAAAGCAGAGCGTGGCACCGATAATATAATCACATTCATACGTAGCTGGGGCGGTGTTGATGAAAAATGGACACTCGATGAATCTTTGCGAGCAACACCAGAAGCCAAAGCCTTAATGACCTTACGTCTTCAGTTAACTGATATTCTCGGCAAATCATTAACTCTTCACGTTACTGCCCGTGAAGGTCGTCAAGAAACTTTCCTAGATATCGGCACTCTTACAAAACAGCTGATGGAACAAGGAAGCAAAGGAGTTTCTTATCGCAGAAACAAAGGTCTTGGTGAAATGGGTGATGAAGAGCTATGGCAAACAACCATGGACCCAGAGTCACGCACATTGCTGCAAGTAAAAATGCACCACGCTGAAGAAGCGGAAGAAATTTTCTCAACGTTAATGGGTGATGTAGTTGAACCTAGACGAGAATTTATCACAAGCAATGCTTTGAAAGTCATCAATTTGGACGTGTAGGTTTATTCTGTGGCTCTAAAAAAGCAAAAGAAGCAAAAAGGCAAATCAAAAAAAACAAAGAAATCTTTACTAGGATTCGCGGGTCGTTTTTTTTTGCTAGCCAGCATTTGGGGAACAATCTTAGTGGGGCTGATCCTTTTATGGTTCGTCCATGACCTTCCTGATTTAAACAGACTACAAACAAACGTAAGAACGCCTAGCATAACTATACAAACTTTAGACGGCACTGTTATCAGCACTTATGGTGACGTTTTTGATGAAATGGTTCGGGTTCAAGACTTGCCAATACACGTTCCACAAGCACTTATGGCAGTAGAAGATAGACGCTTCTATTACCATTTTGGAGTTGATTTTATTGGCTTAATACGTGCAGCTTATGAAAATTATCGTGCAAAACGCGTAGTACAAGGCGGATCAACACTAACTCAACAATTAGCAAAAAATATTCTATTTACCGAAGGCGCTTTTGATGTTCGAGACCGCTCATTCAAACGCAAGATTTTAGAAGTTTTGTTATCTGTTTGGTTAGAGTGGAAATTCAGCAAAGATGACATATTAACCATGTATCTTAACCGCGTATATTTAGGTGGTGGAACTTTTGGCATTGAAGCAGCTGCACAACGCTATTTCAACAAATCTGCGCGTGAATTAACCGTATTTGAAGCAGCTGTCATCGCAGGACTTTTAAAGGCTCCTTCGCGCTATTCTCCTTCTTCAAATCCAGATAAGGCCAAAGAGCGGGCAAAAACAGTTTTGCAGCTTATGCAAGAAGCAGGATTTATAAAAGATGCTCAAAAATATTTTAACGAAGGTATGCATGTTCTTGAAAGCAACAAACAAGAAAGCAGTTTTAAATATTTTTGCGATTGGATCATGGAGCTCATTCCAAATTTCGTTAACGGACTTGATCGCGACTTAATTGTCGTTACAACTTTAGATCCATCTATGCAGCGCCATGCTGACCATGTATGCATTGATTATATAAAAGATATGGGTTTAAAACTTAAAACGTCTCAGCTTGCATTATTAGCAATGAGCCCAGACGGTGCCGTACGAGTCATGATCGGCGGCCAAGATTACAAAAAAAGTCAATTCAATCGCGTTACTCAAGCTCTTCGTCAACCTGGGTCTTCCTTTAAAATGTTTACTTACCTCGCTGCAATGGAAGCTGGATTAAACCCAGATGAAATGATTGAAGATAGCCCTGTTGTAATTGGAAACTGGAAGCCTAGCAATTTTACTTACAAGGCACGCGGAGAAATTAGCATACGTGAAGCATTTGCCCGATCAGTAAACAGTGTCGCTATTCGCCTTATGCAAAAAGTAACACCAAGAAAAGTTATTGAAGCAGCACATCGACTTGGCATTACCAGCCAGATGGAAGAGCACATATCGCTGTCTCTTGGCGCTATTGAAACTACTCTTCTAGATTTAACTGCTGCTTTTGCTACCTATGCCAATCAAGGACACGCAGTCTGGCCCTATGGAATATTAGAAATTCGTGATAAAGAAGGAAATATTCTATACAAACGCGAAGAACAACCCACTCCAGCAATCATCAAAGATGAAGCTCTTTTTAAAATGAGAGACCTTTTACGCGCTGTTATTAACCAGGGAAGTGGTGGTGCCTGTAACGTATCGCCCACTGTCTTGGGTAAAACAGGCAGCAACGGGGATCGAGACGCTTGGTTTATTAGCATGCGTGAACCCATCGAAAATGACATTGGGTTCCAAAATTTAGTTGTAGGCGTTTGGACTGGAAACGACAATAATAAAGCTATGGCAAAAGCATCTACAGGTTCTAGATTGCCAACACGCGTTGCAGCCTCCTTTTACCGAGGCCCCGAAGTTTATGACGGCCCCAATAAACCTCCAAAAAAAACTACCCAATCACAAATTAAGTCAAATACGCCTATAAAGAATTTAAAAACTCTTCCAAAAAAGGATGCCGTTGAAGAGATCTTAGAAGATTTAGATTGAACTACCTCTGTGTTTTTTTGCAACAGAGACACCTAGTCTTTTATCAATATAAAAAATAATAAGAAAATTTTAGAAAAATTTGTTATTCTTAGCTGATATGTAAAGTTTTGGAGTAAATTTATGAAATTAAAACTATGGTTACTAGGATTAACACTATCAACTGCCACTGCTATAAGCGCAGGAACAACATCAACACATGAAACTCCTGCACATCAAGCTGGAAAATCAGAAAAAGTAGAATCTAACCAACACTCACCAGCTGTTAACCCTGATCAGGCAAAAGCTTTACAAAATATTGCAGATGCACTTACAGAAACAAGCAACTCACAAGGAAGTGTAAGCGGACCCGAAGAACTTTTCAAAATAATTAACGGAGAAATGCAAACAACAACTCGTGAATTACCCCTACAAGGCACTGTCACGGAAGCCGTTGCAAAAGGTTATCGCATCACATGCTACCAAGAGGGAAGCGAAACTGTTGTGGCATCAACAGACCCAGCTCTGCTTGGTAAACCAATTTCTGATTTGAAAATTGAAGGAGAATCTGTAAGAGACCGTGCAATTGCAGAAATTAGAAAAAACGGAAAAGATGATAAAGCTATGTTTACTTATACACAATCAGACGGCTCTATTGTCGTTGATGGAAAACCTGTTGGTCAAAGGCATATTGTAGCAGTAGCTGGAAGAAAAGCATTTAAGAACTTTAACTCACAGAAAAAATTCTTATGTGCAGTCGCTGCTGTAGCTGAATAATAATTACTTCTTGATCGCTTGAATTGCACCATAAAGGGTGCGAATCTCTTGCTCTGTGGGCTGCATTCTTAAAAATGCAGCCCTAATATTTTGCCACATCTTTTCTTTTTTATGCGGAACTCTCCAAAAATTCACTAAATCAAGCTCTGTTTCTAATAATTTAAAAAACTGTTGCAATTCTTTTTGCTGAACAGGTTTCGTATCCCCCAAATGCAGCCAAGATTCTTGATCAACCTGCGATTGATACCATTCATACAACACAATCACCACTGCTTGACCAATATTTAAAGAAGAAAAATCTGGATTCACAGGAACAGTAATAATACAATTAGCAACAGATAAATCTTCGTTTGTTAATCCGGTACGTTCAGGGCCAAACAAAAAACCAACTTTTCTATCATGAATTAAGGGCATAGCCGTTTTGGGCGTGCAGTAATTTTTAATCAGCTCACGCTCAACTGCCGTCGTAGCAAAAACAAGCTCTAAGTCGCCCACCGCGTGCTCTAAGCTTTGGTAGATACAGGCACTTTGCAAAACTTTTTCATTACCGGCTGCCATCGCAACAGCTTTTGCATCATCGGGGTCACATTTAGGCTGAATTAATCGTAGCTGTTCCAAGCCAAAATTTCCCATGGCACGCGCCACAGCCCCTAAATTCTCAGCAAGTTGCACCTGGTGCAGAAGAATAACTGGCTTATTCATTTATGCTTTGCGCCAAATTGTGCCACCTGGCCCATCTTCAAGAACGATTCCCTCCTCACTAAGTAGCGCACGAATGCGATCGGCCTCAGCAAAATTCCTTGCTTTTTTTGCTTCATTACGCGCCGCTATTAAATCTTCTATGCCTTGGTTATCTGCAGCTTTTCCTTGGAACCATTCTTTGGGATCGTGCATTAAAATGCCCAAAAATTGACCATAAAATCCTAATAAATCAGCCATATGCCATAAGGCACATTCAGGATCTTCGTCGCTTGAAAAATTACGACGAAATATATCATTTGCTAGCTCATACATAAAGCTGATTAAAAGAGGCGTATTCAAATCTTTTTTCAAAGTATTCTCTAGTATGTTGTTGTTTTTAGGATCTATCTGTAATTCTTTTTTTCCTTTTCGAAATTCAGCCAGCCTATTTTCTTCATAAGGATTTTTTGGTCGAAATAGCCTCGCCCTGTAAAAGTAGTCCAATGTAACCTTTGCAATTTTGGGGGTCTCATCTGTCCAATCAAGAGGCTGCCTATAATGGGTACTCGAAAACGCTAACCTGATCACTTCGCCATCATAATCTTTCAACACATCACGCACAGTGAAAAAATTCCCCAGCGATTTTGACATTTTCTCACCATTTACAAGTAAATGCCCATTATGCATCCAGATATTTGCCATACGCTCTGTTTGGTGCGCACAACAGCTTTGAGCTATTTCATTCTCATGGTGGGGAAAGACAAGATCAACCCCTCCACCATGAATATCAAAAGTTTGCCCCAAAAATACTTTGCTCATTGCTGAGCATTCAATATGCCAACCAGGCCTTCCTCTGCCCCACGGGCTATCCCAACCAGGTAACTCTGGGGATGAGGGCTTCCAAAGCACAAAATCCCCCGCGTGCTCTTTATAAGGAGCCACTTCAACCCTTGCACCAGCTATAAGTTCATCTTGTTGGCGCCTTGAAAGGTGCCCGTAATTTTGGTACTTCTGCACCCGAAACAGAACATGCCCTTCTTTAACATACGCAAAATCTTGAGTGATTAACGATTCAATCATACCTATCATATCTTCAATATGGTCAGTAGCCCTAGGTTCGTGCGTTGGAGACAATGCATTCAATGCTCGCATGTCCTCATGGTAAGCTTTAGTAGTACGTGTAGTAATTGTTCGAATATCTTCACCACTTGCTAAGGCCGCTGCATTTATTTTATCGTCAACATCCGTGATATTTCGCACATATGTTACTTGCTTGTATTGGCTGCGCAAAAGCCTGAATAGCACATCAAACACCACCACAGGTCGTGCATTACCCAAATGCGCCAAATCATAAACCGTTGGCCCGCACACATACATGCCAATATTATCAGCATTAATTGGAGTAAATGCCTCTTCTTGCTTAGTTAAGGTATTGAATAGATCCATTAAGCTACTGCTTCTTCAACAACCATTCCCAAGGCATGCGTATAAATATCAAGCAATTCTTGTTGCTCAATCAATTCTTCCTTCTTCAATTTACGCATACGAATCACTTGGCGCATAATTTTCGTATCAAAACCCTGCGCTTTTGCTTCTGACAGCACATCTTTAATGTGATCTTGAATCTCAGCCTTCTCTATTTCTAAATTTTCAATTTTTTCAATAAACTGGCGTAATTGCTCGCCGCTCACGGAAGAGGTAATAGACATATTTTTGTATCCTTTTAAATTACTGATGTTATATATTGAAACAAATGTGTTTTTAAAATATCTTGAATATTCGCAAACTGCAATCATCAACTGGAGATACAAGTGCAAATTTGGCAAGTTAATGCCTTTACTAACGAACCATTCAAAGGAAATCCTGCTGGGGTATGCGTCGTTCCTGAATTTCTAAGTGATGAATTTGCACAAAAAATTGCAGCAGAACTGAACTATTCAGAGACATCTTTTTTAAAAAAAATTACGACAAACCATTACCACATTCGGTGGTTCTCTCCCAAAGATGAATGCCCTTTATGTGGACATGCAACTCTTGCTGCAGCTCATTTATTATGGGAACAAGGATTTGTTAAGGAAGACATCATTACCTTCGAATCAATGAGCGGGCCTTTAACCGCACAACGTAACGACAATTGGATTACTTTGAACTTCCCAAGTCTGGAAGTAGAAGCAGCGCCTATGCCAGAGTTACTAAATAAAGCATTAGGATTTACACCTGTTACCTCAGTGTATAAAGACGACATTATGTATGTGGTTGTTTTACCTTCTGTGCAAGCAGTGCGAGAACTAAAACCCAACTTTGCAAAAATCTCTCAATTACCTTGTCGCTCAGTAACAGTAACTGCTCTGAATGAAGGTGAATTAGGACCAGATATTGATTTTGTTTCTAGGTACTTCGCACCTAAAGTCGGCATTCCAGAAGACCCAGTTTGTGGATCGGCTCATTGTCGCCTCACCCCTTTGTGGGCGAAAAAATTAAACAAAACATCTATGAATGCTTTGCAAATTTCTGAACGCACTGGATTACTTAAAGTAGCGGTTGAAAATAATCGTGTTACCCTTACAGCACAAGCCATTACCGTTATGGAAGGAAACTTGCTAGCCGCTGCTTAAAAATTTTTGCATTTTGCTTGCAAAAAAACTGTCAAATGGCTAGATATAATCATGGTCCCCATCGTCTAGAGGCCTAGGACATCGCCCTCTCAAGGCGGCAACACGGGTTCGAATCCCGTTGGGGACGCCAAACAAGATTAAGCCTCTTTGTTATTCTTTATCCCAAGCAATAATTCTTCTTTAAATTTATATCAATAACAACCGTCTAAAGCCGGTAGTTTGATTTAACGCTTGCAAAGCAGATTCAACGCGTAAACGCTAGAATTCTGAAATACGAAAATCGTCTTTTTTGTGATGCTCTTCCTGTTGCTCTATATAACGTTGAACATCTTCGGTATTCACATTTCCTACCGTCACTGCAAAGTATCCTCTGGCCCAAAGATGCTGCCCCCAATATTTTTTCTGCAATACCTCAAATTCTTGAAGCAATTTCCTGCTGCTCTTTCCCTTGATGTACTGAACAGTTTTTGAAAGTGATATGCTTGGTGGAACAGAAATTAACAGGTGGACATGATCAGGACTCATACTGCCGCTGATTATGTCAATGTAGTTTGCTGCGCAAACTTCTCTAATGAGTTCCCGAGTCCTTATTGAAACTTGTCCTGTCAAAACTCTAAAGCGATATTTTGTGCAAAATACCACATGATATTTTAGGTCAAATAGACTATGTGAGCCGCGACGATATTCCATGAAGTCATAATACTAAAGTGTTCGCCTAAAGGCGAGGGTGTTAACCCTATCCCACTGAACTACATAAATACACTCAAAAATAGTTGATCTCTCTAATTTTACCCATTCATAATAGTTAAAGAGAGAAAATCGAGAAAGAATTTATGGGCTACTTTTTAAGAATGTTCATCTTTATTTATTGTCTCTCGCTTGGTTATGCAGAGTCTCCTCTTGGTAATGAAGAGCCTACATATAGTTATAAAGCTACTTTTCCTGGTTTACTGCGTTCATTGGAAACTCAAGAACAACTTGATGCACTTGTAGCGGATATGGCCAAAAAATACTATAAATTACTGAACGAACGTTTTACCTTTTGTGAAAATGGCGAACCAATACGTAGTAATTCGCCTATGTGGATAGTACTTAAAAAAGAGAAAGCCCGTCTAAATCGCAGTTCATATGAGTTATATTACTACGTAGATGATAAGGATAAATACCTTCAATTACATCCAGACGCATCTCTTTCTTTAGCACTAAGAGATTTACTTGAAAAAGGAGGAACCATTAACACCTCAATCGCCGAATCTCTTATTCGGGAGCTAATAACATGTGAATTATTGGGAGACGATGACTATTTATCCAGACTTCCATACGCACCTCCATACGCACTCCCATACAAATGTCCATACGTGGAACCGCACGAGTTTGCTATACGATATTATGAGAGAACAAATTATGTTAGAGATGGAACACCCACTCAAGCTGGTCACTTTGGTTATATTACCAACGTTAAAGGCTACAATAAAGCGAACTCACTAGCTGGCCAACATACCTACTGTGTAGGAAACGATTTATATTATGGCTTTGGTCCATTGTTTACCGAAGGCCCTAGAAGACAGCAAAACATTTTAGATGCGTTGTACACTGCAACGCATGTTCTACCAGCAAAAAGTAATATTGCTGATTTTATTGTAAAAATATTTAAAGAAAATGAAAGTTCAAGAGAACAGCGACGTAGAGAAATACTTGAAAAAAATAAAATTTTGTGGGAGCGGGTACGCAGAATAGAACAAAAAAAGGAACATGTATACTCTTTTTCTTTAAGAGATTTACGAGATGATCGTGGAAGGAAAAAGGATGAAGTTCTGTTAGGGCGTGCTGGTGGATTCTTAACTTATCCGCTATTGCCTTTGAAAAAAGATCATAACGAAATTAAACGTAATTTTCGGGCGTATGCTAGCTTATTTGGTTTAGGAGATATCCTGGGGTAAAGATTCTAACATTTAGAATCTTATAGCCACGTCACAATCCCTACAAACCAAGCTATCTGGAATAATTTTGGTAACAGGGTTCACCTGTCCAACCCTAAAAAATTCTTGACTTTTACTCAAAAAAACAAGATACTGAAAAAGTTATGATGATGATGCACCAACATATTGCTCGATGGCGACACGGATAATTTCCAAATTATTCCGAACCGTTTTTTGTTAGCCATTTAATGTTGGAGCTTTTATGTACACTAAAATAATCCTACTTATCACCACTATCCTAGCTATTATCTATTTTGGGAATTTCTCTCAAAGTAAAATTACTGGCAAAGTAGTTGCCATTACGCAAATTGCGCCTCATCCTTCTCTCGATCGCATTCGCAAAGGCATCGAAGATGAAATCAAATCAGCATTTGGCGATAAAGTAAAAATTGAATTTCAATCTGCTCAAGGAAATTCTGCACTTGCAACACAAATTGCCCAAAACTTTATTGGGAAAAAAGCAGACGTTCTTGTTGCTATCACTACCCCATCAGCACAAGCGATGTTTTCCGCAAACACACAAAAAATCCCCATGGTTTTTGCTGGCGTAACTGATCCTGCAGCCGCAAAGCTTGTTAAAGAAGATGGGAATAACAAAGAAAATGTAACAGGTGTTTCAGATGCTCCGGATATAGAAAGACAAATACAACTCATTCAGGAATTTATGCCAAAAGGTTCTGTAATTGGCATTATTTACAATCCAGGTGAAACAAATTCAAATGTTCATGCTGAACGCTTACAGACCAAACTAGAAGATGCAAGCTATCGAATCGTAAAAACCCCCGCATATTCAACAGGAGATGTTTTACAGGCTGCACAGGGAACCGTGCCAAATGTTGACGCCTTGATGCTCACAAATGACAATACTGTCATTTCTGCTCTAGATGCCGTATTACAAACAGCAAAACAAAAAGGCATTCTCGTATTTTGTTCAGACCCTGAATCAGTAAAACGCGGATGCAAAGGAGCGATCGCTCCTGATCAATATGAAATGGGACGTCACGCTGGTGAAATGGTTGCACGAATTCTCAAAGGGGAAAAAGGGCATCATATTTCGGTGCTTCAAGCACCATCAAGCCGCTTTTTGAACTCGAATTTGTAAACATTTTAATTAGGATAAAATCCATGAATAAAACTATCTTCACAGTAGCATTTATATTAACAAGCCTAGGTCTTTGGTGGAAAAATACATCAAACAAGCAATCCTTACCAATTGTTGGAGTTATCCAAATTATTGAACACCCCGCATTAGACCAAACACGCAAAGGAATTTTTGATGAGCTTCAAGCACAAGGGCTAAAAAATGCAGAAAAAATTGATTGGCGCTATGAATCCGCCCAAGGAAACCCTGCTTTAGCTACGCAAATTGCCCAAAAGTTCATTGGAGAAAATGCCGCCGTTATTGTAACAATTCCTACCACTGTTTCTCAATCTGCATTACAAGCTATTAAACAATCTGGAAGCGATATTCCTTTGGTTTTTGCGTCTGTAACTAATCCGATTGATGCAAAACTTGTAGCATCAGATAAAAAACCAGAACCTCTAGTCACAGGGGTATCAAACTATGTCTCAGTCAAAAAGCAATTTGAGTATTTTAAAAAAATCCTACCGCACATGACCCGCTTAGGCGTTGTGTATAACCCAGGCGAAGCAAACTCTGTAGCACTAAATGCGGAAATGGTAAAAGAAGCAAAAGATATGGGATTAGAAATTGTTTTTGCAACAGCAAATAGAACTAGCGATGTCAGCACGGCAACTGAATCTTTACTCGATAAAGTTGACGCTCTATTCATCAACAATGATAATACAGCTTTAAGTGGCTTTGATAGCATTGTGGCAGTTGCTAAATTACAAAATATCCCTGTTTTTGTAAGCGACTTAGACTGCCTGCCAAAAGGAGCATTAGCCGCTCTTGGTGCTGATCAATACGCCCTTGGACGTCAAGTTGGCAAAATGGTTGCAAATATTTTAAGAAATCCTGAAAAAGCATCTTCAACCATTATGGAATATCCTGAAGTTGTGCGTGCTGAAAGCAATGAAAAAGTTGCAGCAGAACTTAAAATTATTTTACCAAGCAATGTGTAAAATCCTTGCCTCTTAAAATATTTATCGGCATTGTACTCATACATGGGAAATACCTTTGTTATTATGAATAAGAATACATACGTTGTTTTAGGATACGGCCGTAGCGGGAAAGAAAGTGAAAAATATCTTCTCTCTATTGGTCATAAAGTTCTTGTTCACGATGACAGCCAAAATAAGATTCCAAGTATTAATTGGAATGAAGTCATTGGATTGGTGCAAAGCCCGGGAATTCCTCCATCACACCCCATTCACATACAAGCTCAAAAGCACAAAATTTCCATCTGCACAGACATTGATTTACTACAAAAACGTAGCCCAAAAGCAAAATACATTGGTATTACTGGCACAAACGGCAAATCAACAACAACTGCCCTTATTGGGCACATTCTAAAAGAAGCCGGATTAAAGGTCGAAATCGGGGGCAATATTGGAATTCCCTCACTTACTCTGGAAGAATTGGGTGATGATAGTTGGTACGTACTAGAACTCTCTTCTTACCAATTAGAACTATCAAATTCCGTTGAGTTAGATGCCGCCGTTTGGACTAATATTTCTCCTGACCACCTTGAACGGCATAGCTCTATCGAAAACTACGTAAATACAAAAATGAAAATATTTGATAAGGCAAAATGGGCGTGCATCGCAAAAGATGATGAATATTCCAGAAATGTAAGCAACCAATTAAAAATTTCTCACGTAACTATTGCAAGTGAGTTAAAAAACTGCCCTGCTGATGTTTGGATTGATGCGAATGGCACAATTCATGCTAAAGGAATTTCATTTGACTGCAAAGAATTAACAACCCTAAAAGGCTCACACAACTGGCAAAATGTTGCCCTAGCATTTGCTACAACAAGCCATATTTTAGGCACATCTAGAAATATCTGGGAATATATTCAAACTTTTCCAGGTCTTGCACACCGGCAGCAATCGGTTGCCTCAATCGGAAATGTTGAATTTATTAATGATAGCAAAGCAACAAATGCAGATGCCTGCGAAAAAGCCCTAAGAACATATATGGGCAAAAATATTTTTTGGATTCTCGGGGGGATTGCAAAAACAGATGGAATTGATTCATTAATGCCCTATTTTTCCCAAATAAAAAAAGTGTATTTAATTGGAGAAGCTCAAGATCGTTTTGCACAGACATTAAGAGATTCAATACCTTTTAAAAAATGTTCTTCCCTTGAATCAGCAGTTTTAGAAGCATATTCCGATGCAAAGTGCGAAAAAAGTTCTATTGTGCTATTATCTCCGTCGTGTGCGAGTTTTGATCAATTTCGTGATTTTGAACACCGCGGAGAAGTCTTTATAGAAGCTGTTAAAAAGGTAAATTCATGAATGCCCCTACCACATTTTCCAGACGCGACAACAGTATTTTGGGACGCTGGTGGTGGACGGTTGATCGATTAGCTCTCACTCTATTGCTCATTTTAATCGGAATTGGTGTATTTCTAAGCTTTTCTGCCAGCCCATCTGTTGCTGAACGACTGAATTTAGATACTTTCTTTTTTGTAAAACGTCACATGATTATGATCATACCCGCACTCGCGGCTATGATAAGCGTATCGCTGCTTTCTCCTGTAGGTGTGCGCAGACTAAGCCTCTTGATTTATCTAACCGGAATCATTCTTTTAATATTTACCTATTTTTATGGACTTGAAATTAAAGGAGCTCGTCGCTGGATTATTATTTTCGGAACATCGATACAGGCATCAGAATTTATCAAACCAGCACTAACCGTCATTACCGCTTGGCTTATCGCTGAGAAAATGCACGACGAAAAATTTCCTGGCATTACATTATCAATGGCTGTAATAGGAGCTACCGTAGGCCTTCTCTTACTTCAGCCTGATCTTGGTATGACTGTTGTTATTGTAACAACCTGGGTAGGGCAGTTATTTATCGCTGGAATGCCAATTTTTTGGATGGCAGGCCTTGTGAGTATAGGCGTTGTAGGCTTAGTAGGGGCATACTACTTCCTACCACATGTAACAAAACGTATTGACCAATTTCTAGACCCAACAGCAGGAAATCCTGTTCATGATTTGTATCAGATAACAAAATCGTTAGCAGCTTTTGCTAATGGAGGATTTTTTGGCAAAGGCCCCGGCGAAGGAGTCGTAAAAAAAAATGTTCCAGACGCTCATGCAGATTTCGTCTTTGCTGTTGCTGGAGAAGAATTTGGATTGTGGATGTGCATTCTGATCGTTTGCATTTTTGCAAGTATTGTCGTTCGTTTTATGGTACGTTCAATGCAAAGTTCAAGCTTATTTATATTGCTTGGAGCAACTGGACTCACAGTACAGTTTGGCCTACAAGCTTTTATTAATATGGCATCCGCTCTACACCTTATTCCAACAAAAGGAATGACAATGCCATTTATAAGTTATGGCGGATCATCAATGATAGCATTGGCTGTCTGCGTAGGAATGTTGCTAGCTTTTACTCGTAAACGACATGGCTTGCATGATTGGGGAGAATAAATTGGATAAATCAACTATAAAAATAGCTGTTGTGGGCGCCACTGGCAATGTCGGCAGAGTCATTCTTAGTATTTTAGCGGAACACGACTTTAAAGCATCACAAATCAGGGCCATTGCTTCTGTAAAATCTGCAGGGAAAGAAGTATCCTTTGGCGATGAGGAAACCATAGTAGTTGAAGACCTAAAAGATTTTAATTTTTCGGATGTAGACGTTGGTCTATTTTCCCCAGGTAGCAAAATTTCAGCTGAGTATGCAACGAAAGCGGCAAAAGCTGGTTGTGTGGTTATTGATAATACTTCTTACTTCAGAAATGATCCAAAAATCCCACTCATTATTCCCGAAGTAAATCCAGAAAGCATTTCAGAGTATAAAAACAAAAACATCATCGCGAATCCAAATTGTGCCTTGGCTCCAATTGCCGTTGCCCTGAAACCATTACACGATAAAAATCCCGTCAAACGAGTTATTGTTTCAACCTATCAATCAGTTTCTGGCGCTGGAAAAGCAGCTATGGAAGAGCTTGATCAACAAACAAGATCATTGTTTACAGGAACCCCCATCCCTGCAGAAAAATTACCCAGACCAATTGCACATAATCTCATACCTCACATAGGCTCGTTCACAGAATCTGGTTACACCGATGAAGAAACAAAAATGCGAGATGAAATGAAAAAAATCTTAGACCCTAGCATTGAGCTTTCTTCAACGTGTGTAAGAGTTCCAGTATTTGTGGGACACTGCTCCGCTGTCCATATTGAATTTGAAAAACCTTTTTTAGTTAATGAAGCATTGGCAATATTGCAAAAAGCTCCAGGTGTTCAAGTCATAGACGCAGATGACCCCATGGATTACGGAACCCCTTTGGACGTAACAGGCCAAGATAGTGTACTTGTAAGCCGCCTTCGCCAAGACTCTTCTCTTCCAAATGGTCTAGTACTTTGGATAGCTTCTGATAATCTACGCAAAGGAGCTGCTTTAAACGCGGTACAAATTCTAGAATTATTGATTAAGCATAAGAGCAAATAAAAAACCGGTTAGAAAAAGAGACTTCAGTACCTCTTTATCCAGCTAATACCCACACCTGTGTTTTGTGCAGCCCCTACATCTCCTTGCAGGGCAAGATTCTTTCCAAGTGGGGTAGAAACCACTAGTTTGCTCGTTTCGCTTCCAGCCCCTTGCTCAATAGCCACCTGAACTTTTCCAAATTCCTTTCCAATACGCACCGCTTGATTTGTTTTTGCCTCTGCACGTTCTTGAGGAGTGGCGTCTTCATCAGTTGGTGAAGCACCTCCACGGGTAGTAGTTTTAAATTCAAACTGATCAAACCCAAAGTTACTTCGCATCTGTTCAAAAAAACCACGTCCATCGTCATCCGACTTAGCAAGCTCAGCCAGCTGAACACTTTGCAAAACAGAAATTTCACCTAATTTTTTACCAAATAATAATAAAGCTAGCACTTCTTCCTTAGGCATAGAAGGCGTAGAAGTAAAATCAACAATTGTATTATCCCCAGTTCCTTTAATTTCAATTGCTACAATAGTTCCATCTTCAAGCTTTTTAACTGCACGAATATTCAGTCTAGGGTTATTACGGTCATTATCAACAAAAGTAATTTCACCATGGGTAATATGCAAAACCTTACCAAGAACATCTAAATTGCCTTGGTGTAAATATACTGTACCTATCAAGAAAGGATTTGCGATTGATTTGCGCACATAAAGATCACCTTTCCAAAGGGTATTCGCACCAGCCCCTACAACCTTGAAAGAACCAGGAGGATTATGAATCAAAATATCCAGAGGAAAAACCGTAGAATAAACTTTCTCTTTTTTCTTCATGCCCCTATTTTTTTCGGCCGACCTATCAATAATTTTTGGTATCTTTGACTCAACTGAAGATTCAAGAAAATAAGTAACTTTTTCTAGTGTCACTTCCCCCTTACAACCAACTTCCGCTCCTCTTCCAACAATAGTTAATGTTCCACTCGCATCACTTATAAACCCATCGTTTTGGGCAATACGCAAATGATAAAGATGCATCGGAATATTAAATAATGGAGAAAAAGGTTCAGTAAAATCAATCCAACCTTCCCCTCGAAGCTGACCTTGATTTGGATCAGTACTTTTTGTCACATCTTGAGCATCGAAACGAGTTATCAACAGACGCTTCCCTTTAGCCTTGGCACGAATCGTAATATTTTGATAAAAAGTTCCAACGTCACTGTTCTCGTAAAGCCCATTATCTAAATTAATATTCCCCTCTAAAACAGGGCTATTAAGCTGTCCAACAGCCCGAAATTTTCCAGAAATATCACCATAAATACGATCATCTGTCGCCAACCAGTCTGTAAGAAGCCTGAGCCTTATCAAGCCTTTGAAATAAGCGTCTATTAAGGAATTCTGCACATTGGCTTTTCCATAAGTTTCTATATCAATCTTTTCCGAGTCTTTAACTTTCAAATTCCACTGCCAAGCATCTTCTTCAAACTTAACATCAAGCACAGCACTTAAATTTTCCAAGATATTATATGTATGCTCATTTTGATGCTTTTTCCAAATCCCCTTCAAAGCACTAAGCTTAACTGTTAGTGGCTTACCAACGATTTTTTGCACCTCACCATTTAAAGTTCCGCCGATATCATGCTCGCCAAAAAAAACTTTTAAGCTGCGTAATTGAATATTATTAAATTTTACAAAACCTGTAGCTTCAGACCATACTTGCCCAAATTTTAACTGCCCAATCTCAATCTTTCCGCCACAAAATTGCATATAAGCTTGCGATAAACCTTGTTCAAAATGATAAATAGCAGGTTTTAAAAGATTTAATTGCAAATCCTTTAATTGCAATTTGCACTTCTCTATATGAACACTCTCGGGTGTACTATTGAAAACGAAGTGAGCGTCCAGCGGAGATTGTTGATAGTGACCTTTTTTTAAGTATACCTCACCTACTCCCAAACCATTATGAACCGAAACGTTTATATCAATTGGCACATGAAAATTTGTATCAGAAATTGAACCTTGACCATCTATCGTAATGCGTCCTCTTTCAAAAGAACTCACTTCTTCAAAATAAGCTTTAAGATTTAAGCTACCTCTGGCATTTGGCAAAAAAGGATAGACCAATTTCTGTAAATCTGCAGAGTCAACTATAATTTTTCCATTTACAAAAAGTGGGGCTAGAGATACCTCCATTTTCATGGAAGCTGTGTTTTTTTCATCATGCTGAAGGTGCGCTAAAAATTTAACCTTTTTACTATCTATAAAAGTGCACTCCCCCCAGATTTCCTCTAGGGACCCCATACCTTCTTTAAAGTTCCATTTTATTACAGGGCGATTTGAAGCGCCCTCTATTAGAATATGGCATTTAGCCAATTTTGTTGAATTGGGTAGGCGAACATCCCATACGAAATGACCATCCAGCTTATTGTTTCGTTGGGCACACTGCCCTTGCAGAATATGACCTTTTGATGTCTGAATCCTCAAAGGAGAAAGCTGCCAATCATTTAATTTTTCTAAGTGGGCAGTTAATAATATTTCTGGCCCAAAAAAATTAGCGATGTGTTCGTTTGCAAAAAAATTAATATTCATTTTTAAAGACAAATCAATAATGTCGTCTTTAATTTTTGCATCACCAGATAGCTGCTGACCTTCCCAGATGCCACCCAGATGAAGTGTTGAATAATCGTCATTTTGACCCAATATTAACTTTAATTCTTCCTGCTTTTGTGAAACGACAACAACCCACTCAGAAACTTGGTGTTTTAGCTGGAAGAACAAGTTTTTATTATCAAAGCATAAACGACCAATATTAATAGAACTGAAGCGCCTCAATTTTTTTGATACATTTTGCAAGCTGTATCCAATCGTTGACGAAGAAAAAAGCGAAAAATCAAAATCCACAGAATCTGATTGCTTAGCAACAATGCACTCATCAACGTTTAAAACGATATTCTTAAAAGAAAAATTAGGAATGTCCCATAAAAAATTTTTAAAGGTTGCAATGGGTTCACGATTTTTTACAAGGGTAAGGTTCTTAACAGATCCACGAAATGGAAATTGACCTGAAGTCTTTATTTCACCAACGGATATTTCGTAAGGAGAGATCCCCTTAACAAGTAACTCAATACATAATTTTTGAACGAATTCAAATTGAAAACTTTGGTATATCGCTATTAAAGTAGCAATACTTATAAAAATTTTTTTTACAGAAAATTTCTTCATCAAAATGCTTGCCCCACGCTTACATAAAACTGGTAGGCACTATCATATGATTTTTTAGCCCCTGGAATTTTACGACGCTGCAATGGAAAAGCAACATCTAAACGCACTGGAGCGTAATCTGTATAGTACCTTATACCAAAACCTGTTCCCCAAAGTAGTTTTTTTCCAAAATTTAGAATTTTGCGTTGAGAAACCGAACCAGCTTCAAGAAATGCTACTCCTCCGATGGTTTCTGTAAAACGATAGCGAACTTCCCCGCCAAATTCCAATAACGACTCCCCTCCTAATGGAATCCTATCCTGATCAACCGGACTTATTAATTGGTACCCATAACCACGAACAGATCCATTGCCACCACCATAAAAACGTTTGTTTGGGGGTAAATCATTAAAATTGCGAATTTTCAAGCTACCAATACGCACAAATGATGCCAGAGTACCCAAATCTTCATCTAAACTATTTGTCTGAAATGGAATATACGTACTTGCACTTGCTTGAGCTACGATCATGCCCTTACTTGAGCCTAAATGTCCTGTATAAGGAGTAACATTTCCATTAATGCGAAATCCTCTTGTTGGATTTAATAAGTCATTTGATGCATCCACCCCTAATTCAAGAGGCATTCCAACCAGCCGAATCGGACTTTTCAGATTTGTAGTTCGTGGACGGATATTACCATTCTCTGTACTTAACCCAATTGATCCTGATAGCATTTCCGTAAATTGACGCTCAAGCCTACTTGATAAAGCAAACGTTTCACTACGATAAGCTCGGGTACGCTCTCTAAGTATATACGCTTCATTTTTAAGGGTTTGCTTTGGAACACCGAAATCAGGAATATTATAATAAAAGCGTGCTTTACTTCGAATTTTTGACATACGAAGATTTGCCCCTAGATTCTCACCTCCACCAAGAAGGTTATAATGATTCCAAGAAAAACGTGCTTCTCCACCTTGCGACGTTGCATAATGTACACCTGCTGTAACTGCACGAGGAGCCACTTCGGTAGTTTTCACTCGCATAACAATCGGCTGTTCTTTGTCATTTTCAAAAGCATCATTGTGAATAGGTTCAGGGGTTACAATAACGTTATCAAACAGCCCTGTTTGGCTTAATTTCCGTCTGGTAAGGTCAACAACCCTAGTGTCATATGCATCGCCATCTTTCCAAAATAAACGATTTCTAATGTAATCTGAGTTTAGATTTTGAGTAGGCTCAACATACGAATTCTTAATGATTGCGCGTTTTCCAATATCCACAGGAAAAATAAGCACAGCTTTACGCGTTGCATGGTTTACAAGCCCCTCTGGCTCATCAATTTCTGCAAAGGGATAACCATTTTGAGCAAAATACTTTTTAAGGAAAATCTGACCCTTTTTTGCTTTCTCTGCCACTAAAACTTCAGATTTATTCAGCCCCACTAGGCTTTCTAAATCCACAGATAATTCTGGAAGCTCAAACTCCCCTCTGTTTTCTAATCGTACCTGTTCAACCGTATAAAGAGGACCAAGATCAGCAACAAAACGAATTAAAATTGGCTTTTCATTCAGCCCAAGCTCTATAGAAATCTCACATCCATAATACCCAAAAGAGTGCAATAATCTTTCTAGTATTAGTTTGTCTTTTTCCACACGTTTCATCAGCCCACCAAATGATCCTGGAAGACGTGACTTATTCATTAATAAAATAGAAACATCTTCAAGACGCTTAATCATCTCAGGCGTTAGACTTTGCGGCCATTCAACTCTATAATCAATGCCTTCTTGTGAAGTGCTTTCCACAATATCGCCATTGTCTTGACCGCTCAAGCAAAAGGTTCCCGCTACAAGCAAGAGAAAAGATAGAAGAATGTGCATAACCATGGAAAAGATACTTGCTATACTGATTCTAGCAAATATATGTGCTGCGGGCTACACACCCGCAAGCTACATCAATTTATAAAAAAAACTAAGATGAAGTTTTAGAAAAATTTGCTGGCCGCTTATCAATCACATGATCAGCCAAACCAAAAGCAACAGCTTCTTCAGCTGACATAAAGCGATCACGTTCCATTGCATCATTAATTACTTCAATTTTTTGCCCAGTGTAATCGGCATAAATGCGGTTCAAGCGTGCACGCAAATTTAAAATTTCACGAGCCTGAATCTCAATATCAGTAGCTTGGCCCTGGGCTCCTCCGTGTGGCTGATGAATCATAACTCTTGCATTAGTTAAAACATATCGTTTTCCTTTAGTACCTGCTGCAAGCATTAATGAACCAAAAGAGCATGCTTGCCCTAAACACAAAGTCGCCACATCACAACGAATATAATTCATTGTATCAAGCATTGATAATCCAGAAGTCACAACTCCTCCTGGAGAATTTATATACATATAAATGTCTTTATCAGGATCTTCTGATTCCAAAAATAAAAGCTGAGCGCATATCAACGCAGCCATTTCATCATGAATTTGGCCAGTTACGAAAATAATACGATCTTTTAAAAGTCTTGAAAAAATATCGTAAGCACGCTCCCCACGACCAGTTTGCTCAACAACCATAGGAACTAAGGTTGAAACTAATGCATCTGCTTCTTTGGATGATTTAAAATCCATGCTTATTTGCCTTTCTTTGTAGTCGCCTTCTTGGCTGGTGCTTCCTGACTCTCTATTTTATCAGTTTTTCCTTTTTTCTCTTCTTTTCCTGCTTTTTTTTGTGCTACTGCATCATCATCTTCGTAGCCTGGAACAATTCCTTTTAGCTTTGAAGGCAGATCGCTTATTGTAATTTTTGTTTGCTTCTTTTTCGATTTATCAAACACAAAATCAACCACTTTATCTTCTATAGCTGGCGCTATCAATCTTTCAAGAACCCTGGGGTTTTTTATATAAAAATCCACAACCTCTTTAAATTGGTTTGGATATTTCATTGCTTCTGCAACTATCTCTCTTTGAATTTCTTCATTTGTTAAAGCGATCTTATGCTCTTTAGCAATTTCTGCGATCAAAAATCCGAGCTTAACTCTACGTTCTGCAATTGCACGGTATTCCTTTTCAACTTCTTCAAGGTTCACGTCTTCTTTTTCACCGCGCTCTCTGGCTGAAGCGACCTCATCTTCTAACTTCTTCCAAATTTGCTGAAATTCCGCATTCACTGAAGATTCTGGCAACGCAACATCATATTGTTCGTTTAAAACATCCAAAATCTGACGCTTATGATACATATTAATAAGGCGCTTTTGATCATTTTTTAATGTCTCTTGCATTTTATTGTGCAAGCTAGCAAGATCTTCACAGTCAAATTCTTTTGCAAAGGCATCATCCAATTTGAATGCCTTAGCAGCAAATATAGATTTCACCTCAACCTCATATACAAAGGATTTTGAAGCAATATTTTTCTCATGAAAATCTATTGGATAAGTAATTGTCACTTCAGCCTTTTCACCAGCGGCTTTTCCGTGCAAACCTTTATGCAAAGGCATCCAGATTTGATCTATGTCTTCTGACAATACGACATCTTGATCTTGCCCAAGATTATTATTGCCTTTTTCTCTAATAGACACAGCTACTTTATCATTCCAGTCAGCCTTTTCTTTTTTTTCCTCTTTTTCATGGCCCTTGTATCTCTTAAACAAGGCATCGACTGCATCATCGACTTCTTTCTTAGAAATTTCTAGCACTAACTCTTCACAAGCAATCGATGAAAAATCTTTTAGCTCAATGGTAGGCATGCATTCAACGCTCACACTACACTCGAAGCCGCCTTTAGCATCTGCTTTTTCAATGGTAACTTTTGGCTGACCTGCCACTTTAATCTTATGTTCTTTGTCGATAGCTTTTAAAACTTTATCAACTATTGTGTTAAGAACAGACCGATTAGCCTCATCAGCAAACCGCGATTGAACAACAGAAAGAGGCGCTTTTCCAGGGCGAAACCCATCAAGACGCACCATCTGTGATTTCTTGATAAACCAAGAGTCTAGCTCTTGCGCATAATCTTTTGAGACAAGAGTAGCTTTAAAATCAATTACTGCACCTTGTTCGCGCACTTTTTGAACTGAAAGAGCCATAAATTTCCATATATTTTATTGGTGCGGGCGGAGGGACTTGAACCCCCATGACTTGCGTCGCCAGATCCTAAGTCTGGTGTGTCTGCCAATTCCACCACGCCCGCGCGTGTTGACTTCATGTAAAGCTACCAGAAAAATGAATGCTTTGGCAACTGAGGAAGCAGCATTTTTAATCTTCAAAAAGAAAAAATTTTTTCAGCCCAGCATATGCATCACCCAAATAGCTGCCATCAACGGCCACAAATATCGTATCATCACCAGCAATTGTGCCAGCTATACCAAAGATTTGCTCGGCTACAAATTCTTCATCAACAATATAAGCAATACTATTCGCGTGTCCTGGCAAGGTGTTTATGATTATTAGATTAGGCAATATTTTCGTAATTTGCGTAATTGGCGTAGCAGCTTTCTGATGGACAACTTTATAAATACCATTAACTTTTGCAATATTTAGACGCTTTAAACGACGAGAAAGAGTAGCTTGAGGCATATCTATTCCTTGGCTCCTGAGAGCTATTTGCAACTCAGACTGCTCTGCAAAGAGAGAATTTTTCACACATTTCAGAAGAACTTGATCTTCGATTGGATGGCGGCTCATATTAATTCAAATTCATTTTTTGAAAGTATATTCATTTTAATTTGACAAATCAATTGTATGCATTTATATTCATATATACGGATAAAAATGAATATTCAATCATGCTCTCAAAATTCCTATATGCACTTCTTATGCTGCCTATGCTTATAGCCACACCGGCAAAAATTACAGTTGGCATGTCAGCTGACTACCCCCCTTTTGAATTCAAGCAAGATGGAAAAATTGTTGGTTTTGACGTAGATCTCGCAAAAGAAATTGGCAAGCACCTAGGTGCAGAGATTGAAATAAAGGAGATGGCATTTTCAATGGTTTTCAATGCACTTAACCAAGGTGAAATTGACTTGATCATTTCTTCTATCACAATCAGCGAAGAGAAAAGTAAAAATTATGATTTTTCTACCCCTTACTACTTTGATACTTTGGCTATCTTACATAAATGTAACCACCCAATTACCAAAGAAACATTAAGCGGCAAATCAATTGCTTGCCAATTAGGCGCTTCCGGTATGCATTCATGGTTAAAAACTCAACCCAGCGGAATCAAAATTGTGCTTATGGATGTTATGACCCAAATGGCCGAAGCCATAAAAGCAGGTCACGTCGATGGCGCTCTGATGGATGCAGCCCAAGCAAAGGAATTTGCTAAAAATTCAAAAGAGCTAAGTTATACAGTTGTGGGCAATATAGCCAACGGCACTGCCATAACAATGAAAAAAGGCTCCCCCCTAAAAGCCAAAATCAATCGAGCGATAGAAGAATTAAAAAATAAAGGCACGCTGAAAACCCTGGAAAATAAATGGGTTGAAGGAGATACAAAAAAAACCAACCACACCCTCTTAACTGATTTACTTTTTATTGCTAAAGGGTTGCCCATCACCCTAACATACAGCTTTTTAGCTATATTTCTAGGTGGGCTACTAGGAATGGTATTTGCCGTAACAAGACACATAAAGCATGGAGCCAAAGCCATTACGTGGATAATCATTTCTTTTATTTCTTTGATACGGGGCACACCTACTTTGCTACAATTAAGCTTTGTGTATTTTTCTGCACCCACTTTAATCGGCGTTAAATTAAGCGTACTAGCAGCAGGTGTATTAACCCTTGGTATAAATTCTGCAGCGTATATTGCTGAAATATTAAGGTCTGGCTTGCAAAACTTACCAAAAGGTCAATTTGATGCAGCAAAAGCTCTAAATATCTCTAAATGGTACACATGGAAAGATATTATCATGCCTCAAGTTTTGCGTAATGTTTTTCCATCACTAATTAATGAAATTGTCACTTTAACAAAAGAAACAGCTTTAGTTTCAGTTCTTGGTGAAATGGACATAATGCGCCGCGCCCAAGCACTGGCAGCTGAAACATACAATTATTTTGAACCTATGTGTTTAGCGGGAATTATTTACTACCTGCTAATTAAAACTATTGAATACATTGGTAAATCTCTAGAAAAAAGGTGGAACCATGCTTAATGTCATAAATGCAACAAAAACATACGGCAATCATGCTGTCCTGAATCAGATAAATTTTTCTTTAAACCCAGGGCAAATTGTAGCCTTAGTCGGGCCTTCAGGAAGTGGAAAATCAACTCTTCTAAGATGCATTCAAAATCTTGAGAAAATGGACAACGGAACTATTGAACATAATGCAAATACAGGGTTCGTTTTCCAAGATTTTCAACTTTTCCCCCATCTAACTGTTTTGCGCAACGTAGCATATGCCCTTAAAACCACCAAAAAGCAATCCGCTGAAGCCGCAGAAGAAAAGGCTAAGAACACTCTTAATTTACTTGGGCTAAAAGGTGTTTTCCATAAAATGCCCAATCAACTTTCAGGAGGCCAAAAACAACGCGTAGCCATTGCTAGAGCTCTTGTGCTTGAGCCAGATCTACTACTGTGCGATGAGCCCACATCAGGCCTTGATGGGTTAAGCGGCAAAAAAGTTGAACAACTCTTTCTGCATTTAAAGGCTCAAGGAGTAACAATGTTAATAGCAAGCCATGATCTGGATTTTGTAGGAGCCGTTGCTGACAGAATTATCGTGCTAAAAGATGCAACTGTATTTAGAGATTTTTCAATTAAAGAGAATAGAAAAAAACTTAATTGGACCCTGTTATTTGAAAAATAAAATCTTAGCTTTTATCCCTGATATTAAAGGCAAAAGGATGACTAAAATAAAACATTGCAATTGCTAAATAAGCATACCTAGCCTCAGCAGCAGCTGCCACAAAAAATAAAGACATAACAAGTATAACGCCCATTATATTTTGAAAAAACAAGCTCACGTATTTTGGCCCTTCGCTAAAATGCTTATAACCTTTGTACAAATACACTAACTGTATAAAGAAATACGCAAAATAAGCCATCAACCAAGTTGCACATGAAAAAATCCAGGTATTTTCAAACCAAAGCAATACATTTCTAATTCCTGGGGTTATTTCTCCTTTAATGTCAGCGGGATGTTTTAGCAATGAAACTGTCAATTGTTTGTAAAAGACACCCCATCTGTGCCTCAAATAAGCAACTGGATAAGAAAATATTGCTGATATCCAAAGATTATTTAGCGTCTTTAACTCTTCATTAGAAAAAGTAACAAACAAAGGGCTATCATCAATAAAAATTAAATCATCCACTCTATTTGGATTATAGAGTTTTTTGATACGCTCAAAATTATACTGCTTATGCTGCTTCACATATTCAGGGAAAATTGGCTTATCCAAATTGATTGAAATACCCGCTAAATCGTATAATTTATTTTGCTGACCTCGATTTGACGAATCCGCTACCGTACGATTAAAGACCTCTGCGCCAACAGCCAGTATTCCGAACAGAATAAAACCTTTAATAATCCATTCTTTAGCTTGTTTAGGCCAATAAACCCTAGCGAACCATAGGCAAAGCCAAGGCAAAACAATAATTGACTGATGCACAGAGCAAGCACCATAAAAGGCCACAAAACACCAGCCAAATACCGATAGATATTTTGGAGAAATATCACGCATTCCATAAAAATGCAGCCATGCTGAGCAGAAAAGAAATGAATTTACAAAAGATATATCTTTAATCACTAACAATTGGTAAGCAAAAACTGGCGGTAAAAAGGCTATCAAGTAAACCCAGTGAGCCTTACGAGGCTGAGCGCAACCAAATAGTGCGACCGCCCCCCAGTAAAGAGCAAGATGCAGCACAAATAAAACACCAGGCCCCACATATATATCGGAAAACACAGCCCACACAAAACTCATCATCGGAGGATGAAAATCTGTGAACACACCCGCAATACCTTGCTGCATCTGCACCAAACTATCCGGCCTCATCAATCCTGGCCAAAAGAAAAGAAGACAAGAAAAAAAAGATAAAACTGGAAAAAATCTTATAATAAATACACTGCGCACTGCTAAAATCGTTAGCAAAACCTTTGTCGAAAAGATTATAGCGAAAGACAGCAAAAGTCAAAATTTCATTCTTAATTTTCTCTTAAATTCACAATAAGCCCCCTACAAACAAGTCGTTTCCTGAGTTGGCATAACTATTGCATCAGCAGTTTCATGGAAAATTTTAAAAACGTGAGACAAACATGTCACTAGTAATTAATACAAACTCATCTGCTCTGAATACTATACAGAGCCTTGAAAAAAGTAAGGCTGGTCTTACTTCATCTATGCAAAAATTATCTTCTGGCTTAAAAATTAATGGAGCCGCTGATAATTCTGCCGACTTAGCTATTGCTACACGTATGGGAGCACAAATTGGAAGCTTAATCCAGGCATCTGCAAACGCTCAAGCCGGCGTGTCCCTGATCAATATTGCTGATGGAGCCCTAAACTCTATCGCTGAATCAATAACATCACTTCGATCTCTTGCAATACAAGCAGCGAACGGCACCCTCACTTCCACCGATCGTCATTCTATCAATAAAAATGCTGAAGCTTTACTACAGCAAATTAATAGCGTCGTTTCTCAAACCAATTTCAACGGCTTGAATCTATTAGACGGCACTTTGCAGACCACACTACAAGTTGGCACAGAAGCTGGTGATACAATTGCTATTGCAATTGATTCCGCTAACACTGCCGAAATAGGAGCTGTCATTGTGACAAGCACTAGCGTTACGAATGCGCTTACCGCTGGCGATCTTGTGATTAATGCAGTAACAATCGGAGCTTCAGTAAGCGATGGATTAAGCCATCTAGATTCTAGTGCCAGCGCTATTGCAATCGCGAATGCTATTAATGCAAGTGGCACAGATATAAACGTAACTGCAACAGCAAATCCTACCGTAACTGAAGTAACTTCATACGCTCCTTCATCAGCCCTTTCAGGTACTATAACTATAAATGGTATTGCGGCACCTCAAATTGCTTTGGGATCAGCAAGTCAACAAGAAAGAATAGCAATCGCCATTGATTCAATCAATTCAATCTCAAATCAAACTGGCGTTGTAGCTTCGGCTGATTTAACCACAGGCAATCTTGTAATGACAGCTGAAGATGGACGCAACATCACTGTTGAATATACAGGCATGGTAAATACTGATCTTGGTGCAGTAGCTGCAGGCACAACCATGAGCTCTGTTACACTTACTTCTGACTCAGCTATTGCTATCAGCGGGAACAATCCTGAATATGCTGGATTGACAGCAGGGGTAAACTCAACGCTAACACCTCTATCCAGCGCAGATCTAAGCTCTCAAGCTAACGCCATTAACTCCCTAGCAGTAATTGATGGAGCTATTAACACCATCAGTAATCTTCGTGCTGGCCTTGGCGCCATTGAGAACCGCTTATATAGCGCCATCGATAATCTGGGTAATTCATCTGTAAATTTACAAGATGCAAAAAGCCAAATTATGGATACAGATTTTGCTGTTGAAATGTCGAACTTTGCCAAGCTTCAAATTTTGCAGCAAGCAGGAATCTCCATGCTTTCTCAAGCAAACCAGCAGCCTCAAGGTATATTGAAGCTACTTGGGTAACATGGAAATGGCAAAAATTTCCCACTAATTTTAGGAAAAACTTGCCAAAAATTTATAAATAGCTGCATGCAGCTATTTATAAAATCCCCTTAAAAACAAAGCATATCCTTGTTTTTAAATGAAAGAATACTACATGGCACAAATTTTGCACCAATACATTCATAGTAACTTTTAATAACTTTTTTTTACGAAAGCGAGACCAAAAAATGTCAATGGTAATTAACACAAACTCATCTGCTCTAAATGCTATACAGAATTTAGAAAGAAACAAAACTGAAATTACTTCATCCATGCAAAAATTATCTTCTGGATTAAAAATTAATGGAGCAGCCGATAACTCTGCTGATTTAGCTATCGCTACACGCATGGGCGCACAAATTGGAAGCTTGATTCAAGCATCTGCAAACGCTCAAGCCGGCGTGTCTCTGATCAATATTGCTGATGGCGCCTTAAACTCTATCGCTGAGTCAGCAACTGCTCTTCGCTCTCTTGCAATGCAAGCAGCAAACGGAACTCTTACTTCCACCGATCGTCATTCTATCAATAAAAATGCTGAAGCCTTACTACAGCAAATTAACAGCGTCGTTTCTCAAACCAATTTCAACGGCTTGAACTTATTAGATGGCACTTTAAATACTACACTACAAGTCGGCACACAAGCTGGTGATACAATCGCTATCGCAATTGCTTCTGCTAATACTGCTGAAATAGGTGTTTTTGAACTAACAGGCAACGCTGTCACTGCTCCACTTGGTGCAAATGATCTTGTAATTAGTGGCGTAAATATTGATGCATCTGTAGACGATGGGCTTAGCTACCGAGACGGAAGCGCTAGCGCAATCGCAATTGCTAATGCCATTAATGCAGACCATACTAATGCAAACGTAACCGCAACAGCAAACCCCACTGTAACAAGCACCGTAGCATTCGCTTCTACAGGTACTACCAATGGTTCTATGATCATCAATGGTATAAATACTGCAAGCATTACTATAAATGGAGTCTTAGAAGATAACGTCGCTCAAGCTATCGTTGCAATCAACGAAATCTCAAATGAAACCGGCGTTGTAGCTTCTGCTGATTCGGCAACAGGTGCTCTTGTAATGACAGCTGAAGATGGACGCAATATCACTGTTGAATACACAGATTTTGCCAACACAGACTTCGGAGCAACAGCCACTGAAACAACAGCTAGTAGCGTTACACTTGCTTCTAGTGAAGCTATCGTTATCAGCGGAAACAACCCTGGTCACGCAGGATTAACTCCAGGCGTAAATTCAACGCTTACTCCTTTGTCTAGCGCAGATCTTTCTTCTCAGGCGAATGCAGTTAGCTCTTTAGCAGTAATCGATGGAGCGATTGACATGATCAGTAATCTTCGTGCTGACCTTGGAGCTGTTGAGAATCGTTTGTACAGCATGATCGAAAATTTGAGCAACTCTTCAGTAAATCTTCTTGAAGCAAAAAGCCAAATCATGGATACAGATTTTGCTATTGAAATGTCAAACTTTGCTAAACTTCAAATTTTGCAACAAGCAAGCACTACAATGCTAGCTCAAGCAAACCAACAACCTCAAGGTGTTTTAAAATTACTTGGGTAATAATGGAAACACTTTAATACATCCTCTTTCAAAAACCATAGAACATATTAGGTTCTATGGTTTTTGAATTTAAAATAACATTAAAAACACCATCATACTCCCACTCAAATTTTCACACACGAATAGCTGTATCTTCTTAATAGCGCCATTTCCTCGTATATCCAAAAGTCTTTCTGCACATAGAACACAACTTCATAATATTTTTAAGAAAAACAAGGCTCATTATTTAGTGCAAGAATGACAATACTCAGACCCTCAAAATAAAAAGAATTTCAAAGCATTAAAAACAAAAAATAAAGAAATTTTATTTCAATGAATAGGAAATAATTTCCTATAGCTCTTCAAAAAGCGGCAAAAATTTCATAGAAAAATTTTCTTTTCTCTATTCAAAAATTAAACGCAAACATTTTTCCAACACCTAAAAATGTTGCTGTAACTCGTTTTTTTTAGAAAAAAATTTTATACATGCCTTATGGCATAAATATTGCACATGACACCATGTCAGAGTAAACCAATTTTATACGAAAGAGAGAAAAAAATGCCAATGGTAGTCAACACAAACTCATCTGCTCTAAATGCTATACGGAGCCTTGAAAAAAACAAATTCGAGCTTACTTCGTCTATGGAAAAGCTATCTTCTGGGTTAAAAATCAATAGTGGCGCTGATAATTCAGCCAATTTAGCTATCGCTACACGCATGGCCGCACAAATAGGAAGCTTAGTCCAAGCATCTGCAAACGCTCAAGCTGGTGTGTCCCTAATCGATATTGCTGATGGAGCTCTGGACTCTATCGCTGAATCAATCACATCACTTCGATCTCTTGCAATACAAGCAGCGAACGGAACTCTTACTTCCACCGACCGTCATTCTATCAATGAAAATTCTAGCGCTTTGCTGCAGCAAATTAACAGCGTCGTTTCACAAACCAATTTCAATGGCTTAAACTTATTAGACGGTACTTTGAATACTACACTGCAAGTCGGCACACAAGCTGGTGATACAATCGCTATCGCAATCCCTTCTGCTAATACAGCTGAAATAGGTGCGGTTATTGTGAAAGGTGATGATGTAACTGCACCATTACGCCGTGGTGATCTCAGTATTGAGGGCATAAGCATTAACCCATCTGCTCCTGATGGACTAAGCTTTACGCAACCAAATTCAAGTGCTATAGCAATCGCTAATGCCATTAATACAAGCGGAGCTAATGTAAAAGCTATCGCAAATCCTACTGTAACAAATGTAACTGATTTTGTTTCATCAACAAATCGCGGTGGAATTATCACGATAAATGGTATAGAGACTGCAGATATTGCTATTACAACAGATTTAAAGACAAATGTGGAAGGTGCTATTGCCTCAATCAACAACCTAACAACACAAACTGGTGTTGTCGCTTCATCTAATTGCGAAGATCAACTTGTACTCACAGCTCCTGATGGGCGCAACATTACTGTCAATTATGGGGCAGGCATTCAAAACACGGATCTGGGTGCCGTGCACGCAGGAACGACAAAAGGATCAATTACTCTTACTTCTAGTGAAGCCATCACCATAGGTGGCGATCATCCAGAACGTGCTGGATTAACGGGTGGCACAACAACAGAGCTTAGCCCCTTATCTTCAACAAATCTCAGCACTCAAGAAGGAGCAGTTGAAGCATTACCAATAATAGATGGTGCTCTTAATACTATCAGTAATATACGCGCCAAGCTTGGAGCTACTGAAAATCGCTTATATAGCACAATTGAAAATTTGGGCGATACCTCTGTTAATCTTCTTGAAGCAAAAAGCCAAATCATGGATACAGATTTTGCTATTGAAATGGCAAATTTTGCCAAGCTTCAGATTTTGCAACAAGCAACCTCTACGATGCTAGCATACGCAAATGCCGACCCACAAAATATTTTAAAGCTTATCAATTAGATAACAACCCATTCAAACAACTAAGCTACAGAGGAAACTCTGTAGCTTTTTTAATTTAAAAAACCAGTAGTCTATAAGCCGGGTTCTGTCCAAGCACATACGTGCTTTGGGCGATCATTCCTCTGGGATGACAGTTACCTGACACCTCATGCAACCTACCCGAGCAAAAAACGATGCACAAACACACCGGGCAAAAAGCCTTTTGCTCCTATTTGGTCTTGCTCCAGATGGGGTTTACCTTGCAACAAATGTCGCCATTTGCACGGTGCGCTCTTACCGCACCTTTTCACCCTTACCAGCTTTAACTTTTAAGCTAAAACTGGCGGTATATTTTCTGTGGCACTTTCCCTAAAATAGGCTTTTAGCCTACCCCGCTGGACGTTATCCAGCATCTTGCTTGTGTGGAGCCCGGACTTTCCTCTGCATAACACAGCGATCGCCTAACTACTGGTGGGAAAAAGCTAGCGCACTTTTAAAGATTCAGCAACTACAGAGACATCAAAATCGCCACACGCAATTAATAAAAATATGATACATATCCAATTTTCGTAGACGGCTGTTTCCTTTTCTGATACTTTCTGTTTTGTATATGTAATTCCTATATGGAGACTTGATTATTAGTCGCTTTAACGATGGCCCACCTCAACGCGAGTCTCGTGCTCATGATGGACCTAGAATAAACCAAGAAATTCAGGCGCAAAGCGTACGTCTTATTGACGAAAAGGGAGAGATGATTGGGGTTATTTCACGATCAGATGCCCTAAAACTAGCACAAAATGCTGGGCTTGATTTAGTGGAGGTTTCCCCGAATGCCGAACCTCCTGTTTGTAAAATTCTTGATTTTGGAAAATACAAATACGAATTACAAAAGAAAAAGGCTGAGGCCAAGAAAAAACAAAAAGTAGTTGAAGTAAAAGAAATTCAGCTTCGCCCCATGATTGACCCACATGATTTTGAGATAAAATGCAAGGCAATTAAAAGATTTATTGAAGAAGGAAATAAGGTTAAAATTATCATGCGCTTTCGTGGTCGTGAATTGTCACACCAAAACATTGGATATGAGCTTTTAATGAAAGTAAAAGAACAGTTTGAGGAAACAACAAAAGTTGATCACAACCCCAAACTTGAAGGCAAACAAATGATTATGATTATTAGCCCTAAATAACAATCGAGGATTTTATGAACACTTTATTAATTGTACAAATTTTCATAACATTAGCACTTATCGGTGTTATTCTTTTGCAACGTAGCGAAGGTGGAGCATTAGGTATGGGAGGCGGCGGCAATAGCTCTAGCAGCATGTTTACCGCACGAGGCACATCAAATCTTTTAACACGCATAACTACTGTTCTTGCCATATTATTTATGGGAAATTGTCTATTAATGACAGTTATCACCAGTCGCTCGATTAATAATCAAACAAAAGTTGTTAGCCAAACCCCAGCACAACAATAGCCGATGGCTAAGTTTATCTTCACAACTGGCGGCGTAAGCTCTTCTTTAGGTAAAGGTCTTGCATGTGCCGCATTAGGGTCATTGCTACAAGCTCGCGGCCTAACTGTACGTTTACGTAAACTTGATCCATATTTGAACGTCGACCCTGGCACGATGAATCCTTATCAACATGGAGAAGTGTTTGTAACTTCTGATGGAACCGAAGCCGACCTTGACCTTGGTCATTACGAACGGTTTACCAATCAGGACGCAACAAAAGATGATAGCGTCACTTCTGGTAAAATTTATTCTTCCGTTATCGCTAAAGAACGCCGTGGTGATTATTTAGGAGCCACAATTCAAGTTATTCCCCATATCACCGACGCAATCAAAGAATTCATTCTTAATGACAGTGATAGTACAGATGTAATTATCTGCGAAGTTGGCGGTACAGTTGGCGATATAGAAGCCTTACCTTTTTTAGAAGCAATACGCCAATTACGCAATGAATTAGCTCATAAAAGCACCTTACTTATTCATTTAACGCTTTTGCCCTATTTAGCAGCAGCTGGTGAACTTAAAACAAAACCTACTCAACATTCAGTTCAAGCATTACAAACATTAGGGCTAAGACCTGATATACTTCTTTGCCGCAGTGAGCATGAAATTCCGGAAGATGCAAAACGAAAACTCGCTCTATTCTGTAACGTTGCATATGAAAATGTCATTAGCGCAAAAGACGCTGAAAGCATTTATGAAATTCCTTTAATATATCATCAAGAAGGTCTTGATAATGCTGTTGCATCGGCATTTTCTATTGAAAAAGCCCCCAACTTAAAGCCATGGGAAGAACTAATTGCAAAATTGCATAATCCTAAAGAAAAAGTTCGCATTGGAATTGTTGGTAAATACATCCAACTCAAAGATGCTTATAAATCTCTTGATCAAGCAATCACCCACGCAGGTATTGCAGAACAAGTTGAAATTGAAAAGGTATGGATTGATGCTGAAGATAATGCGCTTCTTTCAAAAATTCAAAATCTCGATGGTGTAATTATTCCTGGCGGTTTTGGTGATCGCGGAATTGAAGGCAAAATTCATGCAATTCAGTATGCACGCGAAAATCAAAAACCGTTACTTGGTATTTGCCTTGGCATGCAGCTTTGCGTTGTCGAAGGTGCTCGAAATGAACTGGGCATAAAAGATGCATCAAGTACTGAGTTTGGTTTAACAGAAAACCCGGTTGTAGCCCGAATGACCGAATGGATGAGCGGAAAACAAAAAGAACAACGTGGAATTTCTGATGATATGGGCGGAACGATGCGCCTTGGCTCTTTTCCTTGCGCAATAGAAAAAGATTCACTTGCTTACAACGTATACAAAAGCTCTAAGATCGTTGAACGTCATCGCCATCGATATGAAGTCAATTTGAAATACAAAGAAGCGTTAGAAAATAAAGGATACATTTTTTCAGGCATGTCACCAGATGGTTTACTACCTGAAATTATTGAATATAAATCTCACCCATTTTTTATTGCAGCTCAGTTTCATCCTGAACTAAAATCACGCCCATTCGGCCCCCACCCTTTATTTACTGGTTTGGTAAGAGCATGTTTACTAAAGTAATGGAGACAAATTAATGACTAATCATACTAAAGTTCTTATCATTGGTGCAGGTCCAGCTGGATACACAGCTGCCATTTATGCAGCTCGCGCCAACTTGAACCCTATCCAACTATTAGGCCCTCAGCCTGGAGGACAGTTGACTATTACTACAGATGTAGAAAATTATCCTGGTTTTAAAGATGTTATTCAAGGCCCTTGGCTTATGGAACAAATGAATGCGCAAGCAAATCATGTGGGCACAGATATGCGATTTGAATCCGTTGAAAGTGTTGATTTTTCTACTCGTCCATTTAAAGTCATCACCGACACACCCACAACTTACACAGCAGATACTGTTATTATTTCAACAGGCGCACAAGCAAGATGGCTTGGTTTAGAAAGCGAAACACATTTCAGAGGATATGGTATCTCTGGCTGTGCTACTTGTGATGGTTTTTTCTTCAAGGGAAAGAATGTTGCAGTCATTGGTGGCGGAAATTCAGCTGTTGAAGAGGCTATTTATCTAACCAATCACTGCGCTCATGTAACATTGATTCACAGACGCGATCATCTACGTGCAGAAAAAATTGCTCAAGATCGGCTATTTAAAAATCCTAAAATTTCTGTAATCTGGGATTCAGCCGTTGATGAATTCTTAGGCGTCGATCAACCAATCAAAAGCCTAACAGGATTGCGACTTAAAAATTTAAAAACACAGACTCTTTCAGATCATCAATTCGATGGTGCTTTTGTAGCCATTGGGCATACACCTATGAGCACTCCTTTTAAACAACTTTCCTGCGATTCAGAAGGGTACATTATAACAACCCCTGGAAGCACAGCTACTTCAATTCCTGGAATTTTTGCCGCTGGCGATGTTCAAGATAAAATATTTCGTCAAGCAGTCACTGCTGCAGGACAAGGATGCATGGCAGCTTTAGAAGCAGAAAAGTTTCTAAGTCATTAGAATATTTCATCAAACCCATAAAAGAACGGCGATAATAAAAACTATCACTGTTTTTAAAATCTGAATTTCTTAAATTATTCCTGATTTTCCCTCACTCATAGACACAACAACCTCAGAAGTAGCTACAAATGATTTCATATATAGTATAACTTATGGAAATATTTACCCACCAAATCAATAAATAATATAAATCATACAATTAACTAAATATTAATTTTGAAAACTATTTAATATACAGGTATACAAACCTTAAGTATTAATATGAATATTTACGATTTCACAAAAAATATTGGTTTATTCAGCCTCACACTCTTTTTTATCTGCACTATACTTTCTGCTGCACATAAAGATGATATCCACCCAATGTTTGAAATTGATGAAACTGAGAAATCTCATACCCTCATTACCTCACCCCCTAAAGAGTACTGGCTATTATCCCTTGATGGAGGAGGCGAACGCGGCATTTTACATCTTAAAACTCTTGCAGAACTTGAAAAAAGAACCGGAAAAAGAATTGTTGATATGTTCGATGGAATAGCAGGAACTTCCATTGGAGGCATTATTGCAACCCTATTAACAGCACCTCATCCAAATGACCCCTCAAAACCTAGGTATACCCCCCAAGAATTGCTTGATATATTTTTTGCAAAACGATTTGTTATGTTTCAACCCAAATGGTTTTCTTTTAATGGGCTACTTCGAACAAAATACAAAACAAGCGGTATGAAACAATTCTTATTTTACATGCTCGGCCACAATACATTCAAAAACCGTTGGATCCCAACTATTTTGGCAACTCACGATCTCAATACTTATAATATGAGACTATTTTCTAGCATCGATGACGATGATTATTTTGCCAAAGATATAGCAATGGCAACAGCAGCAGCACCAACGTACTATAAGCCTCAGCATATTTTTCCAATTGATAACCCGACTTCCACTAGCTATTTTGTTAGTGATGGCGGAACTTGCATGAGCACACCAACTCAAGCCGGAATTGCTATGTTAATAAAACACTACGATGCCAAATTTGATGAAATTCATGTCCTTTCTCTTGGAACAGGAATATCAACTACACCATTTTGCAGTAAAAGCTTACTACGAGGTGGGATCGTTCATTGGATAAGCGTTTTAGTAGACTTATTAATACACGGTCAACAAAATACTGACGTGAATATCGCAAGATTTTTTTTTGGAAATCGATACCACAGATTCAATCCAATATTAAAGCCAGATTTAATAACCTTTGATAATTTGTCCGATGCTAACGGAGCAGCCGTTTTAAAAGCAAATGAAAAAATGTTAGAAGAACGAAATGAAGAATTTTCTCAAATTGCAAACACTCTTTCCAAATTAGCTGAAAATAAGCAAAAAAGAACCATTCATGACTTGTCAGGCCCTACGATATTACAAACAAGTCCTTTGCAAAATTTCCTTTTTTGGCTCATTGGCTGGAATAGATTTCAATCAGATGCGCAACTGATATTACGCCAATCACAAACAAAGCCTACCAACTTTTAAAAAAAGTGATTACGTATTTCTCTTAAAAGAATTTCTTGAATTTTTTCTGGGCTCGTAGAGTGAGCAAAACTACTAATATACTCACCTTTTGTTCCCATCAAATAAATAACGCTAGTATGGTTAATCAAATAATCACTAAAGCCTTCCTTTGTTTCTTTTTTTGCGTAAATTTTGTACTTACTCATCGCATTTTCAACAGCCTCTTGGGTTCCTGTGAACATAATAATATTAGGGTCAAAATTCGTGCTATAAAGCTTTAGAACATCACAAGTATCTCGAACTGGGTCAACACTCACAAAAGCAACGATCACCTTATCACGATCTCTTCCCAACCCATGCAATGCTTTGGTAACATGCTCCAGCGCCATTGGACAAACATCCGGACAATACGTATACCCGAAATATACCAATAATATTTTACCCCGAAATTCATTTGTAGAACGAGAAACCCCAAACTGGTCAATTAACGTAAAATCACCACCAATTGCAATCTTTGAATCCGTAATATTTTTATGGGTTATTACAGCAGGCTGCTGGAATTTATACATACCTAAAACCACCCCTAATCCTATAGCAACACCAATGATGGCAAGCACCAAAAATCTATTCATGCATCCTTCTTAAGATTTTTTAAATTACATTACACTCTGAACAGTACTATATGCCAAAAGAAATATAAATCCACGAAGAGAACTCCGTGGATTTATAGGTAATCTACGCTGAAATTTTTTCAATTCATTCTTACTTTAATAAGCTGTCAGCAAAGCTGGTGATAAAGCTGGCAACGGTAGGGCACTTATACCTGTAGGAGCTTTGTTAGTAGTTGCTGCATTTCCTGTTGTTTGAAATATTATCTCTAAGGTTGGCAAAGGTGCAGCTTGAGAAACGATATTCAATATTGCACCCAGCGTCCCTCCGTTAACAGTTATGGAGCCTACTCCTGCATCAGGATCAATAATATCAGAAGTTTTTGCAAAAGTACTTTCAGCACCACCTATACTAATTCCGTTAACCGCAGCATTGAAAGTCGTCGCCGCTGACATTGTTAATCTAGCCCTTGCTCCTGCGTTCATAGCAGTGATGCTTGGGTGTCTTTGGATCTTAAATGGTATATTGGTCAAACCAGCAGGAAACACTACATTCTCTCCCAGCACCAAAAGATTAGAAGAAGCCAAACCTGTCAACGCACCACCAAGGAAAGGGTCTGCAGAAGTTGGCTCTACAACAATCCTGCAGTTCGCCCCAAGTGGAGCCCGAAACCAGTGGCCAGGATCACTAGCTGGAGCTGCGGTCAGATTAAAATGGATAGTACAATTATTGGGAGGGGTCGGCAAAGCATTACCTGCAATACCATTCACCAATACGTCAAAACCTGTAGCATCTCCCTCAATCCACAAATCTTTAAGTGTATTTGGAAAAGTAGATACTGAAAAAGCTGTTGCAATCGCTCCCCCAGGGGCTGTACCTGATTGCACAAAGTTTATAACCAAAGCTTTAATAGTCGCACTAGGAGCAGCGTAACCAGCAAAAGATCCTGTATGAGAGCCTATTAAAATGGCATCATTTTTAGTCGTATTAATTCCATTATCTAAACCATCTGTATAGGTAGTTGTTGCGTAGCAAGCATTAATTATAAAAAAAAATGCAAATATATACTTAAAATACTTAATCATATTCAACTCCTTAGTAAAATTTTTCATTAGAAATTTAACCCCACGCATCTTTTTAAGCTCCAAAACTTGGAAGTCACTAAAGCGTAACTCGAATTATTAGAACGAATATCTAAACTAGAATTTAAATAAAAATCATTAATAAATATTTAATAATAATTTATTTAATTTTTAAGGAAATTATTATTCAAAAATATGCTCAAAAGATTATCTGTTCTAAATTCACAAAGTAAATTTCTCAAAATCATAAGCAGATAAATTAGTTTTTATTGCTTCTTTCTTATAAGGCCTGCTAAATCTATAACTGGTTTAGGAGAGTATTGATGCCCTTAGTTTTTACATTACAAGAATTCATTGAAGAATCTTTAAAAGAGATCATTCCAAATACATACACCGATAAGATTGTCTTAGAACCTGCAAAAGACCCTTCTCATGGAGACCTTGCAAGCAATGCAGCAATGGTATGCGCAAAAATGGCAGGAATTCCCCCCCACGAATTAGCAAAGAAACTGATCGATAAAATTATCACCCACGAAGCTATTACAAGTGCTGAAATCGCAGGGCCTGGATTTATTAACATAAAGCTCAAACCACATGCTTTGCAAAATGAATTACTACAAATTTTAAACCATAAATCAACTTACGGAACACATACACTAGGCACTGGAAAGACAGCGCAAGTAGAATATGTTTCAACAAATCCAACTGGCCCAATGCATATTGGCCACGGACGCAATGCAGTTCTAGGCGATTCAGTCGCAAATTTACTAGAAAAAGTGGGCTACACAGTAACACGAGAATACTATATTAACGATGCAGGTGGACAAACCATGGCTTTAGCCAGATCTGCATACGCTCGCTACAAAGAAGCCCTCGACGAACCTATTAGCGATGAAGATTTCGATCAAGATATGTATAAAGGCGACTATCTAATTCCGGTAGGCACAGCACTAGCTCAAAAATATGGCAACTCTCTTGTTAACAAACCTGAATCCGAATGGTTTGAAACTGTTCGCCTATTCTCCATTAATGCAATGATGGACTACATTCGCGATGATTTAAAGTCACTTGGCATTACCATGGAATACGCCTCAGAAAGCGCACTCACACGTGAAGGATGGGTCACCAAAGCTTTAGACGTTTTAAAACAAAAAAATGATGTGTATTCCGGTGTTTTAGAAAGACCAAAAGGCCATCAAATCGATGATTGGGAAGAGCGCCCTCAAATTCTATTCAAAGCAACAGCATATGGTGATGATGTCGATCGCGCTTTACAAAAATCAGATGGCACGTGGACGTATTTCGCAGGCGACGTAGGCTACCACTATTATAAAATCAGCCGCAATTATGATGTTCTTGTTAACATTTTAGGCTTTGATCACGTAGGATATGTAAAAAGGTTAACATCTGCTGTAAAAGCTTTAAAAGCTGATCAAATGTACGCTATCAAAACATGTCAAATGGTGAATTTTTTAGATAACGGACAACCTGTACGCATGTCTAAAAGAGCAGGAACTTTTATCACCATTCAGCAGCTTGTAGAACGTGTTGGCAAAGATGCAGTGCGTTTCATGATGATTTCACGCCATCAAGATATGACTATCGACTTTGACTTTAAAAAGGTCGTTGAGCAATCAAAAGACAACCCACTATTTTACATTCAGTATGCACACGCACGCATTCATTCAGTACTACGTCATGCCACACAGATTTTTGGCGAATCACTACCAACAGATTCTCTTGAATGCTTAAATGATGAAGCAGAATTAAGCTTAATTAAAGGGCTTATTCAGTGGCCTCGCGTTGTTACTTCTGCCGCACATCATCTAGAACCACATCGCGTTGCAAACTATTTATATGACTTGGCAGCCCTATTCCATTCTTTATGGAATAAAGGAAAAGAACACACGCAACTACGATTCATTGAAGAAAAATCCCCATCCCAGACTGCTGCACGTTTGGCTCTTCTGCGTTCAACTGCCTGCATTCTTGCTGAAGGACTTGAGCTTTTAGGAATTACACCCTCGGAAGAAATGCGCTAATGCCTTTTCCAAGCGAGCTAATATACGGCACACTCATCAAGAGATACAAACGCTTTTTAGCCGACATTAAGTTTAACAGCGGTGAAGAGCTAACAGTTCACTGCCCTAACCCTGGTGCTATGATGGGCATTACTACTCCAGGCTCTCGAGTAGCTTTGTCAAAAGCTGCTAATCCCGGCCGTAAATTAGCATATAGCTGGGAAATGGTTGAAATAAATGGAATATGGATCGGCACAAACACAAACAATCCAAACTTAATCGTAGCAAAAGCGCTTGCAGAAAATTCTATCCCTGAACTATCTGGGTACAAAAATATCAAAGCAGAAGTAAAATATGGTCAGAATTCCAGAATTGATTTCTTCCTAACCGATGGCCCAACAGACATGTGTTTAGTGGAAGTAAAAAACGTCCATTTAATTCGCAATAATTATATAGCTGAATTTCCGGATTGCGTAACCGCACGTGGCTCCAAACATCAATTAGAACTAGCTGAACAAGTAAAAAAAGGTATTAGAAGCGTTGTGTTATACGTTGTTCAGCGAGATGATGCATTAACTTTTAGGGTAGCTCATGACCTTGATAAAGCTTACAGTGAAGCTTCGCAACAAGCGACCGAAGCCGGCGTTGAAACACTAGCTTATAGCTGTAATATGCTTCCCAGTGGCATTACATTGAAGCAATCACTACAGGTTTTAGGATGAGCTCCTTAAAACAAATAGTATTTACAGCACTTGATCAACTCCTCCCCAACTCTTACTGCACTTTGGTAGTTGCTGTCTCAGGAGGAGCAGACAGTCTAGCGTTAACACTTCTCGCAAAAGAATATGCAAATCTTAAAAATCTTACACTTGAAGCCGTCACGATTGACCATAGATTACGCTCTGAATCTTCTGGGGAAGCAGTTACTGTAGCTAACATTTTAAAAGCTCAAGGTATCTCTCACCACACTCTTGTTTGGCAACATGAAGATGCACTCAACCGTATTCACGAACAAGCACGCTCAGCAAGGTACCAGTTACTCACCGAATTTTGTAAAAACTATGAAACCCCTTTTCTTCTAACAGCTCATCACGCCCAAGATCAGGTTGAAACCATCCTCATGCGATTTCTAAAAGGATCAGGACCCGCAGGCTTTCAGGCTATTCAAGCATTTAGATACGAAAAAGATATTCCTATTATTCGCCCCTTACTTGAAGTTCCCCCACATGAACTACGCCAATATCTGCAAACACAAAATATTGAGTGGATTGAAGACCCTTCAAATACTGATAATCATTATGAGCGCACCAGGGTGAGACAATTGGTGAATCACATCAAAGATCTTGGCTGGAAGGAAGAAGGAATACTAATATCTGCTGCAAAAATTTATACGTTGCATCAATCATTAGAAAATTCTGTAAAAGAGCATGAGAAAAATTTCGTCATTGAAAATAATCCACTAATCATAGATCAGACTACATTCTTTGAAAGCCCGTCACATATTCAAAAGGAATGGCTACGACAGGCCATTTGGACTGTTGGCAAAACCACCTACCCCAAACCATACAGCACAATCGATGCAATACTGGACATGTTAAAACAGCCAAAAGTCAGCGGTTACAAAATAGCTGGTTGCACAGTCACTGTTTCTAAAAAGAAAATTTACATTCAAAACAACTAAAAGCCTTTTTTAATTTTTATTATTGCAAAAAAACATCACATAGCTATTAATATGTAAAATTTTCAACAACCTTGTTTGAAAATTTATAAATTTGCTTATTAAATGCATTATTAATTTTTAAAGATTTTTTATGAAAACAAAAACATTACTTCTAGGCATAGCAATCGCAACTAGCCAAATGAGTCCATTAGCATGCATGGAGCGTACCAACTGTTTATCAATAGAACAAAAAGAAGGCGAAGCCCAATTAACCCGCTATACATATCAAAATTTTAAGATTAATCACTTTGATTTAAGGATAGGAGGCGATCCAAATGCACCTTATGACATTGATGAAATTCTTAACGATCTTTTTGAACAACAAGAATATGTCTCAAGCATCACTGCAGCAAACCCAGATATTGCTGCTGTCGCGAATACCCAAAACACAGCTCTTATACAGCTTCGAAATGATTTTTTTGAAAAACTCACAAAATATCGCAACAATAATGCTGCAATAGAAGAAGAAGTGGAAGACTTTGAAGGCCCTATTAATTGGATAATCCACCAGGTTACTTACTATAATAAAGATGTAAAAGATCAGCTTGCAGCCTTTGCAAATAGTCATAATCCATATCATCCCTAGTAATTCAATATTTCACCCCATCCCATTGCCAAAAGCTAGACCACACGATATAAATATTAAAGCGCCGTTGTGGCTCAGTGGTAGAGCACACCCTTGGTAAGGGTGGGGTCGAGAGTTCGATTCTCTCCAGCGGCACCACTAAACATTTAATTTTTAGGTGATGCTTTCATACATTTTAACGACACAGAAATCTTTGGCGCAATAAACAACGAATTATTTCGTCAGCAAAATCAAATAGAATTAATCGCTTCGGAAAATATTGTAAGTCAGGCGGTGCTTAAAGCACAGGGATCAATACTTACAAATAAGTATGCTGAAGGGTACCCCGGCAAGCGCTATTATCATGGCTGCGAATATGTTGATGAAATTGAAACAATTGCTATTGAACGACTAAAACGTCTATTCGGAGCACAGTATGCTAATGTGCAGCCTCATTCTGGTGCTCAGGCAAACCAGGCTGTTTTCTTAGCTCTTTTAAATCCCGGTGATACTGTTCTAGGCATGGACCTAAGTGCAGGCGGCCATTTAACGCATGGCTGCAAAGTCAACATGTCAGGAAAATGGTTTAACATTGTCTCTTACGGCGTTGATGACTCGACCCATATGATTGACTACGATGTCGTTGAAGCTTTAGCCCTAGAACACAAACCTAAACTTATTATTGCTGGTGCTTCCGCCTACCCTAGATTTATTGATTTTCATCGCTTTAAAAAAATAGCAAAAAAAGTTGATGCATATCTTATGGTTGATATGGCCCACTACGCAGGTTTAATTGCGGGCGGCGTATACCCAACTCCCATTCCTTTTGCAGATGTTGTCACATCAACCACACACAAAACATTACGTGGAACACGCGGCGGCATTATCCTTACTAATCACGAAAACATAGCAAAAAAGATTAATAGTGCTGTTTTCCCTGGCCTTCAAGGCGGTCCGCTGATGCACGCGATTGCTGGAAAAGCAGTGGCCTTTGGTGAAGCATTACAACCAGAATTTAAAGATTATGCTTTCCAAGTTGTAAAAAATGCCAAGGCACTGGGTGAAGTTTTACATGAAGGCGGTATTAAGCTTTTGACTGATGGCACTGACTGTCACATGCTATTGCTTGATCTACGCCCAATCGGCGTTACCGGAAAAGATGCAGCCGATGCACTAGAGCACGCGCATATAGCCTGCAATAAAAATGGCATTCCAAAAGATCCCCAGCCACCAATGATTACCAGCGGTATTCGCGTAGGCACACCTGCCTGCACAACACGTGGCTTCAAAGAAGAAGAATTCCGAGAAGTCGGCCGTATGATGCTAAGCGTTTTAAAATCCGTAGCACAAGGAAATTCACAAAGCGTGATTGACAATGTGAAAACTCAAGCAATTTCTTTATGTAAACGTTTTCCAATTTATGAAAATCTTGCGTAGTCATTAAAAAATTTGCATCATATAAACACAATTTATTTTATATGATGCGTCTTTCTATCATCAATTAATTCACTATATTATTTTTAGACCTTTTTGCACCAAGAATAATAACAATCACACCACCCACTGCAGCAGCAATAGGAATAATCAGCAATGATTTTTGATATGATGACACTGTGTAAACACGAATTCCATCAAGCAACTCTCCTGCCCAAAATTGATCCATTGCCCAGCCTATTGTGCTATGAAAAAATGATCCACCTAACATATTTATGCAATTTAAAAATGCAATTGTAATACCCAGCATAGCTGGTGCTACCAGTTCACTTCCACTTGCAAAAACTAACACCTGGTAACAACACAAAATACCTACAACAAAAAATATAGCTGAAAGAGTATATGTGTTTAAAAATGTGTGGGCATACAGTAACCACAAAAATGCCAACACCATTCCCGCACTGCAAAATGCAATAACAGAATAATTGCTAACGCGCTTTGCCCAGGCAGCTAGTAATGGGCCACCAAACAGCATACCTACAAAAATATATGAAACAAAACCTGCTGCATCAGATTTATTCACCGCAATAGCCTGTATTAAATAATTAACTCCCCAAACATCAGCAAATCCTTCTAAAGGTCCTACCATCAATAGGTTAGCAATTGCTAAAAACCAAATTGTTGGGGCACTTAGTAATTTTCGTAAATCTTTAAAACTCAGTGATGACTGGCTATTTTTATTAAACAATTCGCTATTTTTTAAGAATAACAATGTCAGTAAACCAATACTAATACTGACCAAAGCCAAAACAAAAGCAACATCTTGCCAGCCGAAACTTTCCACAAGCAAACTAACAGGCTTTCCCCCGTAAATAGCCCCAAGTAACCCAACAGTAAATGAAAATCCAACCATACGTGCATAATATTTTGGACCAAACCAACCCGAAATCACTTTTGATGTTGCTAAAAAGCCTGCAGCTGAACCAGCGCCTATAAGAAATCTGCTTAATAACGCAAATACCCAATTATCAGTATAGGTAAACCAAAGCGTTGCAAGCCCACACAAAACAGCACAAATGCAAACGATGTAACGCGCGCCAAAACGCTCTAGAAGTATAGCTATAGGCAACTGCATACCAGCATAACCATAGTAATAAACAGAAGCTAACACCCCGAACCCAGTAGCATCAATTTGAAATTGCTGCATGATTTGCTGCATCATTAAACTGGGCCACAGACGCAAAATGAATTGATACGTAAAAAACGATAATGGAAATGCCCACATCGCATACGGTAAAATTTTTCTAGACATAGTAAACCTCAAGAATTTGAAAGACTAATTTTGATTTTTAAAAATATGAGAATATGAAGAAGTATACTAGCGGGGCTATCCGCTAATAATATTGAAAATAGTAACGATGGCTTTAAATTTACAAACCAACATTTTCCTTTTTTAACCTAAGATTTAATACGTATTTCATTCTACAGTATTTTTTAAATTTAGCAATTAATCACCCCGATTTTTGTTTTGCCTTTTTCCAAAAAAGTAACTTTTGCTCACGAGAAAGGTTTTTGAAATCACGAATATTTTCTTCCGCAATCACTGCTTCTAGCGCAGCAAAACGCTTTTCAAATTTCTTGCCTGCCAACTCTATTGTCTCATGCAAGTCAACTCCACACAAATCAACAAGTGTAGCCCAAGCATGCAATACATCCCCCAATTCGTCTTGAAGGGCATTTTTATCTCCTTTTTGCAATTCTATTTTTACTTCTTCAAGCTCTGAATGAATTTGCTCAATGATTTCTTGCTCGTTAGTCCAATGAAAACCGATACTTACTGATTTTTTATAATCATTCAAAATTTTTTCAAAAATTTGCATAACCCAGTCCCTCCAAAAAATAAACACCACAAGACCAACAGTCACATGAATCAATGCACTTAATGCTACTCCCTAAAACTACTTTCATTATTTAAAACAACCCTGATTTGTAAGTAAAAATCATATACATAAAGGCTTCCTACTAAACACCTCGAATATAGACATATGAACATAAAAAACTCCAAAGCAATAGATACCCAATACAGCCCATAAACCATTGACAGCACTACTTTTTCTGGTAGAATCGCCAGTATGCATAGAAAATATTCATCCCTCCTAGACCTAACCCTGCGCAGCTAGTGCTGCGATAGATGACTGTACCCAAAACTTTTAATTTAAAATTATTTTAACTCGAAAAATCAAGAGATTTAATATGTTGTCTTTATCCCCCTATCAAGCCTGGTCTATGTGGGCCGTGGCTTCATTGTTTTATGCTTATCAGTACGTTTTAAGAGTTCTTCCAAATGTCATTATGCCAGATCTTCTAACGCATTTTAACACCAATGCCATGGAATTTGGTCAGTTTGCCGGCCTATATTATTTAGGTTACACGTTAACTCATATTCCTTTAGCAATCTGGCTAGATCGCAAAAATCCTAAATTTATACTTCCTATTTGTATTCTAGCAACAGTTGCTGGCATTATCCCCTTACTCATTAGTGACACCATCGTTGCTGCCAATATTGGGCGATTTATCATGGGTATAGGTTCATCGGGCGCAATTTTAGGCGTATTCAGAGTCATACGCCTTGGGTTCCCAGAATCACATTTTAATAGAATGCTTGGGCTTTCTGTAACAGTTGGCCTTGTGGGGGCCTTATACGGTGGACTTCCGGTTAAGACCTTGCTTGAAACCACCCATTGGCAAACTATTATTTTATATTTTTGCTGGATCGGTAGCTTTCTTGCTGTATTAGCATACGTGGTCATCCCCTCCAAATATAAGCCAATTATTTCAACTCACAACATTCTAGATGACATTATTCAAGTACTTAAAAACAAAAATGTTCTTATAGTTTGTATTTGTGGGGGCCTAATGCTTGGACCTTTGGAAGGCTTCGCTGATGTTTGGGGGGCTGGTTTTCTGCAAAGCGTTTATCAAATAGCTCCAGCGAAAGCAGCAGGTATCTCATCCTTAATGTTTTTAGGCATGTTATTCGGCGCACCTGGCCTTACCTACATAGCAGACCGCCTAAATGCTCATATAAAAATTATTATCTGCGCAGGTTTATTCATGGGAGCAGTATTTGTAATGATGCTATATGGCTTCGGCACCCCTGAAATATTATCGGCATTATTCACGGCCGTGGGTGTAGCATGCGCTTACCAAATTATTGTTATTTATGTAGCCAGTACATATGTGCGGGAACGTCACGTAAGCATAACCACCGCGTTAGCTAACATGATTATTATGACATTTGGATACTTTTTTCATAGCATAATTGGCATCACAATGGGCAACCACCAACCAGGTGGAAACTTCAGCCATGAACAGTACCAATACGGACTAAGCGTTATTCCTATTTGCTTGTTTGTAGCAGCAATAGGATTTATCATTCAGCTAAAAAGAAATAAGGCTTAGCCTCAAATGTCTTTTGGTACATTTTTTGCTCTTTCTTTTAGTTTATGTTTGCGATTTGTAGCACGCATCGCTTTTTTCACAATAATAGGCTATTATATAGACAAATTTACAGAAACTTCTCCCTGGTTTATGATTTTTTTCATAGGCTTTGGGGGGTATCTGGGTTGGTTGTCCCTAGCAAAAATAAGCATTCCAAAGGAGCCAGATGCTTGATCCTCTGCATCAATTTCAGATCACAAAAATAATCCCTCTATCTCTTGGTGTTTGGGATATTTCTTACACAAATTCCGCTCTTTGGATGACGATCGGGTTAGGAGTTCTTTGTATTTTTTTCTATGCCTCTCTAAGAAGAGAAGCTGTTATACCCAGTCGCTTACAAGCCAGTGCTGAGCTTATTTTTACGTTTTTATCAGACACAGTAAAAACATACATAGGCAAAGAAGGTACAGTTTTTTTTCCATTTATTTTTACGCTTTTTTGGTTCATCCTAGTCGGAAATCTATTAGGGTTAATTCCTTCTAGTTTCACTTACACCAGCCACCTTGCAGTCACTTTCACTTTAGCAATTGCAGCCTTTATAATTGCAAACGTAGCTGGGTTTAAAAAAAACGGCCTAAAATTATTTCATCTTTTTTTACCCAAGGGCATGCCAATATTTTTGGCACCGCTGATGATAGTAATCGAATTAATATCTTACCTTGCAAGGCCCTTTAGTCTAGCTATTCGATTATTTGCTAATATGATGGCCGGACACCTTATACTCAAACTCTTTGCAAGCTTCTCAGCAATGCTCGTTGAGTCTCCACTTGCTGTTCTAGGTGTTGTTCCATTATTATTGAACATCGGCATGGTAGGACTAGAGTTCCTAGTAGCAGTGTTACAAACTTATGTATTTACGTTGCTAACATGTTTATATATTAATGATGCAATTAACTTGCATTAAATTTTAAAAAGGAGAAAACAATGGAAATAGCTGCAGCAAAAATGATTGGCGCCGGTTTGGCAATGACCGCAGGTTTAGGTGCTGGTATCGGATTGGGCAACATTTTTAATGGACTAGTCACTGGTATTGCACGCAACCCTGAAGCAAAAGATGAAATCTTTCGTGCCGGCTTAATTGGAGCTGCTTTAACTGAGGCGATTATGCTTTTTGCTCTTGGAACAGCTATGACTATGCTCTTCGCATTCTAAGCTATGCCACAACTTGATACTAGCACGTATAGCTCCCAGATTTTTTGGCTTATCATTGTTTTCTCAACAATGTTTGGAATTTTTCTTGGAGTAATTTTACCCAAATTATCAAATATTTTCCAAAAGCGCATTAATACAGAAAAAAATGCAGATCAACAAATTCAAAGCTTATCTGAAGTTATTTTGCAGCTTCAAAAAACCTATGATGACCAAAAGGAAACTTCAAAAAAAGAGATGCAATTTTACATTGAGGAAAGCCTAGCAGCCATACGTAGTATCAACGAAAATCGCCTGCAAAGTCTAGAAAAAGAAATTCAACAAGAACTACATTCCCTACAAAGTAATAATAAGCACCAATATGAAAATTTCGATGCCGATTACAAAGATATCATCGATGAAGCTGTTTCTCAGATTATCAAGAAATTAGGAATAAAAAATGAATACTAGCTTTTTCATGCTTATCAGCTTTTTTGCTTTTATTTTTCTATTTTCTAAAAAGATTTGGCCCAGCATAGCTGAACAATTAGATCAATATATTGCACAAATAAAGAATGAATTTTCAAAAAGAGACACCAGTATTTCAGAACATGAAAAACTGAAATTTTTCTATCAAGAACGGTTACAACATTTACACAAAGAAATCGAAGAACAAAAAATTAGCACAGAACAAAAAATTAATTTTCTAAAAATCAAATTAGATGCAGAACTAGAGCTTCAATATACTTACCGTAAAAAAAGCTTTGAACAAATCATTCACCGAATGCAGCAACAGCAACGCAAAATTTTGCAAACAAGGTGCGTTGAGGAAATCTTAAAGAACATCGAAAAAAATCTTAAAAAAAATTCCTCCTTTAGCGATGAATATATGATATCACTACTACAAACAGTTTAGACAAGGTAGTAATTTGGGATCATGGCTCGTTGGAATAATGAAACCTTAAAAAATGCTCTAAAACTGGAAGTCCCTTTTTCTTTTAATGCCTATACTTTATGCGTTGATAGTCGTCAGGTACAACAAGGCGATATTTTTATAGCACTTTTAGGCAACCAAGATGGCCATAATTTTGTGCGTCAAGCACTAGACAATGGCGCTGTATGCGCAATTGTCGAACGCACTCCCCCTAACACCAGCGATCAAGATAAAATAATTTATGTTAAAAACTCTCAGCAAGCGCTAAATGATCTTGGTCAATACAGCAGATCCCTTGCAACAAATATTAGAACAATTGCAGTTACGGGAAGCGTCGGGAAAACAACAACAAAAGAAATGTTGCGCTCTACCTTACATTATTTTGGGCCAACCATTTATTCTAAAGCCAGCTACAATAATCATCTGGGCGTTCCATTAAGCTTAGCCATGTTGCGTCATGACACCGCCTTTGGAGTGTTTGAAGTAGGCATGAACCATAAAGGAGAAATTCTTCCCCTCGCCAATATGATTAAACCAGACCTTGCAATTATTACCACAATCGCCCCCTCTCATATCGGCAATATGGGATCACTCGAAGAGATTGCTGATGAGAAATCTAGTATTTTTGCTAGCCTTAATAAAAATGGCGCTGCTCTGATGCACGGAGATCATCCTTTATTCGAACGCATGAAAGAAAATGCTCAAGACAGAGGAATAAAAAATATATTTACCGCAGGACGACAAGCTGGCTCCGACGCCCGACTTTTGCATTATCAGCCTATACACCAAGGAAAAAGTTCATTAATCACCGTGGAAATTTTCGGAAAAATAGTAGCATATCCCCTACAATTTGCAGGAGAGCACTACGCATTTAATAGCCTATACGTTCTGCTTAGTGCTGAAATACTTGGCTTAGACCTTGGACAAGTCATGCAGCATTTAGCAAAAGCACAACCCATGGTTGGACGAGGGCAAATGTTTCGATTACAACTTGACAATGGACGTACCATCTTTGTTTTTGACGATGCATATAATGCTAATCCAGCATCCATGATAGCGGGGCTAAAATCCTTCTGCACAATGAACCACGAAGGTCGTAAAATCGCAATAATTGGTCAAATGGGAGAACTCGGAGAAAACAGCGAACAGTATCACAAAGAATTAGGTGAGTTTATAAATAATCTGCCTATTGATGTCGTTCATGTAATCGGAGAACAAGCTAAATGCCTTTTCGAAACCACAATAAAGGAAAAACGTGGCTCTTGGTTCGAAAGTGTTGATGACCTTAAAGAAGAGCTTATCAATAGCTTGGAAGGTGGCGAAAGCATATTCTTAAAAGGATCATTATCTCAACGTCTTCAAGAACTTGTTTTAATGCTGAAAAATCAGTTAAAAGCAGTCGCTTAATTCATCACTTTTTTAGATCTTGAATAATTTCCAAGAACTAGGCTCTAATGATAACCATATTTTAGCAGAATGTTATTTTGTGAATTTATCCTCTGTCGATCTTTTTATTTTAGTTTTATATATTATTGCGATTATCTCAATCGGCTGGATAGCCGCAAGAAAAGTAAAAACGCTTGATGATTTCGCAACAGGCGGAAGGCACTACACAACATTTTTTATCACAGCTACTCTAGCGTCATCTTTTATTGGTGGGGGATTCACCACAGGACTTGCAGAAAAAGTCTATAGCTTAGGCTTAATCTACATAATTGCATTGTGGGGATTTAGCCTAAAAGAAATTTTAGTAGCAAAATATATCGCACCTAAAATGGTAAATTTTCCATCGGCACACTCTGTTGGTGATATTATGGGACAACTTTATGGCAGACGCACAAAAATATTCACAGGCATATCCGCATTTCTAGTGTGCGCCGGAATACTTGGCGCCCAATTAATGGCCTTTGGTCATATTTGTAACGTACTTCTTGGAATTTCTTCTCATTTTGGTGCATTTATCTGTGCATTAATTATTATGACATATGCAGGAGCCGGAGGAATGCGCGCTGTTGTTGCAAATGATACATTACATTTTTGTGTATTAATGGTCTCGCTACCACTAGTATTTTATTTTGGTACTCAAGCGATTGGTGGTTTTGAGAAATTATATTTTTACAGCTCTATGAATTTTTCCAATAATATTTCCTACTCATCTATCGCACTCATATTTTTGAGCTTTTTCTTTGGAGAAACACTAGTGCCTCCTTATGTACAACGATTACTTATAGGAAAAACTATAAAAGATACAATAAAAGGCAATATGGCTAGTGGTCTTCTTTCCATACCTTTTTTCTTGATGATTGGGTTAATTGGAATTATTGCAGTAACAATGAATCCTGATTTAAATCCTAATCTTGCATTGCCATATGTTGTGCTCGAGTCTATGCCTACAGGCCTAAAAGGACTTGCAATTGCTGGCATGATGGCGATTATTTTATCCTCTGCAGACTCATTTTTAAATGCTGCATCTGTTTCAATCACGCACGATGTACTTACACCTATTATTCCCCGCTTAACCCGAGCACAAAAATTGCTGATCTCAAAATACTCAACCTATGTTGTTGCATTATCAGGGCTGCTATTTACCCTATCCCTAGAAAGTGCCATTGATATTTTACTTGAAGCGTATATGTTCTGGACACCAATAATATTAGTTCCATTCGTTGCTGGTGTAATGGGTGTTCAACGCCCTAAAAAAGCTTTCTTATACGGTGCCATTACAGGCATTTCTGTTGTTACTGTTATTCGCCTTTTATCACTAAAACATTCAGCTTATTTTGAAATAAGTATTTGGGGAATTCTTGCAAACTTTATAGTCTTCTTTGGATATCGCCCAATGCCAAATTTTTCAAGAAATTCTGTATAAATAAGTTAAGGTTTGTGATAGCCTGTAGACCAGTCTGGAATTAAAAACCAAATGGTATTGATATGATTTCGCATGATTCACAAACAATTTATGGCACTACCATACTTGCTATAAGAAGAGCTAATCACGTTGTAATGGCAGGTGATGGTCAAGTCACGTTAGGTGCACAAATCATGAAAGGTAAAGCCAGAAAAATTCGAAAAATTGGCAGTGGAAAAGTTCTTGCCGGTTTTGCAGGGGCCACAGCAGATGCTTTCGCACTACTTGAAAGGCTTGAAGCAAAACTAGATCAGCACCCCACCCAACTCGCGCGAGCCTGCGTTGAAATGGCAAAAGATTGGCGCACAGACAAATATCTTCGGCGTTTAGAAGCCATGATGATTGTTGCAGACACTCAAAAAACCTTCTTAATGAGCGGTAATGGCGACGTAATTGAACCTGACGATGACGTTATTTCAATTGGTTCAGGTGGTGGATACGCCCTGTCTGCAGCTAAAGGAATGTTAAGCGTTCCTGATGTTATTTTAGATATTGATATTATAGCTAAACGCTCGTTAGAAATTGCATCAGAACTTTGCATTTATACAAATAACCAAATCATCATAGAAACTTTAAGCGAATGACCCAACTTACCCCCAAAGAAATTGTTATTGAACTAGACCGTTTTATTGTTGGCCAACAAGATGCCAAACGAGCTGTAGCCGTTGCTTTGCGTAATCGCTGGAGACGCATGCAATTATCTCCAGAGCTTATTGATGAAGTTTTGCCAAAAAATATTCTTATGATTGGCCCAACAGGCGTTGGAAAAACAGAAATTGCTAGACGACTAGCAAGACTAGCAAACGCCCCATTCATTAAAGTTGAAGCAACAAAATTTACAGAAATTGGTTACGTCGGAAGAGATGTTGAGCAAATCATTCGTGATCTCGTTGAACTCAGCATCCATATGCAGCGCGAAAACTTACGTGTTGAAGTAAAAGAACGTGCAGTCATTCTAACTGAAGAAAAAATCCTTGATGCCTTAGTGGGATCCACGGCAACCCCAGATACACGTCAAAAATTCAGGCGCATGCTCCACACAGGTGAATTAGACGAAAAACTAATTGATGTTGAAGTTCAAGATAATACCAACTCAATGCCAACTTTTGATGTGCCAGGAATGCCAGGCGCACAAATGGGAATGATTAATATTAGTGATGTTTTTGGCAAAGCATTTGGTAACAAAACAAAAACAAAAAATATTTCCGTAAAAGAAGCACAACAACTCCTGCTAACTGAGGAATCAGACAAACTTCTTGATCAAGAAAAAATTGTCGCTAGTGCAATAAAACACGTGGAACAAAACGGCATTGTTTTTCTTGATGAAATCGACAAAATTTGTGCACGAACAGAACATCGCGGAGGTGACGTTAGCCGCGAAGGCGTCCAACGTGATCTACTACCACTTATCGAAGGTACAACTGTTTCTACAAAATATGGGCCCATAAAAACTGATCATGTTTTATTTATTACTAGCGGGGCATTTCATGTATCTAAGCCATCTGATTTATTACCTGAATTACAAGGACGCCTGCCAATACGCGTAGAACTAAAAGCATTAAGCAAAGATGACTTTATACGCATTCTCACTGAACCCGAAGCAAATCTAATTCTTCAATCAGTCGAAATGCTAAAAACCGAAGGCGTTACTCTAGACTTTAAAAAAGATGCAATTCAAGCCATCGCTGAACTTGCAGCAAAAATCAACGAAGAAATTGAAAATATCGGGGCCCGCAGGTTGCATACTATTCTAGAAAAACTGCTAGAGGAAGTTAGCTTTACAGGGCCAGATCTTGCTGGTGAAACGTTTACCATCACAAAAAAATACGTAGAAGAAAAAGTCTCAAATCTAGCGCAAAACCAAGATCTTTCAAGGTTTATTTTGTAGAAAGTAAAAGCTAATAAGCCTTTCTTGCCGCTCGGCGATGCATAATAAGGCCACTAATAAGAATGCCCACACTTACAATACCAACAATGATTGTAGCCAAGGCATTAAGCTCTGGCGTAACGCCTGTTCGAACACTTGAAAACACAAGTATTGGCAACGTTGTAGATCCAGGGCCAGCCAAAAAACTAGCAATCACTACATCGTCTAATGATAGAGCAAAGGCTAGTAACCATCCAGCAAGTAAAGACGGAAAAATCAACGGTAGTGTAATTTTAAAAAATACCGTGGATGGCTTAGCCCCAAGATCCATCGCAGCTTCCTCTAAGGATTGATCAAAATCAACCAAACGCGCCTGAACAACTAAATACACATAAGACATTGTAAGGGTAATATGAGCAATGATAATGGTTAGCATGCCACGCTCAGATGGCCACCCTATAGCACGCTCTAACGTTACAAACATTAATAATAAGGCAAGACCTGTAATAACTTCCGGCATAACCAATGGCGCTGAAATTAAACCACTAAATAAGGTTTTTCCACGAAACCGCTTAAAACGAACCATAACAATAGCTGCCATTGTACCAAGCGCTACGGCTAAGGTCGCAACAATCGATGCAATTTCAAAACTATTTAATACGGCACGAATTAAAGTGTCATCTTCAAATAATTGCCTATACCAACGCGTTGAAAATCCAGCCCAAACTCCAATAATCCTAGAATCATTAAACGAATACACCATCAAATACAAAATAGGAACGTATAAAAAGCCATACCCAAAAATGAGTGCAGCCAAATTAAACTTAGAAAAACGAACCATATTTACGATGCCTTTTCTGTAGCGTCTAATTGACGGTTTCTTAAAATCATAATTGGCACAACAAATAGTAATATCATAAGAACAGCCACTGCACTTGCCAAAGGCCAGTTTCGATTATTGAAAAATTCCCACCACAGCACTCGCCCAATAGTTATGGTTTCAGGCCCACCAAGAATTTCTGGAATTACAAATTCCCCGATTGATGGCAAAAATACAAGAATAATGCCCGCAATAATTCCTTGCTTAGATAGCGGCACGGTCACAGACCAAAAAGCACGCCAAGGTGAACAACCTAAATCATGAGCAGCTTCTATAAAATCATCATTGATTTTTATTAAAGATGCATAAATAGGAAAAACCATAAACGGCAAATAACAGTAGCTAATTCCCAAACAAACCGCAGCATCATTATCAAGCAATTGTAACGGGTTACTAATGATATGAAGCTTTAGCAAAATACTATTAACAAGCCCTTTGCTACTTAGCATCGCCATCCATGCATAAACCCGAATAAGAAATGAAGTCCAAAAGGGTAATGCAATCATTAATAACAGTGGCATTCTCCAAGAAATTTTTACACGTGAAATACTATAAGCAATCATGTAGCCTATAATTAAACATCCAGTAGTTGAAAACAGAGCAATTTTCAAAGAACTAAATACTGCATGAATATAAAAATTATCAGTAAAAACTATCCAATAACTTTCAAAATGCAGCCTAATTTTTAAAAGCAAGTCTGGAGTCCATTCAACAATATCTCGAAAAGGGGGCATGCTTACTTGCAGTTCTGAGAAACTGATTTTCAAAATAATCAGAAACGGAAAAAGAAAGAATAACGTAAGCCACACGTATGGTGTGGAAATAAGAAACCATTTTTCGCGCAATTGCCTTGCTATATAAAGAAGCTCACCCCACAAAAACGCTCGAAAATTTTCTACTATCCGTAAAATCATACGCTTAAAACAACCCCATTTTCAGGACGCCAAAACAAATAAACTTCATCATCCCACTTTACATCACGCTCTGACAAACGAAGTAAATTAGGTAATGATGCTTGAATAATTTTCCCCGATTCAAGCTGCACATGATAAATACTAATATCACCTAAATATGCAATTTCACGCACAATACCTTTGGTGCAATTTTTCCCCAAATTAGGATTAGGGTTAGTTGAAATCATCACTTTTTCAGGACGCACTGCTACCGTGACATTAGCACCAACAGGCATTGAAGCAGCATGCGTAACATATAGCTCACAGCCAGCTTCAGATGATTCAATTAATACATGATCTGGCTCATCTTCAACAACAACACCTTCAAACATATTCATTGATCCTATGAATTCTGCAACAAAACGTGAGTGGGGAAATTCATAAATTTCATGCGGCTTTCCAATCTGCCTAATCTGCCCCTCGTCCATAATGCCAATACGACTAGACATTGTCATTGCTTCTTCCTGGTCGTGCGTCACCACAACGAAAGTGATTCCAACTCTCTCTTGAATATTTACCAGCTCAAATTGAGTTTTTTCACGCAACTTTTTATCTAAAGCCCCTAATGGTTCATCTAGCAAAAGTAGTTTAGGTCTTTTAGCAAGACTACGAGCTAGGGCAACCCGCTGCTGCTGGCCTCCAGAAAGCCGATCCGGCTTTCTATCGCGATATTTTCGCAGTTGAACCAAATCAAGCACTTCGTCAACCCGCTCATTAATCTGACTTTTTGAAAGCTTTTCTTGTTTTAAACCAAAACTGATATTTTCTTGCACTGTCATATGCGGAAATAAGGCATACGATTGAAACATCATGCTAACAGGGCGCTTGTAAGGCGGCAAATCCGTGATGTCTAAATCATCAATAACAATACGTCCACTTGATGGCTTTTCAAGACCAGCAAGAATACGTAATAAAGTTGATTTTCCACATCCAGAAGCTCCCAGCAATGCAAAAAGCTCCCCTCGATAAATAGAAAGTGAAAGATTTTTAACTGCTACAGTTGTACCGAAATTCTTACTAACGTTCTCTATCAAAACATAAGGCTTAACATTCGGATCTTGCCAAGGTTCCAAATTTCTTAAGTTTTCCTTTTTTCCAATAATAGACATATCTATCTTTCCTAATAATCATTGAGGCGTATTTTCGCCCAAATACGTGTCCGCTCTCGTTCAAATTGTAGTTCTTTTTGTGTTTTTGGGGGAGCATTCAAAAAAAGCTTTTTCAGCGTCTTTTTCCCGGGATAAATTTGTTCATTATTTAAAATATTAGCAGGCATATATTTTTTAGCACCTAACACAGCAACACCATGGGCTGTATTTTTACAAATTCGCGCTGCGATCTGGGGCTTTAGTAAAAAATTAATAAAAGCATGCGCATTTTTCGGATGTGGCGCTCCCCTTGGAATTGCCATAGCATCAATCCATGCAATAGAACCTTCCGGCGGAATAAAATACTCAATATTTTTACCTTGCTCCTTTGCATCACGAATAGCTTCCTGAGCTTCACCAGACCAAACAAGAGCTATTGCCGTATCACCCAAAACAATGTCATTAACAACTCTTGATGATGTAAATCTCTTTATATACGGTCGCATTTTCACAAGATGCCTTGCCGCCACATCAATATCTTGTGAAGATGCACTATTTGGATTTTCACCTAAATACATCAAAGCAAACGGAATAACATCTACCCCCTCTTCAAGCAATGAAATTCCGTATTTTTTAAGTTTTTTAAGATTGATTGGATCAAACAATAAACTCAAATTTTGCACAAAGCCATTTGGAAATACTTCCCTCAGCACATCTTTATTATAGATAATACCAATCGTTCCCCAGAAATAGGGAATAGAATAAACAAGATCTTTATCAACAGCACGCATCCAACGCACCACTACCGGATCAAGCCCTCCAATATTTGGTATTAAATTTTTATCAAGTTTTTGGTACACACCTGCTTGAATTTGCCACGCTACATATGGAGTAGCTGATGGGAATACAACGTCAAAACCACTATTACTAGCAAGAAGCTTTGCCTCTAAAACTTCATTGTTATCGTAAGCATCCAAACGAACTGTTATTCCTGTTTCATTTTCAAATTCTCTAATTGTTTCTGCATCAATCAATCCATACCAACAGTACACGTTTACGTAATTATCTTCTGGATGTGCAGAAGAGGGCTGAAAATAATACCAAATACTAATGCTTGCAATGCACAAAACAAGTAACAAACGAAACAAAAATCTGGAAAACATCTATTGTCGCCAAACAATACGATTAATAAAAAACTGCACTATGGCAGCAAAAACAGTAACAGATAGAAGCGTTATAATCGTATATTCCACCGGAAAATCGTATGCATATTGAGTAATAGATAACATCCAGTTTTGGTCTGGCATAGCCTGGATCTTTTTTAAAATCAAAGGAAACTTGTTAAAGAAATTTTTTCCCTTTGAAGCTGTCTGCCAGTTCGCTGCTTTTAAAGAAAAATACATCTTAGAAGCTATGGCCATCAAAACAAAACCACCAAATACTTTTAAGGTTTTTGTGCTAAACTTATAAGCTAGTCTTACCCCAATTATTGAGCCAATTGTGCTACTTACCACAAGAATTGGAAGCAACACAAAATCAACAGGTGCCCTTCCAACACTTGTGATAAACGTAACCACCATATTAATTCCAAAACCTGCTAACAGCGAAGTACCAGAAACAACAGGAGAACTTCGTCCCAACAAGTACATAATAATTGGCGCCATCAAAAGGCTATTTCCGCCTCCCAAGCTAGTAGTAACTGTGCCTGTAAAAAACCCCACTCCGATTGGCACCAAGATACTCATTTCCACACGTGATCTCAGAAAAATTTTATGCCAGGGAAAATAAATCATCCAACGCCGCATCATTGCGCCTTTTTCAATCCCAACCTGAATTTGTCGCTGGGATTGCACCAAGGTAACAATACTACTAATTACAACCACTAAAAACACAATGATTTTTAAAACAGCGTAGCTACCTGCCCTACTTTCAACGTGAGTAAGAGCAAACTCTTCCGCCAAAGCTCCAGCAAGCCCCCCTATAAATAAATACCAAGCCAAGCTAATATCTACATCTCGCTCCTGCTGGTATGCTAAGAATCCACTAAAATTAGTTCCAACAGAATTATTTAATTGGGTTGAAATAGCAACAGCAGAGGGCACTCCAATACTCATTAAGCTAGGGGTAATAAGCACTCCCCCGCCAATACCTAGCATAGACGATATAATTCCACCCCCTATGCCAATTGCAAAAAGCAAAGGCAAAGAAACATAAATATCTGCCATCGGTAAGTATAAAAGCTCCATCCTTCCATAATAGCTAATTTTTTTTCATTTGTCAGGGTAACCCTGCACAAAAATCGAACATTATCGCATTCCCAAAGTCCAAATCTGTTCTAACATTTAAAACAACAAAAGAAACCATTGATTAAATATTTTGTTATTTTTTTTGAAATATATTAATTTAATTTTAACTATTTAATATTATATTCAAATCAATATCGATAAGTGCATGTAGTACTATGAAAGAAGAATATTTTAATTCAGTCCAATCTTTAGAACGTCTGCACCGACTATTTCTTGATGTTGTAAAAGCAGAATTAGATCACTTAGGTGTATTTGACATCAACAATGTGCAAACTGTTGTGTTATGCAATATTGGAACAAACCAACTAACTATCGGCGAATTAACAAACCGAGGGTATTATCTAGGTTCAAATGTTTCTTATAATTTGCGTAAAATGGTCCAGAATGAGTACGTTTTACAAATCCCAACACCGCATGACCGCCGTTCTTGTCATGTTAAACTTTCTCAAAAAGGTTTAGATCTATATAAAAAGTTTGATCGAATTTTTCAAAATCACGCAGAAAGTTTAAATAAAAAAGAGGGAAAAGAAACTTTGGCACTGCTTGGAAGCTCTTTGCAAAAGCTAGAACGCTTTTGGCATGAAGTCTCGTCAAAAGACAAGCGCTAATTTTTTCGATAACTCAACTCTTGAAAACAATGCTTTAGTTCGGCACATTATGGATACTATTTTTTATTAGTTTTTCATGGCTGAATTCATTCACCTTCGTGTTCATAGCGCCTATTCTCTAGCAGAAGGGGCTATTAAAATTCAGTCTTTACCAAAACTTTGCCAGCAATTCAATCAACCAGCCATTGCTATCACAGACACAAATAACCTTTTCGGAGCTCTTGAAATCGCAATGTTATGCGCAAGTTCCGGGATACAACCCATTATTGGGTGTGAGCTCAATATTAAATTTGCTGATATAAATGGTCCTTTAGTATTACTTGTCGCATCAGAAGAGGGATATTCCAATCTATTAAACATTATAAGTTTCTTATATCTTAGCGCTGACTCTAAACACGACAATCTTTACATTCCTTTTGAATACCTAGAAAACCGCAGCAAGGGATTAATTGCTTTAACTGGCGGAACCGAAGGAGTTTTAGGGCAATTTTTAGCAAAAGAATATGCAGCAACAAAAAACTGCAATAACCCAGAAACAACAAGTGATGCTGAAAATTTTTTAAAACATCTTAAAACACTTTTTCCAGATCATCTTTATATGGAAATCCAACGCCACAACACCCATCAACAACAAGAATTAGAAAATATTTTTATTGAAAAAGCTTACAAGCACAATTTACCCCTAGTCGCCACAAACAACGTATATTTTCCTGATTCTGGCTATTTTGAAGCTCACGATGCGCTTTTATGCATAGCGAGCAGCACGTATGTCACACAAGACGATCGTCGTCGAGTCACCCCCGAACATTATTTCAAAAGCTCAATCGAAATGAAGGAGCTGTTTAAAGATCTACCTGAAGCCATTCAAAACACAGTGAATATTGCTAAACGTTGCCGCTTTATGCCAACACCACACAATCCAATACTACCACATTTTGATAGTGAAAATGGGCGAAGCGAAGAAGAAGAGCTAGTCATTCAAGCGCAAGAAGGCCTAGAAAAACGCTTACAAACAGAAGTATTTCAAAGACACGAAAGCAACACCCACCAACAAGTACGCCAAGAATATCATGAGCGGTTGAATTATGAGCTTGGAATTATTAAACAAATGGGCTTTTGCGGGTATTTTTTAATTGTTGCAGATTTCATAAAGTGGGCAAAAAATCAAGGAATTCCAGTAGGACCAGGCCGCGGATCAGGAGCCGGATCATTGGTAGCCTGGTCACTAACCATTACTGATATGGACCCTATTCGATTCACGCTGATTTTTGAACGATTCTTAAATCCAGAGCGTGTTTCCATGCCCGACTTTGATATAGATTTTTGCCAAGATAGAAGAGATGAAGTTCTTGATTATGTTCAACAAAAATATGGCAGCGATCGGGTAGCTCACATCATTACTTTTGGTAAACTTCAAGCTCGAGCTGTATTACGAGATGTAGGACGTGTTCTACAAATTCCATATCCTGTAGTTGATCGCATCTGCAAGATGGTACCAAATAATCCAGCCAACCCAGTAACTCTAGAACAAGCAATAGAATTAGAACCAGCTATTCGCAATGCTTGCGATGATGACGAAGCAATCGCAAAAATGGTTGAAATCGGTAAAAAACTTGAGGGGCTATATCGTCACGCTTCAACTCATGCTGCAGGTGTAGTAATTGCTGATCGTCCACTTACTTCATTAGTGCCCTTATTCAAAGATGAAAGCTCAAGTTTACCTGCAACCCAATTTAACATGAAGTACGTTGAATTAGCGGGTCTTGTAAAATTTGATTTTCTAGGGTTAAAAACGCTCAGCATTATTGAACACGCTTGCCAAATTGTAAGGAATTCTGGAGACATTACATTTTCTGATTTCACTATTCAATCTATCCCCCTGGATGATAAAAAAACTTTTGAATTACTATGCAACGTAAATGTTGTTGGCGTGTTTCAACTTGAAAGCGCTGGAATGCGTGATGTGTTACGCAAATTACGTCCTGATCGTTTCGAAGATCTTATTGCCTTAGTCGCTCTTTACAGACCAGGACCAATGGACGATATTCCACGCTATTTAGCCTGTAAACATGGCCAAGAACCCGTTGTTTTTCTAATCCCAGAACTTGAACCAATTCTTGCTCCAACTTATGGTGTCATGGTTTACCAAGAACAGGTCATGCAAATTGCTCAGGTCATTGGTGGGTACACACTAGGCGCTGCTGATATGTTACGTCGAGCCATGGGTAAAAAAATCAAAAGTGAAATGGACGCACAAAGAGAAAGATTCGTACACGGGGCCACCGAAAAAGGTGTCAGATCTGAAATCACATCTCAATTATTTGACCAAATGGCAAAATTCGCAGGCTATGGATTTAACAAGTCACACTCCGCACCTTATGCACTTTTAGCCTATCAGACAGCTTATTTAAAAGCGAATTATCCTATTGCTTTTTTCGCAGCCTCAATGACTGCAGATATGCACAACACTGATAAAATTAATGCCTATAAGCAAGACATGTTAAAAATGCAAATAACATTACTTCCTCCAGACATTAATCGTTCTTTTGCCCATTTTACCTCCGAAAATAACGCAGTACGTTTTGGATTAAGTGCTATTAAAAATGTCGGCGAACAAGTTATTGATGCAATTACACGGGCACGTAATAGCACCCCCTTCACAACCATGAGCAATTTCATAGAACGTGTTGACGCAAAATACCTTAATAAGCGTTTATTGGAAAATTTAATTGGTGCTGGGGCATTTGATTGCTTAGAACCCAATCGACGCGCACTTTTTGAAGCAATTGAACACATCAGCTACATAGCCTCTAAAAAATCAGAAGCGTCAAAAAGCTCTCAACGCAGTATGTTTGGTGAAACAGCTGACCCGGGAATCACTTTCAAACTTCCTGAAGTGCCAATGTGGGATGGGCTAACATCGCTGCAAAAAGAATTTGAATCTCTCGGATTTTACCTCTCAGACCATCCCCTTAATGCATACAAACAGCAACTTGAGCAACTTCAACTTGTACCTTCATCTATGTTTGAAACCATATCCACAAGCCATATTCGCGTGGCCGGAGTATTACTCAGCATAACCGTTCGAACAGGAAAAAAAGGACAAAAATATGCATTCTTAAGTCTTTCTGACCAAGAAGGCACATATGAAGTTACGCTGTTTAGCGAAATCTATAGCCAATCACTCGAACTACTTAAAGAAGGAAATTTATTAGCAGTTGAAGTCGCTATAAAAAAAGATAATGAACAATTACGGCTAACTGCCAATAAAATCTACAACTTAAATGATCTACAACCTTTTACGTCAATCAACTTAAAAATTTCAAATAATAAGCCAATAAAAGGATTGCTCGATGAAATTCAGTCTCTTCCAGCTGGCTCATGTGAAGTACTTCTTGAAATTTCCAAGGATTCTATAGGCATTCCCGCCACCATCAGCTTAGGTAAAAAATCCATTAATACGCACATATATCATAAGCTTATGACCTGGTGCGAAAATGAAACTTACTGATGAGTTTAATAACAACATTTCTTTGGGACAGCAAATATTAATTAAGCACTCGGCAGCATAAGCTAGCAAAGAAGTAATTACCGCAAATTAGTTAACAGGGAACCAGGATACGTAGGCGCAGAAGATGGCGTAAAGCTGCCCAAATTCTTCAAACTAAACTGCAAAAAGAATCCCATATCAGGCTTCAAATCGCGGTCACGATAATGACTTTTGTACACACTAAATTTCGACTCAAAGCAATCATCCTGGTACGATAGCCCAACGAACGACGCCAACACCCCTCTTTCGAAATGTTTTAGGTTGCGAATTTGCGCAATAGACACTTTCCAATTTTCATTCAAAGCTGAGCTCAACTGCCAGTTTGCTTGAGAAATCATTGCTGAAGAGCCATTTAATCCACGCCTAGCATGAATGTACGACGCATCAAGTTTCAATATGGGCTTACCAAAGCTTGCGCCACACTCAGTAAATCGAGACCTCATATTTTTCCTCAAAAATGATCCGCGCACAAAAATGACCCACCATTCATTAGGTTGGTACAATACCCTAGCAATATAGTCTGAAGCAAAACGGCCTTCTCCCTGAGAGCTACCAATCACAGACTTATGATCAAATCGATAACTTTGCCCCATAAAAATCGAAGCGCGTTGTTGTTGCCCCCAACGCAGATGATTGTCAACACCAAGAACTCCGCGCTGCCCTTCATCAACAAGGTCTATACCATCGAACCGATTTGGCAAGAAAATTGATGTGTCATCAAGAGTAATCAGCCTAGAATCTTCATTAGGCAACCGCCTTCGATTTAAATTGTTAGGCGCAACAGCTACTAAACCACGTGGTTCTAAAATCCAATTTATATGTTCATAAGTTGATAAAAGTGGATAACGCCAATCAACAGAGGCTTGAGGAAAAACCCTTCCTTCCACATGGTTGTCATATTTTTTCTGGGCACTAATCGTTAATTGGTCTGGATTATAACGTTGAGACAGATAAGCGTCACCACGTGATGAAATTATTGTTTTAAACACATGCCCATTTGATGTTGTGTAAGGCAAATTCCACGCCACCCCACTTGATAGCCTAAATGTCTGCTTTCCTGTTTGGTCAAGAATAGGACGCCTTCTAAAAATACTCAAAAGGCTTGAGTCCCACACTAAATGGCTACCATTATTAAACTGCGCCGTTTGGTAGCGATAACGAGCATAAGGAAGCAGAATAGGAGTAGTAAGCGGAGTATCTGTTTGAAACGCTTGACCTCTCACAGAACCATAAGCATTATCCCTAAAATGCTCATAATTAATAGTTGAAGTTAAATTTTTCTGACGACTGAATGTACTCGTCTGCTTGTTAAGCCGATACTTCGACAAATAGGTCGTATCACTTGCACGATTTAAATCAACAATTAAGCGATTACGATCTGTCATATGCCAATATAATGAACTTGAAACACTCCAACGATCTTGCCTAGGAATTAAGTTGTAAAGCTTGCGATTATGGCGCATACGTGTATGACTACCCCCAACAGAAATTTCTCCATCCCTAAAACGCCTACGATATTCTGCTGCTAATAAAGGATTTTGTTTAGCCATAAGCATTGGAGTAATTGTAAGGTCCTGATTTTTAGCCGCAAATAAATAAGGCAGCGTAATTGAGGCACCAAGGTCTTTGCTCATCCCAATAGAAGGTGCTAATAAACCATTTTTTTGTTTAACCGTTGGATCAGGATGAGAAAAGTAAGGCAGGTAAATTACTTTTATCCCCTTAAACACAAGATAAACATGATGATATTTGATTAAACGCTCTTCTTGATCATGCTCAACGCTATCCGCCTCAAGCTTCCACGTTAAAGAACCATCCGCACACTCTTTACACGGGGAATAATCTGCATCTAAAAAAATTGTTTTATAACCATCCTCGCGTATGGCTGATTTCGCACTAAGACGCGCCGCATCTTTTGTAAAAACACGCATACCTTCTAAAAAACCTGTATTAAATTGAGAATCTAACTCTAAATGATCCGCTGTAAAAACATCCCCTTCTGGCTCCGTTAACTCAACCGAACCGTAAGCCGTAATCTTATCCGTTAGGCTATTATAATGAAGCGCATCACAATTCAAGCGCCTTTGCGTACCATTTGGCAAATATTGCAATGCTGAAACATGCCCTTTGACCCACAAATCACGTGTTTTATTATTCCAAGTAGCCTGGTCTCCACGCAAATGCAAGGGCTGTTGGGAGCCAAAAGCACACACATGCAATACAAAAAATATTATAAAAAATCTAAACAATGAAATCGTTTGCATCTTTTTTCGCTATAGTGCCAAGTTTTTCTAACATTGCCTATGGGGTTCTCACTCTTTCTTTGCGATTTTCTTTATTTTATTTATACTGAATCATAAAAATTTAATAGAAGTTTATCATATGCGAAATGTACTAGTAACCGGAGGCAACCGCGGTATAGGTGCTGCAATTTGCATATGCCTAAAAAAGCTTGGGTATAATGTCATTGGTACATACAATACAAATCATGAACAAGCAGCAACTTTTTCAAAAGAACATTCTATCCCTTTTTATGGTTTTGATTTAAGCAACCCAGAACAAACACAAGAAAAAATTCAAATAATTCTTGATAAGTATGGCCAAATTGACTGTTTAGTGCATAACGCCGGCATCACTAGCGATGGATTTTTTCATAAAATGACTCTAGAAAATTGGCAAAAAGTTTTGCAAACAAATCTCTTATCATGTTTTCAAGTAACTCATCCATTAATTCAAGGTATGCGCGAACGCAATTTTGGACGATTAGTATACATTACATCTGTAAATGCCCTAAAAGGACAAATCGGCCAAACAAACTATTGCGCAGCTAAAGCAGGCCTTATTGGCTTTGTGAAAGCTTTAGCTTTAGAAAATGCCAACAAAAATATCACCGTAAATGCTATCGCCCCAGGTTACACGGAAACCGATATGGTAGCCTCAATAGATCCATCAATTCTTGCAAAAATCGTTGAATCAATCCCCTCAAAAAGATTAGGAACACCAGAAGAAATAGCCGACAGCATTGCATTTTTCTTAAGTGACAAAGCTAGTTACATAACTGGCACAACGCTGCATATCAACGGTGGATTGTATTGATCACTATCTCACTATTAAAGGTTCATAGGTATCACTAACATCAGAATAAGCAAAAATTTGCCCAGTTTTAATATCAAAAAACCACAAATGAACAAACAATTCACCAGTAGAAATTTTTTCCCGAATCCAGGGAAAAGTTAAACAGTTTTTGTAGGAATGCTTAAGTGCCAATTTTGCATAATCATCCGTGTGATCATGATCATTAATACAGTCGGTTTTAACTAAAGAAACCCAATTAGTAATGAAGTCATCTTGGTTAGGTTCGGCGTTATTCATCAAAGCGCTAATACCACCACATTGACTATGCCCCAGTAAAACAAGATGATTCACTTTCAAAAACTTAACACCAAACTCAAGCGCTGCACTTGTTCCGTGGTGCATCTCATCTTTTTCATAAGGCGGCACAATGTTCGCCACATTACGCACAATAAATAAATCCCCTGGATCGCATTGCAAAATAAGTGCTGGATCCACCCTGGAATCACAACACGCAACAACCATCATTTCAGGTTTTTGACCATGCTGAGAAAGATGCTGCATAATTGATGTATCACCATGCACATACTTTTGTCTAAAATTTTCATATCCCTTAAGAATACGATTTAAGCCTTGATCCATCTACATCCATCATTCTCTACTAGTCCAACCAAGCTACCACATTTTATCTCCTCCATCTAAATTTTATGTTTATTACTTTAACTTTTACATAAATTGTTTTTTCTTGCTAAATTGATATGAGTTTGCTAAAAAGACGCTCACAATTACTCAAGTTTTTGAAAGGACTTTTCATGTTTTGCTACAAAAAACACTTAATCATAACTGTCGGACTATTACTTAGCACCAGTTTGTTTTCTTCTGAATTTGAGGAGACTAAATTGCAGGCTCCTAACTCTCACTTATCAACTAACAGTACAAATACAGACTACAATGGATACCAAGAATACTTCTCTATAAAGGATCAATCAAAAGCTCCCGATAGACCAGAAAATGTATCCAAAAGAGCTTTCTATTCAGATGACTTTCTGGGCTCAGGTAAATGGATACTTCTAAGCAAAAAATATGTAGCTCAAAGTTGGCACCTTCACGGTGGTGCCGCGGTAATAATAGAAAAAAATTCATTTCCTTCTAATCAACCTAAAAATCTTGCACTTAAATCTGAAAATCTTGGAATTAATTGGAACAGTCCTGAACGTAAATTGAGAAATCTTGCACTTAAATGGGAGCATATAAGGGTAATCTGGAATGAAGATGGCTCCTTGTATCACGCTTTGCCAATATGGAAAACCTATTGTGACACTCATCAACCTGAATTTCTGGGGGAAAATTTTGCAAAATTTGCAGAATTTTATAACTCTAATTTTCCTGGCGTTTCTGTTGACAGACAACGCTTAAAAGATGTTCTCGAGTCATACCAGCAACGGGTTATCATTCTAAAAATTGATCTTAGAGTTCCATGCATTGATAGCATGGAAAAATTCTTTGATAAAGTCATGAAAGAAGTTTCAATTTCTACACAGCCTAACGAAGAAAAAGTAGAAGGATAACCTAATACAAAAAGACCTATAGATTTTCTATAGGTCTTTTTTTAATCATCGCACCAAAGGCTTATATTTTATTCTTGTGGGTTGATCAGCATCAGTCCCTAAACGGCGATGACGGTCTTCCTCATACGCTTGATAATTTCCTTCAAACCAAACAACTTGACTGTCGCCTTCAAACGCCAAAATATGCGTAGCTATGCGGTCAAGAAAGAAACGATCATGGGTAATTACAATTGCACAACCAGCAAAATCAAGTAACCCTTCCTCTAAAGAACGTAACGTTTCCACATCCAAATCATTGGTCGGTTCATCCAGTAACAATACATTCGCCCCACTTTTAAGCATTTTTGCTAAATGCACACGGTTGCGCTCTCCACCAGAAAGTTGGCCTACTTTTTTTTGTTGATCAGGCCCTTTGAAATTGAATAATCCGCAATATGCACGACTTGGCATTTTTCGCTTTCCAAGCTCTACCTCATCATGACCGTTGGAAATTTCTTCCCACACCGATTTCTTTGCATCAAGGCTATCACGCGATTGGTCAACATATCCCATCACGACTGTATCTCCAATTCTCATCTCACCTTGGTCAGGTTTTTCTTGGCCTGTTAACATACGAAACAAAGTCGTTTTACCGGCTCCGTTTGGACCAATCACTCCAACAATGCCGCCTTTTGGTAAATTAAAATTTAAGTTTTCAATTAATAACTTGTCACCAAAAGCTTTACTAAGGCCATTTGCCTCAATAACCAAATCGCCTAGGCGCGGCCCCGGAGGAATGCTAATTGAACCATCTCCCACTCCACGGTCATAATCTTGTGCCAATAATTGTTCGTACGAACTGATACGTGCCTTGCTTTTTGCTTGACGTGCTTTAGGTGACTGGCGAATCCACTCTAATTCTCTAGTCAACTGCTTTTGTCTTGAAGTTTCCTGTTTTTCTTCAACAGCTAAACGCTTTTGCTTTTGTTCAAGCCAGCGTGAATAATTCCCTTCATAAGGAATCCCTTGTCCGCGGTCAAGCTCAAGAATCCAACTAACCACATTATCAAGAAAATATCGATCATGGGTAATTAACACAACAGTACCTTTATACTCTTGCAAATGCCTATCAAGCCAAGCCACACTTTCAGCATCTAAGTGGTTGGTAGGTTCATCTAAAAGCAATAGATCTGGCTTTTGAAGCAGCAAGCGACACAGGGCAATTCGACGTTTTTCTCCACCCGAAAGCTTATCAACGCTACTATTGGCCGGTGGACAACGCAAAGCATCCATAGCAATTTCAATTTGACGATCTAAATCCCAAGCATCTAGAGCATCAATTTTTGTCTGTAACTCACCTTGTCTAGCCAATAAAGAATTCATTTCATCATCACTCATAGGCTCAGCAAACTTCATGCTGATTTCTTCATATTCCTTCAGCACATCAGTAATTTCCCCAAGGCCTTCTTTAATATTTGAGAGAACATCAAGTGCTGAATTAAGTTGCGGCTCCTGTGGCAGATATCCAATTTTCACACCATCAGCAGCCCAAGCCTCCCCCTGATATTCAGGGTCGATTCCCGCCATAATCTTCAAAAGGGTAGTCTTACCCGATCCATTTGGCCCAATAATACCAATCTTTGCTCCTGGGAAGAATGACAGCCATACATCCTTTAATACCTGTTTACCTCCAGGGAAAATTTTAGATAGCGCTTTCATTACATAAATATATTGATAAGACATTGTTAACTCTACTTTGATTTTGAGCCATAATGGCGCAAATGCAGGCCTTATTCAAGAAAGAGTTTAGCTTTTCACACAACCTTTTGCGGAAAAAATCGCTATTTAAGTAGTAATACAACTCAACTTTTTGTACTTTAATTTAATAAAATCTTAACTAATACCTGTTAACCTTTAAATAAGATTATACATGTTGGTATTTTTATGAAGAAGATTTTTCAGTTTGCAGTTTTAATATTATTTGGGTTAAAAGGCTTATATGCATTCAATCCATATACTGCAGCAAGAAACGTTGCTTCTGGCGAAAGATTATGTCAGCCAAAACTTGTAGATGAAATAAAGCGGGGCTTGCCAGACTATCAAAAATCTCATCAAATTGGCAGCAATGGACACGTTGCGCACAGCAACAAAAGCAAGCTAAAAAAATCCCATGATCTTGAGAAAAAAATGCAAATGCTTGTGAAATGTACAGGCAGCAACACAAGCCAAGCAAATGCTGAAAAATTAGCAAAAAACCACGCAAAATTTGCGCAAGCATTGTCTAAGGTCTGCAGAACTGATCCACAATTTGGCCAAACGTTTGGGCCACAATGCCAACTTGCTGTTGATGCTGACAATCACCTCGATCGCAAAAAAATCAAACAAAAAAGTAAAGGCTCGCTATTTGGCCGCATGACAGGGAAAAAGCAAAAAAACCCTGATTACTATAAAAGCAAACCATATGGTTATGGTCAGCAGCAATATGGACAACCATATGGTAACCAAGCTGAATTCCCTGGTGGTTACCCTCAGCAGCAATATGGTAATCAGTACGGGTACAGCAATCCACAACCATACGGCAACCAAGCTGGATTCCCTGGTGGTTACCCTCAGCAACCTCCTATGTTCGACCATCAACAATATGGCAATCAGTACGGGTATAACAACCCACAACCATACGGTAACCAAGCTGGATTCCCTGGATATGGAGCTCCCTCAGCATCACAAATGTACCAACCTCCATATGGCGCCCCCTCATACGCACCTCCTGCAATGGGATATCCGCCAATGAACCCTTCAATGGTCGCTCAACCATACCAAGGCCAACACATACCCTATGCACAAGCATCCTACTCTGCTGCCCTTCCAACGGCTTACCCACAGCCTGTTAGCATGATGTCTAGCGCTCCTGCTATGACAAGCAACCCTGCTTCTCAAGGAACTAGCGGCCAAATAGTAGGTAGCAACGCTTCCCAAGGCATTATTTGCTCTTGCCCATAAAAAACTTTCAGAAACCTTAAGTGACGAGTAGTATTCGTGCTTAAGGTTTTATATATTGATCTTGAGCACTCTAAAAAATAGGGATCATTTATGAGCCGTGGGGCAATTGCCATCTTATCCAGCGAAAATTTGTTACACAACCTCAGCCAAGTTAAAGCTGCAGCCCCTTCTAAACCTGTAATTGCAATGGTAAAAGCAAATGCATTTGGTCACGGCATCCGCTCTACCTCATTAAGACTTGAAAAACATGTCGATAATTTAGGTGTAGCTTCCATTGAAGAAGCTCTTGTCCTTAGAAAAATAGGCATTAAAAAACCAATAACCCTTATGGAAGGTGTCTTTGAGCCTGATGAATTACTAGTAGCAGCCTGTCAACAGTTCCACGTGGTATTTCATGACATAATGCAACTGGAATGGCTAAAAGGATTACGCCTTCCCTCACAGCTTGTCTCCTGGATAAAAATTGATACAGGCATGGGAAGACTTGGCTTTTCGGTTGATGACGCGCCACATGCCTTAAGCGTTTTAAGAGATTCTAAATTCATCAAACAGCCTATTGGCTTAATGTCGCATCTCAGCTGCGCTGATGAGCCTAATCATCCCTTAAACTCTATTCAACTTGATGCATTTAATAAATTAGCAAAAGACTGGCAGGGCCCAAAAAGCCTAGCAAACTCAGCTGCCATATTTACCATGCCCCAAAGTCATTTCGATGTTATACGCCCAGGTGCTTGTTTATATGGCGTTTCACCAGTCAGAAATGCAAGGGCCTGTGATTTCAATTTAAAGCCTGTTATGACACTACAAACACGCTTGATTTCGGTGCGAGAACGCGCAAGCGAATCATTTGTAGGATACGGCGGTACATACAAATGTGTTGAGCCAACAAACATCGGAGTCATTGCCATCGGGTATGGAGACGGCTATTTGCGCTCACTTCCATCGCACACTCCTGTTTTGGTAAATGATAAAAAATGCCACCTCGTCGGCCGCATTTCCATGGATATGGCCGCTATTGATTTACGCGGTTGCGATAATGCCAAAGTTGGGGACCCGGTTATCCTTTGGGGCGAAGGCTTACCTATCGAAGAAATCATTACCAACTCACCCATGATCGCCAATGAACTTCTTACCAGCGTGCAATCGCGCGTGAAGTTCCATTGGACATTGTCATGAAATATCCAATCTCATTTGGATATCAATATTAAGAGCACTGAACCGAATGTTTACAGATTCGGCTCAAGAATATCTATATTTTTGAGCCGAATACTTGATTCAAAAACGCTCCCATCCAGGAAAATCAGTTGAACGCATTGAAATTAAGTTGGTTGATGCATAGCATATCGTTTATATTAATAATATGATAATCGATATCTAGAGAGAAATTCTTGAATACTTTCCTTCGTTTTCTCATCATATTTTTCGTTGCACCGCTATTTATACAAACTAACGCTTCCCAAGAAATGTTATTAAAACTTAGTGATTTCATAAATCACATTGAGTCTCAAAAATCCAGCTTACAAGGCGGTGCAGTTGCCATTTTACACAAAGGGCAAGTTATCTACAAAACAACCTTTGGTTACCAAAAAGGAAAAAAGGGCCCCGTTACAGAACACACCTTATTTCCCCTAGCATCTGTTTCAAAGCCCGTTTCAGCAATCGCAATTGCCCTGTTAGTTGATAAAGGGCTTGTAGATCTTGATGAAAAATTTCAGTTACATTGCATGGCCCACCCTGTGAATTTAGCCCATATCTTAAGCCATTCAACAGGTTATGATTTCCGAGGAGATATCCACATTGAAAAAGGCCTTAGTCGAACTGAGATGCTTAATATTCTAAAAAACGAGGTACCGAATAATGAACCTGGAAAATATTATTATTACAGCAATGCCATTTACAGCCTAGCAGAAGAAGCATTAAATTTAAAAAAACTAAGCATAGAAGTTGCCATTAAAAATCTATGCGATGTTCTTGGAACTCAAGAAATTCAACTATCAAAAGTTGATAACCATAAAAAACTTGCATTCCCGCACGCTATAAAAAAGATAAAAGGCAGGCATACAAAAGTTCCACTGCAGTTCCCCCCTTACTACCCAAAAACAGTTCCTGCCGCCGCTGGTGTTTTTGCATCCATAAATGGAATGATTGAAATTTTTAAACTTTGTTTTGGGTACAGGCCCGATCTCATTTCTCAGCAAACCTTAGATCGTATGTTTGCTCCAGTCGTTGAAAATTCAAATTTCGCTAATTCACCAACAAAATGGCCTATTGACAGAAAAAACATCGAATCCTATTACGCACTTGGATGGCGTATTAATAAAGTCAAAGATCAGCCCGAAAAAGATTTTATTTTTCACTGCAGTTTTATAAACGGTATTCGCTCATTAATAGGATTCGTACCCGGATCAGACGTAGGAATTATTGTTTTAACCAATCAAGATACAAAATTCCCACTAGAAATTGGCGCCGCTTTTTGGGGTAAATTTATAAATAATTAAAAAATTTAAAAGCAGGCTATAATGGCTTGCTTTTTACCCTCACTCTTTCCTCAAAATCCTATTCAAAAATTTTTTCAAATAGTTGTCTAGCATTGATAAGATAATCCTCTGTCCATACCCCTTCTAAATTCTTATAAAAATCTGCATCTGCTTCTTCAATAATTTTCAGCGCTCTAAAAAAGGAAACCGTCCATTTACAATTTTTTTCAAACCAATATCGAACCATACGATCGTAAAAATCACCTAAATAATAATTTCTCACCATAAGTTCAGCACCTCTACTAGACAATCTATCAAAAAGCCGTTGAGTATAATTGCGCCTATTCTCCCATTCTTTACTTGCTAAAGGGCCAGGCCCTTTCAAAAATTTTGCATAAGTTTGCTGACACAACGTTGAACCAATCTTGTTATTATCTTCAAAAAGTATTTCAAGGGGCCAAATAGGCACTTTACTAGCTGTTTCAATAATCTGGGTGGTAACAGTTATCCCACTCACATCTAAAGAACAGCCCATTATAAATGGTGTGGCACAATTTTCTCAGGCTCAGCAGCAATGACCGCTAAATCATAATCGCTTGTTTGCACATAATCACCACGAACTCTTGAACCGTGCATCAATATTGCTTCCGGATTATATTGCTGAATAAGATGCGTTGTAATTTCTTTAATCATAAATTAAGCGAGTCTAACTTATTTTTTTAAAATATTTATTTCAATATAAGCAAATAGAGATTCCCAAAAAGCAAGCAATCTCTTGGTTTGAATAAATGCATTATTCAAGTTATCCGCTAAAAAGACAGGATTATCTGGATATTCATGAGTCAATATATTACGCAGCTTACGCAAATCCATCCACCAGGAAGCACTTGGCAATAACTCCAGTTGCTCTAATTTATTTAATTTATCAATGAAACTTTTATTAATAACTTCTTCTCCCAAACATTCCAGCAAAAACGGAAAAACCTTTTCTCCTAACGTATCTTGAAATTTGGAAAAACGAGTGGTAAACAAATCAAGATACGGTAAATCTTCCTCATGAATTGCACTGACCATCTGTTCACTAAAAGGATAAAATCGCTCAATCCTGCCTATGGCTAAATTCAATCTATCAATATGAATTTGGCAAATCGTTAGCTCTTCCTTCAATAAATCTCTAAAGTTCATAACAGTTTGATTCCTTCTTCTTTTGCAACTTCATAAATTGGCAAATCGAATCCCGCTATTTTCAAAACCACATCAATTTTTTGTTCTCCAAGCGCTATTTCTAAATTCGTCAGAAATTTTATCTTGGCTTCAAAAGTAATTTTCTTTATTTTGTTGTTGTTATCTTAACGTTATTGAGTATAAAAGTGAATTTTTTAATCCCACTTCCACTCTTTCCAAAACGCACGCACAATCGTACTAATAATTGCAGCGGCTGGTAATGCCAGAACAATACCAAAAAATCCAAACCAGGTAGCTCCCGCAAGCAAGCTAAAGAGAACCCAAACTGGGGGCACGCCAATACGGCCACCAACAAATCGCGGTGTTAAAAAATTTCCTTCAATCGCTTGCACAATCATAAAGACCAATCCTATAGAAATAAGCGGATTCCAGGTATCGAAACTGCCTAAATGAATCAGTGTAGCAAATAAAAATCCAATTAACGCACCAATGTAGGGAATAAAAGAAATACATCCTGTGAATATTCCTACAGATATAGCGTTTTTATGACCTACAATCGTTAATCCTACTGAATATAAAACAGCTAAAATAACACAAACAAGTAGTTGTCCCTTAGCATAACTTGAAAGATTTTTATCAATCACCTGAACATACTGAATAATTTTTTTTGCACTTTTTTTAGGTAAAAGTGCCCCTGTAACCTCAATAAAACTTGGCCAATCTTTCAATATGTAAAACATAACAACCGGCGTTAACACAACAAGAGAAATAATATTTGCTAAGGCTAAGCCATTACTAAATACATCTATAGCAAACTGAATCATCAACATCATAATGCTACTAAATTGCCCACTAATATGAGACTTTATTTTTTCAATTTGGTCTGGGTTAAGGTGCTCAACAGCAAAATCAAATATTGGATTTATTAAACTGTAAAAGTGCTGCACCAGCATTGGCATACTTCGCGATAAAAGAATTAACTCCTTTTGTAAAAAAGGAACCATAACCATCATCATTATTCCAAGCAAAAAAAGCACAGCGAGAATCATCAGTAATGCACCAAAACCTCTTGGGATTTTTGCTTTTTCAAGAGCAGTCACCGGACGATTTAACACATACGCACCTATAAACCCTGCTACAAAAGGCACCAAAATCGTACCTAAACTATGCAAAGCAACACCTACCACAACAGCGACGGCAAGCATAATAATAGAATTTAATTTATTAGGCATTCAAAACCCCAAACTTTTTCAGTGCGCCACCTATAGCTATCGTATCTCAAGTGCATCATCTTTTTGCGTTAAAATCAACTGCTCTCCGGCTTTTACCGTACCTTCTAAAATTTTCAAAGCCAAAGGATCTTGCACAAGTTTTTGAATTACACGCTTTAAAGGACGCGCACCATACACGGGATCATACCCCAAATCTGCCAACATTGCTGCTGCCTTTTCATCCCAAGTTAGAATAAGTTTTTTATCTTCTAATCTTTTTGCTAACTGCTTCAGTTGAATTTCAACAATCCTCACCATGTCAGTTTTTTGCAAACGATTAAAAATTAGCATCTCATCCAGACGATTCAAAAATTCAGGACGAAACTCTTCACGCACCACCTGCATTACTTGATCACGCACTTTAGGAATAATAACATTCTCTCCATCTGGCTGATGCGCAAGCGCCTCAGATCCAAGATTTGACGTTAAAATAATAATTGTATTTTTAAAATCAACCGTGCGCCCTTGCGAATCAGTTAAACGACCATCATCTAGAACTTGCAGCAATATATTAAACACATCGCGGTGGGCTTTCTCAACTTCATCAAATAAAATCACTGCATAAGGCCTGCGACGAATACTTTCAGTTAACTCACCACCTTGCTCATACCCCACATAACCAGGAGGCGCTCCAATCAATCGTGCAACACTATGCTTTTCCATGTATTCCGACATATCAATGCGCACCATGCTTGCTTCATCATCAAATAAAAATTCCGCTAACGCTTTACAAACTTCTGTTTTACCAACACCTGTTGGCCCTAAGAATAAAAATGACCCCATCGGACGATTTGGATCTTGAAGCCCCGCTCTTGATCGCCGTATTGCATTTGCAATCGCTGTTATTGCATCGTCTTGTCCAATCACACGCTCATGAATATGCTCTTCAATTTTTAAAAGTTTTGCTTTTTCACTCTCCAGCATTTTTTCAACAGGAATTCCTGTCCAACGCGCCACAACTAACGCAATATCTTCTGCTGTTATTTGTTCTTGCACACCCACGCTATGGCCATTTTTTTGCAAATCATTTAGCGTCATTTGTAAATTTGGCAATTTTCCATACATAATTTCGCCAGCTTTTGCCAAATCCCCACGGCGTTGGGCTATTTCTGCATCAGATTTTAGTTTATCAATTTCTGCTTTTAATCGCCTTGTTTCTGATATTGATTTTTTATCCTTCTGCCAAACTTTTGAAAGTTCTGCAGATTTTTCCTCTAATTCAGCAAGCTCCTTTTCTAATTTTTCAAGGCGATCTTTTGACGCTGCATCTGTTTCCTTTTTTAGTGCTTCACGCTCAATCTTCAGCTGCAAAATACGCCTATCTAATTCATCAATATCTTCTGGTTTAGAATCCACAATCATCCGCAAGCGACTCGCTGCCTCATCCATCAAATCAATTGCCTTATCGGGCAAAAAGCGATCACTTATATAGCGATTTGAATAAACACATGATGCCACAATGGCACTATCACTTATGCGAATACCATGGTGTAATTCATACTTCTCTTTAAGACCACGCAAAATAGAAATACTATCTTCAACACTTGGTTCTTCAACCATCACCGGCTGAAAACGCCTTGCAAGTGCTGGATCTTTTTCAATGTGCAAACGATACTCATCAAGTGTAGTGGCACCTATGCAGTGCAGTTCTCCCCTAGCCAACGCTGGCTTTAACATATTTGAAGCGTCCATCGCTCCATCAGTTTTTCCTGCCCCCACAAGGGTATGCAACTCATCAATGAACAATATGACATCACCTTCGGCCTTAGTAATCTCATTCAGAACTGCTTTTAATCTTTCCTCAAAATCCCCTCGAAACTTTGCCCCTGCAAGTAAAGCCCCCAAATCTAACGCCATCAAACGTGTGTTTTTCATAGACTCAGGCACGTCTCCATTTACAATACGCAAAGCAAGCCCCTCTGCAATGGCAGTTTTTCCAACGCCAGGCTCACCAATCAACACAGGGTTGTTTTTTGTACGACGCGTCAATACTTGAATGGTTCGACGAATCTCTTCATCACGCCCAATAACCGGATCTAGTTTTCCTTTTTTGGCAACATCCGTAAGATCTCTAGCATACTTTTCAAGTGCTTCTAAATTCTCATCAGCTGTTTGACTATCCATACTTTTCCCCTTTCGCATATCATTAATTGCCGTATTAAGTTTTGATGGTGAAATATGATGTTTTTCAAAAAATTCTTTAGTAGGCGTAGTCACGCTCAATGCAAGCATGACCATATCAACTCCGGTAAATTTATCTTGAATCTTTTTTGCGTTGCTATTAGCGGTTTCTAGAACTTGAGCCAGCTCTCTAGATAGGTACATCTGATCTGCTGCACCTATAACCTTTGGAAGACGATCAATCTCTTTTATGCACTCGTCTTTTAATTTTGGTAAATTCGCTCCTAATTTTTCAAGAAGTCTACTTCCTAGATCATTCGACGATTCTAGCAGCGCGTGCAGCACGTGCCACGGACTTAACTGCTGGTTTTGGTTGTTCATCGCTTGCATCTGTGCTGCTTGTAGCGCTTGCTGCATCGATTGGGTAAGCATTTCTGGATTCATCAGGAACCTCCACTACTTCACGTTGCGTTTTTTCAGCAACAAGTCGATCCTGCAGACGTTCGTTCAATATACGTTGATAGTGATCTGCGTGCTGATAAAAACTCTCTGCCGACACTCTATCACCAGAAGATATAGATTCGCGAGCAAAATTATTAAATTTATCGACAAACTGTTTTAGGTATTGCACGTTATGGCGACATCTAGAATCAATGCGACCAACTTCGTTAACGCCTGTATACTGCCTGTCTTGATTTGTGCCTGATGAAGGAGGCCTTGAAGGGCGCCCTTTCATTTTGGGCTTACGCATATGATGCATTTTCATTATTACTTACACAACCACTGATATCATTTGGAAAAATTCTCAATCGCACTTATACTTTTAAGTATGCGATCTTAACACTTACGCTAACGCGCAATATACACATTAATGATTCATTTCTTAGTTGCCAAGCTTTTTTTTATATTTTTTAGCATTTGCCACATGAATGCTACTGAAACAGTTGTTGCCCCATCTGTTCTTTGCGCAAACATAGGAAACGCTAGATATTTACAACTAAATCACGCCAGCAACAGTAAATTAGCAGTTTTTTCTTTTGGTCAAAAATGGTATGCCGTTTGGGAGCTTGAGCAACCCGCAACTGATATTGTATTGCCTTCCCAAGAAGAATGGCCTGCAGGTTTTATTTCTATCAAGAAAATTTCGGATATTCAAACCTCTAGACCCTGCATTATATTTTCTTTTGAAGTTTCTGCTGAAATGATGCCATTCGTCATTAAAACTGAAAAAGGATGGGGAATTAACATCGTATCGGATTATCTTTTAAAAGATAATCCAAACCCAAATCAAATTTCTTTTGATCAAGAAGCCGGACACTTTCAAATCCTTAATGCAAACAGCACCTCCTTTGTAGTATTGAACATGCCAACAGGAGAAGAACTAAATGTTATTCCGACAGGTCATCCTGACACCGGTCTTGACCCCTCACATACTCACTATGTAGATATCCACGAATCCGTACAAGGAGCATGCCTATACTTAAAAAGCGATCAATTTTTTATTGAAAAGCAGACAGATGACGCAGCATACTATCCAACCAAAGAGCCACTATTGCGTTCTCAAGCACTTCTTGAAAATATTAGCGATCTTCCTCCAAACATCACTTTTATAAAGACTGGCGATTTCACTTACGAATTCCGTAATTTTCTGGCTGAAAAAGCACGTCAAGATACAAAAAACAGATCCCTCCATCTTCTAAGAAAAGCATGGGTTGAACTTGCCCTAGGAGCAGGAAATGAAGCCGCCCAAACAATATTTTTACTAGGCAAGGAAGTTCCAAATTTCACAAACTCTCTTTTTTATCGAATCATTTTAGGTTTTTCCCAATTTTTGTCGCAAAATTATAAAGCATCTCTTGAAACTTTATCCTCTCTACCAAACACCCCAGAAATCAATTTATGGCGAAAACTATCTCAGTGCCAACTTGATCAAAGGGTTGTCTTTAGTGAAAGCACAGTTTCAATTCTTAAAAATTACCCCCAAAATTTAAAAGATTACATTTTTTCCAGACTTGTACCTTATTTATTTGAATCTCGTCAGATCAAACTTTTAAAAACTATTTTACAAGAAATCACGCCACAAGCTGAATCCGCAAAAGCAATAATGTCTTTCTACAAAGCTATGCATGTATTTACCTTTGAAGATAAAGACCAGGGATACAAACTACTATTACCAATTGCAAAAAATGAAACCCCTTATCCTATCCCAAGCGACCTACAAACTGAAGCTAAGTTAGAAACCTACTTTCATGAAAATGGCGAAACAAACGAAGATGAGCTAATAAAAGAACTAGATATTTTACGCACCCAAGCCCGCGGACATGATATCGAAGTGAAAATCTGCTTAAGACTAATCAAGCAGCTAGAGAAGAAAAAAAATTACCCAAGAATTATAGACCTTACCCAAGACCTCTTACTTCGCTTTAAAAAATTTGATGTCTCTTTGGGGCTTCATCAACTGCTAAGAAGTTACCTAGAGCAATACTTCGTAACAACCACAGAAAATCAGTCAACTGTAAAAACTATTAGTTTATTTGCAAAATACAAACCAGTAATTGAACGTTATTCAGTGTATGAAAAAATTGCAGAAAGTGTTGCTAAAAAATACGAACAGCTTGACCTGCTAGATAAAGCAGCAGAACTTCTTACAGAAATAGTTAAGAAAACCTCAAACCCTGAGAAAAAATTAGAACTCCAAATAAAAATTGGAAATATCTATGTGAAAAATTCTAAGCCAAAAGAAACCATCAAGCTCTTGTCAGGCATATACCCAAGCGTTGGGGAAGAATATCAAAAGCAAATAGAAGTTATTATGTCTAGGGCATACTGCCTAGAAAAAGATTTTGACACAGCAATTCAATGGTTACAGCGCCACCCAACAAAAGAAAACAAACGAGCAATAGCCGATATTTATATTATTACTGAAAATTATGAACACACAGTAACCAGCCTAAACGATTATATTTCATCACTTGCCCAAAATGATGACAATCAGAGAGAAACTGCATTAGTTCAACTGGCAGCTGCATACCATATACAAACAAATTCTGAACAGTTAAAAACCCTATTTGATGACAATAAAGATTTCATGCAAGGGCGAAAAAATGAGAAAATTTTCATAATGCTCTGTCGCCCGCAAGCTAAAGATCTCAAAACATTCCAGGAAGTGTATGACTACATCAACGATGGCAATGTAATAAGAGAAATTTTTGAACAGCAGCAGTAAAACAAAAAAGCCCAGAAAATCCTGAGCTTTTTCTTTTAATAGTACTTGCAAGAAATTAGCGCTTACTGAATTGGAATCTTCTACGCGCTTTTGCCTGACCGTATTTCTTACGTTCAACTACACGGCTGTCACGTGTTAAGAATCCGCCTTGCTTCAACAAGCTGCGTAATTCAGGCTCAAAATTTACCAACGCCTTGCTAATACCATGACGCACCGCTCCAGCTTGACCTGAAAGTCCACCACCAATAACTGTACACCACACATCATACTGACCATGGCGATTTACGCTCTGAAATGGTTGGCCAATAAGCATCTGTAATACAGGGCGCGCGAAGTATTGAGCCCCTTCACGACCGTTTACTAATAGCTTACCATGGCCTGGTTTAATCCAAACCCTAGCAACAGCATTCTTACGCTTTCCCGTTGCATAGGCTCTACCTTGAGCATCAACCTTCTTCTCATATTTAATCGCAGCATCATCAGAAGTGAAACCAGTGCTTGTAGCAGCGACACCACTATTTGAAACTGCAGATTTTAGGTCTTCTAGACCAACTTTATTTGTGGTCATTATTTGCTCCTTTTATTCTTTGGATTCATCGCAGCAACATCTAAAACTACTGGCTGTTGCGCTTCATGAGGATGTGCTGCACCGGCGTACACTTTTAAATTGCGCATAATTTGACGCCCCAAAGGACCTCTTGGCACCATGCGCTCAACAGCTTTCATTAGCACTCGCTCTGGATGACGACCTGACAAAATTTGTCCCATCGTGCGTTCTTTAATACCTCCAGCATAACCTGTATGCCAGTAAAATATTTTGTCTTTTAGTTTGTTACCAGTAAATTGCACTTTTTCAGCGTTAATGACGACAATGTTATCACCACAATCTACGTGCGGTGTATAAGAAGCTTTATGCTTGCCTCGTAAATGATTTGCTAGAACAGCTGCTAGACGCCCTACCACTAAATCAGTAGCGTCTACCAAAAGCCAGTTCTTTTTTACATCTTGAGGACGAATCGATTGAGTCGTTTTCATGATTTTTTTCCATTAATTAAGTCTTGAGTTTTTATAGCTAATTTAAAAATTCATTGCAACAGAAAACGCAAAAAGCCCAAAATACATAGCATCTACGCTTATGGTATAATAATACCTATTTTTCCACCCTTAAAAACCAAAAGAAGAAAGTCCAAACCAACACCCAGACCTTAAGTTCTTTTATTTTTCATATTGAATTATTCTTATATTTATCATAAATTTTTCATTCATTTTATCAAACTTAATTAGTAGGAGCACAAGCTATTTATGAATAAACAAATTATCAAACTATGCATGCTAGGAACAATATTGCTGTCTTCTTCTCAACTTTTTTGCAAAGCACCAAAAAATGATCAAGATGATTCCTACCCATCTGATGATCACGACGATACGACTTATATTTATCAGGAAAACGATAACCATCTACCCGACCATCAAAGCAACATTATAAATCAGATTTGTGAAAGAAAAAGTATTGCTGTTTATGAAACAGATAGAATGCAGGTGACAGATGCTATTCTTTCTATACCTGAAGAAAATTTAATACCAGAGTTTACAGATGTTGTATGCCTCCTCACTCAAGTAATGAACGGAGAAACCACACGTTTTGTCATTGAAGACATCAGTAAAATGCCGGAACTTTTTAATGATATTTTTAGCGTTTTTGACCAGACCACAATGCAAAATCTAAATGAATTTGCAGAGCCTAACGACATAGCAAGCCTGATAAGAGATCTTCCTTTTATGAAACAGGATATGTGGCAAATCGAAATTGACAGACTTATTCACATTGGCCGCAAAAAAAATAGCTAGAAACTATTTAATCGTTCTCCAGATGCGACGCATTGTTGCCCAGAATAGTCCGGTCATTATAACTAAATACATTAGTACTTTCAGTCCTAACCGCTTACGCTGTTCAGCCTCTGGCTCACTAGCCCAAGCTAGAAATGTAGTCACATCATGAGCCATTTGCTGCACAGTAGGTTTGGTGCCGTCATTATAAGCAACAAGCCCTTCACTAAGCGGCGGTGCCATTGAAATTGCATGCCCTGGAAAATACTCATTATAGTATTGCCCAGCTCCACCTTTAAAATCAGGGTTGTCCTTGAACCCTGTTAAAAGTGCATGTATATAGTCTGCACCACCTACCCTTGCCTTAGTAATTAAAGATAAATCTGGCGGCAATGCACCGTTATTTGCAGCTCTGGCTTGCTTATCATTGGCATAAACACGCGGAAAATAATCTGATGGTCTGCCGGGGCGCTCAAACATTTCCCCATCATCATTTGGGCCATCTTTAATTTGGTGCTGGGAAGCCAACACTTTAATTTCCGACTCACTCAACCCCAACGCTTTCAAATGACGAAATGAAACATATTTAATGCTATGACACGCAGCACACACCTGTTTATACACTTGGAAACCACGCTGCAATGCACCTCGATCAAAAGTTCCAATGGGTGAGGCGTAACTCCAATTTTGTTTAGGTGGAATAACAGCGTTTTCAGCTGTGAGCTTCGTAATAATCACCAACAATAGCAATACGCACTTCATAAAATCTCTCACGGCACTTCCCAAGTTTTCTCAAACCTATCAAGTAAGGGGTAAAAAACCCAAAAATGAATAAAATAGTAGGCAGTGGCTAACCTTCCCATCCATAAATAAATTCCCTCTGGTGGCTTTGACCCAATCCACCCCAACACAATAATATTAATCAGCATCAGCCAAAACAATTTAGAAAAAATAGGACGATACCTTGCACTACGCACCGGATGACGATCAAGCCATGGCAAAACCATTAGCGTAAATACCGCCCCAAACATTGCCAGCACCCCTCCTAGCTTACTTGGAATTGATCGCAAAATTGCATAAAAGGGCAAAAAATACCATTCCGGCACAATGTGAGGAGGCGTCACCAAAGGATTTGCTGGAATATAATTGTCAGGTTCCCCAAAAAAATTCGGCGCAAAAAATACAAAACCTGCATAAACACACAAATAAACCCCAAGACCAAATAAATCTTTAATGGTGTAATAAGGGTGAAAAGGGATTTTATCCTTAGCTTTAGTCTCTATCCCTGTAGGATTATTAGAACCAAACCGATGCAAACTCACCATGTGCAACATCACCACACCAATAATCAGAAAAGGAAATAAATAATGCAATGCAAAAAATCTATTCAAAGTTGGATTATCAACCGAAAAACCTCCCCAAAGCCACTGCACAATACTTTCTCCGCCAGGAAAAGCTGAAAACAAATTGGTAATAACAGTCGCCCCCCAAAAACTCATTTGCCCCCAAGGCAACACATATCCCATGAATGCTGTTGCCATCATCAATAGCAAAATCACAACCCCTAAAATCCACAGTAACTCTCTCGGCTTTTTATACGAACCATAATAAAGCCCACGAAGCATATGCAAATACACAACAATAAAAAATATCGAAGCCCCATTCATATGAATGTAGCGAATCAACCAACCAAAATTAACTTCGCGCATAATGCGCTCAACGCTAGAAAAGGCATAATCAACGTGGGGAACATAGTGCATGGCAAGGAAAATTCCACTTAAAATCATAATCACCAAGGTAATGCCAGCCAAAGAACCGAAATTCCAAAGATAATTTAAATTTTTAGGGGTTGGATAATCCTTTAACTCTTTACGAAACAAGGTGACTATAGGCAGGCGATAGTCAATCCATTCTAGTATTTTCATAAAATTTATCCGATTTTTATAATCGTGTTGTTATTCAATAGCTCATATGCAGGCACATCTAAATTCCTAGGTGCCGGACCTGAGACTATACGCCCAGATGTATCGTAACGAGATCCATGACAAGCACATAGCCATCCACCTTCTGCTGGCGCCATATTTTTTCGTTCTGTTGGCACACACCCCAAATGCGTGCAAATACCAATCACAACAAGCCATTCAGGATTTTTTCCAAAACGCTCTTGATCTGTTTGTGGATCAGGCAATAATTTCAACTGCACACTCTGGGCTTCTTTGACCTCTTCTAAAGTCCGCCTTTTAATAAAGACAGGCTTTCCTCTCCAAAGCGTCGTTATGCTCTGTCCAGGCTCTAACTTTGAAATATCAACTTCAACACTTGAAACAGCCCTCACATCAGCAGCTGGATTCATACTATCGATAAACGGCCATGCTACAGCACACACCCCCACAACTCCAAAGGATGTTGCAGTTAATTTTAGAAAATCTCTGCGTTTTGAATCTTCAACTGATGACTGATTGGATGTTTCTTCCATAAGACGTTAGGTAACCCTTGATTTTAAAAGAATAATCTAAAAATTTAGGATATGCAAAACCAAACGTTTTCCCTGAAAAATTCAAATTTGCAAAATTTTGACAAAATTTCAAAGTAAAATCAATAGTGAAAGCAAGTCACAGTCTTAAACGCTATTTAAGAATTCAATCAAATACATTTACATTTTCACAATTCAACTCAAAACTAATAGTAGTAATCAATAATGGAAATGTCATGAACAAAGCAACTATTCTATTGTTAATAGCGGGAGTATCGCTAACATCCTTAAGCGCAGCCGATACATCAGCCAATCAGGTGGAAGCTCTTCAGAAGCAAATTGAAGCTTTGCAGCAACAACTAGCAACACTTGCAAAACAGGTAAAAGAGCAAAGCAATCAGGTTAAAGAAATTAAAACTGAACATAAACAAGCCAAAACTCATAAAACCTCATCGGGAATGCCAGCTGCAGAAGGAAAAAAAGCTGATGATGGTTTGGTGTTTGATAAGGGGTACATAAACATTCCAGGCACAAAGGCAGCAGTAAAAATAGGCGGAATGGTCAAGCTTGACATGATTCGTGACACTAAAGCCAATACAAGCGAACAAACAAACGCTAGTCGCATTCCTTACACTTTACAAATGCGAAATGCAAACACCTCTTCCCAAAAGAATTCTTGGAAAGAGCATTTTTTCGTGCATGCAAAACAATCCAGAATACGCCTTGATTCAATCATAAAAAATACCTCTGGAACAGAAACTAAAGGCTTTATAGAAGGAGACTTCTTCGGCTCCACTCACTGGGGAGACGCCGTACCAGGTGGAACTACAGGAAACACATCCAATTCTTCTACAACATATACCTTTAGGTTACGCCATGCCGTTCTTAAATACGGCGGCCTAGAAGCAGGACACACAAACACGACATTCCATCTCGATGAAGCCATTCTACCATCGGTAGATCTAAACGGAATTTCTGGTGGTTATGGACGACACGCATTAATCAGGTATACGCATAAATTAGGTGATTTTTCTGTAACAGCTGCTGCAGAACACGGTAGAGGCGATTATGTATCTTATGCAAAAACACCAAACGCTACCTCCGCACAGTACGTGTACAACACACAAGATTTTGCAGGGAATCTTTCAAAGCAAACACGGCCAGATTTAATCATGCGCGTAAAATATAACTTCGATAGTGGCAGCGCCGTTGGTGTTAGCGTCATTAATCGTGATCTTCGCATAAAAAACAATACTGCTGTTGGAAGTAACCCAGCAACAACAGTAGATGGAAGAACCTATAAAGCTGAGGCGTGGGGCGTAAACATAGCAACTAAAATTATGACTGCCGGGAAAAGCTTCTTTACCGGCGGCGTAAGCACAGGAAAAGGCATTGGTTGGTACATTCTTGAAATGAATGGTAGATCAGCTCTTTTCGATCCAACCGCAGCCACAGAAGGGCAACGTTATAAAGCCATCGGCATGTCTATATTCTGGGCAGGGTATTCACATGTTTGGAATTCACAATGGCAAACAAGCATTGGCTTAGCTCAAATCAAACTAAACACACAGGCAAAAGCAAACGATGCTAATCGCCCAATTACGCAATGGTTCGAACCAGGTCTTGATAAAAAATTCAACAAATTCCTTATCAACACAATGTACAAACCTGAAGATAATTTAGAACTAGGCTTGGAATATTTCATATTACAACGCCAATCAACATTAAAATACAAGGGCTTAGGCCAACGCTTACAATTCGGCGCCTCCTACAAGTTCTAAAAAACAAAATCTATCACTTCCCTCTAGCAATCTTTGTTAGAGGGAATTTTTTTCACTAAAAAAATTCAACCCTGATTTATTAGATTTACCACGATTTATCTTCTGTGAAGGAAGCACAACTTTCCACCTTAAACATTTCGCGTCTAATTGATCTTTACGTTCGTCATCAATGCGCTCTAAAAAAACAAAAAAGACAAGAAGAAGCCTTAAAAAGAAGAGCCGCTGAACAAGAATATTTAAAAAACTTTTATGAAAAAGGGCGCTTCACAAATCTCAAAAAAGATGAGCATGGCCACATTCTTTTTGGTCAGTTTGTCTTTCCAGAAGAAGAAAAGGATTTGAAGTGATAACTTTAGTCAGAATTTTTTACATTTTAAGTTTGATACTAGATTGCTGACAGGGAATCCATTTCAGTGTCATCAGCTTTTACTAGCAACGTCTCCATTTCTTCAAATACTCCATCATCTGCTATCAATCGCCATTTAAAATGGTAATGAAACTAAAATCTTTCAAATAGAAATTAAGAAGGAATTTTCTTTTTGACAATCAAACAATAAAGACTTAATATCAACGCCAAGCAGATAGGTGAAATTTATGAAAATCGCAAATTCTTTAAAGACTCTTAAAAATCGTGACAAAGACTGTAAATTGGTTCGTCGCAAGGGTCGTATGTACGTTATCAACAAGAAAAAGCCACGTTACAAAGCACGCCAAGGTTAAGTTTAAGCCATGACTTATGAAACCGACGTTGTTATCGTTGGCGCCGGTCCAGTTGGTTTATTCGCCATTTTTGAATGCGGCATGGCAAAACTTAAAACGCATGTTATTGACGCATTTGAAAAAGTCGGGGGGCAATGCTCCGCTTTGTACCCAGAAAAACCCATTTATGATATTGCAGCCTACCCCTCGATCACGGCTGCGGATCTTATTGACCAACTTGAAAAGCAAGCTGCACCATTTTTCCCCACCTACCATTTAAATCAACAAGTTACAAATATTGAACCCTTAAATGATTACGGCACTCAGTGGTTGGTTCGCACGTCCTCTGGCACAGAAATTAAAACGAAAAGTATCATTATAGCGGCCGGTGTTGGTGCGTTTGGCCCCAATCGCCCACCCCTTGAAGGTCTTGAATCTTATGAGAAAAATAGCATTCACTATGCTGTACGCAATAAAGAAACGTACCGCAACAAACACGTTGTCATTGCAGGCGGAGGCGACTCCGCTGTCGATTGGGCACTAATACTAAAAGATATCGCCGCTTCCGTTAAAGTTGTGCACCGTCGTGCAAAATTTCGCGCGGCTCCTGATAGCGAAGAAAAATTAAATACAGCCGCGGCAAAAGGTGAAGTTGAATTAGTTACCCCATATCAACTCAGCGGACTGCAAGGTCCCAATGGCACATTAAGTAATGTAGAAGTTGAAAGTCTCGATGGTCAAAAAAGAATCCTGCAAGCTGATTATTTATTGCCATTTTTTGGATTGTCTATGAACTTAGGCCCTATTGCCGAATGGGGACTAAATCTTGAAAAACATCATATCGCTGTTGATCAGGCTACCAGCTCCACAAACCGCAAAGGCATTTATGCAATCGGTGATATTGCAACGTACCCTCACAAACTAAAGCTTATTTTGACGGGCTTTGCTGAAGCCGCTCAAGCCGCTCATGCCATTCGCGCGCATTTATATCCAGACGAAATCACCCACTTCGAATATTCCACCACAAAAGGTGTTGGGTTTTAGAACGTTTTTACGTATTCACATATTTACCATGAGCTTCGATACATAACACTTTATGTAATACTTTTTACAAAAAATCTGGTACAATGAATTACACTTTTTAAGGTGCTGATATGCAAATTGATATTCCAAAAGACCTAGAAAAATTCTTACTTGAGGTTTCAAAAAAACTCTCAATAGAACCGTCAAATCTTGTTTTAAGCGCTCTAGAAGAATACTTGGAAGACCAACATGATTATTATATAGGCATTCAAGGATATCAACGCTATTTAGCATCTGGACGCAAAGCAACTTCTCTTGAAGATATGCGCAAAGAGCTTGAGCTAGAACGTGATTAAAATCTGGCAACTTCTCTTTGAAACCGATGTTAAAAAACAATTTTCCAAATTACCAAAAGATACACAATCCAGAATTTTAGACTATTTCGAAGACCGCATACTAACAGCTCCAAATCCACTAATTTTTGCTTCCTCCCTTTCTGGAGAAATGGAAGGATTATAGAGGTTTCGTGTTGGAAATTATCGTGCTATTTGCAACGTAGACAAAGGAAAGCTCATAATTGTTGCTGTAGCAATCGGCCATCGTAAAGAAATCTATAAAAAAATTCACCACTAACACAAAAGGTGTTGGGTTTTAGAACGTTTTTTACGCTTGACTGCCCCCTCCAATATTGTGCTATAAATAACGAAAATTATTGTAAGGAAAAAATAAATGGCGCGTCGTTGTGCATTAACAGGAAAAGGTGTGTTGTTTGGCCATAATGTTAGCCACGCGAATAACAAGTCAAATCGCCGTTTTTTACCTAATCTACAAAATGTATCTTTTTTAAGTGAAGCTCTTGGCAGAACTATCAGCCTTCGCCTTTCAACTCGTGCAATTCGCACAATTGAATTTCATGGTGGCTTAGATGCTTATCTAATTTCAACCCCGAAGCGTAAATTAACAGCTGAAGTGTTACCTTTAAAAAAAGTTATCGCAAAACGGCTTGATGCAAAAAAATAAGCATTATCTATTTTCAAAATTTCTAGGCGTGTTTTTGCACGCCTTTATTTTTAACTTCGCAGTTTTTGGTGGCGTTATGGAATGCATTTCGATAAAGACCCTGCAACCCTGTCTTGACCAACTTCAACCAGGAGATTGGCTAGTAGTTGATATAGATGACACGATCATTACGCCAAAAGCCGCAATGTTTCGCACAAAATCCCCTCATCACAAATTCATCGATCACCTAAAAACTCTCCCCGATTCATCCCTAACCATTTCCATTTGGCGCTTAAGTCGCGATGTTACGCTTGTTGAAAACGAATGGCCTGCAATCATTGATACTTTAAAAGAAAGAGGCGTCATCGTTATTGCCCTAACGCAAATGCACACAGGGCATTTTGGAAAAATTTCATCTATGGAAAAATGGCGGGCTCAGGAACTAAGAAACCTCAACATAACATTTAGTCCTTATGCTGAAAATTCTGTTGAAATACTCATTGATAGCGAAAAACCAGCCACGTTATATCAAGGAATTCTCTTTACAGGAAACCATACTAAAGCACAGACATTAATAAACTTTACCAAGAAATATGGAAAACCCTCTAAATTGGTATTTGTTGATGATCGAATAGAACATATACAATCACTAGAAAAACTATGCGCCGATATGAACATCTCTTTCCAAGGGGCCTATTATCAAGCAGCAAGTCAATTGCCATATAGTCCAGCACAAGATTTTGGCGATATCCAAACCCAAAAACTGATGCATGATGGTATCTGGCTAGAAGATCACGAAGCTCAAAAAATAAAAAATTTATAGTGGACAGTCTTTTTCTTGATTTTATTGAAGCTCTAAAAACACTTCCGGTGGAAGCGTTGCCGGTAATAAGTTTTCTTGTTTGTGTTGTCTTTATCCTGCTTAGCTTTAAGTATTTCGGTGCCTTTGGATTAGTATGTTACAGCGTGCTAGCTATCACCATCGCCAACATGCAAGTCTTAAAGTTAGGCGTATTCCCTTTTATTAATGAGCCCATTGCTTTAGGAACAGTTGTTTTTACAACTCTTTTTACTACAAGCGATCTGATAACCGAACATTACGGCGCTGCACTTGCAAAAAAAACAATCTACCTAATATTTTTAATGCAAGTTTTTGTCACTATTAGCATGGCACTTGTGATTAGTCACCCAGAAATAGGAAGTGAGAAAAGTCTAGCGCAAACAGCCTTAGAGACTCTTTTTACACCATCCCTACGATTATTATTCGCAAGCTTAGTAGCTTTTGTCGTTTCTCAACACATAGATATTTACATATTTTCCGCTTTAAAAAAACGTCATGGTGGAAGCTATTTATGGATCCGCGGCAATGCATCAACGTTGATTTCTGGAGTTTTTGACACAGTCGTTTTTAGCTTTTTAGCTTGGATTGTTCTTGCGCCGTCACCACTGCCTATTTCCACAGTTGTAATTGGATTTATTGGCTTTTCTCAAATGCTAAGAGCCCTCATTTCCATCCTTTCAACTCCACTCTTATATATAAGTTATAGATTAAAGCCTTATGACATTTAAATTTGACATTTTAAAATCCACCCCCCAAGGACGCTTAGGTTCACTTACAACTCCTCACGGAACAATACAAACACCTGCATTCATTTTCTGCGCAACCAAAGCTGCCATGAAAGCACTAACTCCAGTTCAAATGAAGAATGCCGACACGCAAATCATTTTATCAAACACTTATCATCTCATGCTACAACCAGGCGGTGAAACTGTTAGGGCTCTTGGCGGGTTGCAAAAAATGACTGGATGGAACGGCCCCATGCTTACCGATTCAGGTGGATTTCAAATTTTCAGCCTTGGTCATGGCTCAGTTGCCTCCGAAATAAAAGGCAATAGATCAACCAATCACCCAAAAACTCTATTGCGCATAACAGAAGAAGGCGCAAAATTTAAATCTTATATTGATGGTAAAATTTATTTTCTCACCCCTGAAGAATCAATCAGCGTTCAACGCAACCTCGGCGCTGATTTAATAGTAGTTTTGGATGAATGCACTCCTTATCATGTCGATCAAAGCTACACACAAAAATCAATGCACATGAGCCACAGATGGGCTCTACGTTCTTTAAACGAATGGCAACTTCATGATAACGGCACTCAAAAACTATACGGAATCATTCAAGGGGGTATTTATCCCCAACTTCGCCAAGAAAGCTGCGAATTCACAAATGAGCACAATTTCTTCGGAACAGCCGTAGGCGGATGTTTGGGCGCAAACAAAAATCAGATGCATGATGTTGTTTGTTTTACTATGGAAAAAGTAAGAAAAGACCGCCCCGTGCATTTGTTAGGCATCGGCGGAATTTCTGATATATTTTCAGGCGTTCGCCAGGGAATTGACACCTTTGACTGTGTGCACCCAACAAGGCTTGCCCGCCATGGAGGAGCTCTGGTCAAACCAGCCAACAACCCAAGCACCACCCGAGAACACATTAATTTGCGCAATAGCACCTATATTAATGACAACCAACCCATTGAACAGAATTGCACATGCGAAACATGTAGTTGGGCCAGCCGAGGATACCTTAACCACCTTATAAAAGCTCAAGAAATGCTAGCATTTACCCTAATTTCAATCCATAACGTATATTTTATGAATAAACTTATGAAAGCGATTCGCGAAGCTCTGCAAAACGACACACTTGATAATTGCCAAAAAGAATGGTGCCACCCAGCTCATTTATAAACCCAGCGTGCAAGCTTTCATTTCCCCTGTTATGCTAAACAAAGTAGGGCCAAAGTTCGTCGCCCCGACGAAGGTCGGGGTCCAGTTCCATCATTTCCCAATCATTCAAAAACCCAGTGTGCAAGCTTTCATTCCCACTGTTATGCTAAACAAAGTAGGGCCAAAGTTCGTCGCCCCGACGAAGGTCGGGGTCCAGTTCCATCATTTCCCAATCATTCAAAAATGCAGTGAGCAAGCTTTCATTTCCACTGTTATGCTGAACAAAGTAGGGCCAAAGTTCGTCGCCCCGACGAAGGTCGGGGTCCAGTTCCATCATTTCCCAATCATTCAAAAATGCAGTGTGCAAGCTTTCATTCCCACTGTTATGCTGAACAAAGTAAGGCCAAAGTTCGTCGCCCCAACTAAAGTCGGGGTCCAGTTCCATCATTTCCTAATCATTTAAAAATGCCGTGTGCAAGCTTTCATTCCCACTGTTATGCTAAACAAAGTAAGGCCAAAGTTCGTCGCCCCGACGAAGGTCGGGGTCCAGTGGGTAGATGCCGTATTACGTTTATATTCTTGCAAGCAAAAAAAGTTGAATAACAATCACTAATTCTGTTAACCAAAGTTAATACTATTAAAATTTTGTTAATTTTCCTTAACAAAACACACAAATAAAAACCTCGTTAAAATTTAAAATTTTTGATAATATTTAGAAACTAGGCAATACATTGTGAGTATTATATGCGCATTCTACTTATTGAAGACGATTCAGCAACAGCAAAAGGCCTTACAAGCACTCTAAAATCGGAAGGTTTTGTGGTGGATTGTACTGATTTAGGTGAGGATGGCCTAGAAATTGGAAAAATCTACGAATATGATTTAATCATTCTCGATCTCATGCTACCCGACATGGATGGCTTTGAACTCTTACGAAGGCTCCGCTCTTCTCAAATCAAAACCCCTGTACTTGTCCTCTCTGGCCTAAATGACACAGAAGATAAAGTCAAAGGCTTCGGATTCGGCGCTGACGATTATTTAACCAAACCATTCAGCAAAAATGAATTATTAGCTCGTATTCACGCTATTGTGCGTCGCTCACGTGGCCACAGTGACTCAATTATTCGTGCAGGAAAATTAGTTGTAAACTTACAAAATCGCACTGCAAGTGTTGATAAATCAACTATCAACCTCACTGGAAAAGAATACGCTATCTTAGAATTACTGGCACTACGCAAAGGCACAACCCTTACGAAAGAAATGTTTTTGAACCACCTTTATGGCGGTATGGATGAACCAGAATTAAAAATCATCGACGTATTTATTTGCAAGCTTCGTCGTAAGTTGACAGAAGCTCTAGGTCATGACAACATCATAGAAACGGTGTGGGGACGTGGATATGTTTTACGTGATCCAGAAACAGACTCTCTCTTTACACTTCCTGAAAAAACAGCACTACCAAAGTCGTTAAGCCACGCACACCATGGATCTCCGGTTTTATAAACCGAAAACTGATGCAATATTGCAACGCTTCTGTGAATCAGCGCTGCAATTTGCCATTATTGGTAGAGAACAAATAACCTTTCATATATATTCCCCTTAGTAGGATAACTATTTTATTTTTTTAGGAGATAATATGAAAAAATTTACAATGGCAGTAGCTACTGCTTCTTTACTAAGCGCAACAGCATTTGCTGATTCTTGTGCTTCATCTTTCAGCGGATTTTATGCTGGTGCTCAAGCTGGAGCAAACTCAGCAACCATTCAAGTCAAAGATAAAGCTACAGACACCAAAGGTAATCTTGGCGGCAAAGGATTTGTCGGCGGTTTGTTTGCTGGTTACGGAATGGGCGTTGGTTCTTGCGCATATGTTGGTGCTGAGCTTTATTTAAATCTTGGCAACACAAACATAAGTCAAGTTGATGACACTGGAGTTAAATCTACGCTTACTATTGGTTACAATTACGGTGCAAAAGCTCGCTTAGGTTACACTGTTTCTCCACAATCTATGCTTTTCTTAGGTCTTGGCCTAGAAAGAGCAAAAATGTCAGCTAAAGTTGATGGTGAATCAGCCGGAAAGAAGCAAAAAATTTCATTCGCACCTTCAGTAGGTATGGATATGTTTGTAAACAAGAACATTTTCCTTCGCGGTGAATTCACGCACGTATTTGGACCAAAAATTAGCGAGAAAGATTCAGACGTGACCTCTAAAGCAACTCAACAACGCTTCACTTTAGGTTTAGGTTACAAGTTCTAAGCTTGACTAAAACAATTAAAACCCGCCTTCACGGCGGGTTTTTTTATGCCTTATTTCCACAAATCACTAATTGGCACAGCCCAAAATCCATTACCAAATGGTAAAGCTTCTTTTCCAGTATATAGAACCAACCCAATAAATGAATTTTCTTTGGCCATATTTTTTCTAAACCATTCTAAATGCTTAAAGTCATTCTTACCAACGGATGAACTTGATTTAACCTCTATTCCAATAATTGCCCCATCTTCACGCTCAACAAGAAAATCAATTTCACGTTTCTCACGATCTCGGTAATGGTACAGCGAATACTTCCCAAAGCTGGCATCAATAAGCGCAGATAAACTATGAAAAACTAACGTTTCTACTAACTTACCGCAGCGATCGGAATCAAACCGCACCTGATCCATCCCCCACCCAAGCAATGATGACATCAGACCAGAATCAGTCATAAAAATTTTACTATGCTTTCCTACTCGATCATAATCAGTACGTATCCATGGTCTCACTCGTTCAATAATATACATCGCTTCTAGTGCATTCACGTACGTTTCAAGAGTAGGACGAGATATCCCTAAGCTTGCCCCAATTGCCGATAGATCCATAAATTTTGATGACCAGCTTGCCATAATCCTGATTAGATCATGCATCGCTTGAAAACGCTGAATTTTAACAATGTCCTTTAAATCTCTTTCTAAAAGAGCATGAATATATTCTCTATGCCATATAGGCCGAATCTTACTTGGTAAACGTACGGCTTCAGGAAATCCACCACAAAATCCAATTTCCAATATTGTATCGCGATCTAAAATACTTTTTCCTTTAAATATTTGAGAAAATGCTCTTGTTAAAAATGATGACGTAGATCCTAATATTTCCCCTTCTGTTAATGTTCTAAGCCGAATTTTATAAATACGCCCCGCTAAGGATTCCGTCACACCTGGTAATGATTGAATATTAGAGGATCCCGTTAAAATATACTGACCCGTCCTATTATCCATATCGACAACTTTTTTAATAGCCATTAAAAGTTGAGGCGCTCGCTGAATTTCATCAATGATTAGGTGCTTTTTATCATGCTTGACAAAACTACCAGGATCAATTCGCGCTGATTGCAAGTACATCTCATCATCTAAAGTGCGATAGTCACTTTCTTCTGACGCTATCATTCTTGCTAATGTTGTTTTTCCGCATTGACGAGGGCCAGACAAATGAATAACTCTGCTTGATTGCAGCGCTAAGTCAATACTATCTTTTTGAATCCGCGCATAAAAAGAATTTTCTTTTTTCGACATTTTTGCAAAAACAAATCCGCATTTTTATAAGCTATATTACCGCGTTTTTATAAATTTTACTACCGCGTTTTTATAAATTCCAATTTAGCATTTCAAAAGTTGATCGCAAATTTCAGCAGTAGCTACAGCAACACCTTCAACTTCGCTACGGTCTCCGGCGCGGCCCTTACCAGCGGCAAACGCACTTCTCCAGAACACCTCCCAAGCACTTCCACTGCCGCCTTCACAGGTATCGGGTTCGGCTCAGCAACCATCGCATAATGAACTGGCATCAGCTCATGATTCAGCGCATGAAATTTGGCAAAATCTTTAGCATTCCATGCTTCAACAAATGCAGCCATCTTTTCAGGCAGCACATTCGCTGTAATTGAAATAACTCCATCACCACCTTGCCCCAAATACCCTGCGGCATAAGGGTCATCCCCACTCAACAAACAAACTTGTTTTTTAACAGCTCCTCTCATTAAAGCGGCCCTACTTGTATCTGCAGTTGAGTCTTTAATACCCACAACACGTTCCAATTCAAACAACCTTAAAGCAGTGTCAACTGAAATCTCTAAAACAGTCCTTCCAGGGTTATTGTATAAAAGCATAGGTAAATTTGCAGCATCATGCACAGCTCTAAAATGCTGATACATACCTTCTTGACTTGTCTTGCAATAATACGGCGCCACAACTAGAACTGCTTTTGCGCCCAATCGCTCAGCCTGCTGCGCTTGTTCAACCACTGCCCAAGTAGAAGGGGATCCACACCCCACAATAATAGGAATTGATGATTCTTTCACTGCTATTTCAATAAGTCGTTCTCTCTCCCCAGAAGTAAGCAACGCCCCCTCACCGGTTGAACCACACACAACAATAGCAGCAGTACCTGACATTCCATGCCAATGAATCAGATTGACAAGTGCATGCTCATCCAGGCTATTGTTTTTAAATGGAGTCACTAATGCAACAATCGACCCTTTGAACATGATAAAATCCTTTTTATTAACTGGCTATACCTTAACCTATAGGATTTTATTAGCCAATATCTTCTGTTTACTGCTCTTTGCAAAGGACCCAGATTATATGAATATGTCTCCACATGACGCTATTAAAGCCTGGCATAATTATCAAGATTCACAAGTTACAGAAACCTTTCGCCAATACCGAAAATTTATTCATGCTTTCTCTGGAAAATTCCCTCTTGATCACATTAGAAAACGTGCTGAAGAAGCCGCATACTACAACGTAGATTCACAAGAAAAAGTCATACGCTATTTTGAATTTAACCCTGTACTAACAGGAAAAGGGCTCATTGCTTTTGTCAAAGCATTACTTGAAACAGCCAAACATGATCAAATTCATACTATTATTCAGCGATATTGGCTTGAACTTGACTTCACTAAAAATGAAATAAGGGAACTAATCCAGGTAGCAAAACCTTATCTCAAAAAGGCCGATTATAACAAAAAGCTTGAAGCACTCTTAAGCCAAGAAAAACATGAACATGCGCAAAACTTTCTGCAGTATGTAGATGCGCCAACAAAAAAAATCGCACAGTTTCGCATGAATATTCAAAAAAATAATGCAAATTCTGCAAAATCCGCTAAAACAGCACTTGTCCATTATAAAAACAATCCAAACGTACTATTTGACGTAGTACGTTACTACAGAAAACAACACAAAACAGCAGAAGCCATTGCTCTTTTAAAATCACTAAAAAGAAATGCTGAAATAGAAACTCCTGCGCCCTGGTGGAACGAACGTAATATTTTAGCACGACGCATGATGGAAGAAGGCAATTGGAACAAAGCATACAGCCTAATCTCAGGCCACGCTCTAAAAAAAGGGGAATCCTTTGTAAATGCTGAGTGGATGCTAGGGTGGATTGAACTAACAAAACTTGATCAGAAAGAAAAAGCAGCCAACAGGTTCATCGAACTCCACGCTAACGTGGGCATGCCAGTTAGCAAAGCACGCATGGCTTTCTGGGCTGCAGAAGCACTAACAGCAATCAATGAGAAAGATCGCGCTAAAGAATTCTACAAAAAGGCTGCAGCTCTTCCTGCAACTTTTTATGGTCAAATCGCCATTTCACGACTAAAAGGCACAGATGAAGAAAAGCAAATAATTAATTTTGAAGGTAGACCTGCTGTTTCTGAAGAAGCAAAAACCATGTTTAATAACCGCTTTATTATCCAGTGCTTAAAGGCCTACGGAGAAAATTTACCCGTTGACTTGCAATTAACACTACTTAATTTTGCAAGCACACAACTAGGTGTACCCGGTGAAGAAATACTTATCACAGAATTCGCACATCAATTAGGCGGAACTTATCTAAGCGTTTTTGTTGCTAAAAAATCCCAATATCTTGGAATGGTAATTACTAAATACGGATACCCTAAACTTGACGAACGCTTACGCAAAAATATTTTTTCAAAACTTCCACCACTAATTCAGTGCTTTGCTCATGGCATTATTCGCCAAGAAAGTAATTTTAACGAAACCGCTATCAGCACAGCTCAAGCCAAAGGGCTTATGCAACTAATGGATGGTACCGCCAAAGCAATGCGCAAGCTAGCCCCCCGTTATGGCTTAACAAGCATTCCAGGCGGTATCCATGACAGACGCGTTAACGTGACTCTTGGCACAACACACTTACTTCAACACCTTGAAAAATACAAAGGGTTTTTGGTTTTAGCCCTCGCTGCATATAATGCTGGTGATTCAAATGCTAACGAATGGATAAAGCTTTTCGGTGATCCCCGCGAAACCGGAGATTGGCTTAATTGGATTGAAAGTATTTCCTTCGGCGAAACCAGAAATTACATCCATCGCGTTCTAGAAAATGCCGCTGTTTACGCTGCTTTGTTTATTCCTAATGAACACTATGAAACTATCGATTGGATTACAAAGCCCGTTCCGCACAAAAATCATCAGTGAAATTCACAAAATGTTGCATTTTTATCATAAAAGTTACTCTTGCTTCATAAATAATTTTATAAATTAGAACAACTGGCCTGTTTTTGCTATAATGGATACCTGTATTAAAAAAAATAGGGTTGTTATGGAAAAAAAGATACCAATGACTCAACAAGGATTTACTCTCCTTGAACAAGAGCTGAGCCATTTAAAAACTATTGAGCGCCCTTCTGTTATCAAGGCAATCGCAGATGCACGCGAACATGGTGATCTTTCTGAAAATGCTGAATACCACGCAGCCCGAGAACGTCAAGGTTTCATCGAAGGAAGAATTTCAGAATTAGAAGATAAAGTAAGCCGAGCTGATGTTATTGAGCCATCAAAAATTACAGGCGACTACGTTAAATTTGGCGCAACTGTAACACTGCACGACGATGATAGTGACGAAATTGTTGTATACCAAATTGTTGGCAGCGACGAATCTGACATAAAAAAGGGATTACTATCCATCACATCACCCTTGGCACGCGCTCTAATTGGAAAAAAAGTAGACACTTCTGTTGAAGTTGTCACCCCAAGTGGCGGCAAAGGCTACAACATTAAAAAAATCGAATACATTTAGGTACTGAGGGACTTTTCCCTCAGAATCTTACCTTTAAACACTAATTCCAAATATCTTATCTAGTGTGCTAATCTTTATCTCAATATAAAAAAGAAACTGAAACTCATGCAGCCAAATTTAAAAGTGCAACTTTATGTTGATGGAGCAGACCTAAACGTCATGGAAAAAATGGCGAAGCTTGATTGGATTAAGGGCTTCACCACAAACCCAAGCCTTATGCGTAAATCTGGCACCACAAACTACAAAGAATTCGCCCTTAAATCCCTGCAGTTAATTGGCGATAAGCCTATCTCATTTGAAATTTTTGCTGATGATCATCAAGGCATGATCGAACAAGGCCTTAAAATAGCCTCCTGGGGCAAAAATATTTATGTCAAAATCCCAGTTATCAATACTCAAGGCGAATCCACTGCAAAAGTTATTAAAGAACTTTCCGAAAAAGAGGTGAAGCTTAATGTAACTGCCATTTTCACCCTTGAACAGGTTCAAGAAGTTGTGAAAAATCTTCATAATGGCACACCTTCCATTGTTTCTGTTTTTGCAGGCCGCATTGCTGATACTGGCCGCGATCCAATGCCAATCATGAAGCAATCTAAAGATATAATAAAAACCCGTCAGTCTTGTGAGTTATTGTGGGCAAGCACACGCGAAACACTAAACATTTTCCAAGCAGAACAAGCCAACTGCGATATCATTACCGCCCCCCTAGACATCTTAAACAAGCTCGAGCACCACAATAAAGATTTATTCGAGTGCAGCCTAGAAACTGTAAATACCTTTTTTAATGACGCAAAATCCGCCGGATTTGAAATTTAGGCAAATAAAAATCCCCAGTAAAATTAAGTCTGACTGGGGATAAGTATTTTTGCACTTTAGGAATTAGTTAGCAATCACTGCTTGGCTAATGCTATGTGATCCAAGTACAATTTTCTGAGTTGTTAATGTTCCAGGAAATGCTCCTGCTGGAATATTAACTCCCACAACAACTTCTGAAGCTGTTACCGCACCACTTCCGTACACATTGCTACCTGGTAATGAATCCAAATACAATGCATTAAATGTTCCTACGTTTGTATGCAGATTTGTAAGCATTGATAAATGTACTGGATTAGCCGCAGAATTTACCCCACCAGCTGATGCGATAGCATCTAAATAAATTACTTCAGAACCGTCAAGACCTGTAAGTGTTAATTCACCACTACCACCTGCAGTTGCTACATGGACATTGTTTGTATCAGCTTTAACAGTGGTATCGCTTATCAAAGTAAGAGCTGGGAAAGTCATTGGAGCAGTTGCTTCTAGACTACCACCAGTCATTTCTACTCCCCACACCCCAAAAGGTATTGCGCTGGCAACTTTTATATTACCTTGGTTTATTTCAATTCCAGCTGTTGCACTTCCTAAGAATGTACAATCTCCGGTTCCCGCAAACTTTAGTCCGCCTGTGATTGGTGCTGTTAATTGTGCACCATTTGTGAAGTCTATCTCAAGAACTGGCAGGAAAACCCTACGGATAGTACTATTATTTGTATCACTTACAAATATACTTCCAAATCTGTCAACCGCAAGCCCTGTTGGTGCATTAAATCGTGCTGCAGATCCCACACCATCACTAGAACCAGATGAACCCGCCAAACCAGCAATAGTTGATACAGTATAAATCCCACCATTATTAGTAAGTTTACGAATCAAATTATTCCCTCGGTCAGCTACATAAAGGTTTCCTTCTGCATCAATATCAATATCCCAAGGGCTATTAAATCGTGCTGCAGATCCCACACCATTACTAGAACCAGACGAACCCGCCAAACCAGCAATGGTAGTCACAACCCCAGCTGGGGTGATTTTGCGAATAGTGTTATTTTTCGTGTCTGAAACATATAAATTACCTGAGCTATCGATGGTAATACCTGTAAGACCATTAAATTTAGCAGCAGATCCCGTACCATCAGCAGAACCAGATGAAAAAGCTTGACCCGCAAAAAAGGAATATGAACCATTAGGTAAAATTTTATAAATAACCTGCTCGTAAGCGTCAGCCATAAAAATGTTATTATTACTATCAATCACAAGGCCATAACCGTCATACGCATCAGTGACGGATACCGCATCCAAAGATGTGTTATAAACGTATGTTCCGCCTGATTCTATCCATTGATACAGATGGGAATATTGGTCGGTCGTTAGAATAGAAGAAGTTCCATCGCTAGTTATATAAGTACAAACGGCTTGCACGGGGGGACTTCCAACATTATAGTTAAACAGAGTCGATACCGTATATATCCCACCAGCAGTTGTAATTTGTCGAATATTGCTATCTTCATCTGGCTCTAATAAATTGCCTGTTGAAAGGTCAATCGACATCATACCTGGACGTTTAAAACGTGCTGCTGTTCCAACCCCATCTGTATGGGCATAAGCTCCCGCAAGGCCCGCAACAGTTTCCACCTCGTAACTTGCGCTAAGGCTTGCTGATAAAACCAACACAAAAGCCATGCAGTATTTAAAGTTTTTCATGATATTCCTCTGTAATATAAAAACACTAATAATGCTTTTTATATTACAGAAATATAATTAAATTAATATTAACTATAAATTAACAAAATTATAATTATACATAAATAAAATGTATTTTTTTATTTAAAATTTAAAAAACCAAAAACAGATCTGCGACTTCTTAAAAATTAATGCTTTAATTTTTTCAGCACAAATTCCTCTAATGTATTAATGGCTGGATTGTCTGCTTTATGCTTCAGCAATGAAACATGGGTATCGGGAAGATTTGGCAATAATGCTGCATCTACTGGCTGCAATCCATTAGGAATCATTGTATACGGCATCACAGTAATTCCCATTCCTGCTTTAACAGAAGCAACAGTACTAGTATAACTTGTGCTTGAAAAAACCAAACGCCAAGCCCTACCCTCAGCTTCTAAAGCTTTTAGGGCCGAGGCCCTATAAACACAAGGATTTGGCGATAAAACTAAAGGAACAGGCTTATCACAAGATATTAGATTGCAGTCCCCAACCCATCTCAAGGGCTCAGACCACACATACACACCATTTGGAAAATCTTCTGGCCTATTCATTTTTACCAACACAATATCAAGCTCTTTATTTTTGAATTTTTCAAAAAGGTTAAGCGTTAAATCGCATTCAATATTAAGGAAAATACGAGGGTGAAGGCGTGAGAAATCAGCCAAAACTTCTGAAAGGTAAACACTTGCAAAATTCTCTGGCAGCCCAAAGCTTACCTCACCTTCTAAATCTGGCTCCTTAAACCTACCCATAACTTCTCTGTGCAAAGAAAAAATCTGCCTAGCATAGCTCAGAAAAATTTCCCCTTCAGTAGTAAGAGCAAAAGTTTTACCACGTACCAAAAGGCACTTACCCAGCATAAACTCTAATTTATTGATCTGCTGGCTAACAGCAGACTGGGTACGCCCTACGCTCTCTGCAGCTTTCGTAAAACTTCCAGTTTCTGCCACAGCAATAAAACATTGCATTGAAATTGTATCTATATTCATTAGACTATCTAATACCAAAAATAAAAAAAATTAATTTTTCTTATTTTATGCAGATCGATAGTATAAATCAACCTTCCAAAAATTTGCTGTAAGAAAGATTTTACATGATAAATAAATTTTTATACTTACCTGACAATCTAGATGAATTTGCAAAAATTATGATTGTTTTGGTTGTTTTTATTGGATTGTGCGTATTTAGTTTTTCTTCTAGGTACATGAGGGGTGATAAAAAGTACCACTTGTTTTGCATTCAGCTCACTCTGCTTATTTTTTCAGTATCAATTACAGTAAGTACAGATAATCTAGCAATTCTATTTTCTTCATGGTGTTTAAGCAATGTAACACTGGCTTTTCTAATGATCCACAAGGCAAGCTGGAAAGCTGCAAAAAATTCAGGAATTCTTGCTTTAAAAAACTATGGGCTGGGCGCGCTCTCAATAGGAACTGCATTTATAATATTTTATTTAAAGACCAAAGAAACCAGCATAAAAGCTATTCTAAACCAAGGTCAAAATCTTGAATCTATCTCTACAATAATTGCTTTAATATTGATATCAATAGGTGCCATGACCCAATCAGGCATATGGCCATTCAATCGTTGGTTAATTAGTTCATTAAATTCACCTACTCCAGTTTCTGCCATCATGCACGCCGGTTTAGTAAATGGAAGCGGCATTATCTTGGTTCGCTTTTCCCCTCTTTATTTGCAACATCCAGATCTACTTACCTGCATATTCCTTATCGGAATCACAACTGCCCTCATCGGAACCCTATGGAAATTAATGCAAAGCGATATAAAAAGAATGCTTGCCTGCTCAACCATGGCACAGATGGGATTCATGCTTGCCCAGTGCGGACTAGGATTATTTCCTGCAGCAGTAGCGCATTTAGTGTGGCATAGCCTGTTCAAAGCTTATCTCTTTCTTTCCAGCGGATCCGCAGCACAAGAAAAACGCTTCGATTTGAATCAACCTATAAATCTAATCACTTTTATTTGCGGATTATTATGTGGGGCAGCAGGAAGCGTTAGTTTTGGCTACGCTAGCAGCAAGTCATGGTTAGTAAGTGATACCACTCTTGTACTAATGGTTGTATCCTTTCTTGCCACTAGTCAGCTTGCCATCTCTATGCTTGGAAAAATAAGCATAAAAAGATTTCTGCTGGCATTAGTGGCAACGCTGCTAGCCGGTTTATCTTACGGATTTAGCGTACAATTCGTTACGTGGGTAATAAAACCACTATATTTAATGGATCCTCAGCCTATTAATTGGGCTCACATATTGGGAATAATTTTATTCAGCGCTGCTTGGCTATTAATACTATTAGTTCGAAATAAAGAAAAAACCACAAGCTTTTCTCCCCTGATGCTTCGATGTTATGTAACTGCACTTAACTTCAGCCAACCTCACCCGAATACAGTAACTACGCATCGCAACCACTATAACTACCAGTGAGCAGAACATGACACAAAAAGCAACATGCAAATACGAATACTTTAACGAACATAATTACATAAACGATATATCTGGAACGGTTAACAAAAGTTTCTCAAAAATTGCGCCTTTCTGGCCACTAAAAAACCTGATTGCGGTTAATCCTCTTCAAGGTTTTGAAGATTTAGCCATAGAAGAAGCCCTAGAAACAGCGGCAACTTACTTTCAGCAACAAGAAATCCCAAAAGAGATGGAAGCGGTAAATCGTGAAACAATCAAATGGTTACAGGTTTATCTTGATGAAGGACAAGCAACTATAACTATGCCTCTAAAATACCTGGGGTTCTATCCATCATGGAAAAAACTGGCTTTATACGATACAAACTTGCACAAGAATGATAAGCAAAAAAAAGAATGGCTTAAAAAGTTACCCAAAAATGCAGAACAAGCAATTATTGAATGTCTAAAATACCTGAATATTAAAAAAGAAGAGACAAATCAATTTTTAACTCTTCTGCTTACAACACTACCAGGATGGTCAGCATACATAAAATACCGCACTGAATGGGCAGCATTAGATACCTATCGTTCTAATCCTATTTGTCAAAATGATTATCTGGCTATACGGCTTATTATAACCACTTTACTTTGGCCAGAAGGCAAAAAGCTGATAGATTTCCACAAAGAAATAATCACTAAATCTCAGTCGAAAGGTGACCGGTTAGAAACCATACAAGCAACAGAAAAAACGTATAGACAAAAACTGCTTCAAAATTTAGCAAAACAAAGCATCAAAACTCCAAGCACGCCAGAAGCCCAATTGGTTTTTTGTATTGACGTTCGCTCAGAACCTTTCCGTAAAAATCTTGAATCAATAGGAAATTATCAAACTTATGGATTTGCTGGTTTTTTTGGTATACCTGCAAAAATTACAAATACAATTACCAATGAATCTTATTCATCATGCCCAGTACTAATTTCGCCCAAGCACGAAATAAAAGAATCCTCCTGTTCACAGCATTCTAGGAACAAAGATCTAAAGGGTTATTCAAGATTATCTGGACTAAAAAATCTCTACCAATCTCTCAAATACACATTCATTACACCTTTTGCACTAGTAGAATGCATAGGGGCCATAAGTGGTATATGGATGGGATTGCGTTGCCTAGCTCCAAAAAGCGCTTCTAAACTCAAATCAGCTTTATTCAAGCTTATACATAAACCTGAAGCAATTGAGCCTTCAATCAATAGCATCTCTTTCACAGACCAATATGCATATGCAGAAAATGCATTAAAAATGATAGGTCTCACAAATAACTTTGCTCCAATTATAGTGTTTTGTGGTCATGGCAGCACCACGGAAAATAATGCTTATGCAACAGCACTTGATTGCGGAGCCTGTGGAGGAAGACACGGAGGAAGTAATGCCCGTATACTTGCAGCTATTTTAAATCGATCCGAGATAAAGAAAGAACTAGCAAAAAATGGTATTCATATCCCTGAAAACACTCATTTCATTGCAGCAGAACACAATACTACCACTGACCAGGTCACGCTCTATAACACACAACATCTCGACAAAATAGATAAGCTTAAAGCAGATTTAAAGAAAGCAGGAGAAGCAAATAGCTTATTCCGATTTAGGCAGATGGAAAATAATGAAAAAGTATTAAAAAAATTAAACGCCGCATCTTACACGTGGTTACGTTCCCAAGACTGGGCACAAGTTAGACCTGAATGGGGATTGGCTCGTAATGCTGCATTCATAATAGCACCACGCGACATCACATCTTCACTTTCTCTTGATGGGCGCTGCTTTTTGCATTCTTACGATTACAAGCAAGACCTAGATGGCCGTTATCTTACTGTCATTCTTACCGCCCCTATGGTTGTTGCTCAGTGGATAAACATGCAATATCTATTCTCAACCATTGATAATATTGCCTATGGAGGCGGCAGCAAAATAACCAAAAACATCACTGGAAAAATCGGAATCATGCAAGGCAACGCAAGCGATTTAATGACTGGTCTTCCACTTCAGTCAGTATACAGAAGTGACACAGAGGCCTATCACGAACCCCAACGGCTTCTAACGGTGGTTTTAGCGCCAAGAAATATCTTAAAAAAAATCATTCATGATCAACCAACCCTAAAAAAACTATTTGGCAATGGATGGGTGCAGCTTTCATGCATCGAACCTGACAATCGAAAAATTTATTTACTCAACAGAGATTTCACATGGAAAGAAATGAATTAAAGCAAAATTCTAAGTACAATGGCAGCTGCATTATCCTTACAACAAAACACGCGAAATCTATCGCTATAGCACCCCCCTTGTATAAAAAACTAGGCGCTAGCGTCCTAGAATATGTTGCAGACACCGATCAACTTGGAACTTTTTCTGGTGAAACAGAACGCGAAGGTAGCACTTTAGAATGTGCACGCAAAAAATCAGAGTGGGCTTTAAAAAAGTTAGGCAAAAAAATTCAATTTGCCCTTGCAAGCGAAGGCAGTTTTGGCCCACATCCATTTATGCCATTCTTACCTTGTGATCGCGAAACCCTTTATTTCATTGACCAAAAGCGAGGGTTTCACCTTCATTTATCACATTTAAGTGAAAATACTAATTATCGCATGGAAGCTTTAGATTCTTTAGAACAGGTACAAAAATTTGCCCAAGACGCGTTATTTCCCTCGCATGCCCTAATTTTGCGCCCCTGCAACAGAGAGAGCAAGCATCCAATTTTCAAAGGCGTTGATTCACAATCGGCACTGGAAGAAGCTTTTCGCGAATGTCTAAAAAGTGCATCCAACGGTAAGGTATGGGTAGAAACTGATATGCGGGCGCAATTTAATCCTTCTCGAATGCTAGTAATTACAGAACTAGCAGAAAAACTTAGCGAAAGACTCGCAACCTGCTGCCCAAGCTGTGATGCACCTGGTTGGGGAAAAATTGGAGCAGAAACAGGATTACCTTGTGATTGTTGTGGCCTTAAAACTGAAATGATAAAACATGAAATTTTTGGATGCACTACTTGCAAACACAAAGAAACGCACCAACCTTCTGAAGAAAAACTGAAGGGGGCAAATCCGCAATATTGCTCTTTTTGCAACCCCTAAATAAGTTCTTAAATTTTTGTTTTAATCAACTAAGCTTTTGTAACTGCTCAACCAAATCAGTCTTCTCCCAAGAAAAACCACCATCTTCCTGAGGAGAACGCCCAAAATGTCCATAAGAAGCCGTGCGTAGATAAATTGGAGTATTCAAATTCAACCGCTCACGAATAGCTTGCGGCCTTAAATCTATATTCTTTAACATCCAATCCAAGATTTCTTGATCGTCTACTTTCCCTGTGCGATGAGTAGTTAAGTACAGTGATAATGGCTTTGCCAATCCAATAGAATAAGCCACCTGAAATGTACAACGCTTAGCCAGACCTGAAGCTACAACATTTTTCGCCAAATAACGCATCATGTAAGCACCAGAACGGTCAACTTTTGTAGGGTCCTTTCCTGAAAAAGCCCCTCCTCCATGTGGCGCTGCCCCACCATATGTATCAACTATAATCTTTCGACCCGTTAACCCTGTATCACCATCAGGCCCGCCGATTACAAATCGACCAGTAGGATTAATAAAAATATCATCCTTAGATGGCATCCATCCCTTAGGAAGACTGGTCTCTAAAATTGGCAATACAATCTCTCGCACCTTATCTAACGACACATCTTCCCCATGCTGCGTTGACAATAAAACCTTATGCGCACGAATTGGCTTACCATCTTCGTAAAAAAGCGTTACTTGTGATTTTGCATCAGGACCTAATATATCTTGATACTGCTCAACTCTGGCTTTATGCAAATTCTGCAAAATACGGTGTGAATACCATAATGTCGCAGGCATATAAACTTCAGTCTCATCACAAGCATAGCCGAACATGATGCCTTGATCTCCAGCACCTTCATCCTTACCATGCGCTGCATCAACACCAACTGCAATGTCAGCTGATTGCGCATGTAAAAAATTAGAAATATCAAGTTTTTCATGGTGAAAACCATCTTGCTCGTAACCAATTTCACTTACCAAGTCACAAATAGCTTCTTCAATTTCAGCATTCGAAATTGATGCTGTTGAACGATACTCACCTGCAATAATCACCCTATTTGTTGTTGCTAAAGTTTCAATTGCAAGACGAGACTCTGGATCTTTTTCTAAGTACATATCAACAATCAAATCAGATATCTGATCGCATACCTTGTCAGGATGCCCCGCTGAAACCGATTCACTTGTAAACAAATATTCTTGTGCCATGGCATTACTCTTCAAATTTAGTTAAATTAGAGAAAATATTTTTCTTTTTTACCTTAATGCTTGTTGATAGCCATTGTCACCTAAATTTTCCTGAGTTTACTAAAGATCTAGACGCCGTTATTAAAAACGCTCACGAACATGGCATTAGCCATATGCTAACAGTCAACACACGCCTCTCAGAAAGCTTAGATATACAACGCATTGCCGAGGCTCATCACAATATTTTTTGCAGTGTTGGCGTGCACCCACACGATAGCAAAGATTACAATGACTCAAAGCTAATTGAACAACTCAAATCGCATGCAACACATCCAAAAGTTGTAGCTTTAGGTGAAACAGGCTTAGATTATTACTACAATAACAGCGATGAAAAAGCCCAAATTAATTGTTTTTCAATGCACTTAAATACTGGCGTTGAACTAAATCTACCAGTGATTATCCATACTCGTGACGCAGACTCTGATACTCTTTCGTGCCTTGATCAATACCCCAATACAAAAGGTGTCTTTCACTGTTTTAGCGGCTCTTTAGACTTTGCTAAACAAGGCCTTGATCGGGGATTATACATTTCTTTCTCTGGTATAATTACATTTAAAAATGCATCTGAACTACGAGAAGTTGTAAAATTCGTGCCGCTTGACAGAATTTTGGTCGAAACAGATTCCCCATTTCTTGCGCCAATCCCCCATCGTGGAAAACGAAATGAACCAGCTTTCACCCAATTTGTCGCAAAAATGGTTGCAGAATTAAAAGAAATATCACTCGAAGAAGTAGCCCAAGCCACAACGAAAAACTTTTTGAATTTATTTAACAAAGCGATTCTATGAATGCATAGCGCCATCGCCAGAATACTTTTAAAGGTTGGGGTCGGCCTAGCAATAATTGGTATAATTGCAATCGCTTCTCTGGCCTATATTTACTGGCATATCAAACCCAGCTTACCGAATTCAAGCTTTTTAAATGATTACCAAGCACCAGAACTAAGCCGCGTTTATGATCGACATTTTAACCTTATACAAGAATTTGCGCCAGTTCACAGAATAAATCTAAAAATCGAAAACATCCCAGAAAAAATCATTGCAGCTTTCTTAGTAGCTGAAGATAAGAATTTTTTCTATCACCCCGGCATTGATCCAATACGCATAACTCGCGCACTTTTTCAAAATCTATCAAAGCAACAAAACTTAATAGGCGCATCAACAATTACACAACAAGTAGCCAAGAATTTTTTAATAGGTAATGAAAAAAGCATATTAAGAAAGTTACGAGAAGCATTTGCCACAATAATTTTAGAGCAACAGCTCAGTAAAGAACGCATTCTAGAACTTTATTTAAATCAAATTTATCTGGGAAATGGTGCATACGGCGTGCAAGCAGCATCACTGAAATATTTCAAAAAAAGTATTGATGAATTAACAATTGCACAAGCCTGCTTACTCGCAGCTTTACCTAAAGCTCCAGCACAATTAAGTGCATCTCAAAACGTGCAAAAACTTAAAAATAGGCGCAACGCAATTATTCAAGCTTTGCTAGAGCAAAATTATATATCTTTTGAAGAAGCAGCCCAAGCCACAGCACAACCTATTGAATTTCACAAAGCAGAAAATACGCCAAATAACTACGGCTATTACACCAGTTTTTTAAAGGAAACATTTCAAAATGAATTGCCCCAACTCAATATGTCAGCAGGCTTAGAAATTTTTAGTTGCATGGATATACATTTTCAACAGGCAGCCCAAAAAGCACTAAACGATGGCCTTTTAAAATATGATCACATACATAAAATTTTTTACAAACCTCTTGCACATTTAAGCTCCGAACACTCTCTGGAAGAATTAGAAAAAATCACTGTTCCCAATTGCCCAATAAATTATCAAAAAGCTATTGTAGAATCTCGCAATACAAAATTATTTGCGCAAATACCCAATCAACAGTCTTTACCCTTAGATACAACAGGATGGTATTTTGAAACACCTTTAATTCCTGGCGATATTATTTTGGTTGAAGTTAAAGAAAAAAAAGCACACATCAGACAAATTCCTGAAATAAGCGGCGCTATTATTGTAATGGAAGCAAGAACGGGCAAAGTTTTAGCAATGGTTGGTGGCTGGGATTACACAACTAACCCCTTTAATTGCGCAACGCAAGCAGCTCGTCAACCAGGATCAAGCTTTAAACCTTTCGTTTATTTAGCAGCACTTGAACAAGGCATCGATCCAGATAATATTATTAAAGATGAAGCAATCACAATGTTTCTTAACAACGGAAAAGAAATCTACAAACCCAAAAATGTTGATAAAAGGTTTCACGGTTTTGTAACTGTAAAAAATAGCCTAGCTTACTCTCACAACCTAGCCGCTATTCAGCTTGGCCTAATTACAGGTCTTGAACACATCCAAGACACAGCAGAACTTTTTGATGTGTACAATAAAGCATCTTTACACCCTTCCATTATTTTGGGCTCAAAAGAAACAACTTTACTTAAGCTTACTAACGCGTATGCAATGATTTTTAACGGTGGATATTATTTAAAACCAAAATTCTACAATGCTTACACCCAAAGAAAAATTTCATCTATCAATAAAAATGTTAACTCCTGCTGTTTTGAAAAAAATGATGCATTTGCAATGATTCCAGTAAATACAATAACTGATCGTCAACGCCTTGCCTCCCCAACCACAATCTTTGGAATTCTTCAAATGTTGCGTGCTGCTATTACTCATGGAACTGGAAAATCTCTTTTACCACTTGAGCAAAAATTCAATGTAACTATTCGGGGTAAAACAGGCACAACAAATAGCAATCGTGACGCTTGGTTTATTGGAAGCGCAAGCATCCCTGGAACAATTTATCAAGATGATAACCCCCTCGTTATTGGCGTTTTTGTTGGGTTTTTAAAGCCCCAAAGTCTAGGAAATGGCAATGGAGGCGCTACAGTTGCATTACCAATATTTGGTAACTTTATAAAAAATATTGTTTCTGATATTCTGTAGGCGATAGATTTTTTAGCCTTAAGGAGCTTAAGTAGAGTTTGACACAATTTCTCTTTGCACATTCAGAAGAAATTTCCGGCAACACCTTAAACAAAGTCGCAGCTGGCGGGCGTACATATTCTTACTGGCGTCGTCGAATTATGCTGTCAATTATTGGTGGCTATGCGGCGTTTTACTTACTCCGCACAAATTTTACAATGGCAATTCCTTACCTCCAATCAGACCTTGGGTACACAAAGGCTGATATTGGTATTATTATCTCTACAGGGTCTATTTTATACGGCCTTGGAAAAGGAGTATCAGGGCTGCTAGGCGATCGAAGTAACGCACGATACTTCATGAGCATTGGCTTGTTAGGCTCAGCAATTATGAGCTTTTGCCTTGGGTTAAGCTCAACTTGGATAGTATTATTCGCCCTCTACACATTTAACATGTGCTTTCAATCTATGGGGTGGCCTCCTTGCGCCAGACTCCTAACTCACTGGTTTAGCCCCAAAGAAATTGGTACAAAATGGGCACTTTGGAACACTTCACAACAAATTGGCAGCGCTCTTGTACTTATCATTTCCCCTTATGTAATGTCATCTTATGGATGGCAATATGCTTTTTTCGTGCCCGCAGTACTATGCTTTGGCATTGCATTCCTCTTGCTTGACCGACTAAGGGACTCCCCAGAATCTTTAGGATTACCAGCTATTGAAACACACCATGGGTTGATGGAAGCACATGAAATTGATGACTCCCGATTATCCACCAAAGAAATTTTTCATCAAGTCACAAAAAACAAACTTGTATGGTATGTGTGCGGCGCGAATTTCTTTGTCTATATTGTTCGTATGTTCATGTTTAACTGGGCTCCAACATTTTTAAGTGAATTCAAAGGAAGCAGCCTGAAGTTAGCAGGGTGGCAAGCCGCAATGTTTGATGTCGCAGGCATGTTTGGGGGCATCGTTGCTGGCTACCTATCAGACAAAGTATTTGAAGGCAGACGTGGGCGTGTTGGTTTCTTATACATGGTTGTTTTAGCTTTTGGTATCGTCTTTTTATGGCAGTCTCCAGCAACAGAAAAATGGCAACATTTCCTTGGCATGATGCTAATTGGCTTTCTTGTTACAGGACCACAAATTTTGGTTGGCGTCGCCGCGTCTGATTTTGCATCCAAAAAGGCAGCAGGTGCAGCTTCTGGCCTTACCGGAACAGTTGGTTATCTTGGGGCAGCTGTAGCAGGATACGGCGTTGGACTAATCGTTGATCACTCCGGCTGGGATGCCGCTTTTGCTGCTGTAGCCGTTTGCGCCTTAATAAGCGCATTCTTGTTTGCACTAACCTGGAATCACCGCTCAAAAGTCTTAGATAAAAAAAATGAACAGTGCGCTGACTAATTTTAAGCAATAAATTATGTGGCAAGCAACTGTATATACACTTTTCCCAGATATGTTTCCTGGATCCCTAAAGCATTCCATTGCCGGCAAAGCTATGCAACAAGGCATCTGGAAGCTCAATACCATTAACATTCGCGATTTTGCAATAGATAAACACAAAACTGTTGATGATACCAGCTATGGTGGCGGAACTGGAATGGTAATGCGACCCGATGTTATTCATTCAGCACTTTCTACTCACACACAACCAGGCACAAAGCTTATTTATGCCTCGCCCAAAGGCCGACCACTCACTCAATCAATGGTCCGCTCTTGGTTAGCCGATTACCCAAATGGAATCAATATACTATGTGGACGCTATGAAGGCGTTGATCAACGCGTACTCGATCATTGGAACAAAAATCACGGCCTGGAAGATGTAAGCATTGGGGATTATGTTCTATCAGGCGGAGAGCTTGCAGCCCTTGTAATGATTGATGCCTGCGTTCGCCTTTTGCCAAACGTTCTTGAAAAACCAGATGCAACCACCATTGAAAGTTTTGAACTAGACTTATTAGAGTACCCGCAGTATACTAAACCCCAAATTTGGAATAATACGGTCGTGCCAGATGTGCTGCTTTCTGGCGACCATAAGTCGATTGCCGCATGGCGTTTAATGGAAGCAGAAAAAATAACACAAGACCGTCGTGCTGACCTTTGGGCCAAATACCAAGAAAAGCAAATGATGGTTAAAGAAAAAAAAGGGAAATTATGAATATTATTCAACAAATTGAAAAAAATCAGCTTGAAAAACTTGCTGAAGGCAAAGCTATTCCGGATTTTCGTGCCGGTGACTCTTTAAAAGTATTAGTAAAAGTTATTGAAGGCGAACGTCAGCGCCATCAGCCATTTGAAGGTGTCGTTATTGGCCGTAAAAATAAGGGCCTAAAATCAACCTTTAGAGTTCGTAAAATTTCTTATGGTGAAGGCGTAGAACGTGTTTTCTCACTTTACTCACCAAACATAAAAATTGAAGTTACCCGCCGCGGTGATGTGCGTCGCGCAAAATTATATTACTTGCGTGATCGCAGTGGCAAAAGCGCACGCATCGCAGAACGCGCATATCGTGCAGAACCAAAAAATTCAGCAGCTCCAGCGCAAGCAGCAGAAAAACCAACTGAAGCACAAGCTCCAGCAGCAGAATAAATCACAAAACATAATGCATATAAAACCGGCTTTTAGCCGGTTTTTTTATTAAATAACCCAGTTATTTCTTTGTTTTTAAAAGTGCGTCTAATCCTTTATTTAAAATTCCCCAGTCAAAAAAACTGACTGGGGCAAATAAAAAAATTAAAGATTATTAGGCCACACTAACCAGCAATAATATCTTGGTTAATGATGTTATTGTGAAGAAAAATTTTGCTACAAGTTAACGCTGTGAAGCTGGTAGCAGGAAGCTCTGGATAATCAATGTAAACAGCATAAGGAGATGAAACTACAACACTACCACCATTGGCAGGAGTTGCAGCAATATGTAAGTCACCTGATAGTGTAAGCGGTGTAGATGATTCGTTATTTGTTGAAGGACCAAATTCGATTTCTGCTCCAGTAGCAAAACCAAATGTAGTTGCGCTACCATCCTCAATATGACCAAACTCAAATGAACCATTTAACGTTAGAACATACGCTTCACTTGTTGCACCAAGGTTAACTACAGTTCCGCCATGTTCAGACACAAGCTGGCTGTCAGCTGTCACAACTAAGTATGGAAGAGAAGCACCAGGATTTGAAACGTCTACTAATCCACCACCATTTAGAATAAAGTCTCCACCAACAGTTGGCGCACTTGCAGAATTATAATTTACAAAACCATTAGTTACTGTTGTATCTCCAGTGCTGGAACCAGTGTAATTAGTAAACGCCCCATTAGTAAGGTCGTTTGCGTCTATAGCAGATGCATTAAACTCTAAATTACCACTAACCGGAGCAGAAAAACTGCTAGGAGAAGCTTTTGAACCATTGAAGTCAATTTCTAAAGTTGCAGCAAATCCCGTAGAAGTGAAAGCAGCAATAGCAAGAATTGTTTGAATTTTTTTCATAATAATATTCCCTTCATAATAAAATTTTTTATAAAAACGAAACATTAATAATATTAATATTTAAATTAACATCACTAATATTTACGATGTTAGTATAAAAATACTAATTAAATATAAATTAACTATACAAATAAATATAAAATTATTTATTATTTAAGAATAATTTAAGACTGCAGATTTATTCCTAATCTTAAATTTGAACTCCCTAACGATCCCCAACCCTTATAATTTCCCATTCAAGGTTCTGATTTGAAGTCTCTTTTACTTTTTGGCGCACCAACTCACCTAAACACTCAAGCTCCTCTGCAGATGCTCCACCTGTGTTTAGCATAAAATTACAATGTTTTTCAGATATCTTTGCACCACCCATAGTCAAACCCCGACAGCCAGCTTTATCAATAAGCTCCCAAGCTTTTGCATCAATAGGGTTTTTAAAAGTGCTTCCACCTGTGCGGCCTTTTGTTGGCTGACTTTCTTCTCTCATCTGCAAATATTCTTGAGTATTATGTTGAATATCAGCCGCATTCCCCGGTGTTATCTTGAATGCTGCACGAACAATAACGCTCCCCTCTGGTAATACTGATTTTCGGTAACTCATTTTCAAATCATCTACATAAAGCTTACGAAGCTCACCAAATTTATCAACAATTTCAACCCAAGCAAGCACATCTTTAACTTCAAAACCGTAACATCCTGCATTCATTGCCACAGCACCACCAATCGCCCCTGGAATAGTCACTAAAAACTCAATTCCACTTAATTGATGTTGCATTGCAAACATAGCAACGGTTCTATCAAGCGCTGCAGCGCCTGCAATCAACACATCATTTTCAATAGTAATTGCAGAAAAACCCTTACCCAATTTTATAACAGCCCCGCGGTAACCACCATCACGCACCAGCACATTAGAACCAGCACCAAGCACAAAGTACTGCAACTCAGCAGATTTTTCTTTCAAAAAATGCTGAAGGTCAAAAACATCTTCAGGTTTATACAATACAAAAGCAGCACCCCCCACTTGAAACCAAGTAAACGCAGATAAATTCACTTCAAAGCTGTAGCGTCCACGCACTACAGGCAGCAAAATCGGCAAGTCATTTTTTCTTGTATTGGTAACCATTAATTAATACTTCTCAGTCATCATTAAATTAACCCGAAAGGGGCAGCTCAAAATGTGTGTTCCCCTCATACCTTTTGAGCTATTTTTTTGACCCAAAACCTGCGTGTCATCCCTATACTTTTCCTTCAAACGCACCTTTTGGGTCATCTTTTATTCAGGCATTTCCGTTTGCGGCCTTCAAAACAGGATGAAAATTTTTCTCTAAATCTTGAGCCAATTCATGGGCCCATGTCGTTATATTGCCAGCCCCCACACAAAGAATAATATCACCTGGCTCTAAAAATGGCATAAGCATACTCGCCAAAGAAGAAGGATATTCAAAATAACGCGCGAATACTCCAGTTTCAGCAATCTTATTCGCAAGATCTTCTCCAGTAACACCGTTGGGTGATTCCCCAGCTGTATACACCCCTGAAATCAAAACCTGCTCACATCCTTTAAAACAATGAACAAAATCTTCAAATAAATTTTTTAATCTTGAAAAACGATGCGGTTGCATCACCGCATACACATTGCCTTTAGTCGCTTGCTTTGCCGCAGAAATAACTGCACTAATTTCAGCCGGGTGATGAGCATAGTCATCAATAATACGCACCCCATGAACACTACCAACTTGAGTGAATCGACGCTTTATCCCTTTAAATGTTTTAAATGAATGACGCACCACAGCATCTGATATTCCTAATTCTTGAGCAATTGCCACAACAGACAATGCATTTTGAACATTGTGTTGCCCAACCATTGGCAAATATACATCTTTTAATACAGCAGGAAGCGTTGCAACATTTTCACCCATGCAGCCCGTTAATTCACGTTGCTTTTCTAGGTAATCAGGCTTCATGACAATATCAAAAGTAGCTCCATTTGAGCAAAATCGTATGTTTTTCGCACAAACATCAGCATTACTGTCAAACCCATAAGTTACAATGCGACGGTCATCAATCTCCTGGGATAATTTCTTCACCACAGGATGATCCACACACAACACACCTAGCCCATAAAAAGGAACATTCCTTACAAAATGACGAAATGCACCATACAATGACTCAAAATCACCATAGTGCTCCATGTGCTCAGCATCAATATTCGTCACTACAGCAATCGTTGCGGGAAGTCTTGTAAAACTACCATCAGATTCGTCCGCTTCAACAACTGCCCAATTACTTTTTCCCAAACGTGCGTTTGTATTGTATTCGTTAATAATTCCACCATTCACAACAGTTGGATCCATACCAGCGGCATCAATCAACCACGCTAAAAGGGAAGTAGTTGTTGTTTTTCCATGCGTTCCGCCAACAGCTAAAGATAAACGACTTCGCATAATTTCGGCTAACATTTCTGAACGATGCATCACAGGAATACGCAGCCGACGAGCCTCAAGAAGCTCAATATTATCATGCTTAACGGCTGTTGAAATTACGACAGCCTGCACTTGTGCTAAATTTTTTATGTCGTGACCAATAAAGACAGGAATCCCCAAAGATTCAAGCCTTTTCGTGTTGTAGCTTTCCGCAATATCAGTACCTTGCACAATAAAACCACTTTTGTGCAAAACTTCAGCGATACCACTCATCCCGATACCACCAATTCCAATAAAATGCAAAGCTCGTTTTTGGCCTGGTAAAATGCTCATCTAGCTTCTATAAAAAAGATTATCTTTTATAAATAGCTACCCTGAAGAAAACTTTCAACCCAATCCGCCAAATCTTCCGCTGCATCTGGTTTTGCCAAGCGATGAATTGAGTCACTCATAGCAGCTAGGATTTTCCTATTTTTCATGGCGCTTTCAAGAAGCTGTGTCAAAGCCACCGGTGTAAATTCTGATTCTTTTATCATCCAGGCTCCACCTGCATTTACAACTAAACGTGCATTCTCACCCTGATCATTATCCTTTGAAATCGCTAAAGGCACAAAAATCGCAGGAACACCCAAGCAGGTTAGCTCTGCAACAGTAGAAGCCCCAGCACGACAAATAGCCAAATCGGCGCTACGCAAATGACTTGGCATATCACTAAAAAAACTTTCTAGATTTGCTTTTATTCCAAGCCGCTCATAAGTATTTTTTACATCTTGCAACTGTTCATGACGACATTGCTGCGTAACAACAAGTTGCTGTTGCAGATCTTCAGGTAACAACTCAAGTGCTTTTGGAATAATCTCTGCAAATAATTTTGTCCCCTGACTCCCTCCAACAACACAAATGTGAAATTTATCGGTGTTTTTTGGTCTAGGCACTGTCATCGCCATATGCACTAATTCGCGCACTGGATTACCTGTCCAAACCGCATTATTTGGAGCACCAATTGTTGGGGAAAAACTCACGGCTAATCCCTTGGAAAACCGTTGCAAAAACCTATTTGCACGACCAAGCACAGAGTTTTGTTCATGCAACAAGGTTTTTTTAAACAATAATTTCGCAGCTATCATACCAGGAAGAGAAGGATAACCTCCAAAACCAACGACAATATCCACATGATTCTTTCGAATAAAGAAAAAACCCTTCAAAATACTTTTAAGCATTGTATAAAGGTAGGAAAAAATATTGCTGCGATTCACATTCATCACTTGAATAGCGTCAAAATATTCATAATTTACAAAATTCATGGCTCTAGAATCAGTCAAAAGCGCTAATTTATGTCCTCGTTTTTTTAAATATGAAGCTAATCCTTCGGCTGGAAAAACATGCCCACCAGTTCCACCTGCACACAAAACTATCATATGGACTCCTTCACTAATTCTATTGCTGCCATACGCGCTGCCTCATTTATTCCCTGACCTGAGAGCATACGTGCAATTTCATTCACTTGCTCACCTTCGGACAAAGCTTGCACAGTGGTAACCGTTGACAATTGCTCCTGCCTTTTGGCCACCACTAAGTGATGTTGCGCTTGCGATGCCACCTGAGCAGAATGCGTAATTGCCATAACTTGACCACATTTGCCCAAACGTCTCAAACGCTTACCAATTGCCAAAGCCACCTGACCACTCACTCCATGGTCAATTTCGTCAAAAATCAGCGTCAATAAATTCTGCTGCTTTGCCGTCACAACCTTCAACGCCAGCATCAAACGCGCCATCTCTCCACCAGACGCTGTTTTATGTAGTGGTGTAAAACTTTGCCCAGGGTTCATGCACACTTCAAAAATCACCTGTTCTACGCCATGCACCCCCCACTGCGCTTCTGCTAGGGGATTTAAATTTATTTGAAAGCGCGCATGAGGCAAAAACAAATCCGGCAGCTCTTTGTGTACATTATTTTCTAATTCTTTTGCTACTTTTTTCCGATGCTCTGATAAAACTTGAGCCGCACTAATATACTCTTGCTTTGCTTTTATTAATTGTTTTTGCAATTGATCTCGTTCATATTCAGGGTCGTCAAAACCTTGTTGCTGGCTTTGCAACTCTTGTAAAACTTTATAAAGGTCATCTCCTGCCAGATTATATTTTTTTGAAATCGCGTGTATCTCGCTATAACGCTGATCATAACCTTGCAGCTCTTCTGCATGTCCCCGGTGCTGCTCAAGCAAGTCTTTCAACAAAAGCTGCGTTTCTTTAACTTCAACATAAGCACGATCAAGACTTTTCCGTGCTTCATCTAAAGTTTCTAGTCCCACGTTAGACTTTTCCAACATCTGCTGATGTTGAGCAATTTCACTTGCTAAATCTTTGGGGTACGTCAACCCTTTCAAACAGGCAGCAACCGTATCTGCAATTTTTGCAAATCCAACAATCTCCTCACGTTTTTGCAAAAGCTGAGTTTCCTCCCCTTCAAGAGGATTCAATTTTTTCAAATCTTCCAGCTGCATCTTCATAAATGCTCGCTGACTTTGCCCTGTCAACAAGGCCTTTTCAAATGCCTCAAGATCAAGCTGTGCCTTTTGAAAATTTGCCCAAACACTCTCAACTGTATTTTTAATTTGCCCATCAATTGATTGGTCTAATAAAGCACGCTGCCGGCTTAATTCAAATAAATGGTCTTGTTGCCCATGAATATTGAGCAACTGATCTCCCAAAATTTTTAAAGTTTGCACCGTAACTGGCTCATCATTAATAAGCGCTTTAGACCTGCCATTTATTTGCAAAACACGCCGCAGAGCAATCATCTCTCCTTTAGGCAATCCTTGCTCTTCAAAAAGCTCATCAAGCGAAGCATCATACTCAAATTCAGCAAATACAGATGCTTGTTCAGCATTTTTACGAATTAAATTTTGCTCACCACGTTGACCTAAAACCAAACATAAAGCATCTAAAAGAATAGATTTTCCCGCACCTGTCTCACCGGTTAGCACACAAAATCCAGGATCAAAAGATAAATCAAGGCTCTCAATCAGCACAATATTGCGTATACTGAGCGCGCGTAGCATGTATTAGTGTTTAACCCCTTGCATGATCTCGTAAGCACGCTCATACCACTCAGAGTCACTATAATTGTGCCCCAATACTGCAGCCGATGCTTGCGCTTCATCATACAGGCCAAGCGCCAGGTAAGAAGCAACCAGGCGATAGAGCGCCTCTGGCACATGTGCAGAGTGCTCATATTCTTTTACAACAGTCACCAAACGATTAATTGCTGCTAAGTGTGATTCTTTTTGTTGATAATACCTAGCCACTTCAACTTCTTTCGCTGCCAAATGATCACGAATCAAATCAATCTTCAATCTGCCGTCCTTGGCATATTTTGTGTCAGGAAAACGGTTAATCAATTTTTGGAAAGCATCAGCACTTTCTTTTGCTGGGCTTTGATCACGTTCGATAATTGGAATTTGCTCGTAAGCAATTAAGCCCAACATATACATAGCATATGGCACATACTCATGGCCTGGATGCAGCTGAATAAACATTTCAAAGGCCTCTTCAGCGTCTTCATATTTCTTAGCTAAATAATACGAATATCCAGACATAATTTGCGCATTAAGCGACCAGTCAGAATAGGGATGCTGACGCTCAACCTCAGCGTACGCTGCCCCTGCTTCCTTATATTTTTTTGCCTCTATGCGATCAACAGCCATTAAATACAGCTGCTCGACTGACATTTCATCAAATTTTTCACTATCATCCGCACAAGAAGCAAGAAGAAGAACAAGTAAGCCAGAGAGAAATCGTTTCACAAACGTCAATATAGTTCCTATTTTCGCTCAAGATAGCATAAGGAAAATATGTTTCCTAGATAAAGTATTCTATAAAAAAATACCCAAACTAAAACTGGAAAATCTCTTATGCTGAAGGTACAGTATCTTTAATTTACTGCAATAGGCACGCATTACGCTCCTTGCAAATATAAAAAAATCAACACCCAGCAAATAAAAACCCCAAAACCATTTCCAAACCACTCGCTTCAGCTACTTTAGTAAGCGGCAAATTTAGTGAAAAATTCACCTCTGACAAACGCTTCCAGCAGTGCCATGCTTTAGCAATTAAGTGTTTCACGTGTTTTCATGAATAAAAGAAATTTTAATAAAAAAAATTCCACTGTATTATTTTTTATTAAACACACCCAACATCGACATTGCTCGAATCGTCTTTTTGCAGTTCTTTTTGTAACGTTACTTTTTTCCATGAAAGCGCACACATGTGAAGAGATTAATTATGAAGATAGCTGCAGCGAAAGCATTTCAAGCGGAATAACCACCAGTGAATGTGATGATGAAGAAATTAAATATGATGCAATAAACAGCGAACTATCTGAACTGGATGATGAGCCCTCAATTAATCAAGGAAAAAAGCTAAAACGCCCAGATTCTTGGGGGTCATTTCGCCTCCCCAAAGCTATTCGTGGCACTTCTGACGGAAGCCCTTTCGAGAAAAAAATCCCCTACGAATCTCAAGAAACCACTCTCAGCACCTTTCATTTCAATGCTTACCCACATGAAAGCCCTGTACTTAGTGTCGATATGTTCTTAAGAAGATGTGCCCAACGACTAGGTATTTATGAAAATCTACTTCCTGAACCTTTCTTTTTCCTCCCCCATAATGCTGATAAATCTAAGCTCATATCTGTGCGATTAAAAAGTATATACGGAGGAATTGATCATTACCGAGTGTATGATCCAAGCCATATGCTAATGAACGGTCAAGATTTTGTTCCCAGTGACAGAGCATCAGGTGGCACAAGAATTGTAGGCTTTTATTCAATAGATGGACGGAGACGTTTATGTTTTAAGCAACACCCAGAGGCACCAGCAAATGATATTGCAACCTACAAACTCTACAATATGATTTTTCCAGAAGAAACAGAAGAATGCCCCATACCCATAGCAGAAACAATATTAATAAATGATCAAGTTTTTTTAGTGTCTGAATTTATAGAAGGAGAAACACTCGATCAAGTTCTCAAAAAAGTTGAAACCGACCCATCTTATGGAAGTGATTGGATTTTTGATCACAGCCAAATTCAAAAGTCAGTACTTTTCTCCTCTTTTATTAATCCAGAAGACGGCCGCACTCAAAATTACCTTTTCTCCCCAGTTCCTGGCAGCACAAAAATACGAATCTACCTTCTCGATCATGATCGAAGCCTAGGCAGCGCAGACGCAGAATATAATCACCCAGAAATGGGAAAACTTAAAACACGCGTTCATTGTGCTCTTTTATGCTTTCATGAACTACTACAAGGAACTATTAGCCAAGAAATTATTTCTCGAATATCAGAAAATTTTAGTGCAGGCATTGGCAGTTGGGCCGCTGAATGCCACGAAGAAAGCTTGTACCAGAGAGAACTGAAAAAATTAATTCCAAACCATAATCTAAAAAGTATACTTGGCACTGTTTACAATGAAGAACTCATATCTAGCATATTTTTCAAATTAAAAAAAATTAGAAAAGCTTGTATCAATGCAGAAGAAAGCTTTATGAAAGTTTTTTGTAGTGCTAACCCAGAACTTTCCACTATTTACAAAATCTCAGCAAATAACCCAGCCATGAATACTCCAACTAAAAAAAATATTTTACAACTTGCCCTTATCCGTATCCATTCAATAGATGGGGGACGCGCCGGTTTAATAACACCACCCAGCTCCTATATTCCGATCGAAAGTTATCTACAACCTAAACTAAAATGCATCATGTCTCTACACACCTGCACTCCCCCATCTACAACACTAAAGAGATCCCATTCAACCCCCTATTAGCACTGCAATTAAGCATACAAATACCGCATAAAAACAATTACTTTTTACGCCGATTTTTTATGTAAAATTACACAGTCAACTATATAATTTTATATTTTTTAACTCCTAGACAAACCTGGTTTATAAGAGTATTCCTATCTTGAGTCTTTAATACCAAGTGAGAAATAAATTGGGCTTTTTAAGAACACTCAAACGCGACCAAAAAGAGGCTGTTGGCCTTTTACAAATTGGCACCTTCTTAGAATATTTTGATTTAATGCTCTATGTGCACCTGTCGGTGTTGTTAAATGAGCTATTTTTCCCAAAAACAGATCAACGCACCGCAGCCCTAATAGCCGCCTTCACTTTTTGCTCTACATACGTTTTCAGACCAATAGGAGCCATGCTTTTTGGTTATATTGGTGATCATATCGGTCGTAAATCAGCCATTATTATTTCAACAACCATGATGGCCGTTAGTTGTTTCTTTATGAGCATTCTTCCCACCTATGAAGAAATCGGTATCTTTGCAAGTATTGCTATGATTGCTTGTAGAATTTCGCAAAGTTTTTCCGCTACCGGAGAAGTCATTGGCGCTGAAATTTACCTATCAGAAATTTTACCACCTCCTGCATCATATCAATTAGTCTCTTGGGTATCTGAGCTCTGCACCCTAGGAAGTTTAGCAGCTTTAATTGCCGCAAGCCTTGTTTTTAAGTGTGGCGCCAATTGGAGAGCCGTTTTTATTTTAGGAGGAATGATTGCCCTTTCTGGTGCGGTAGCCAGAAGAAGACTTAGAGAAACATCCGACTTTTTAAAAGCACAAGCTTGCAAGAACAAATCCCTTGCAAAAGCAAAAACATCAAAACAAACTTCTCTTGCCTATTTTTTCATCTATTCAGGTTTCCCTCTGTGCTTTTATATCATATTTATACATTGCTCAGATTTCCTAAAATATTCTATGCACTACACAGCAGAACAAATCATTGACCATAATCTGTTCTTAACCTTGTGCAGCACAATTGTTGGAGTGTCTATTATTTTAATGGTAAAAAAGTTCCACCCCTTAAAAATCTTAAAAGTAAGGGCCATTGCCTCTTCAGTAGTCTTATTCGCAATGCCGTTAGTACCTCTAACAAATATTTACACATTAACAACAGTGCAAATGCTTTTAACAATTTTTTCCCTAGGGACTCTTCCTGCAATTCCTATCTTTTTTAAATATTTCCCCATACAACGCCGCTTTACATACAGCAGCATGCTCTACGCCACGTCTCGTGCATTTATGTACTTAGTAACATCGCTTGGACTAGTCTATCTCACAAATATGCTCGGACCTTACGGAATTTGGTTAATTGCTCTTCCAGTTAGTATTGGATTTTTATGGGGCGTTGAGCACTTTTCTAAGCTTGAAGGAATACAAAACAAAGATGACGTGACAGAACCAGTTATGGCGACTGCAGCTTAATAGCCCAGTTTTATTACTTTAAATGGCGCATTTTTTGCCCGGTATATAGCTGCCTTGGTCGTCCAATTTTTTGTGCTTTATCTGTCATCATTTCATTCCATTGAGAAACCCACCCAATACTACGCGCTACAGAAAAAATAACTGTAAACATTGATGAAGGAATTTTTAAGGCCTTAAGCACAATACCTGAATAAAAATCAACATTAGGATAAAGCTTATTTTCAATAAAATAAGGATCTTTCAACGCAATATTTTCTAACTCAAGCGCAATCTCCAATAACGGATCATCAAGCTTAAGTTGGTCTAAAACATCATGGCATGCTTTACGCATAATTCGCGCTCTTGGATCATGATTTTTATAAACCCTATGACCGAACCCCATTAGCCTGAAAGAATCATTTTTATCTTTTGCTCGCTCAATAAATTTTGCAATATTTTCTTTTGTCCCTATTTGCTGCAGCATGGTAAGCACAGCCTCATTTGCTCCTCCATGGGCAGGCCCCCACAAAGCAGCTATTCCAGATGCTATGCACGCAAAAGGATTCGCTTTACTCGATCCCGCAAGCCTTACAGTTGATGTCGAAGCATTTTGCTCATGATCCGCATGCAAAATAAATATAATATCAATAGCTCGCGCCACAACAGGATTAATCTGATAAGTTTCAGAAGGCACAGCAAACATCATTTTCAAAAAATTTTGCGCATACGTTAGATTATTCTGTGGATAAGGAAGCGGACATCCCCGCGAATAATTGTAGGCCATCGCCGCAATCGTCGGCATTTTTGCAATCAAACGATGTGACGCCATTTCTCTTTGCTTAGCATCATAAATATCAAGATTATCGTGATAAAAAGCAGAAAGCGCTCCTACAACCCCAACCATAATCGCCATGGGGTGCGCATCACGACGAAACCCTTGAAAAAAAGAACGCAACTGCTCATGCACCATTGTATGATGCATTATTGAGCTCTCAAATGATTCTCTCTGTTCTGCCCTAGGTAATTCACCATAAAATAATAAATACGCAATATCTAAAAAATCACATTTCTCAACAAGATCTTCAATTGGATAACCACGATAAAGCAATATCCCCTTATCACCATCTATATACGTAATTCCCGATGAGCAGCTTGCCGTTGATAAAAAACCTGGGTCATAGCAAAACAACCCAGTCTCTTGGTAAAAACTGCGTATATCTAATGCATCAGGACCAAAACTTCCTTGAATAATGGGTAATTCAATAGTCTTTCCGTCAATTGTAATTGTGGCTTTTCGCGTCATCTTGTTTTCCGAATTTTATTGCGCTTTGCCTTAAGTATAACCAGAGAAAAAAGTGTTAGGTACCTCAAAATGATCATGAATTTATAAAATAGAATAAGCCGTGAATGATATAACTACAGCCCATACTCTTTACGCCACTGCTGAAACATCAACACTAGCCACAATTTGTATTGATAATTATAAGATCCATTTTGGTGCTTTTCCCAGGTTAACTGCAACTCATCAGCGCCAATTCCAAATTCTTCTAAGGAAGAGGAAAATAACAACTCTTGCGCCCAATCTTTTAAATCACCTCGAAGCCATGTATCAATAGGCACTCCAAATCCCATTTTAGGACGATCAAATAGCTCTTCTGGCACATACGATTTTAAAATTTCTCGCAAAACCCATTTGCCTTTTCCATGACGTAACTTCAAATGCTCTGGCAATTGCCATGCCAACGCAATAAGTCGATGATCAAGCAAAGGAACGCGCGCCTCTAAGCTTACCTCCATACTTGCCCTGTCAACTTTTGTTAAAATATCACCTGGCAAATAGGTCAACGTATCCCAAAATTGAAAATTTTCAATACTATCCTTCAGTAAATGATGCTCTGGAAAAGAATTTTCTACTTCAGTTTCCCAATGACGCACAAGCATTTTATAGCAATCTGCTAAATCTTTCGCCTGGAATAAAGCAATACCTCGCTCAATTTTATCTACAAGTTGTTGGGGACACCCTGGTAGCTTTTCTAAATTTTTCCACAATGACAAAGGCAAGCATCGTAAATACGGAACCAACCCTCTCAAGAAACAAGGGGTATAATTTCTAATGTTCCACAATTTTTTACCCAAAGTATACCTATTATACCCAGCAAAGAGCTCATCACCTCCATCACCAGAAAGACTCACGGTCACATGATTTCTGGCTAATTTTGAAACCAAATACGTTGGAATTTGTGAAACATCGGCAAATGGCTCATCATACATTACTGCTAAATTTGGAATAACCTCTTGCGCTTCTTGTGCTGAAACATAGAACTCGTGATGATCAGTTTTAAGGTGCTCTGCAACTTTTCTTGCATAAGGGGCCTCATTATAGTTGGGAATATCAAAACCAATAGAAAATGTTTTAATGCGATCACTAGATTGAGATTGCATTAAACTCACCACAAGTGAACTATCAATTCCTCCTGAAAGAAACGCCCCCAAAGGCACATCTGCCTGACAGCGCCTTTTTACAGCATCTTTCAAAAGCGCATGGGTTGCATCAACCCATTCTTTATCTGTTTTCTGTTCATGGTAATTTTTAGCTTGAGTAATTTCTTCTTTTAAATCCCAATATGCTGTTGTTTTATAAGATCCATCAGCATGCAAATGCACAACTGTTCCAGGTTTTACTTTTTGTAAATTTTCAAATATGCACGTTGTCTCAGGAACATACCCAAAAGAGAAAAATTCCTTAGCAGCTTCAACATTTAATTCTGTTTTCCACGCAGGGTGAGGCATCAAGCTTTTAGGTTGTGACCCAAATAACCAAACATCATTCATAAACCCAAAATACAAAGGCTTTATACCAACACGATCTCGAACTAACGCAAGCGTTCTTGTTTGCTTATCCCAAACCGCAAAGGCAAACATCCCAATAAATAATTTAACAGCCACCTCAATGCCCCAAGCATCAAAAGCAGCCAACATAATTTCTGTATCACTATGGCCCTTAAAATTAATTTCAGAAAAAGACGCTTTAAGTTCAGCACCATTAAAAACCTCTCCATTATAAACCATCACATAACGCCCAGAATGTGATGTCATTGGTTGGTGACCTGCTGGTGATAAATCAACAATTGATAAACGCCTATGCGCTAGCGTAACTCCCTGTTCATGATCAGTCCAAATCCCATAAGAATCAGGACCACGCAGCTGAATTTTTTTTTGCATCTCAGTAGCAAGTTTTTCATGATTTGAGAATTTATTCTTAGGATCCCAAAAACCTGTGATGCCGCACATATTGCTAAACCTTTAAAAAAGCTATTGCAAACCTAGCAAATATATAAACGACAATAAAGACAGAAGAAAAAAATGGCGTCCCCAACGGGATTCGAACCCGTGTTGCCGCCTTGAAAGGGCGATGTCCTAGGCCTCTAGACGATGGGGACTTGGAATGAACTATACGGTCAAAATGCTTTTTCGTCAAGGAATTTTGAGCTTCTGTATCGCAAAGCTAAATCAATGCAATTTTTGAAGAATTTCTTTAATATTCTTCAAATCCATATCGCTAAACACTGATTGCTCGTATTCTTTTCTATGCTCTTCAAATAATTGCTGGCGCTCTTGTGAACACGGGTGGGTAGATAAAATATTTAACGAGTAATATTTTGATTTTTCTTTCTCTTTCATTTTTTTGAAAAAAGTACTCATACCTGCTGTTGATAATGCAAGTTGTCTCAAATAAATAATTGCCCCTTCATCAGCCTGCATCTCGGCTGCTCGCGAAAACTGCAAAAAGTGCATAAGCATTCCTGCACCTGAATCAAAACCTCCCAAAACTATTTTACCACCCATATCAAATAGCAATAATTTCACATAAGCAGCAATACAATGGCGATGTTTTACATGGGCCATTTCATGCGCGATTATTCCCATAAGTTCTTCGATAGAATCCGTTGATTCAATAAGCTTAGAATAAATCATGATTTTTTTATTAGGTAGAGTTACAGCATTAACGGAATCATCTTCTATAATAGTAATTTCAACACCATCTAATTCAGGCTGAATCTCTACAAAAGCTCTTTGTATTTTTTTTAAAGTTACATCAGATGAAGAAGAAGCAATTACTTTTTCCTTACGAAAATGAATAGCCCTAACCTGCTTCTCTAACCAAGGTTCCAAGTTTGCTGGGAATAAAAAAATCAACGAATCCATAAATACCCACAGTCCAATTAAGATACTTATAATTCCGTAATAAATACAGAAGGCGTGCGAATACCAAATTGATTTGGTTTTCAGAGATCGCAAAAACTTTAAAATAGCTGCCTGATCATCAGGATTTTCAACAACTATATATGCATATTTACCAAGATTCTCACTGGTTATAAAAATCTGAGCCTCTGTCTTTTTCCATGAAACATTTTCAAGCAAGAAATCCTGCTCTTCAGCGTCAACTCTTAAGCTTAATTTTTCATCGCACTTAACAATACAAATTTTGCTAGCAGAATGCTTTCCATCAAAAAACTTGCAAATAAACTGCATAGATTTTTATCCTATATTTTAAAAATCAGACAAATCAAGTAAACTAGACGCACCATCTTGTCCAGTTGTTTCCCTGGCTATCTGGTGTGCTTCTAAGCTTTTACCATCGCCCTCTAAATTATAATATTTTTGAATGAACTTTAGATGACGATAAGTAATGTATGGTGATGCCATACCAAATGTAAAAATCATCAACAGCAAATTCCAAAGAAAAAAGCGGAAAAATTGTAAGAAAGTATAATTAACACGGAATTTCACCCCTGAAAAAGCTAAGTGGTTTAGGACATACCTTGAACAGTAAAAACTAAAATATATTCTAGATAAAAAACAGGTTGGGATCATTAAGAACCAAGTTTTATAATTCATTTTTTTCAGGTCATTTGCATCACCTGTAAATTCTAAGGCAATATCACCCCAAAACGTATTATCTGAAATAAATTTGTTTTTCATAATAACATAAACATGATCTCTCAAACCAAGAGTTAACAAAGATTTTATAAAGATTATAAAAGATAGATTCGCATACTTAACACGACTCCCCTCTAATCTAAAACAAATACCTTGCCAACTAGTACGCGAGTAAAGGTATTGATGCTTAGAGTAAAAAGCATACTCAAATATCCAAATCAAACCTACTACAGTTAAAGCAGTTCCTAAGAAAATAGAAATTAATTCTAGCCCCTTCTGCATTGCAATAATTAAGATAAATACAGGCAAAACTCTTAAGAAAGCTTTCAAAAGCTCAAATGGAGTTCCATGATAAACAAGAGGCTGTCCAAATATCTCAAGATGTGAACAAATGTAGGAACGTAGATTCGTCTTTCCCCAAAAGCGATAAATCCCCAAGGTAATTATTGTTAAGATAATATTTTTGAAACCAATCAAAAAATGCCTTTTAACTAATCCTTTATATAAAATATTTGAGTTCATTTTAAAAAAACAATAAGTAAGTGATTTTAAATTAGTTACTACCATAAATAATTACAAGAAAATTTTACTCAATCGTTACCCTTTAAAGTGATTTAGAAACTCCAATTAATAAGTTTTTTATAGCATGCTTGTATCTCATTGAGGTTTCCCCACCCCACGTGTTAAGCTGTCGATAATTTTCATCCCCCCAGGTAAATATGGAATCAACTATTCGCACCCAATTACGTGACATTGTATTACCAGGAACCACCCTGTTAGCACTTGATCTATTGGAACACATTCAAATTGATTCCACCAAAGCACTGCTTATCTTTAAACTTCCTGATGATTTTGCAACAGCTGATAAATCCTGGGAAAAAGTGATCCAAAATGCTTGTGAAAAAGCCTGCTCCCTTCCCATTATGATCTCTTTTCACCGTCATAAAGCTGAGCAAAAAAAAACAATTTCAGGCATCGCTGGCGTGCACCATGTCATTGCCATTGCATCAGGTAAAGGTGGTGTGGGCAAATCTTCAATTTGCTTAAATTTAGCTCTCGCTGCGCAATCTCTCGGCCTAAAAGTTGGTGTGCTCGATGCCGATATTTATGGCCCCTCTCTACCTACCATGACAAACATATTTGAAAAACCCCAAGCAACACCTCAAAAAAAACTTATTCCCCATCAAAAATTTGGTCTAAAACTCATGTCCATGGGGTTTATGGTTCCAAAAGATGCAGCCGTTATTTGGCGAGGCCTCATGGTACAAAGCGCTATCACTCAAATGCTTGGTGATGTACTTTGGGATCATGATGGCACCTCACTTGATTTCCTATTAATAGACCTGCCACCTGGAACCGGTGATGCTCAATTAACCATTGCTCAAAAATCTAATCTTTCCGGAGCTGTTATTACAACAACACCCCAAGAACTCTCTTTAATTGATGCACGACGCGCAATTAAGATGTTTGAAAAAGTAAATATTCCTATTCTAGGAATCATCGAAAACATGAGCCATTTTCACTGCCCAGGCTGCGGTCTTGATTCTCACATTTTCACAAAAAATGGCGCCATTGATGAAAGTAAACGTCAAAATCTACCACTACTCGGCTCAATTCCTCTCGATATCGCTTTGCGAGAATCCGCAGATCAAGGCGAACCATTTTTTATAAAATATCCGTCTCATCCAATAAGCGAAATATTTACAAACATCGCTAGCCAATTAAAAGCGCAGGTCATTCATGACTAAATACCTAGTTCGCTGTGTTGTTCCCCACACTATTGTTGAACCCTTCCAAAAAGCCCTTGAAGACTTATGTGAAAGCCTCATTGTGTTCGAAGATTCACAATCTCCCCCATCCAATATAACCGATGAAAATGGCTTCCCTATTTCCAGTCTTTTCCAAGTCGATATGCTATGTGACGATGTAGATGTGGTAAAATGCAAAGCCCACGCTGAATCAGTTGCAGCATTATTAGGGCTTCAGCTCACAACATCTGTAGAAGAAATCGAAAACACAAATTGGCTACTTGCATGCCATCAAGGACAGCCAGAAATAAATATTCACCCTTTTGTTATTCACAGCTCCGAAAGTTCACCCACACTAAAGCCTGGAAGCATTGCCCTGAAAATTAATGCAGCCACTGCTTTTGGTAGTGGAGAACATCCAACAACCCAAGGATGCTTAAAGCTTTTTGTACAATTAGCCAAAAAAAACACATTTCATAACGTGCTAGATATGGGTTGTGGCAGCGGTGTGTTAAGCATTGCTGCAAAAAAACTTCAGCCAAATATACATGTAACAGGCGTTGATATTGAAGCCGAAGCAGCACGACGCACTCGCCTTAACACCGAACTTAATGGATGTAAAAAGAATTATAACGTTTTCTGTTCAGTTGGATTTGGGCACCCCCAAACCTGGCAGCAATACGATCTTTGCTTTGCCAATATTCTAGCAAAACCCCTAATACGCCTAGCCCCAGATATGAAAAAATATATCAAAAAAAATGGCTACATTATTGTTTCTGGGCTACTTGATAAACAGGCCCCCATGGTGATAAATGCATATATAAACTGCGGCTTTGAGATCGATTCAAAGACCAGCATTTCCGGCTGGCAAAGTATTGTATTTAGAAAATTTTGAATTAACTTCTCTAAAAACGCATCTAAAATGAATTTATATTTATATATATTTATTTTGTAATACATATTCACGAAAAATTAAATTTAATTGATCACAATTCAATTGCTAGGGGAGAAATTTCAACAATGATATAATCAGGAGTCCACACAATGAGATTTTTAAAGAGATTTACTTGCTTCGCACTTACCTCTACATCAATAATTGTTGCAGCAGAAAATGGGGGATTGCCTTTAGACTTATCTTCTACAGATGAAATAAATCAAAAAGCTGGGCTGCCAAACCTAATAATACCTTCTGACAACTCTGAAAGCATTTCCTTGCAAAGTTCGCCTTTGTCTGAAATAGTTTTGACTCCCCCTAATAACACACCTAATCGTGTACCATCTAGCGATAATGAAGAAGACGATAAGCAGCAAGAAATAGTAGAAAACTTTTCAAATGATGGTTCTTTTGACGAAATACCTCTCACTCTCGATAGCGCAACAAGCGTAACAAAAAATGAAGACGATAATTCTAATCTTCATATCATTACACCAACATCTGAAGATCATTCACCACAAGTTCTTGTTCCTGTTGAAGCTGCTATTCTTGAAGAACTTGTTGACGATACAACTGTCGCAGCTGCCCCCACATTAGCTCTAACCACCGAAGAAGACGATACAGAAGAAGATATTACTTCTGGTGACACAACAATCACTGAAAATGCGGAAGCGGTTTCTACAGTAGTCATTCTTGGTAACGATGTTAATTCTTCAATTGGAGAAATGACAGTTGATCAAGCTATGAAACATGTTTACCCTAATTTCACTTCAGCTCAAGCAGAAGAAATCAAGCATCTTTTCATTGAAGCTAAAGCTAGCGAAGAAGCTTTTAAAGAAGCTAATGATACTGCAAAACTTGAATTTGAGCGTCTTAAAATTACAGGTGCACCAAATTCCGAAATCTTAGCATTTGCAGCAGCACAAAAGCAGATAGCACATGCTCAGGTGGAAAAATTTCAGGCAATAATAAATAAATTTGATGAAAAATCTACAAACGGAAAAAACTTAAGTTCTTACACGCCGCATATGGGATTAAACGCAAGTCCACAAATATATGAGGATTGGATTGTAGCTGTAGAAAAACTCTCAAGCGATTCTTCTCTTCAAGTAGAAAACCTTACTTCTGGTGACACAACAATCACTGAAAATGCAGAAGTGGTTTCTGCAGTAGTCATTCCTGAAAGTGACGTTAATTCTTCAACTGGAACCCTTCTTATTGAAGATGAAAATAAAAGTAACGATTCAGATGATAACGAGGGCAGAGCAATCTCCGAACAAGTAGTTGACCCAACTACAACTCAACTCCCTGCAGTAGCCACCAATACTACAAGTTCGCCCCAAAAAACCTTTTGGACGCGTGCAACTCATTACCTTAACAAAAAATGGGGTATTGGCCTTTAGAATCCAAACTCTTCAAACAAAACACACGCAGCAGACTCGCAAGATTTTTTCGAGTCTGCTGTTGCTTTTCTATGGAAATAATTAGCTGGCCTAAAGAAATATTTTGGTCTTTGCAAATATCATCAATAACTGCCCAAAACTCAGGCTCTAAACGCACGCTGGTAGCATGCCCTTGCACAACTACCGAACGTTTAATCATTACTTATGCGTTTCCAGCTACGCCCGCTTTTTCCTGTTGATTACGGTAAAGTGCTGCAAAATCGACTGGTTGCAAGAATAGCGGAGGAAGACCTGCTTGACTTGTTGTATCGGAAATAATCTGACGCGCATAAGGGAACAAAAAGGTCGGCGTTTGAATCATCAACAAACTTGGCAGCACATCCGCTGAAACATTCTGCGCTTGACACAACCCCGCGTATTGCAACTCAATCAAAAAAAGTATTTTCTCTTTTTGCTTAGCTTCCACACGAATCATTAGCATGACTTCGTAATTTTCTTCATTAATCTTTTTGCCGTTAGCTTGAATATTCACGTCAATTTCTGGCTGTTCGCTAAGTGTTGCACCAAATGCAAGCTGATTTTCAAAAGACAAATCACGCACACCTTGAGCTATAATATTGAAAGTTGGCTCTGTTTGAGCGTTATTTTTAGACATATTAATTCAAGTTTAAAAAATGATAGAAGAAGTATCGCTAATATGGTTAACTTTCGCAAGATAATTCGAAAGCCATGCTTTCTCAACTCTAAAAACTTAGAGTGGCATGACTATTTTTACGGTATGTTAACGGCTATGGAAATAATCCCTGCTAATGAATACAGGCTTTTACTCGCAGAAGTCTTAAAAAAATCTCCTGAGTGGATTTTTATGCACTTACCCACTCTTGTTTTATCAAAGCAGCAACAACAACAGTTAGGCGCCCTAATTCAACGCCGCCTGTCTGGAGAACCCATAGCAAAAATACTGGGGCACAAAGAATTTTATGGACGAGATTTTTTCACAAATGAACACACTCTAGACCCCAGGCCTGATTCAGAGGTGATCATCGATGCAGTCAAAAAATATTTTTCTGCACATACATTCTATCAAATTCTTGATCTAGGGCTGGGAACAGGCTGCTTATTATTTACACTTCTATGCGAATTCCCAAAAGCTTTTGGAATAGGGGTTGATTGCAGTTGGGAAGCTTTAAGAACCGCGAAATCCAACCAAGAAAAGCTTCAACTTACACAACGTTCACAACTCATTCAGGGTAATTGGGCACAAAGCTTACACGGACAATTTGATATCATCATCAGCAATCCGCCTTATATTTCTACTCAAGAACAACTTGATATCTCAACCCTACATGACCCAAAGATAGCGCTGTTTTCAGGCGCAACAGGTCTTGAGGCATATCAAGAAATTTTATCTAATATTCGCCCTCTGTTAAAACCTGAAGGACTGCTCTTCCTTGAAATAGGCAAAGGCCAAAAAACTGATATAGAAAACATCGCATCCGCCGCTGGCTTGATCCAAAAAAATGCTTTTGCAGATCTATCTGGTATCGTGCGCACACTATGCTATAGTTCAAAAAAAGACAAAGTATTTTAATTTCTATGAATAAATTTGATCTGATTTTCTTAAGCATACTAACCGCTTCAGCTGTTATGGGCGTTGTCCGGGGCGTCACCAAGGAAATATTGAGCCTGCTCTCATGGGTTGGCGCTGTAGCCATGGCATACTTTTTATTTCCAACAACCCAATATTTAGCGCGTTCAAAAATTTCTAATCCATGGCTCGCTGATGGCGTTACCATGTTCGCTATCTTCATCATTTTTTTAATTGTCCTCACCCTCATCAGCCATTTTCTAACTTCGCGAGTTCGTGCCAGCGCTCTAAGTGGTGTCGATCGATCTCTCGGCATTGCCTACGGACTTTTACGCGGATGCGCACTTTTATTTATCTTTGAATTAGTTATCAGCTGCGCATGGCTGCGCCCTGACCACCCAGAACTTATCAAACAAAGCCGATTTGTAAACTTTATGTATAAAGGCAGTGATACCCTGTACGTCATTCTACCAAAAGAAGCACAAGATTGGATAAGATCTCTTCAAGAAAAACGCTTGAGTGAACGCAAACCCCCATCTATAGAAGACATCAAACAAGCTGGCCAAATTGTTGCAAATGTAGGCGAACAAGTTGCTCCTGTTGTGCAAGCAGCAATCGATAGAGCAAATGAAAAACAAGTATCAGCTGAAGATCTGGCAAATCTAAAGCCAAAAGAAGCACCCGAAAACAAAGCAATAAGAAAAACCAATACAAAAAAGCAAGATATTGAAATGGACCGGCTGTTAGATCAAGCCAATGCCGAATAGGAGATTAACCCCATGATCATAAAATTCTTTAGTGCACTCTCTAAAAATAAAGCAAAAGCTGCTATTGAAAACTCACACAGTGAGTGCAGAAATTTAACAAAACTCTGCTTTATTTTTCCCCTTTTATTTATTTTTTCTTGCCTGCCCACACCTCTTCAAGCACAAGCTTCTCAAAAATCACTAGTATGCGCCCCTTGTGATGAACCACTTCCTGGTACCGCCCTATGGCATTACATGAAAGGAATAGAAGAACTCATAGGGGTTCGAACAAACGCATACCTTGCCAATGAACATTTTAAACGTGCTGTTGATATGAATTATCCTCCAGCCATTAAAGCATTAGCTGATAGCTACTATTCAGGCGATGGAGTAGAAGAAGACAAAAAACAAGCTTTAGCCTTATATATTCGTGCATCTAATTTAGGAGATGGCGCAGCGCAGTTCAACGCGGGCGTAATCTTACTTCGCGGATATGCAGATAAGCCAGACTTCGTTCTTGCATATTATTATTTGTGCTTGGCAACCATGAACGAAGGACTTGATGAAATAGCACAAGATGCTGCAATTTACCGTGATGAAGCCGCAGAAATGCTTACCCCCGAGCAACTACAAGATATTTATAGAAAACTCATCAACAACCCAGCACTTAATCCAAGCAAAAGCTTTGCTAAGCCCGACCTGCCTCCAAGCTTAGAGTCAGCGGATCAACACCCAGAGAAGCCATTGACGCTCTCCAACGAAAATCCAAAGCCGAATTGAAAACTATTTCTTCGCTAGGCTCAACCACAATCCAAAAATTGTCTTGTATCTCTTGCTCCAGCTGATTCGCCCCCCAGCCTGTATAGCCCAAAGCTAATAAAAATTTTCTTGGGCCCTGCTCTTGCGCTAAGGTTCGCAAAATATCAAGCGTTGCTGTAATGCAAAAATGCTCACCAACACGAACTGTTGAATCACTATGGTAATCTGTTGAATGCAAAACAAAACCTCGGCTTACCTCTACTGGACCACCCGCATGCATCTGCACATTTTTTGGTGATACCGAAGGCATAATATCAAGCTGCATTAATAAATCATCAAACGAAAGCGAACTAAGAGACTTGTTAATAACAAGACCAATCGCTCCATACTCATCATGCCCGCAAATATAAATAACCGCATGATCAAATCGACTATCTGCCATAAAAGGCATAGCAACTAACAACTTACCCGTCAGATAATCATTTTTTTTGAACTCTTTTTTTGAACCAGAATCTAAAACACGACGCACTTTGTCCTCATAACATTTTATAGAAGCTACATGCTCCCTAAGTACTATCATCATAAATCAGTAAATGTTACCATTCGCTTAACAGAAACAAAAAAAGATATTAAATGTATTTAAAAATACATAAATACGAAGAATTAATTATACTTACTGAATATTTAAAAAATACTTCTCCAGAATGGATTGCTATAGACACAGAATTCCACCGTGAATCCACCTATTTCCCTATTCTTAGCCTTGTTCAAGTGGCAACTCAATCTCAAGTTTGGGTTATTGATGCGCTCAGCTGCACAGATATAACCCCCTTGAAAAAAATTTTAGAAGATCCTTCTATAAAAAAAATTTTTCACGCCGGCGACCAAGATTGGGAAATTCTAAAACAAGCAGCCGGCGCTATAACATGGCCATTCACAGATACGCAAATCATGGCCACCTTTGCAAAAATGGATCACAGCAGCAGTCTTGAATCACTTGCATTAAAACTTCTCAATGTTTCAGTTGATAAATCACAACAAAAAACTAACTGGCTGCAGCGTCCACTGCAGGAAGAACAGCTCAAATACGCAGCAAGCGATGCGGCTTATGTGGCTAAAATTTACCCAATTTTAAACAAAAAACTTACTGAATTAGATCGCAACACCTGGGTAGACCAAGAAATGAGCTCCCTGTTGCAAAAATATAAGCGTCATCCGTCAAAAGATTGGCTGAAATTATGCTTTATGGGCTGCAAATGGCCAGTTCCTTTTTATGCTGTAGGACTTGCCAAATGGCGAGAAAAATGGGCAAAAAAACTCAACGTCCCTAAGCGATATGTCATCGCAGACGCCTTACTCGATCAAGCATTACAATCAAAAAGCATAAAACACATTAATGGTGATAACTGCCCAGAAGAAGCCTATAAAGATTTGGTAAAAGTCTGGAAAAATCTTACTTATACACAAAGCAACCAACAAGAAGCATATATTAGTAAATTGCAACATGCCGTCAATAATCATCTGCAAATATTTAATCTCAAGCAGCGCAGCATCTTAAAAAAATGGAAAGCAAAAGTAAGAAACATAGCAAAACAGCTTGAACTACCTGCACACTACATACTCAACAAACAGCAGCTATTGCAGTTAGTTTCTGGCAGAAAGCCTACTCTTCCTCCATGGAAAAAGGCCCTCTTCAAGAAAAAACCAACTGTGCAATAAACTGTGAATCTATTGACGTCACATCAACTTCACAGTAAAATGCACAGTAACAAAAACTAAGACACAACTTGGCGATGATAGAAGATCTTATAAAAAAAAACGAAGGAGCAACTTTAGAATTTAAAGAAAATATAAAATCTGCAAGCCTAATCCCTACAATTATTGCCTTTGCAAATACTTCTGGCGGACGAATTATCATAGGCATTAACGATAAGACACGCTATATAACTGGCATTCAAGACCCTCATCAAAATTCTGAAAACATTATTAACCAAATCCATGATGCAATTGAGCCAAAAATCTTGCCAAATATTGAAGTTATTCCTTATCGAAACACATACGTTATTAGCATAGAAATTTACCCAAGCCCTCTAAAGCCACACTACATAAAATCAAAAGGAAAAGAAAAATCTACATATATTCGCATTGGCTCAACTACTCGCTTAGCAGATGATGCGCTGCTAAGCGTGATCGAACGATCAAAAAAAATCAAATCATACGATGAAGAATTATACTATGCAGCTAACTGTGAAGATATAGATTTTGCCTCTGTTTCACAGTTTTTTGCACACCAAAAAACGCTACTGAAAAATGATTTTATTTCTTTAGGAATACTGTCTAAAGAAGGAAAAGAATTAATCCCGACAACTGCAGGAATTCTTCTTTTTGGAAAAAACCGCCTAGAGCTTTTTCCTGATGCTTATATTCAAATTGGTGTTTTTGGCGACACTACCAGAGACAAAATTTTAAATTCCCAGAAAATAACTTCTTTCTTTCCTCAAGCAATTGAAGAAGCTCTTTCGTTTATTAAAAGGCATGTCCGTGTTGAATTAAAAATTGAAGATATACGACATCAAGAAATTTGGGAAATTCCCAAAATTGCTCTCAGAGAAGCTATTATCAACGCTGTTGTCCATACAGATTATTCATTAAAAGGTTCACCAATACGTCTTGCCATTTTTGATGATCGTATAGAAATTGAAAATAGCGCCCTACTACTTTCAGGGCTAACTTTTGAAGATTTAAAAAATGGTATTTCAAAAATACGTAACCCCATCATTGCACGCATTTTCAATGAGCTTGGCCTAATTGAACAGTGGGGAAGCGGCATCAATAGAATGATAAACATCTGCAAAGAAGCAGGCCTTAAAGAGCCCAAATTTGAAGAGCTTAACTCTCGTATTCGCGTAACCTTTTATAAAGAAAAAATCACTCAACCAACCCTTGATAGTGTTGATAAAAAAATAGTCAAACTACTTGGTTCGTATGGCCCTTTATCTACCCATCAATTTAGCGAGTGTTTAAATATAAGCAGACGATCCATTATTAATAGGCTTGCAAGACTTAGAAGTAATGGCCAGATAATAGAGATTGCTCAAACCCCTAATGATCCTAAAAAACAATATTCTTTGAAAGAAGGAAAGAAAGTGATAAGCGAAAATTATTTTGATGAAACACTGCATAGCATTAAGCAAACGTTTCAAAATCCAGACAGCGTTAAAGCTTTTTGGCAAGATATCAATTATCAGCGATACGCAATATTTCAAATTAAAGTAGATAAAGATTGGATAAATCTATGCTTTAGTAAAGTTATAGTTAACGATTTCTTTTTTAATGATAGCTCAAAGCATGAAATTAAAGCTCTTTCCAAAGTACAAAAAATTGTAACTTCAGACCCAATATTTAGAGAAATTCTATTAAATGCGCTAGCTAATGAAACAACTCAAAAGTCTTTCAAGAAAAGAGAAACAACCACATATTACGTGCAACCTGAAGATTTCTTAGATAAGGACTATAAAGATCCTTCAAATGGTTATCGGTAAAAACAATTTTTAACTGGCTAACACAAAGAAAAAACCAACTGTGCAATAAACTGTGAAGCTATTGACGTCACATCAACTTCACAGTAAAACGCCCATAACCTAAACACAAAAATTTATTAAAATTTTACCTTTTATTAAGTTTTCATTTTCTAGAATAAAGCTGCAAATGAACACAACAGGCATCATATGAAAATATTAAAATTTCTCACATGCTTTTTCTTAAGCATAACATTTTTAAACGCAACAACAGAAGATAACTATATTCTTGTCACCGGCGGCACTGGCTACATTGGTCTATCCACCTGCCGGCTTTTAAGCGAAGCTGGTTATACCCCTATCACAGTAGATGATTTCTCAAACTCTACAATGCCAACCATAAGCTGGGGCACTATAGAACAAGCTGATATTAGAAATAAAGATCAACTACATGAAATTTCTGGCCGATATCCATTCAAGGCTGTTGTTCATTTAGCTGCAAAAATTTATGTGCCAGAGTCCGTAGAGCAGCCTGATCTTTATTACCAGGTCAATGTAGATGGCAGCAAAAATGTCATCAACATCGCACAAGCTTTAGATATTCCCATGGTATTTGCTTCAACCTCTGCTGTATACGGCACATTAGAGTCTGACGATCCCGTATCAGTAGCCAGAGAACTTGCTCCTGAAAGCCCATACGCCCAAAACAAAGCTGAAACCGAACGTGATTTACGATCAAGTGGCCTTCGTTATGCTATATTGCGATATTTCAACGTCAGTGGAATAGACCGCTTAACAGATAACATTGATGGTCATTCTCAGCAGCTTGTTCCTGCCCTTGTCAAAGCGTTCAAAGAAGATCCTGTGCAAGTAACAGTTTATGGTGAAGATTATCCCACACACGATGGATCATGCATTCGCGATTACTTAAATGTTATTGATGTCGCACGCGCCAATGTTAAAGCAGTGCAATATCTCCTGGCAGGCAACCAGTCTATCACTGCAAATATTGGCACAAGCACCGGCTTTACTGTAAAAGAAGTTGTTGAAGCTGTTGCTAATTATACGAATAAAGATTACACCATTAGCAATCCCGGCAGACGCGCTGGCGATGTCCCCATTGTTGTAGCAGATATCACAGAAGCACTAGAAAACCTTGGATGGAATCCAACACAATCATCACTTGATGAAATTGTAGGGTCTTACTATGCCAAGGAAGCAGAAGAAGTATAAGCTTTTTCCAAAATAATCTTGCCCGCAAGCCAAAACCACTTTATACATAATTCTATATGAATTAAAAAAGTAACGTTATGGCCGCGGGCAAACTTGATAAAGAAGCGATTGTAGAACTAGCTGAAATATTAAAAGAAACTGATCTTTCAGAAATAGAATTCGAAGCAAACGGGGTGAAAATCCGCGTTGCACGCCAAATAGCACAATCATTTACAAGTGCGCCTATGCAAACAGCCTCCCCTGCAGCATCAAACGCAGCTCCTACTTCTCCATCTGCCCATCCTGGCACCGTAAAATCCCCAATGGTTGGCACTGTTTATTTATCCCCAGAACCAGGGGCAATGCCATTTGTCAAAGCAGGTGACAGCGTAAGTGCAGGACAAACCCTGTTAATCATTGAAGCAATGAAAGTCATGAATCCTATCAAAGCCCCCAAATCTGGTACTGTAACCAAGATATTTGCACGGGATTCAGAACCCACCGAATTTGACGCTCCCTTACTAATTATTGAATAACAATGAAACTATTTAAAAAAGTTCTCATCGCTAATCGTGGAGAAATTGCTTTGCGCATTTTGCGTGCTTGCAAGGAAATGGGCATTAAAACCGTTGCCATACACTCAACCGCTGATGAAACCAGCAAGCATGTACGTTTAGCTGATGAAAGCGTATGTATAGGCCCCCCATCTGCAAAAGACAGCTATCTTAAAATGTCTGCTATTATCAGTGCAGCCGAAGTTACAGGTGCTGATGCTATTCATCCAGGTTTTGGATTCTTATCTGAAAATGCAGCTTTTGCTCAAATGGTTGAAGAACACAACATAACCTTCATCGGCCCGACTCCACAGCACATCACAATGATGGGCGATAAGATCACAGCAAAAAAAACTATGATAGAATTGGGCGTTCCAGTTGTTCCAGGTACTGAAGGGGCAGTCACTGTTGATAATGCTGTCCAATGGGCAAATAAAATTGGTTACCCTGTTATCATTAAAGCAACATCTGGCGGTGGCGGCAAAGGCATGAAAGTTGCCAGTTCAGATGATGAGGTAATAACAGCAGTCCGTCTTGCCGGCGTTGAAGCCAAGGCTAATTTTGGCAATGATGAAGTTTATATGGAACGTTACCTAAGCAAACCCCGTCACATTGAAATACAGGTTGTAGGCGACACACAAGGAAACGTTGCCAACCTTGGTGAACGCGATTGCTCAATTCAACGTCGCCATCAAAAAGTTTGGGAAGAGGCACCATCTCCAGCCCTCACCCCTGATCAACGCAAAGCCTTAGGTGTAATTGTTAATAAAGCCATCAAGAAAATGGGGTATCGCGGTGTTGGCACCCTAGAATTCCTTTTTGAAAATGGCGAATTCTTCTTTATGGAAATGAACACACGTATTCAAGTTGAGCACCCTGTCACCGAAATGATCACCGGTATTGATTTAATCAAAGAACAAATCACGATTGCCGCTGGCCATCCATTATCATTTTCTCAAGACGATATTAAAATAACAGGGCATGCTATTGAATGCCGTATCAATGCAGAAGACCCACAAACATTTGCACCTTCCCCTGGAAAAGTTACCTCTTATCACACACCGGGTGGATTTGGGGTGCGTGTTGATAGCCATGTTTATGCTGGTTATACTGTTCCCCCATATTATGACAGCATGGTAGCAAAGCTTATAGTGCATGGAAAAAATCGTGAAGAAGCCATACAAAAAGTAAAACGCTGTTTAGATGAATATGTTGTTGATGGTATAAAGACAACAATCCCTCTGCACCGCATACTTGCTGATGATCCTGATATGCGCAAAGGTGATTATGACATTCACTGGCTAGAAAAGCGACTAAGTGAAGAGTCCTAAATCACGCAATAAAATCATCTTTTAATTAAATAAATTCAGGCGAAATTTGTCTGGTAATTATTGTTTATGAAAAAAATTTTTGCGCTAGCGTAAAAATAAGATGAAAAGACGCAGCAAAGAATACAAGAACACCTAAACTAAAAATATAGCCAATCAGTATAAAAACACCATCTTTTGCAATTATACCAAGGGCCAAAAAAACCAGGGCAATACCACACAAAAAATTTGCCATAGGTATAGGCAAAGCAATAAGTAGGCCGTGAATTAAGCACACAAAACCCAAAAATCTCTCCCAAAATATAGATGTTAATAAAGGAAAACGTGGCTTAAGGTACTTTTCAATTCTCACAAGATAAGGGTTAAAAATCCTTAAAACTGATTCAAAATGCTTTTTAGATAATTTTTGCTTAACAATAAATTTAGGAAACCAAACCTTTTCTCTTCTCAGTATCATTTGCATGCTAACAAAAATAAGTATTAGCCCAAAAAAAGTAGAAACCCCAGGAATTGAAGCAATCAAACAGGCATTAGGTATTGCCAATATAAGCAATAACACTCCAAAAGATCTATCTTTTAATTCTTCAACAAAGTCATAAAGAGTAAAATGTTCCCTTTTCATATTTTTCAAAAAAATATGAAGCATTTTTGTAATTGTTTTTGCTCTAATATCCATTACTAAAAACTAGAATATTTTAAATAATTTTTCCCCAAACAATTTAAGCATATAAAATCACCATAAGACCAGTAAGAACCTTTGCGCACAAAAAAACCGCTAAAAACATTTTTCAAAAATCACAATTTTCCACTCAAATAAAATTTATTTTTGCCCGCAACGCAAGTCTGTATAAGGTGTCAAGGTATGGGCTATTTTATTTTTTGCCAAAATACCTATTTCATGAGATCGTAAAATAGGATTTTAAATCCAAGGGAAAGA
>JAGOSL010000005.1 GCA_018062345.1 Pseudomonadota bacterium | reverse complement strand
ATAAAAAACCACATTCGCTTTAGTGGTACCGTATTTGATACTTTGCGAGGGCAGAGAGACAAGGTAAGGGAAGCAACTGACAAAGTCTACAATGCCGTTAGATGTTGCGGATCCGAAGTTTGTTGAACTGGAAACTCAGCGACCCAGTAGGGGAATGGCTGGCAACCATCCAATAAATCCCCTAACAGTAGGTAGACACGACTTGGTCAGTGGCATAATCCCTGACAAACAAGTGAGTAGTCCGGCTTGGTAGTAACGAGCTAGCGGTTGAAGATTCTGTAAAAGGAAAGCTTCTAACACGTTCCCTTGGTAGTAACGAGGGCACGTCAGGTTTAGCAAACCGACGTAGTGTCCAGTGGTAATGGACGCAGGTCCGGTCGTAACGGGCTAGAGGTTAGATACGGTACTACTAAAGCGAGTGTGAAGAAAAAGAAAGAAAAAAGAAGAACGAAAGAAAAGGAAAAAAGGATACTGCGTCTTTGCCAAGCCCCGTAAGGGCTGTGGCAGTGTAGTGGATAGTTTCATGATTTTATAAAACTAAATCACCACAGGATCTGGGTGATTTTGTGATGACAATACGCGCATACAAACCTGTCTTTGCGAAGATCGGAAACCAGGAAATAAAAAAAGCATAATCATTTTAAGATGAATTAGCTGTAAATGGCTATTAAACATGCATAAGCAGCCGTCGTTGGCTACCTATTAGTCTATACTTAAGAACAATTTTACCTTAGGTATTTTCCGGATTTTCAAGCCATTTAGACGAAATCGTGTGTAATGCAAGATCTTGTGATATTTCATTATCCTCACTGTCATCATTTTCTAAATACTGATTGCGATTATTTGCAGCGTCCAAATTAACGCAAGCTTCAGAAAGAAACAGAACCAATGACAAAATAATCATTCTAAACGGTATACGCATACTCAATTCTCCTTTCGGAAAATACTAAAATCCCTAACCAATTTAAGATTCTAAGTAAAATTGGTTAACAAAGTATTAATAAATACATATTTTATTTAAAAAATAGCAACAATATAACTTTCATTATTTTAAATCAGATAAAAACTTCTCGATTGCTACTTGAAGTTGATTTACAGCATTTGGGTTCGTTCCACCTGCTTGAGCCATGTCAGGGCGCCCCCCTCCTCCTTGCCCACCAACAACTTGGGCCGCAATTTTAACCAAATCCACCGCACTAATTTTTGAAGTAAGGTCTGCTGTAACGCCTATTACCAATGACACTTTCTCGTCATAAGTACTGGTTACCACAACAATTCCTGAAGTTAATTTTTTTTTCAGGTCGTCAACAATACCCTTTAAATCTTTTGCTGGAATATCTGCCAGGTGCTTAAAGATCGCTTGGTGGCCTGCTAGTAATTCAATATTATCAGCACTTTTTCCACCTAGTGCCGCATTGCGCTTAGCTTCGGTAAGCTGTTTTTGTAAATCTTGTATGGTTTTTCGAGAGCTCTCTTGCTCTGAATTAAGCATTGCCTGAAGCTCATAAAGCTTATCAATAATGCTTGTGCCTGTAATAGCTTCAATACGACGAACGCCCGCTGAAACACTTGATTCATTAAGTATTTTTATAAGCCCAATATCACCAGTACGCTGCACATGGGTCCCCCCACAAAGCTCAACCGAGGAATCTCCAAGGCGAAGCACGCGCACAACGTCACCATATTTCTCACCAAATAATGCCGTAGCCCCTTCTGCTATTGCATCATCAGGCGTCATCAATTTTGTAGAAGCTTCGTGATTTTCAAGAATTTGTTGATTCACTAACATTTCAATTTCACGTAATTGTTCAGACGTCACAGCTATAGAATGCGTAAAATCAAAACGCAAACGATTAGGCCCCACTAATGAGCCTTTTTGAGTAACATGATTGCCTAAAACTTTATGGAGCGCTGCGTGTAATAAATGAGTTGCTGAATGATTTGCTGCTGTTTTTGCACGAGCTTGCGCATTCACATTAAGGCGCACATTCTCGCCAATTTTTATAGGTTTAGTAAGTGCACCAATTTTATGAACATGAAGACAGCCCACCATCTTTTGGCAATCAACCACATTAACTGTGCCATAATCAGTCTCGATTGTTCCAATATCTCCAACTTGCCCACCAGATTCTGCATAAAAGGGCGTTTGATTGCATAAAATCCAAGCATCTTGCACGGCCTCATCAAGCAATTTTCCATCTTTAACTATGGCTAATATCTTGGCTTCTGAAGTTAATGAGCTATAGCCAAGAAATTCAGTGGCTCCTTTTTCTTCTTTAAGGTCAAACCAAATTTTTTCAAAGCCAGCTTCGCCTGACCCTACCCATGAAGCCCGTGCTAATTGCTTTTGTTTTTCCATGGCTTGGTTAAAACCATCAGTATCAACACTTTGATTTTCTGCACGCAAAACATCTTGAGTAAGATCTAGCGGAAATCCATAAGTATCATACAATCGAAACGCAACATCACCAGAAAGAGCTTGCCCACTTTTCAGATGGCCAGCTTCTTCTTTCAAAAGCTTCAGACCACGGCCCAATGTTTGGCGGAATTTTTCCTCTTCATGAAATAAGGTTTGAGTGATTAATGATTGCGCACGCAGTAGCTGCGGATAAGTATCAGCCATCAAACTAATCAATACAGGCACCAAGCGATGCATCAACGGGTCTTTTGCACCTAACATATGCGCATGGCGCATAGCACGACGCATAATACGGCGCAATACATAGCCACGGCCTTCATTCGAAGGCAGCACACCATCAGCAATTAAAAAGCTACATGCACGTAAATGATCGGCAATAACGTTGTGCGATTGACGCATTCCTGTATTTCCAGTTTCACTTTTTGAAGCATCAATTAAGCTTTTAAACAAATCAATATCATAGTTATTGTGGGCACCTTGCAAAAGCGCAGCAATCCGCTCAAGCCCCATACCCGTATCGACAGAAGGTTTTGGCAAATTTACACGCGTGCCATCACCAAGTTGTTCGTACTGCATGAAAACCAAATTCCAGATTTCAATAAAACGGTCACCATCTTCATTAGCAGAACCTGGAGGACCACCAGGGATAGAATCTCCATAGTCATAAAATATTTCAGTGCAAGGGCCGCATGGCCCTGTATCGCCCATACTCCAAAAATTATCAGAGGTAGCTATGCGAATAATTTTATCATCAGAAAAACCTGTAAGCTTTTTCCAAATGCTTGCAGCCTCATTATCATCAGCATATACAGTTACAAGTAATCGCTTAGGATCAACATTAAAATGTTTAGTAACCAGCTCCCAAGCCAATACAATAGCGCGTTCTTTAAAATAATCTCCAAAGGAAAAATTTCCCAACATTTCAAAAAATGTATGATGACGGGCAGTGTAGCCTACGTTATCAAGATCATTATGCTTGCCACCCGCACGCAAACATTTCTGAGAAGACGCGGCGGTTTTGTAATCTCTGGTTTCTTTACCTGTAAACACATCTTTAAATTGCACCATACCGGCTGCGGTAAACATCAATGTTGGGTCATTCTGCGGCACAAGTGGGCTGGATGGCACAATTTCATGGCCATTAGCCTTAAAATACTCAAGAAAAGTAGAACGAATTGATTGCAGCGATTGAATAGACATAGCTCAGGCGTTTCAAACTTATTCTTTCAAGCTACCACACTCAAAAAGGAATTAAAATAATGACAAGTTACGAAACAAAAACTCTCTAAAAAACCCCTATGCGTTCTACTGACTTATGATACTAAGGGGGGGGGGACAAGATGGCTGGGGTACTAGGATTCGAACCTAGGAATGCCGGTACCAAAAACCGGTGCCTTACCGCTTGGCTATACCCCAATATATCTTTGGTTAACATATCAGAAATCATCAAAAAATCAAGATGTTTCAAGAAAAGCAGCTGCAAACCACCCAAACTCTCGCAATTAAAGTTTATAATTTTAAATAATTTGCTTTTTTCGTTATATTAGTATATATATAAGATGTATACTTAATGAAAATTTTTAATGTTGTATCTATTTTTTGTTTCATTATTTTTTACTGCATTACAAGCGTGTGAAATCGTTAATGTTCTTTATGTAGATGACAGTAGAGTTCTACGCGCTACCACAGCAAGGCAAGTGCAATCTTATAATTCTGAAGCTCTTAACAGCCTTCTTCCTTTTCTAGAAAACAGAGGCGTAACAACACTAAAAGATCTAATTAGCTTTTCCTCTTACACAGATAATAACGAAATAGTGGGGGTCATTAATTCCGCTATTTTGGAAAACTCTGATTCTAGAATTATGGCAAAGCTTAACGAACACAAAATTTTAAAAAAAAGAAACAAAATATTTTTATCAAGGCTTATTGAATTTCTAAAAGAAAGAGATACATCAACCATGTATCAAATAGCTTTGGCAAGACTTATTGACCTTGCTCTTTTGAAACCATTAACCTTGCAAGAAAAAGCTCAAAGAAGATTTAGTAGTCTTTGCTTTTCAAGCAATCGAAATCTGGCACCAACAACCCCGATAAAGCTTATTAATTTCACTCTTTTGGAAGATGGCAACCTGATAACTTTACAAGCCCTTACAGACGTACATTTAGTATGGTGTGACATTCAAATGCAACATGAGGATGGAAATATCGCATTGGCAAGACTTCAAAATGAAGCTCTATCTATAAATTTTAGACTTCCTCCTTTTACAGCAATAACATCTGTAACAGATTATCATAATACCATTGATTGGAAGCCCTCCTCAAAGGCTCTAAAAGAAGGATTTATAACCGGACAGAATAAAATCAAAAAAGAAGACATACCGCTTATGTTTGAATTTTGCGAAAGAACCTTAGGGACTCATTGGCTAGCCACTCATGTAGGAACTATCCTCAAGCCTGTCGCTGAATCTTTAAGAGATAACTGGATAGAGCATCGCGAAGAACAACAAACAACTGATGACTCTCCAACAAGGCGCTCACAAGCAATAGCAGGGGCTATTTCTTGCCTAACACGCTGCTTTTGTTCTCGTAAAATAAATCCCGCAAACAATGAGCATAATGCTGAAGAGCATAGATCAGACCAACAGGCATTTACTATTTCTAAAAAATACACAACACCTAATGATGAGTCTAAATTGCCAATTCATCAATCAGGTTCTGCTGAACAAACTTTCAATTCAGATCATGTTGTTGATTTTGTTCCACTATTCAGCCCAAGAAATCCCAAAACTCAGGAAAACACACCAGTCAGCAATCTGCAAAAACTCTCTCAAACCAACTCTATAACAGAAGAAAAGGATCAGCTATTTATCCCTGTGAATCTTCGTGGTCCACTCTCAAGATTCGCAAATATACCGGAATCGATTTAAACCCCTTCTAACCAAAAGATTCACCTCTACCCATTGCCTCAGCTCTTGCTATCAAATTATCTTTAACACCAGCATAGTAAGTGCGTGCAGCAATAGCATTTTCTTGACTATCAATACTAAGTTTTTGCACGTCAGGAATCTTCAGCGTACTTTCTTTCAATATTTCCTTCACACTATCAAAAGTTGCAGCCAAATTCCCACTTAGGGATGCTCTGGTTGAATTATCTACCTCATCTGAACTTGCCTGCAACGCCATAATTTCAAATGCCACCACTATCTGTGCTGCAAGCAAATTATCACGAACCCCTAAGTAATAAGCTCGAGCAGCAGCTGCTTCTTCTTTTGTAGCAATAGCTCGAAACACAATCAGTGAGCTTTCTCCTTGATTTTGCCTCATCTCTTCAAATTGTTGCGTTAAAGAATTATTTGATTCTAAGGCCTTACTTTCATTATCAATTACATATTTTGCTAACTGAGCAAATTTTCCCGCAGCAGAAGTTCGGTCATGAATCTGAGCTAATTGTTGATTTAATTGTTCAGCTGTTTCGGCGGCAAGAAAATTTCCTGCTACCAAGAACCCTAAAAATGCTAACGCTCTAAACATAAAATTTTGCACAAAATTTATTTATCTGCCCACATCTTAAACAATAACTTGTTAACGAAAAGTAAAAAGTAAATCCCGCCCTTCTAGAAATCAGATACTGCATTTTTTTAATTTATATGCCAAGACTTGAAAATTGGGTCTAGACTGAAAAAGAATTTTTAGATATGTTTGTCTAAGTGCCGGCTTAGCTCAGTTGGTAGAGCAACTGATTTGTAATCAGTAGGTCGCGGGTTCGACTCCTGCAGCCGGCACCAGTTAGACCGGGAAATTAAATCAGTTTACATTTCCTCAAAAAATTCTACCGCCACCCCAGTGCTGCTTTTAGCAAGATTCAAGAAACACCATCAACTTAACTCTGCGGTCTCGTAGTGAGATATAATTGAAAAATACGCACAAAAAAACTACCTATAAAATGTTATAGGTAGCTGTGAATTTTAAGGCTTCTCAACAGCTTTCCAGCTTTTAGAATATTCAGCCCACTCAATAGATGAAACGTTATCACCTACTTCTAATGAATCACGCGTATCAACCATCACGGCAACTTCATCGGTTTCCTTTCTAGAAAACTGAGTCGCTGTTGCAAAAGCCCCTGGATGCGGACCATGTGTAAAACCACAAGGATGCAAGGTTGTCATGCCTGGATGAATATTATCACGACTAAAAAATTGCCCACGATGGTAAAAAATAAATTCATCATAATCATCATTATTATGATAGAAAGGCACCTTTAATGCTCCTGGATCACTTTCTATAGGGCGCGGAGCAAACGTACACACAACAAATCTATTTGCTACAAACGTTGTATGCGCAGAAGGCGGTAAATGATAACGGTGACTCATCAATGGGCGGATATCATCCACATTAATCCGCACAGGCGCTAAATTACCATGCCATCCCATTGCATCTAAAGGATTAAACGGATAAGTAACGGTACTGCCCTTTCCAAGTCTTTTAATGTGGACTTCCCATTCATGATTAGCATCAACTTGCTGCGCTTTGAATTGGTCATTAATTTTCGGCGTATCAAGCATAGCAGGATCAAAAATTGCATGAGGCCCCACAATACCTTTATCGGGAAGCATGTAGCTACTATCGGTTGCTTCAATAAGCAATATATGCAGCGGCTCAATTACATCCAAACGCCACATGGTAGATCGAGGTAACACAATGTAGTCACCAGCTTTAACAAACAAGTGACCATAGTCACAAAATAAATCAGCTTTTCCCCGATGGATAAATAACAGCAAGTCGCCATCACCATTACGCGCTAGGTGGGTCATGGAATGATTCAACTGCCACCAGCGCAATTCCGCATGGCGATTATGAAGAAATACATCTGTCTTAAATGGACAATTTTTTTCTTGACTCCACTTGTTCAAATCATATGCACGAGGGCGAAGTGGTCCTTCCCATTTTGTCCAGGCAGTTGGTGCATGACGGTGAATCATATGCGTGCACGGCCCAAAAAACCCCTCTTTGCCAAGTTCGCGCTCATATGTTTTTGAACCATCTTCTTGGGCCGGAAAATCTGCATGGGCTTGACGACTACAGACACCCTCAATAATAGGAAAATCAATCCACTTACGCATACAATCTTATTTTTATAATGTTGTCATGATCATAAGAGAAAAAGCACAAAGTGAAAAGTCAGATATTCTTGTTATGCTTCTCTTGTTAAGATTTATACTGCGTGGAAAAACCTTCTTTTATCTTCCGTAGCACCAACAAGTAGTGAGATGATCATTTACCATACCAACAGCTTGCATATAAGCATAAATAATAGTTGAGCCTACAAATGTCATGCCTCGTTTTTTTAGATCTTTTGATAAAGCATCGCTTTCAGGAGTGGTTACTGGTACTTCTTTGAAATGTTGCCAGTGATTAGTGATAGGATGCCCATTCACAAACCTCCAAACATATGCATCAAAAGACCCAAATTCTTTCTGAATTTGCATAAAAACATTAGCATTTTTGCGCACACTATATATTTTAAGCCGATTACGAATAATATGTGGGTTATCACGCAAGGAATCTAATTCAGCATCTTTCATAAGAAGAACCCGCTGCACATCAAAGTCATGAAAAGCATTGCGATAGCCATTACGTTTTTTAAGAATCGTTTCCCACGAAAGACCCGCCTGAGCTCCCTCGAGAATAAGCATTTCAAACAAGTGCCGATCATCATGGGATGGAATGCCCCATTCATGGTCATGGTAACTAGCATAAAGCTCTTTTCCTTGCCCATTACCAAAGCAACGCATTTTATTAGCAAGAATTAAAGTGTTATCCATGGTATTTCGCTTTTATAACCTGTTGTTTGTCTTTTATTTTCAAACATCTTTGTAATATATATCTCTATCAAGAAGGCCTTCTGAATGATCTACGCACAATGCCACCGTTGCATCACCCGTAATACTTATAGTTGAACGCATCATATCCACAATTCGATCAATTCCAGCGATCAAAGCAACTCCTTCGATAGGAAGCCCTATTGATCCTAAAACCATAGGTAGCATCACAATTGTACCTCCCGGAATTCCAGCCCCACCAATTGAACCAAGTGTCCCTGTCAAAATAATGCATCCATAATCGGCAAACCCCAAAACTTTTCCAGTGGCTTGAGCAAAAAATAGAGCACAAAGACTTATGTAAATAGCAATTCCATCCATATTAATTGATGCACCAAGAGGCAACACAAACGATGAACTAATTTTTGATATACCAAGGCGATTTTGGCAAACTTTAATCGTGGTTGGCAAAGCTGCTTTTGTGCTGCTTGTAGAAAAAGCTAGCGTTTGGTATTCGAGGCTTTTTTTGAAGAATGGAATAGGTGAGAGCTTTGTCCATAAAGAAATAATCAACCCAAAAACAAGGTACTGTATACCAAATGCTAAGTAGGCACATCCCACCAATTTTAGAAGTTTCTCTAGAACCACCATTCCTTGAGTTCCCACAATCCAAGCAGTTAACGCACACGCAGCTAACGGTGACAACTGAATAATCAAATGAACCATTTTAAAAATCATTGAAGCCAGCAAAGTAAATATACTGCTTAATCTTTTTGATGCCTCGCTTTCCATGGTATTTAGCGTAATGCCTGTGAATAGGGCAAAAAAGACAACTTGCAAAATAGTACCTTGAGCCATTGCATCAATGGCATTTTCTGGAACTATATTTAAAATAGTATCGAATATCTTCGCCATACTGGCATCTGTAATTTGAGCTGTGCCCTCTCCTGTAAAATCCAGAATGATTCCACTGCCTGGCTCAAATATAGTTCCAATACCCAAACCGATGATGATGGCAAATAATGTTGTTAGCAAATATGTAATAGAAGCTTTTATGCCAACCCTACCTAAAGCCTTGGAATCTTGCACACTAGAAATACCGCTGATAATTGCAAAAAAAATTAAAGGCACAATGATCATTTTTATAAGGCGAATAAATAGATCCCCAAAGGGTTTTAGGTAAACTACATTCTCTTTTAAGGTTACTCCTAAAATGACGCCAAGCAACAAACCAATCAAAACTTTTTTCCACAATTTCATCGCTAATAAGACCTCATAAAATTTTCATTAATTTTTTGCATGCATCAAAACCATCAAACGCGTAGTATATAGGGAGCTTATAAAATTTTTATTACAGAAATTGAATTCTTCTTGGTCTCCCTCATCTGAAAGTATTAAAAATAGCTTGCTCACCAAGTTTGCAAAAAATATACCTTACTCAAGCTATCATGATTTGCACAAATGGTCGATCAATCATATCCCTGAATTTTGGAATATGGTTTGGGATTTTTGTGGAGTTGTTGGCGATAAAGGCAATAAAATTTTGGAAAATCCAACAAGTGTTGAGAAAGCAGTATTTTTCCCGCAAGCAAAATTAAATTTTGCACAAAATTTATTGCAACAGCGTGATGACCATATAGCTATTACTTTTGTGGGTGAAAATCAAGAAAAACGCCAAATCACTTACGAAGAGCTTTACTGGATTGTTGCAAAAATTGCAGATCACTTCAATCAATGGGGAATCAAAAAAGGCGACCGAGTTGCAGGATATTTGCCCAACATCCCAGAAACAGTTGCTGCTATGTTGGCAACAAGCGCTCAAGGAGCAATCTGGACAGCCTGTTCCCCTGATTTTGGCATTCAAGGAGTTATCGATCGTTTTAGTCAAATAGAGCCAAAAGTGCTACTCGTGGTAGATGGTTATCATTACAACGGGAAAACATTTTCGTGCCTTGAACGTTTGCCTGAGATCTTGAAACACTTACCAAGTGTTGAGCGCGTTGTAGTTGTATCATTTTTGGGGCTTGACCATAGTTATGCGCGCTGGGATCAGCTATTGGCCACAAGCAATGCTAACGATATATCTTTTGTTCCTGTAAGTTTTAATGACCCCCTATATATATTATACTCTTCAGGTACCACAGGCATTCCAAAATGTATTGTTCATGGCGTTGGCGGAACACTACTAAAGCATTTAGCGGAACATCAGTTACAGTGTGACATTAAACCTACTGAGAGAGTATTTTATTTCACAACGTGCAGCTGGATGATGTGGCATTGGCTAGTTTCAAGTCTAGCCTCACGAGCACATATTGTGCTTTTTGATGGTTCTCCAACCTACCCCACCCCTAAGTTTTTATGGGATATCGTAAGAGACCTACAAATCAATTTTTTTGGAACTTCGGCTAAATATTTAAGCACTCTGCACAAATTAGAAGTTGATGTTAGTAAAACCCATAATTTAAAAGAGCTTCGTGCTATTGGCTCAACCGGATCTCCCCTAGCTCCAGAAACATTTGATTACACATGGAAATCTATCAAAAAAGATGTACAAATTTGCAGTTTATCAGGTGGCACAGATATTATTTCATGTTTTGTTATGGGTAATCCTCTTAGCACGGTGCATCGCGGTGAAATTCAAGGGCCTGCGCTTGGTCTAGCAATTGATGTACTTGATGATAATGGCAAGCCCATTAAAACAAGTGCTGGCGAACTTGTCTGCACTAAACCATTTCCGTGCAGACCTATTGAATTCTGGAAAGATAAAGACGGAAAAAAATATCATGACGCATACTACAATAAATTTCCTGATGTTTGGCATCATGGGGATTTTTGCGAATGGACAAAACACCACGGTTTAATTATTCACGGAAGGTCAGATACAACTCTTAACCCGGGGGGTGTAAGAATCGGCACAGCAGAAATTTATCGCCAACTTGAAAATGTTGATGAAATAGCAGAGTGTTTAGCAATTGGGCAAAAATGGCAAGATGATGAACGCATCGTTTTATTCATTGTGCTTAAAAAGGGCAAAAGATTAGATGATGATTTAGTGCAAAAAATCAAGCAACACATTCGCCAAAACACTACTCCACGCCATGTACCTGCAAAAATTATTGCTGTGCCTGATTTACCCAGAACTAAAAACAACAAGCTTGCTGAAACAGCTGTGAGAGACGTTGTTCATGGCAGGGAAATTAAGAATAAAGAAGCTTTATTGAATCCGGAGTGTTTAAGCATATTTGGCGAAATAACTGAGCTACAGGTAAAATAAAAAATTTCACGCAAAGTAACGGATCTAAGGCTTGACCTTTTCAAGCTTCCCACTCATATTTTATGAAGTTTAATTCATTCAAGGTATTATGCAATGACACAGTTAAAAGGATCTAAGACTGAAAAAAATCTTAAAGATGCGTTCGCTGGGGAATCTCAAGCTAACCGCCGTTATTTGTATTTCGCACAAAAGGCAGACATTGAAGGTTATAATGACGTAGCAGCTGTATTTCGCTCAACCGCAGAAGGCGAAACAGGCCATGCTCACGGGCACTTAGAGTTTTTAGAAGAAGTAGGTGATCCTGCCACCGGCCTCGCTATTGGCACAACCACCAATAATCTTAAAGCAGCTATTGCAGGAGAAACTCACGAATATACCGATATGTACCCTGGTATGGCCAAATCTGCTCGTGAAGAGGGCTTTGATGAAATCGCCCAATGGTTTGAAACTTTAGCGAAAGCTGAAAAATCTCACGCAGGACGCTTTCAAAAAGCACTAGATACAATGGCATAGTATGACTAAACTGCAGCCCGTAAGAGGCACTCGTGATTTTTTAGGAGATGTGGCAAGGTGTATTCAGCACATTCAAGATATAACTTTTGCAACTGCGCGTCAGTTTGGTTTTGAACGTATTGATACACCAATCTTTGAATACACAGGAGTTTTCAAGCGAGCTGTAGGTGAGACCAGCGATATTGTCGGTAAAGAAATGTATACCTTTTCTGATCGCGGCGGTGAAGAAATCACCTTGCGTCCTGAAGGCACAGCACCGGTTGTACGCGCACTTTTGTCTAATAGCATGACACAGCAATTACCTCTGAAATATTGCTACTCTGGCCCAATGTTTAGATATGAACGCCCTCAAAGAGGACGGTACAGACAATTACATCAATTTGGTGTCGAATTCTTTGGTGTAGAAAATCCATATGCAGATGTAGAAGTTCTTGATCTGGCGCAACAAATTCTCAACCACCTAAAAATTGAAGCTAGTTTGCATTTAAACACAATCGGCGACACTGAAAGCAGAAACGCTTATCGTATTGCTCTAGTTGAGTATTTTTCAAAATATAAAGGCGAATTATCAGAAGATAGTCAGCTGCGCTTAGAAAAAAATCCAATGCGCATTTTGGATTCTAAGGATGACAATGATCAGCGTATTTCTCAAAATGCTCCAAAAATTTCAGCGCATTTAACCAGTGCAGCAGCACATTTTTTTGAGAAAGTCTGTCAGGGGCTTGAAGCACTTGACATTAAATACACTCTAGATCCTACTCTAGTGCGTGGTCTTGACTATTACACCCATACGGCATTTGAATTTAAAAGTAACGACCTAGGGGCTCAAAATGCTATTCTAGGCGGTGGAAGATATGATGGTTTAGTTCAACATATGGGAGGCCCCTCAATTCCCGCAGTTGGTTGGGGCATGGGCATTGATAGAATTGCTCTTCTTCTCGAAAACAGAGCATTTTCAAAGCCAGCTCCGATTGTTTTTATTGTAATTGGTGAGTGTTTTTCCAAAGCAATACAGATCGCCAAGGCTTTTCGAGAGCAAGGTAAAACCTGCGAGATTATCTATAAAACAAATCCAGGCAAAGCATTTAAAGAAGCTGACAAATTGGGCGCTCGCTTTGCTGTAATTATTGGCGAAGAAGAGGTAAAAACCAATACAGTTAAACTTAAGGATTTAACGTTACCTGTTGAGCACCCACAAAAAGAACGCACACTAAAAGACAGTGAAATTCTTGGGATATTGTGTGGCGAAAATGGCTGAATCAATAACTGTTCATGAAAAAGAGGTTATGTGCGATGGCACCACAAACAACCAGCCACCTAGCCATCCCCGCGTTTACTTGCATGTTCAAGATGATAATCGAATAGAATGCCCGTATTGTCGAAAGATATTCATTTATGACGATGCACACTGACTTTTATTGTCATCTAAAAAACAGAACTATCATTGAAATACATGGCAGTGACCGTGAAGATTTCTTGCAGGGGCTCATTACTCAGGATGTAAGGCTTCTAAAAAACAAGCATATTCTTTATAGCTTAATGTTGTCAGCTCAAGGGAAATTTCAGTTTGATTTTTTTATCATTAACGAAGATAACAAATGGCTTATTGATATAGATACTGAACGAGCACGAGCATTTTTACAAAAAATACAGTTATACAAATTACGTTCTGATGTAGCTATTAATGAAAACACCGATTGGCAAGTTGGCGTAAGCTCAACTCGGATTGATGCAAAAAATTGCTTTCTTGACCCACGCCTAAAAGATTTGGGCTATAGAATTTACGATAAAAAAGTAAATGCTACTCAATCAGGTGAAATTTATGAGACCCTACTCCTAAAACTTGGGGTACCCGACGGCGCCAAGAATATGATTGTTGATAAATCAATTCCGCTAGAGTGGGGCATGAGTGAACTACAGGCAATTTCTTGGGATAAAGGTTGCTACATGGGACAAGAGCTAACTGCCCGCTCCCGCTATGTAGGGCAAATTCGCAAACGTACCTTTCCCATTATCCTTCAAACGCATGGGGAATACGAAGTTGGTGCTAAGCTTCAAGCAAACAATCAAGAAGTTGGAGAATTGCGTGCAACCAACGGCAATCTTGGAATTGCCTTATTAAAGCTTGAAGCATTACAAAGCGATATTTTTATAAATGAGCAACCAATAAAAGTTGTGAAGCCAAGCTGGATGGTCTTGCCAGTTTAGGCAGCTCACTTACCCCCTTTATTGTTAAAAATTTATCATTTAGTCTAATAGGCATACTATTTTAAAATTTTTGGTTGTATGTCTGCAATTCGTCGTAGTGCGTTTATTTCCCTTTGGTTTATTTGTATTATATTGGGCTTGCTTGTTGCTTTTTTCTCTCAAGCTAAGTCAGCCTTCCTAACAAATGTTTTTTTAAACGGAACTATTTTAGCTTTATTTTTGTTTGGCATTGCTTACAATGTGCACTTGTTTTTCTCATTGCGTCTTGAAGCCATCTGGTTTTCTTTTTTTGAAAAATCGCGTGATCATGAAAGTAACGCTCCAAAACCAAAAATCCTAAAACCCTTGCAGCAACTTTTTCAGCAAAATCGCCCAACAACTTTTATGCTGCAAGCAACATTTGGAAGTATCCAAAATCGCTTTGAAGAAAGTAGAGATTTTAATCGTTATGTAACAGGATTATTAGTGTTTCTAGGTCTTGTCGGAACTTTCTGGGGACTGTCTCACACAGTTACAGCTATTTCTTCTGTCATTTCAAATATCGACTTACAAGCTGGTGACATTCAAGATGCATTTAAAACTTTAAAAGATGGGCTACACGCACCTTTGGCTGGCATGGGAACAGCGTTTAGTTCATCTCTATTTGGTTTACTTGGATCACTCATTATTGGTTTTATTGACGTGCAATACAATAAAGGAATTCAAGGATTTTTTTATTTCATTGAAGAAAAGATTAGTCTTAGAAAACTTAGTGCTGGTGGGAATGAAGTGCAAAGTGGAGGACAAACATACTCTCAAAGTGTTTTTGAACAAGCAGCTGAAAGCATGCAATTACTTGCACAGCAACTACAACGTGGCGAAGAAAGTCGCCAGCAATATATGCGCAGTCTTTCAGAACTTGCCGAAAAACTAAATATGCTTACAGATCAGCAAAATCAGCAATTAGCCGCCTTACAGAATGTTGCACAAAGTCAATTTAATATGCAGCAATTATTGAATCGTCAGTCTGAAATATCAGCAGAAACAACAAAATATTGGAGAAGCTTAGATACGCAGCTAGCAAAAATTCAAGATGAGGTAACAGCGGGGCGTCAACAACTTAGCCGCGAGGTGTGCGAAGAAATTCGCACAGTAGCTCGCATATTGGCTGCCCTTGGTGAAGGGCATGATGCCACCTAGTAAGTAGGAATATTGCCTTCCTCTGCAAAAAGGCTATAGCTATTTTTTCCTAAAAGCGCACTAGGAAAATCTTCTTGCTCGTCTGCAGTTGAGTGCACGAATTCACTGGTATTATGAGAGTCAATATTTTCTTTACCTATTCGCGAAGGAGTAGGTTTTTTATCCATTTTTTTAGCACTTCGGACTGGAGAAAGCGGCGTAATTGGAGAAAGTGAGCTTGGTGAGACGTTAGAATCCTCGCTTCTAAAATCTACATCTAATGCTCTTTTAGGCACAAAGCTGGTATTACTATCATCACTATCTAACTCTGAATGAGACGTGTGCCCTTCAGTTCCGGATCCACTAAGATCAGTTTGAGCAGAGTCCAAATCACTATCATTTAAACCGAAACCAGACATAATTAATTGATCACCAACAACTTCTTCCCTGTCATCTTCTTCATCATGGCCGTGTGGCGCCAAAGCTAGATGCGTAGAAAAAGCCATTTCTACTGTGTATTTCTGTTTTTGCTTTTTCTCAGCACCTGGATTAGGTATTATGCGCAAGTTTCCAGCATAAGAATCGATATATGACATTTCATTAAGCACTTCTGTCCCCAGATCATTGCAATCACGTAGCACGTATGAACACATCTTGGCTACTTGGATCAGCCCTATTAATTTTTTAAGGTAATAAAATTCGGAATTACTACTCGCTCTATCAATTCGACTGTCTTTCTTCGATTTATGATATAAAACTGTGCTCCCCTTATGCTCACCATAAGGAACAATAGTGATTACTTCTGGGTTTTGATACACATGATGAAACTCCACTACACCACTATGAGTTTCAGGATTTTCCGCTTCTAAAAGTTTTAAGATATTATATATGCCATACGTAGGACTGCCGGGCACACCCTCAAAGCTTATGGTATTTTGACGACTTCTATAAAGTCCAAATCCACTCTCTGGATTTACTAATGATTTTAGAAGAAAAAAAGTATTTCTCTCATGCGTCTCAATTGTATAAAAATCCTCAAGATCTACAGACCTAACGAAGTCTGCCGTTCCTTTTCTTAAGAATTTTTTTGGCGAATTACCATCTATATCTTTTAAATGAGTTCCTAATGATTTTTTGCATTCAGGCGTGAAGCGTTGGGTTCGGGCAACTCTAAAATGTGGAATAAAAACGTTTTCTAACAAGTGTCTCTTAATAAGAAAATCTTTAATTTTCTTTGTTCTAATTTTTGGCTGACTCTCCTTAGCAATTTCTCCAGAAAAAATTTTATGCACATTTTTAATTTGTTCAATGCTAATGGCTAATAGATTAGATAGATCAGCTACATAAGGATTCAAATCAACAACGGGGGCCTGTCGAATAGGAGTGCCTGGGGCTGCAGCTTGAAAAAGGGGCTCCTCTGCATTCATCCCTGCAACTGGAAAAATATACGCACAAACAAATAAAACAAAAAATACACTTTTCATGGATATTTAGATCTCAATCTTAATTTATTAGGTTAAATAATAATATTTTTATGACAAAAAAGAAACATTAAGTCAACATAACTTATTCCAATAAAATTTTATTAGTATTTTTAGCAACGAAAGATAGAGTGATTCGCAAAAGGTCTTTTCATACTTTTTAATGAATGTGCTAGACTTTTTTCAGTTAATTTTTATTAAGTTCAATAATGTCTTGTAAAGTGACTCTTATTCCTGGCGATGGCATCGGTAGTGAGGTAACAACAGCTGCGCGTCGAATCGTTGATGCTTCTGGTATAAAAATCGATTGGGAAATTTGTGAAGCCGGCGCTGAAGTTTTTAAAAAAGGCATCGCAACTGGTGTTCCGCAAGAGACGATAGATTCTATTGACAGAAACAAAATTGCACTTAAAGGACCGCTTTCAACACCTGTAGGATATGGGGAAAAAAGTGCAAATGTCACGCTTCGTAAAATGTTTGAAACGTACGGAAATATTCGTCCTGTAAAAGAATTTCCTGGTGTACAAACTCCTTACAGCGGTCGAGGCATTGATTTAGTTATAGTGCGCGAAAATATCGAAGACCTGTATGCAGGCATCGAACATATGCAAACGCCAGAGGTAGCCCAATGCTTGAAACTAATTTCAAAAAAAGGCTGTGAAAAAATTGTACGCCTAGGATTTGAGTTCGCACGCAGTGAAAATCGCAAATCTATTCATTGCGCTACAAAGGCAAATATCATGAAATTCAGTGAAGGCCTTTTAAAGCGAACTTTTGAAGATATAGCAAAAGAATACTCCGATATAGAAGCGCACCATATTATCGTTGATAACTGCGCTCATCAGTTAGTTAAAAAACCCGAACAGTTCGAAGTTATTGTCACAACCAACATGAACGGTGATATTTTAAGCGATCTGTCTTCTGCATTGGTAGGCGGACTTGGATTTGCACCAGGCGCTAATATCGGAGATAAGGTCTGTATTTTTGAAGCTGTCCACGGATCTGCACCTAAATATGCCGGAAAAAATGTTATTAATCCTATGGCTGTTATTTTATCTGCAATTATGATGTTGCGTCATTTGGGTGAATTTAAGTATGCGAGCGATATTGAACATGCTTTATATATTACGTGCGCTGTCGATAAAGCTTTAACCCGTGATGTAGTAGGGGATGCAAAAGGCATTTCAACAACCATATTTACAGAGACGGTGATCAAAAATCTAGGCAAGCGCTACGAAAGCATTCAAGACCGTGCGCATAAAGCTATTAGCTTGAATCATCAGCCAACCCCAACAGAGCCCGCGCACGCTAAAGAGCGATCTGTTGAAGGGGTTGATATATTTTTCGAAAACACCATCCCTATTAAAGAGTTTGGTAAGTTGATGGAAGAAGCCGCCAAAGAAGCGGCTCTAAAATTAAAAATCATTACAAGTCGTGGCATGAAGATTTACCCAATCACCAATAGTCTGAATTTGGACTTAACAGACCACGTATGCGCAAGATTTGTAGGAGATAGGGCTTTAAATGAAGGTACTATCCAAAAACTTATTCAGTCAGTCGGGCAAAAAGCTATGTGGACTCATATTGAAAAATTGCACGTGTTTGACGGCAAGGCGGCATACACTAAAGCTCATGGAGAAGAGTAGATCTTAGTAACTAGTTTTTCAAAATACTGATTGTGTTTTGTAACATTCCTAAAATGCGCTCATAAGCCTTAAGACAACCTTCATGACTGCGCACAGCTTCACGCATATCCGCCATCTCAAGAACGGCGCGTACATTTGATTCATACACAAAACCGTCTTTATCTGCAGCAGGATCTTCTGGCGCAAAAATTTTTGGAAAAGGAGTTCTGTCTTTATGAATCTTCCCTAAAGCTACAAGCTGAGCTTTGGATTTTTTATCAAAGAACGTCTCAAAAGAAGGCACGCGACGACCATATGGCATTTGGCCCGCGACAGTATTCCTAACCCCAACGTTAGCAAGGTTTTCTGCAATAATAAGCATACGCTTATTTTGCACAATCATGCCAGATACGGTTGTGTGCAGCGCCCGTGATAGAGTGGATTGTGTTGCGCCTAAAGCCATAAAATATTATCCCGCTCCTTGCGACATACTTAAAATTGATTTTATTAATTGGTGAAAGCCCTTAACCGTGCTTACAATTGCATCATGCTCAAGAACGGCTCGCGACATTTCTAGAGTTTCCATTTCTCTAGAAATTTCTGTTTTCGTTCCTATTGTATCATTCTTATCAATTTTTATTAATTTGACTGGCGCATTATCTGGGCTCGGGATAGCATTATGTCGCTTTAGAACTTGACGAAATGGAAGCATTTCTCTGCGTGTGGCACCTTTAACATCTGCTAATGCAATATTTTCTGCCATAAGGTTAGAACGTGCGCCAAGCCACGTCATTCTATGGTTAAGCAACAGTGAAATTTTGTCGTTAAAAAGACTCATAAAAAAAAATCTTGCTTTTCTACTAGGTATAATAAAAAAAATTGTTTAACATTTAATTAAATTTATAAGAGTGTTTAGGTATGTTGAGTCTCAGTCGTAAAATTGGAGAATCTATTATTATCAATGATAACATCATTTGCACAGTTTTAGATATTAATGGACGTATCGTGAAACTTGGATTTGAATATCCCCAAACTGCTTCAGTTTTGCGTAAAGAACTCTACGAGCGCATTAAACAAGAAAATAAAATGGCTAGCGAAAACGTCGAAGAGGTTGAAGAAATGATCAAAATACCTCAAAAAATTCGTGTTGGAGAAAAAAACTAACCTTAGCGCGACTCATCCTAACAAAAACGATACACACTAACGTTAGAATAATGGAGATCCCTTCTCAATTTACTGCACAAAAATCCTATAATCCCGCTAATCTTCTAATAATCTCATTTTAACTTGCAAATATATTCATTCTGATCTTAAAAAATTTTCTGCGTAATTTTTTGTTGCAAAAGCATAATTCCATAAATTAATGCTTCCGCAGTTGGTGGGCACCCAGGAACATAAACATCCACTGGAATAATTCGGTCACATCCACGCGTGACTGAATAAGAGTAATGATAATAACCACCACCATTAGCGCAACTACCCATGGAAATAACCCAACGAGGCTCAGGCATTTGGTCGTAAACTCTACGCAATGCTGGAGCCATTTTATTAGTTAAAGTACCTGCCACTATCATAACATCTGATTGCCTAGGACTTGGCCTGAAAAGAAGACCAAATCGATCAAGATCATAGCGACTGGCTGCGCTATGCATCATCTCAACAGCGCAACAAGCTAAGCCGAAGGTCATTGGCCATAAAGAATTGCTTTGCGCCCATGCAGCAACCTGGTCAAGCTTGGCTAAAATATAGCCTTTATTAGAAATTTCCTGATTAATCGATTGAAATAATTCCTTTTCATTTTGTAGCGATTGCGGAAGATATGCTTTTAAGTCCTCGAGTTTTTCTAACATACTAATGCCAATCAAGCGCACCTTTCTTCCACTCGTAAACAAAGCCGATTGTTAAAATACTTAAAAATATCATCATCGACCAAAAACCCGACCAACCAATATATTCTAGTGAAATTGCCCAAGGAAACAAGAATGCAATTTCCAAATCAAAAATAATGAAAAGAATGGCAACCAAATAAAATTGTATATCAAATTGTCGGCGAGCATTTTTCTTAGCAGAATCAAACGAATCAAACCCGCATTCATAGGAAGTGTTTTTCTGAGCATATGCGTTTCTTTTGCTTCTTAACCAAGAAATTCCAAGAAGCAGTGATGCAAAACCAAAAGCAACACTTAAAAAAATTAATATATAGAAATACTCGTCCAATGCCATGTAGCAGTCTTAAAAACAACTAGATTAAGCTTACGCGAAATACAATAAGTTACCAAGTTCGAATCAGATTTTTTGTTTTAACTTTGCTGACAAAAGCGTTGCACACTATACTGAACACAAAATAGAAAATAAAACATAATGACTAAAATTATTTTTATGGGCACGCCAGAATTTGCCCTTTCACCTTTGCAAGCTCTCGTAAATGCTGGTTATACAGTCATAGCCGTTTATACCCAGCCTCCTCGCCCAAGAGGAAGGGGGCACACTGAAACTAAGTCACCAGTGCATGAATTTGCCTTAGAAAATAACATCCCAGTATATTCACCAACTACATTAAAGTCTTTGGATGAGCAAGAAAAATTTAGAGCATTAAATGCTGATCTAGCCATTGTTGCAGCATATGGATTATTACTTCCTAAGCCAATTTTAGAAGCACCAAGACTTGGTTGCGTCAATATTCATGCATCCCTGTTGCCACGATGGAGGGGTGCCGCACCAATTCATCGTGCCATTGAGGCAGGCGACAAGCAAACTGGTATTACAATTATGCAAATGGATCAGGGATTAGATACTGGAGCAATCCTCTATATCAAAAAAATCTTCATTGATTCCAATGATACTAGTCAAACTTTGCACGATAAAATGGTAACCCTTGGATCACAGGCTCTGATTGAATGCTTACCAGATATTTTAAAAGAAAAACTTCAGCCATCTGCCCAACCCATTGAAGGGATTACATACGCACACAAACTTAAAAAAGAGGAAAGTTTGTTGAATTTTGATTGCAGCGCAGGAGAAGTTGTGCAAAAAATTCGTGCTATGACCCCTTGGCCTGGTTCTATAACCTCTCTTGATGGCGAAATAATAAAAATCCTTGAAGCAGAAGTTACCAACCATATTCAACTTAGCGAACCCGGTACTTGGACGTACACAAAGGATGATTTGTTGTTAATTTCTTGCAAAATAGGATCAATCCAGCCTAAAATGCTACAACGACCCGGATCAAAGCACGTATCAAATAGTGACTTTTTAAATGGTTATCGGGGAAAAGATATCATTTTTGAAAAATAGTTTAAGGAATTTTTGTGTTAAATACTCCTAAAAAAACCAACTTTTGGTTTTTACCACTTGGTGGCGCCGGTGAAATCGGCATGAATCTAAATCTTTTTGGCCACAATAAAGAGTGGATTATCGTTGATTGCGGCATTACTTTTGGCGACCGCCTTGGCATTGATATAATTATGCCTGATCCATCAGCAATACTTGATCACGCAGAGAATATTAAAGCTCTCGTTTTAACTCATGCACATGAAGATCATATCGGTGCAGTGCCTTACTTATGGCCATATTTAAAATGCCCGGTTTATGCAACTCCATTTACAGCACAAATTTTACGCCAGAAACTGGAAGAAAAATCTTGGGGCAAACAAGTTAAAATTATTGAAGTGCCTCTTTCCGGTCGCGTGCAAATTGGTTCATTTGATGTTGAATACATCACTCTTACTCACTCAATTCCTGAACCAAACGCATTAGCAATCCGCACAGAACATGGCTGTGTGCTCCATACGGGAGACTGGAAAATTGACCCTCAACCATTACTTGGCGAAACTACAAATAAAAATCGATTAAAGGAAATCGGCAAAGAAGGTGTTTTATCTTTAATTTGCGATTCCACCAATGTATTTGATAAAGGCTCAACAGGATCGGAAGGAGAAGTACGAGACGAACTTGAAAAAGTCATTGCACAAATTCCAAATGGTAGAATTGCAGTTTGTTGTTTTTCGTCAAACGTTGCACGTGTTGAATCTATCGCTTATTCAGCAAAAAAAAATGGAAGAAAAGTAGCTTTACTTGGAAGATCACTAGAAAAAATGATTCGCGCAGCAACTCTTTCGGGATATCTGAAAGGTTTACCAGGATTTATCCGTGCCGATCAGGCAATGGACATGCCAAGGGATAAAGTACTTTTTATATGCACTGGATCACAAGGAGAAGGTCGCTCAGCACTAACAAGAATAGCTCAACGCGATCATCACATCGTATCATTAGATAAAGATGATACTGTAATATTTTCTTCACGAGTTATTCCAGGAAATGAACGTGCCATAGCAAATATGCAGAATCATTTAGTGCATCAAGGTGTTCGTATTATTACGGCTCATGAAGAAGACGTGCATGTATCTGGGCATCCAGCCCAAGAAGATTTAAAAGCTATGTACAGCTGGGTAAAACCAAAATCGCTAATTCCTGTGCATGGCGAAGCTCGTCACATGCAAGCGCAAGCTGAATTAGGTTTAGCTAACGGAATAGAGCAAGCTTTAGTTCCTTCAAATGGCACGCTCATCGAGTTAGCAGGAAGTAAGCCTGAAATAATTGAGAGAGTTAATTCAGGACGCTGGGGAATTGACGGGAAATGCTTAGTTTCGATGCAAAGCCCTATTCTTAAAGAACGTCAAAAAATCTCTATTCAAGGTGTAATTTTTGTGAGCATTCCGGTGGATGATATTTGTCAAATCCAAGGAACACCAACGATAAGTGCACATGGCCTTGTGGAAGATGGCGAAGAAGCACAGGATTTTCAAGATGGTATGCAAAATATTATTCGTCGCACAATGCATCAAGATCTAGGAAAAGAAAAAAACTACATTGAAGCATTACAACGTGTCATAAAACAAGAATGCAACCAGCGTTTTGGTAAAAAACCCGTGGTTGACGTACATTTGGTAAGAAGCGTTTAGAAGTTCATCGCCTTGATTAGCTGTAAAATCATGACCTAAAAGCTGACATATTTGTCTGCGCTACAGCTTTAACTTGGCGAATATGGTTAATTGAACGTTCTCAAAAACATAAAGTCAACTAACTCATCACTTCGAAATCTGTTCTTAAACTATGCTTCAAAGATAAGGGCAGATTAACTTTGAACGAATAATATGGGTGGTTGATAGTAAGATACACATCCTCACTCAAAAAAATCCCAACTCTATCTGCTGGCACAAGCCATTTCAAAAAATGCACTGCCGAAGTCTTATGATCTTCTTCTCGATTTCTTTCAATGCTGGGATCTATGCTAATTGCTGGAATAGTTGTGTTTTTCAGCTCAAACATAATATGACGGTCAATCCCAAACAATTGATTTAGCACCACTTTTCGGCGTACTGAATCATCTATTTCAATCATCATTGTGGCAGATATTTCGTAAGCTTTCTCATGTTTTATAGGAATTAGCGGATTATAAGCTAACAATTCATCTGCTACCTGCTCAGCACCACCATTTTCAATACGCAACATTTCTTGAATTTGCCACCAGATTGTTTGGGTGTTTTCAAAGTAGAAAGTAATATCAGGCCCAACAGCAACGCGACGATTCTCCTTTATTTGAAGAATTTCTGCTTTCTTCTGTTGTCTAACTTTTTCAAATTCTTCAACAGATAATATATCAGCGCTTGTTAACATAGCAAAAAAATCTCAATTCAATTTTCGATCACTACACTAGCAAATTTTGGCGCAGGAATCTTGCGTTCTTTCATTTGAACAAAAAGTCGCTTACGAAATTCTTGCCCAAAAAGATCATAAGGATCAGGCTTAGTGCGCATAGAAGCTTTAAAATAAATAGCTGTTTCGGCAATAGAAGAAACTCCATTAAGGTCAATATCACCAATAATCTGATTTTTCCATTCTTTGCTGGTTTTTAATTCATTGAACACATCCTTATAAGTTTTTTCAACATCGTAAACATTCGCTTCATGACCTACAGGCAAAACGATTGTGCACACGGAATAATCACGAGACAAATTAATTAAGCTACTAATTTCAGAAAATGAAATCACTTGCATAGTTCCGTTACCATGACGAAACTCTATAGACCTGAGGGACATCCCCTCAATTGTACCCACACTACCATTAATTTGAACCACTTCGCCTACAGATACAATACCTTCGAATAAGGTTAAAATTCCCGATATAATGTCCTTAACCAATGTTTGTGAGCCTATTGAAATAGCCAAACCAAGAATACTAAAGCTGTAAATGATTGGCATAATATCCACACCAATTTCAGCAAGAATGATTAGTAATGTTATGCATATCAAGGCCCAATGAAGTATTGAGTTCAAAATAGGACCGGCTGTTTTTGCTAAAGCTTGAGAATTTTTTCGTCGTTTGTAATTTTTTGCAATGGAGCCAACAAAACGAAGCGTAAAGCGATTAATTGTTTTCCACATAACCGTGAATATCAGTAAAATTACCCCGAGACGGCTAAGCAACAAACCTATGCTTATAATGCTCTCTGTTTTTAATAGACTCTGTAAATCTTTAATTTTGTAATTATTTATAAGTTTTTGAGCCATAATATTATCGATATCAATATCAGGCATTAATTTATGCCCACTTTTAGTTTTCACATAATCAGGATTTGCTGTAATGCCAGGAGATATTTGAGCAAGACCCTTTTGAGAGGAATTTTCCGCAACTGAAATGTCTGCAGCCTGAAAAGCGCACAAACAGGTAAAAGTGATACAAATTAACAATTTCAACATAATTAATAGTAAAAACTAGGAATGGCCTAATTCTAGCCTATGTTCAAGAGTTTACCAATGCTGTAGCGGCAAAAACCTCTCAATGCAAATAAAAATAATTCATTTTAAAAAGTAACAGGATTTTAACGAAATTTTAATAAAGCTTCTATTTAATAGAATCAAGGATCATTGGGCAAATAGCACCCAAAGTAACAAAAGAGGAATAGATTATGGTCGAAAGTATTCAGCATAAGCTCGACCGAGTACGCCCACCGCGTGTTCAAATTACTTATGACGTTGAAATTGGTGATGCTATCGAGATGAAAGAACTGCCTTTTGTTGTAGGAATTCTTGCAGATTTATCTGGCCATCTAGTTGATCCTCTCCCTTCTTTAAAAGAAAGAAAATTTGTTGAAATTGATCGCGATAATTTCCCGCAAGTTCTAGAGTCCATAAAGCCACGCCTAGCAATCACTGTGCCCTATAAATTAAGCGCAGATAAGACGGAAACCTCATTAGAGTTATTTTTTACATCAATTGAGGATTTTGAGCCATTAAACATTGTTAAAAGAGTTGATGATTTAAGCAAATTATATGATTCTCGTTGTCATCTAAAAGATCTCATGAATAAGCTTGATGGCAATGATGCATTAGCTGACATGCTATCAGCTATTATGGCTGATGCTAAAAAACAAAAAGCTTTATCCGATCAAATTACTGCTGGAACTGGTGACGACCTAAATAAGATTTTAGCAGATGGGAAAATGATTCGAGACGAATCTCAAAGACCAATTGTTCTAAATATTTTAAAAGAATTTTTACAACAGGTTGCCGCCCCTGACGAAAATGAGCCAAAAATACCTAATCACTATTTGGCATACCATATGGATCGTATCGATAATCTTTTAACAACCCAACTTAATGAAATCATGCATCACCCAGATTTCTTAAAATTAGAAGGCGCATGGAGAGGGTTGTCATACTTAGTATACAAAGCTGAAACAGGCGAACACTTAAAGCTACGATTGCTAAACCTTACTCGCCAAGAGCTACATAATGATCTAGATAAAGCTGTTGAATTTGATCAAAGTCAGCTATTTAAGAAAATTTACGAAGAAGAATATGGCACTTTTGGGGGACATCCTTATTCTTGTTTAGTTGGTGATTTTGAATTTGGAAGATCACCGATGGATATGGATTTGTTAGAGAAGATATCAGGGGTTGCTGCAGCAGCACATGCACCCTTTATAAGTGCAGCTCATCCCATGCTTTTTGATTTGGACAGTTTTGAAGACTTAGGAGTTCCCAGAGATTTAAGTAAAGTCATGGATAGTCTAGAGCTAGTAAAATGGCATAGTTTTAGAAACTCTCCAGATTCACGTTATGTTAGCTTGGCTTTACCTAGAGTGCTAATGCGTCTCCCATACGGGCCAGACACATGCCCAGTTGAAGGTTTAAATTTTAAAGAAGATGTTGGTATAGCAGATAGCAAATTCTTCTGTTGGGGTAACGCTGCATTCGCACTTGCTGAACGTATGTGCAATGCATTCAGCCTGTATCGTTGGACAGCAGCTATTCGTGGCGTTGAGGGTGGCGGAATTGTTGAAGGATTGCCTCCTTATACATTTAAAACACCAGACGGTGATATTGCATTGAAATGCCCAACAGAAGTTAGCGTTACCGATCGCCGAGAAAAAGAACTTAGTGAAAATGGATTTATTACTTTGTGTCATTGCAAAGGAACAGATTATGCAGCATTCTTTGGCGGCCAAACATCACAAAAACCAAAAAAGTACAACCTTGATGACGCAACAGCAAATGCAAATTTATCAACAAGACTGCCTTATATAATGGCTGCGTCACGCTTTGCTCACTATATTAAAGTTATTATGCGCGATAAAATTGGTAGTTTTATGTCAAAAGACAATGTTGCGCACTACCTTAATACGTGGATTGCACAATACGTTTTGCTAAACGACGGAGCCCCTCAGGAAATAAAGGCTAAATACCCACTGCGCGAAGCAAGAATTGATGTATTCGAAATTCCTGGACAACCGGGTTCATATACAGCAGTTGCTTATATAAGACCGCATTTTCAGCTTGAAGATTTAACGGTTTCAATCCGACTGGTGGCAAAACTACCAAAAGCACTGGCGTAAGGAGATAAATCATGGCCGTATCAATTATGAGTATTGACAAAAATGCTACAATTATTAGCAATGCTGAAGGTAGAGATGCTGCTCAGTCCTCTTCTGCAGACCTATTTGCAAAGATTGCACTATCAGGAAATCCCATAACCACTAGTAGCGTTACCGGTTACGAACAGTGGGCTGTTATTAATGGTATAAAAATGAACGTCTGGCGTCATGAAAGTGGTGATGTATCTAACACTGCAACAAATTCTTCCGCAATGCTTGGCATGGATGAAATTGAATTTACACTACCATGTAGCGATGTGGACATTACAGCCATTGAAACCATTGCTAAAGGACAAACAGTAGACATAACAATCATGAAAACAGGAAATATAAATTCTCATAGTGTTTCTATTGAACAATTCGTATTTGAAAAGGCTCAAATTGTAAGTACTTTCTTTTTCATTCAGACAGCCGTAACGCCTTCTGTTACCATCCGATTCAAGGCAAAACAAATGGAAATCACTCGATTTGCATACACCAACGGTCAAGCTGCTGGACAAAAAGTTTTCCTTATTGACTTTGTAAAAAACACAAGCAAATAAACTAAATGCAAATTTTAGGGAATTGATTTTATTGTAAATAAAGCCACATAATATCTGTATAAGTTTCATTCGTTTAATAAATGAGCACTTCTGGTAAGTTACAAGAGAAAAGCCTTAGCGCTTTTCTAAATAAGCCCGAACCAAAACCCAAAAAGGGACACAAGCTTCCTTTTTTTGATCGACTGATTGATGATTCACCAAACACCCCCACAGAACATCCCAAAAAAATTCTACTCAACCGCGCGCAAGTCCTAGAATCTATAGTTAATGAAGTCTCACGCCTACTAAATACACGTCTTAGTGCCACAGCAAAAATTTATAGTTTTTATCGCAATCAAGACTATGGGCTAGGCTTGCCTTGGATGTATGGTGTACCTGATTTTACATCTATGGACCCAGCTAACAAAACTCAATGGGTACGAATTAGTGAGCTTTTCGAGAATGCTATCAATTATTTCGAACCACGCCTTCAAAAAGTTAAAGTTTCTCTTGACCTTTTTGATGGTCAAAGCCAACGATTATATGTAAGCATTCGCGGCCAAGTTGTTATGCAGGATTTTCAGCAACCCGTAGCTTTCGGTGTAGAAATTAATAATATCAACTAACTAAAGGAAAAATATGGCTATCGATAATATTCAACAACAAATTAAAGTACTACAGCAAAAAATAGATAGTTGGCCAAATGAAAGCATTAAGCTTATGGACAGCAAAAATGAAATTCTTGCCTTAACTGATGATCACTTTAATGCAATAGAAACCGACTTACAAAAACTTATAGAGCAGTGCAGAATGTTGCCCGTGACCGAGCAAAATACGGTAACTTCTTCGTTAAAAGAGCTTAAAAATTTCGTTCAGCATAAATTCATTCAAGCAGAGAAAGAGCTCATTGAATTAAAAGGTCAGATGAACCAAGGAAGACACCATTTTAAAGCTATCAAAGCCTACACAAAAGCACCATAATATTTCTCTGCTTTTATTATGCAGCCAAATTTTTGATTAGCTCATCATAGCTCATAACTTGATCAACCAATCCAAGTGTTGTGAGTGTTGGCTTGCAAGATAATAAGTTTTTACAAGCAGCTTGCACACTTTGCACACTTACGTGATCCAACTTCTTAAGTATTTCTTCCATTGGAATTGGTCGATTAAATAAGTGCATTTGTTTTGCTAAACGTTCGCAACGGTGAGAAGTGCTTTCGAGCCCCATCAAAAGTCCTGCCTGCATTTGATTTTTCGAACGCTGCACTTCTTCATCTGTAATTGTGCCCATAGCTTTCTTAAGTTCTTCACATATTACAGGTAACAATTGCCCAACCTCTTTAGGGCTGGTACCTGCATAAATTGTCATCATACCAACATCAGTATAGCTATACTGATCCGCTGAAATTGTGTAAACAAGGCCTCGTTTTTCACGAATCTCATGAAACAACCGCGATGCCATCCCACCACCTAAAACTGAGGATAAAATCATATAATCATAATAAGCAGGATCAAACATATTAACAGTCGGCAATCCTAGAACTACATGCACTTGCTCTAAATCTTTCTTTTTCCTAAAATCTCCCCCAACGTAATTAGCTGGCAGTGGCGTTTGATCGCCTTTGTCATTGAGTTTTATGAAGTACTTGTCAACAAGACCACACAATTGATCATGCTCAATACGCCCAGCCGCAGAAAACACCATATTTTTGACCCCGTAGTGACGATTCATATATGCTTTTACTGCTTCAGGCGTAAGAGATTTAATAATCTCTTCTGTGCCTAAAGTTGCCCAGCCCATCGGATGGTCACCAAAACATGTTTCTTGAAAATAATCAAAAACAACATCGTCTGGGGTATCATTTGATCTGCCAATTTCTTGCAAAACAACACCTTGCTCTCGCGCAAACTCAATAGCATCAAATATAGAATTTTGTAAAATGTCAGACAAAATATCCACTGCCAATTCGACATCTTTGCGCAGAACTCTAACGTAGTACGCTGTCATTTCGCGAGATGTATAAGCATTCATATAACCGCCTACATCTTCAATTGCCTGCGATATATCCAATGCCGTGCGGTTCGTTGTGCCTTTAAATGCCATGTGCTCAAGCATATGAGCAATACCATTTTCTGATTTTTTTTCATGGCGGGTACCGATATTTAACCACACACCAAGAGCTACAGTCTCAACATGATTAATGGTATCACTAGCAACTCTAAGACCGCTTGCAAGTGTTGTTGTTTTTATCATAAATATCCTATTACCCTTTATTGGTGGTTACTGTATTCGTTCTTCTGCATAGCGTTCAACTGCCCAACCTGTCATGCAAACAATGTTAGCTGTCACAATTAGTTGACCCTTGTGAGAATAACGCTTGAAGTACTCAACTTCAACTGCTTTTAGAAATTCTCTGGTAATCATTACCTTCGATTTATTCTGCAGCATATTACCACCCATAACCTTTAGAGAAGTAAAGAGCTCTTGCAGGGAGCTTACCGTAAAAATATGTCGTGTTTGATCTGATGTTGGCAAATAAAATCCTGCTCGCTGCATAAGCATACCTGCATCTTTGGTAGTAACTGTTGGGAAAAATCGCAAATAATGGGGAAGCTGATGCATTTCTTCTACAATTAAAAAACAGTTCTTTAATTCTTTAAGACTGTCTTCACCCAAAAAAGCAGCCATAAAAACCCCTCCAGGTCGCAAAGCTAGATACCATTGCTTTAAGACACCAGGAATATCATTTGTGTACATCAGAGGCCCTGAACTAAAAGCAAGATCAAAGGAGTGTCGTTTGAAAGGTAGAGCTTCTGGGTCGATTTCTATAAAATTACCAGCAGCTCGACAATTCGTTAGTCCATGTATCACTTTCGATGAAAAACTTCTTGAAAATAAACTTAATCGGCTTTGTAAAATTTGATTGAATAGACCTTGAAGTTCAATAACAACCTGATGATCCTGTTTGATTTTCTTTTTTAAAAATTTATTGTCAAAAATGTTAGGCAACACTGGTTTTTAACATTTCTCGATTCTTTTTTGTAAAATAGCTATAGAATGCTGGAACAACAAAAAGTGTAAACACCGTACCAATTGTCATACCCCCAACAATAACCCATCCCAGTTGCCTACGGCTTTCAGAGCCTGCACCTGCAGCAAGCGCTAGAGGTAATGCACCTAATACCATGGCAAAAGTTGTCATTAAAATTGGGCGCAAACGAATTTTACACGAATGGATAATTGCTTTTTCAATACCAACACCTTCTTCATCACGCATCTGATTAGCATAAGTTACCATCAAAATTCCGTGTTTAGTAATCAACCCAATAAGAGTAATGAGTCCAATATTGGAATATAAATTCAAGCTACCTCCTTGCATAAAAGCAAGCGTCATTACGGCACCTGTAAGTGACAATGGCACACTCAGCATAATGATAAAAGGATCACGCCAACTTTCAAATTGTGCAGCCATGATCAAGTAAATAAAAGCAATTGCCATTCCAAAAACCAACATCATCATTGGTCCTTCGGTCAAAAACCGCTTTGCTTCATTCATAAAATCAATACGATAATCTGTTGTTGTTAAATCTTTGGCAATACTTTCAACAATTCTAATACCATCCTTCATACTATACTCTGGCTTTAGTAGCCCCGAAATCATTGCCGAGCGTGCACGATTAGTATGGCGTATCTCAACTGGACCAGCTCTTGAATTTACAACCACAAGCTCTGACAAAGGAACTAGGGTATTTTCTTTGTCCCCTGCTTTCACAAATAAATTGGTAATATCTTCAGGGCTTTGACGTGCTGAATTCTCTACCTGCACCATAACATCGTAAGTTTTATTGTTTTTCTTAAACTTTTCAGCTTTTTTCCCCTTAATCAGCGCGGAAATTGTTTCTGCAATTGCATCAGGCTCTATATTCAGTGAAGAAATTTTATCTCGCAAAACAGTCACTGTGTAATCAGCAACATCACCTCGGTAGTCGCTAAACATACCTGAAAAATACCCAGCGGCATGAAGCTCCATTTGCAGATTACCAGACATCGCTTGTAATTCTTGAAATGGTTTGTTCGCACGCACAACAAAATCTACTACGCGCCCACTTTCACTACCACCCCCACCACTTGAGCCAGAGTCTATTTTTACCTGAATTCCTGTAATCGGCTCTATAGCTTCTCTTAAGGCTGTAGCAATTTCCTCTGTATTTCTTTGGCGTTCAGCGCTATTTTTGAGAACAATGCTCCCTTCAAAAGAAGGGTTAGTGATCGTGATCACTCGTCTTTCAACTTCTGGGATTTTATCAATAGCAGCATCGAGCAGTTGAACATAACGCTCAGTGTATGCAATAGTCGCGCTTTGTGGTGCTTGTCCCTCAATTTTTATAAGGCCTTGATCCTCATAAGGAGTCGTTTCTGCAGGTAGATATTGATAAGTTATATAACCCAAAATTGCAATACCAATTGCACCTAAGGCAACAATTAGTCGCTTTGGCATTAAGATAATTAAAATCTGCTCGTAACGATTTTCAAGATCAACCATCCAAGTTTCTGTTAAAAAATAATCTTTAAATTGATTCCAATAGGTATTTTTTTTTGCAGTATTGGTTTCCTTTTTTTCATGCTCTTCATCGCCCAATAAACGGGCACACATCATTGGTGAAAGTGTGAGCGCTGCAAATCCAGACAATAAAACAGCTCCTGCAAGTGTAATGGAAAATTCAACCAGAAATTTTCCAATACGCCCTGTTGCTAGAGAAACGGGCGCATAGACGGCAACAAGAGTTAAGGTCATAGCGACAATTGCAAAACTAATTTCTTTAATGCTTTTGTATGCCGCCTCAAAAGGCTTCATACCCAATTCTCGATTTCTATGAACATTCTCAAGCACCACAATCGCATCGTCCACCACTAACCCAATAGCTAAAACCATTGCCATTAAAGTTAGCGAGTTCAATGTAAAATTAAGCAAATACATCAAAAATAATGCACCTATTAAGGAAACTGGAATAGTAACTAAAGGAATAATTGATGCTCGAACTGATCTCAAGAAAAAAACAACCACTAAGATAACCAAGACAGTTGCCTCAAAAAGTGTGCGGTACACTTCATGAATAGATCGCTCAATATAGGTAGTAGTATCACTTGCTACATGAATTGTAATTGTTTCGGGTAAATTCTTTTTTACTTTGTCAACAACCGCCTTTACTCCGCGAGCAACCTCAATTGGGTTAGCATTTGATTGCTTAACAATGCCAATGCTAATGCCCGCCTTTCCGTTGAAATAAGTTTTAGTTTTTTTATCATCTGCATCAATTTCAGCACGCCCAATATCACGTAGTCTGACCAAGAAATCTTTTCTTGGTGCAACAACCATATTTTCAAACTCTTCAGGTTTTTCTAACGAAGCAACCGTTGTAATAGAATATTCACGATCTTTAGAAACAAGCTTTCCCGCAGGTTTTTCAATGTTTTGTTTTTTTACCTGGTGCAAAACCTCAGAAACAGTTATTCCATAAGCAGCTAAGCTCAAGGGATTAAGATAAATCCTCATTACATATTCACTTGCACCTAAAATATCAACACGCGCCGCCCCACTAACTGCTTCCAAGTCCTTTTCTAGCTCACGCTTGGCGAAATCATGCAGTTCACCCGTGTCAAGGCTAGAGGAAGTTAATGCCAATGTAATAATTGCTTTATCGTCCGCTCGAGACTTAGTCAAAATAGGCTGGGTTGCTTCTTGAGGTATTCGATCTTGGTTTTTTGCAAGGCGATCACGAATATCGTTAACAGCATCCTCACTTCTTCGCTCAGGACGAAAAGTTACAATAACTTTTGATTCTTCTGAATTACTTATTGACTCAATCTGATCAACGCCCTCAACACTTGAGACAGCATCTTCAATAATACGCGTAAGCGTTGTTTCAACGACTTCAGGACTTGCTCCCGGCAAAGAAGATTCAATAGTCACCGTTGTATTAGCAATTGTCGGTAAAGCTTGCAAAGGAAGCCTGTAAGCCCCAACCGCACCCAAGAGCACCAAAATAAGCGTCATCACCCATGCAAAAACTGGCCGCTCAATACAAACTTCGGAAATACGCATACGCCCCGCTATAGTACTGCTTTTACAGATGGATCGGGCATGTTAGAAATTTTAACCTTTGCGCCATCACTAAGCTTTATCTGTCCGGAAGTCACAACAATCTGGCCTGGCTGCAGACCAGCGACAATTTCAACTTGTCCATTTTCACGCGCGCCAGTCAAGACACGACGTTTTTCCGCTCGCCCTCGCTCTACTACCCACACATACTCAATTTCTCCAATACGATCTACTGATGACTCATCAACTGTCATTGAATTGCCTTTTTCGCCAACAATTAAGCTTACGTTTGCGAATAAACCGTCACGTAATAAATTATCAGGATTTGGGATTATTCCCTTTACCTGAATACTATGACTTTCCTGCTCAACTTTAGCGTCAACAGCTTCTATTGTGCCTGTAAATACCTGCTCTTTAAACGCACTCACTTTGACCTCAACAACTTGACCAGCCCCCACATCATGAATGTTTTTTTCTGGAACCTTAAAAGTTACTTTGACAGATTTGTTGTCAACAATCGTGACAAGCTCAGTAGCCGCCTGCACAAAAGCCCCAGGACTTATATTAATAATCCCTATATTTCCATCGAATGGTGCCTTTATATTGGCTTTTTCTAAATTGGCTTTTGCTTGCAAAAGCTTACCTTCTGCCATTTTTAGCCTTGCATTTTCTTCATCAAGCTGCTTACTACTTGCGGCTTTTTGTTCATGCAGTTTGGAAATACGCTCAAAGCTAGATTTAGCATGCTCTAATTCACCCTCAGCAATCTGAACAGCAGCCTTATGTTCAGCATCCTCAAAACGAATAATCAAATCACCCTTTTTGACACTTCCACCCTCTGTAAATAATAGCTCAGCAATACGACCTGAAATTTCTGATTTGACAACCACCATAGCATTTGCATGCAAATGCCCTACCGTATTGATACGTTTGCTAACTGTTCCAAGATTTACCGTTTGCGCTTCGATCACTCGCACTCGTTGTTCACGATCAATAGGACGTTCCGTGCTCATTGCAGCAATGCAAATTGAGCGCACAATAGGCTTACCAACTCTCAAGGAAACAAACCAAAGCGACAAAAAACAAATTATAATAGCCAGAGTAAGTAAAGCTATTTGGCTTGAATTCAACTTTTTCAAAAACTTAAAATTGACCATTCGTATGTTTTTCTCTTATGTCATGCATTCAACTGTAACTTAAGGAAGTTTAACAATTCCTTAAAAGACCATACTTCCTTCATGCCAGAAAAAAGGTTGACCTTCAACCGCTAATTCATTATAAACATATAAAGCAAGTCTCGGGCCCTTAGCTCAGTTGGTAGAGCATCTGACTTTTAATCAGGGGGTCGAAGGTTCGAATCCTTCAGGGCCCACCACTTAAGACTTTTGAGTATTTTGAAACGATACAAATTTATCCTCGAATATGATGGCTCCCGATTTTTCGGTTGGCAACGGCAGTTAGCTCAGCCCACTGTACAGCAAACACTAGAAGAGCAACTAACTGCTTTTGCGAAACATTCTGTTATAGTGTATGGCGCAGGCAGAACTGATACGGGAGTTCATGCCACCGGACAGGTTGCACATGCTGATTTGAGCTATCCTCATAGCCCTTACCGATTGCAAGTGGCACTTAACCACTTTTTAGTTCAAAAAGGAATTAGTGTTGTTGCTTGTGAGGAAGTCGATCATCATTTCCATGCAAGATACGATGCTATTTCTCGTTCTTATCAATATAGAATTCTCAATAGAGTCGCTCCAGCTGCTTGCAATACGAAAGTTTGGCATATTGAAAAACCCTTAGACGCAAAACTCATGAACGAAGCAGCACAAAAACTTGTGGGTTCATTCGATTTTTCTTCTTTTCGAGACAGTAAATGCCAAAGCAAAAGCCCTATTAAAACTATTTCTCTGTTCAGCATTGAGCAACAAGGGGACTATATTTTTATTAATATAAGCGCCCCATCATTCTTACATCACCAGGTTCGAATCATGGTAGGCACTATAAAAGCTGTAGGCAGAGGAGCCATAAGTATAGATGATTTTCTTCAAATTCGTGATGCGAAAGACAGAACAAGAGCAGGGGTAACGGCACCCTCCAATGGCCTTACTCTCACTAACGTAGAGTATGGCCATTAGACATGAGATTACAAAATCTAGATATCTTCATCTAAATCAGCAGGGATCTCACTAAATTCAGCATCCTCTTCTTCCAATAAAGCGGGGTCAGCAACTGCTGAATCAGCACCTTCTACCAATGCAAGATCAAAATCATCCAACGGCAAAACCACCTCTTTTGCAGAAGCACGCTCTCGCTTGCCACGGGTTGCTGTATGAATTTCATATGTAGCCCCACACTTTGGGCAAACCATAGGAGATTTTCGAAGATCATAAAAACGCGCACCACATGAGTTGCACGTGCGCTTCACTCCCCAAGATAATTCAGCCACTTTCTTCCTTATAAAAAAATTCACTTAGTTTGGAAATGCCATGAAATAGAAATTTTGTCAAAAGATTTGTGTAGGAGGCCTTAAATAATTTAACCAAAGAAATTTCCAAACACCCGTTTAAAACCCTCTCTCATTATTAAAAAATGCTTAACCCCAAATTACTTGTGTGCATTTTTAATTTTTCTTTGAATTTCTTTTCTAAAGAATATACAATTCGACTTTGAAACAAATAAAAATAAAGAAATGCAGCTTCGTAACATCGCCATCATTGCACACGTTGACCACGGAAAAACAACCTTGGTTGATAATCTCTTAAAACAAAGCGGCACCTTCCGCGTTAATCAGCATGTTGCAGAACGTGCCATGGATAGTAATGACCTCGAGCGCGAGCGCGGGATTACAATTCTTGCAAAATGCACTTCTTTAACCTGGAATGATTATCGCATTAATATTGTTGATACCCCAGGACATGCTGACTTTGGCGGTGAAGTAGAGCGCATTTTAAGCATGGTTGATGGCGTTGTTATTTTGGTGGACGCTGCTGAAGGACCTCTTCCTCAAACAAAATTCGTACTTGGAAAGGCTTTAAAGTTAGGCCTACGTCCGATTGTCGTGATTAACAAAATCGATAGGCAGGATGCTCGCCCTGAAGAAGTTTTAAATGAGATCTTTGATTTGTTTGTAGCAATGGATGCATCAGATGAACAGCTAGATTTTCCAATACTCTACGCTTCAGGAAGAAATGGTTGGGCTGTAAACGAGCTTGGAGAGCCACAAGAAAATTTAATTCCTATGTTTGAAAAAATCGTAATGCATGTGCCAGCTCCTAGCCAAAAAGCCGAGGGACCATTTTCTATGCTTGTCACGACATTAGAGTATGATTCATATCTTGGGCGCATTCTTACAGGACGTGTCGAAACAGGAATTATAAAAATCAACACTCCCATTCGTGTTCTTAATCAATCCGGCGAACAAGTTGAACAAGGGCGTATTGCAAAATTACTAAGTTTTCGGGGGCTTGAGCGCATAGCTGTAGATGAAGCGCAGGCAGGCGACATCATCGCTATTGCTGGGCTCGAGAAAAGCACTGTTGCAGATACAATTTGCGCACTTGAGGTCACAAAACCTATAAAAACTCAGCCAATTGATCCGCCAACTTTGGCAATGACTTTTTCAATCAATGACTCACCTCTTGCAGGCCAAGAAGGAACCAAGCTTACATCTCGTGTTCTTCGTGAACGCTTGATGCGCGAATCTGAAGGAAATGTTGCTATTCGTGTTACGCAAACAACTGATGGAGATGCTTACGAAGTGGCCGGGCGAGGAGAACTTCAACTTGGAGTACTAATCGAAACAATGCGCCGAGAAGGTTTTGAGCTTTCAATCAGCCGTCCTCGAGTTTTATACAAAAATGACGAGACCACAGGACAAAAACTTGAACCAATTGAGGAAATTGTTATCGACGTTGATGAAGAATATGTAGGCACAGTTGTTGAGGCCCTAAGCTTACGCAAGTCTGAAATGCAAGACATGTTCCCATCGGGCGGAGGCAAAACCCGAATCGTCTTTCACGGACCTTCTCGTGGCCTTATCGGTTTTCACGGACAGTTCCTGACTATTACCAGAGGCACTGGCGTAATGAATCGCTTGTTCCATGGATACGCTCCATTCAAAGGCGTTATTGAAGGACGTACAAATGGAGTACTTATTTCAAACGGCACTGGAGAAGCAGTTGCCTATGCTTTATGGAAGCTTGAGGATCGTGGAACTATGTTCGTAGAGCATGGCACAAAAGTTTATGAAGGCATGATCATTGGCGAAAACAATCGTGATAACGATCTTGAAATTAATCCACTAAGAGCAAAACAACTTACCAACGTACGCGCTTCCGGAAAAGATGAAGCTATTCGCTTGGCGCCTCCGAAGATAATGACACTAGAACAGGCTATCACCTATATTGAAGAAGATGAGCGTGTTGAAGTAACACCAAAATCCATTCGCATAAGAAAAGCCATTCTGGACCCAAATGATCGAAAAAAGTTTGAAAAATCCTTTAACAAATCATGACATTTAGGGGCGCATGTATAATTTCAATATTGGCCCATCGCCAACTTATTTTACAAGCGCCCCTCCTCTTTTTATGGATTATAATTGTCCACAAAATTTTAGGAATAGAGCTTAACCTAACAACAATAATGTTGATAGGAGCAATTATAACGGTTTATCAGCAGTTTTCCTCTCACGTTGAAGACCGATTAGATGGTTTTTTTGACCATTGTCTCTACAACGGTCTCCATTTAGCAACTTATTCTTTTGCAAAATCTATTAGCGTATTTTTTGGAACACTTCTACCTATGACCGTGATGCTTATTATGCTTGGCATCGAACCCAACAAAGCTTTTATCGTGCTTTCCCAATGGATGACACTTAGTATTTGTGTTACCTGTATTATAACTATTGCCCATAATTCAAATCCTTTTAAATTACTATTGGGTTGGCTTCCTTTGCTTATTGCCCCCTTCATTTTTTTAGTAAATTTTTTGCAGACCATGAACGGAAATTCTCTGCTAATTTTATTAGGTTGTGATATAATATTACTGAGTGCCGTTTATATTTTACTAATTTTTCAAAAAAGCTAAGTGTAAAAATGTTTTTTCTAGCTCCAAAATTTTGGCAACAAAAAAATTTGCTAAGCCGCGCCCTTCAGCCTATTGCATGGGCATATGAATATATAGGCTTATGGCACGAAAAGCGTGTAAAGACACAAAAGGTTTCCGTGCCTGTGATTTGTGTTGGCAACCTTGTTATGGGAGGAGCGGGGAAAACTCCTACTGTTTTAGCTTTGATTGATATATTGAAACATATGAACCACGTACCCCATGTTTTAAGCAGGGGCTATGGAGCCGTAATTAAAGATTCTATCCGAGTAGAGACTCAAAAACACAATTACCTTCAAGTAGGTGATGAAGCCTTATTACTAGCAGAAAAAGCCCCCACCTGGGCAGGGCATGACCGCGTCTTATCAGCAAAGCTAGCTATCAGCCATGGAGCAACTATAATTATTATGGATGACGGCTTACAAAATTATAGCTTACATAAAGATATAAGCTTATTAGTTGTGGATACTTTGCAAGGTTTTGGGAATGGTCTAGTTTTTCCGGCTGGACCATTGCGTGAATCCCCGTCACGAGGCGTAAAAAAAACAAACCTAACTATTGCCATAGGTAAAGAAGCTCTTCCAAAAGGCATTCCACATGCAACACGCGCTTACATGACGGCCACCGAAAAAGTACACCCAAGAGCTGTGATTGCTTTTGCTGGGCTTGGATATCCTGAAAAATTTAATCGTTCTCTTCAAGATTATGGATTCGACGTAAAGCGCTTCATCCCATTTCCTGATCATCACCCTTACACAATTCCTGAGATGGAACGATTATTAAAAATGGCCGCTCGCAGAAAGATTGAATTAATAACAACCGCCAAAGATTTCCTAAGAATTCCAGAACGCTTTAAGAAGAAAATTTCTGTCTTTAATATTAATTTGAAATTTGAAGAACCCGAAATACTTCACTCACTAATCGCATCAAAAATACAAAAGCCTTCAAGCCTATTGGAATAAAATAGAAGCCGCCATGGATTGCGCAAGCTCTAAAACCTTAAAAGGAAAAATAACCATTGCAGATAGAATAGCAAAAATTAATACTATTAAAATTTTTGTAATGTACTTTCTAACTGAGTTGACTGTATTCATTTTTAAAACAGACTGGTTCAATACAAAAAATCTTAAAACATTTAAGTAATAGGCTGCTCTTAAAACCGTTAACAATACAGCAATTATCCCCACAAAATATGCTGATCTTGTTATGACGCTTTCTAATACGTAAATTTTGGCAAAAAATCCCGGCAAAGGAGGCACACCAGCAAAAGATAGTATAAAAAGACAAAATATGCTGCCAAACATCGGCATATTACGCATAATGCCGCTAAGATCTTGAATATCATTTATAGGTCTGAAATTTCTTTCAAATACAATAAGCAATAAAAGTACTCCCAGCATATTTAATGTATAAAAAATCACATAAATAATTGCAGAACTCAAACCAAACTCACCACCCATTGCAGGCCCCATCAAAAGAAACCCCATATCACCTACCGAGCTGTAAGCTAACATTCTTCTCAAATTTTTCTGACGAAGCGCTGCCAATGCCCCCCAAATCATTGATAAGACTGAAAGCCCAACAAATAAATACCTCCAGTATGTAAAAATGCCATGAAAAGGATAAGTTAAAAGATGGAGCAAGCTAAATACGGTTATAATTTTTGGAACAGAAGCAATAAATAAAACAACGGGAAGTGGCGCCACTTGATACACATCTGGAATCCATGTGTGGAAAGGCGCTACTGGAAGTTTAAAACACAACCCCATCAACACAAAAAACATCCCAACAATTGCACCAGCATGTTCAAAATTATTTACATATGTTTCGAAAAAATAATAAAGCGCGTTAAAGAAATTAGTGCCAGTAAAACCATAAATCATGCTCATTCCAAAAAGCATAAATCCGGTCCCGATTGCACCAATTGTAAAAAACTTAACAGCTGCTTCGCTACTTTGAGGGCTTCCTCTATCCGCAGCTACAAGCATATATTGACTCAAATTGCTCATCTCCAAACCAATAAACAAAGTCAGAAAATGGTTCGAAGAAAGAGCTACAGATCCACCTATTACTGAGAATGTTGCTATGATAAGCCATTCAAATTGTTTGATCTTATACTCACCTAGGAATGAAAATAAGCTAAAAAGAGCAATTGCAGACACGCCATATAAAATAATTTTCGAACAAACCGAAAATGATTTATGAATAAAAAGACTATTCCAAAAAAATTGTTCAGATTTGTCTGAAAGCATCAGCAATATGCAAAGAAAAATCAAACCAAGAATAATGGTACCGATAGTAAGACGTTCAATTTTCCTTCTTCTGAATGTTCCAATCATCAAAGATATAAGCGCACTTATGGATAAAATAAATTCAGGGATTGCAGGCACGGATTTTAAAATATTACTTAGCATGCTTTAACCTGCTTTTATGATCAATTTGTATAGGACTTTTTTTGGAGGAATCTGTGTAATATTGCCGCATAGTTCTGCGAATCGGTTGCATGATAGGTTTTGTGTAGACTCCAAGCAGAACGATAGCTATAGCTAAAATGTATAATACATATTTTTCAAAAGGCTTTAAGCCTAAGTGCAAAGCGTAATCATTATTATCCAATCTAGAATCAAGGCCTAATTTAGCAGAAAGTTTCCCACAAAATACTTTGTTTACAAGGTTTAGCATATATGCAGTACTTAAAATCATCCCTAAGCAAGCAATTGCCGTAATAGCAGGCCTGACTGAAAAACTATCAATAAGAATTAGAATTTCACCAACGAATCCTGAAGTAAAAGGCAGCCCAATAGACGCAAAAGAAAAAAGTATAAACATACCACTAAATCCAGGCATTATCTTTAATAATCCGCCAAAATGACTTAGATCACGCGTGTGAAACCGATCATATAGCATACCCACCCCAAAAAAAAGGGCGGAAGAAACGAGGCCATGGCTGATCATCTGTATAACAGAACCAATTAATGCATTCATTTTGAAAGAAAAAATCCCAAGCGTTACAATCCCCATATGCGCAATTGATGAATACGCGATCAATTTTTTAATATCTGCTTGAGAAAACGCGATTAATGAAGCCCATAATATAGCTACAACACTTAATACAGAAATGTATGGCGCAAACAAATGGCTTGCATCAGGGAAAAGCATCGGGCAAAAACGTATAAAACCATAACCTCCCATTTTCAATAGGATACCAGCAAGAATTACTGACCCGCCTGCTGGCGCTTCCACATGTGCATCTGGCAGCCACGTATGAAAAGGCCACATCGGAATTTTAATTGCAAAGGAAATAGAAAAACCCAAAAATAGTAGTATCTGCAAATGCCTACTTATGTAAAAGTCTTGCAAATTTATGAAGCTTAATGTCTGAGCTTCCGTATAAAGTTTCAGGATAGCTAAAAGCATAAATACAGAACCAAATAACGTATAGAGGAAAAATTTTAGCGTCGCATAAACTCTATTCTCACCACCCCAAACACCTATGATCAAAAACATAGGGATAAGGACGCCCTCAAAAAAAATATAGAAGACAAATAAATTGGTCGCTGCAAAACTACCAATCATAAACGCTTGCAGTACCAAACAAGATATTGCGTATTCACGCAGTCGCTCTTTTATAGAATACCACGTGCCAAAAATCATAAGCGTTGAAAGCCAAATTGATAAAATAACAAAAAATAGAGAAATGCCATCTATACCTAATTCAAAATCTATACCGGCGCTTTTTATCCAAAGATATTTTTCACTAAATTGAAATCCAGGATTATAAACATCAAAATATAACCACAACCCAACTGCTAAAACTGAATTTATACTACTAGAAAAGGCAGCTATCCTTTTAGCATTTTCGCTGTTTTCTTTGCGAACCAAGGCACAAATAAATCCAGCCAAAAGTGGCAACAATATCATTAGTGATAAAATTGGTATTTTCACAAACGCCCCGTCGCGAATAATAATGTTCTTGCTAATTGAGGAAAACTTTGCATTAAAAGGTACGCCCCAAATATCAAAACCGCTCCCAAGACAACAAAAAGACCATAATGGAATAAGTATCCTGTCTGGAGTTTTTCCATATACTCCCCTAATTTACAGAACATTTTAGCAGCCCCATCAGGCCCAAAGCGATCAATGAATTTATGATCCCCGGACCTATAAAGGAAATTCCCAAATTTTGTCAAAGGGATAACAATTTTTTTGGTATAGAGATCATCAATATATAATGCGTGGATTAAAGTCCGGCGAATTCGCGGAAATTTTTGAGCAATTAGCACTAAAATTAGTGGTTTGTTGATATATAAATAATAGCAAACAAAAAGAGCCGCACATGAAAAAAGAGGTGGCAAAATCTTCACGAATAAAGCAACATGATTACTGGCTTTAACAGTAATACTATTATTCCACGAAAATCCAAGAGATTGATTAATGACTAATTCAAATCCAATATAGCCCATAATCACAGAACCAATAGCTAAAATAGCAACTGGATACTTCATGATTCTTTTTGTTTTATGAATGTGCGCAATAACATGATCGTCTGCATTAACATTTCCATGAAAGATAAGAAATAAAAGACGCCATGCATATAAACCCGTCAGAAACGATAACAACAAGCACAATCCGTAATATTCGTACGCAAAGGAAATTCCTGACACAAACACTGATTCGAATATCAAATCTTTTGAATAATAGCCAGCAAAAAATGGGAACCCTGTTAATGCCAGTACTCCAATCATCATCGCGTAATAACTAGAAGGCAAGTAAGATTTTAATCCACCCATCTTTGTAATATTTTGCTCCTGCGACATAGCATGGATAACATTTCCAGCGCAAAGAAACATTAGAGCCTTAAAAAAAGCGTGAGTAAACAAATGAAAAAAAGCAACCGAATATGCGCCCACAGCACACGCTATAAACATCATACCTAGCTGACTGCATGTTGAGTAAGCTATGACTTTTTTTATATCGTTTTGCGTTAAAGCAATAGCAGCTGCAAATAATCCAGTCACCACACCAACAAGCATCATCGCTTGTTTTGCGAAAAGCGCCAACTCAAATAATGGGCTAAACCTTATAATAAGGAAGACTCCCGCTGTAACCATTGTTGCAGCATGTAGCAACGCAGACACGGGAGTCGGTGCCTCCATTGCATCCGGTAACCATGTATGCAGACCAAACTGACCAGATTTACCAATCGCACCAAGCAGTAAAAACAAACCAATAGCATTTAGCCACTGAGTGCTGGGCAAAGATTCTGGATCCTGTAAAAGTGCAAAAAACTGTTCGAAGTTGAGAGTATGAAAAAAAGTAAAAATTGTCCCTAAGGATAATACTATACCAACATCACCAATCCTATTCATTACAAAGGATTTAACTGAGGCTGTCGCCGCGGAGGTTTTTTCATGCCAATACCCAATCAGCAAATAAGAAGCCAGCCCCACACCTTCCCATCCACAAAACAATTGCAACATGTTAGGCGCAGACACAAGAAATATCATCATAAAAGTAAAGAAATTCAAGTGTCCGAAAAAACTCATTTTATTGAGATCATCTCGCATATACTCAACCGAGTATATGTGAACGAGCAAGGAAATAAATGTAACAATTAACATCATTAATGTACTCAATGGATCAAAAAGGAATCCCCAATCCACTCGAATAGTTTCTGATTTTATCCATGTAAAAAGGTGAATAACTTCTGGAAATTGAGTGTTTGCAATATGATAAAAAAGACAGATACTTGCTAAAAAACTAATAAAAACTGAGCTTACACAAACCCAATATCCAGATTTTTTATTATTAGCTACCCTTATGTATCCAAAAATGGCCCCAATAAAGGGAGAGCCTAAACACAAACACCCTAGCTGAAAAGAATTCATTTTCAATACACTTAATTGTACATTTTAATCTTATGCTTAATTTCTTCCGAATACTAGTTGGAGAAAAGCTTTCAAAAATCAAAATTAGGCAATATATTTTTTATTCAACCAATGAATAATTTTCCAATGCAATAATTGTATAACCGCGTACAAACAACACACAAATGATATATACCCGCGATCAAAAAGCAATAATGTTGCTAAAAGAGTCAGTAGGCAATTAATACTTAAATATGTGAGCGTAACAATCGCATGGCTATTAAAAAATTTAGCTTTATGGTGAAAACCATAATCACCAAATGATGCAATGATTGAGCGCTTATCAATAAATCTTTTTACAAGAGTAAAAGCCACGTCGCACCAGGCAACTCCTAATGGGAACAAGCAAAATGCCACAAAAGTATCGTGAGGAAAAATAATTGTAGGGAATCCATACTGAGATGGCGCTAACGAAAAAATAATAAAAAAATAAGCAAAACCTAAAATTGTACTACCTGTGTCTCCTATAAAAATATGCGCCTTAGGAAAATTAAAAAACAAGTAAACTAAGATTGCCCCCCATAATACCCAAAAAACACTATTACAAGGAGCGAAAGCGCTTAATAAAAATCCCATAGTTAGTAGCCACTGACTTGCTAACAAACCATTCAAACCATCTAGAAAATTACACGCATTTATTAAGCCCACACCAATCAAAAGCCACAAGAAATATTCAGGAAAGCTTAATGTTTGTTGCGCCAGCACTAATCCCACAGCAAGCGTATGGCTAAGAAGCCTTGCTTTATAATTCAATTCTTTCCAATCATCCATAAATCCTACAAGGGTAAGAATTATAAAACCAAAAATAGATGGCAACGGAAGTCCGTCAAGAGAGACTACACCTATCTTTGAAAAAAAGGAGAACATTATAAAAATAAAACTAACACAAATACCAGCTGCTGTTGGCGTTACCATAACATGCGCGGATCTCTGATTAGGCAAGTCTCTTATCCCGATTTTTTTCCACAACATTAAAAGTCCCACAGATAGCATTGCAGAAATAAGCCATGCATACATGGTTGTAATCATAGTTTATTCAACGTGCTTAAATGTATCGGCTTACCATCACGGAGTATGGCATCTGCCTCTTTCGAAAATGATCCATCTTCATTATGCAAATACATTCCATTCAAAAGATTTACCCCTCCTTTTATACCTTTTATTCCTTGAATAATTACTCTTTTAGCAGGTTGTTCTTTGGATGGCCACAGGGGAAAAATATTGATGTTACCAACTTTCTCATAAAATAAATTCAGCAGCCGATCAATGGCATCTGCGCGATAAATGAATGTAATTGTTCCCATTGGCTTTAACATTAAGAGGCAGAATCTAACCCACTTTTCCATATCTAATTGCTGTTCGTGATTACTAAGTGATTTTGAAGAAAATGGAGATAAACGACCTTGGCCTGATTCAAAATAAGGAGGATTTGATATGACTTGACTATAACTTCCCGCCGCCAACCGCGGAGGCGGACTTTGCAAATCTCCACACAAAAGCTCAACACGATCCCGCAGATTGTTCAAAAGAATATTTTCTGCTCCCAAACGAACTAGTTCTTTCTGACTTTCAATCCCCATTACTCGACAATAAGGCACACGCGCAGCAATGCATAACCCCACAGCACCAACACCAGCACCAACATCAAGAATAGTTTCACCCGAATCCACAGAAACGGAAGCTGCCAATAACAAAGGATCAATAGCTACTCTATATCCTTGCGTCGGCTGACGCACAATGATACGCCCACCCAAAAGCGCATCCTCTGTGTAAGAGCCATTATTTTCGGATTCTTCTACAACCATTTGCACAAAAAGCTATCCCAGACATGTTAAACAGGCTAGATTATACTGGAAAATGTTGTAAGTTGAACAGGCTGATTTGCTACAAGAACATCAAACTGCATTAGATCCTTTATCTTACTTGAAAAATAGCTTTCACGGTGAATTACAACGAGTAGATAAAATGATTTTCGAAAGCGTTTCAACAGATGAGCCTTTAATTGAAAAAGTTGCAACAACTCTTATATCCGCAGGTGGAAAACGCCTACGCCCTCTTTTGTGCTTGGCCTCTAGCCATATAGCCAATAAAATAACAGAAAATACTTATTATCTTTCTGCCGCAATTGAACTAATTCATGTTGCAACACTTTTGCACGACGATGTTATAGATGAATCGATTTTACGGCGAGGCAAACAAACATCCAATACTATTTGGGGTAATAAACCAAGCATTCTTGTAGGAGATTTTCTTTTTGCTCGTGCTTTTGAGCTGATGGTAAAAACAGGTAATATCAGATTCTTAGGCATTTTAGCAAAAGCCTCTTCACAAATCAGTAAAGGAGAAATAGCGCAACTACGTTATGTTAAGTCTTTAGATCTTGGCATTCAAGACTATTTAAAAATTATAGAATATAAGACAGCAACACTTTTCGCAGCCTCATGTCAAACAGGAGCTTTTTCAGGCGGAGCAAATGAAAATGTTGCAGGTCAATTATATGAATTTGGTAAAAATTTTGGCTTAATGTACCAAATAATTGATGACGTGCTTGATTACACAGACGACACTAGAGGCAAAACGATAGGTGACGACTTTTATGAACGGAAAGTAACTTTCCCCGTGCTCTTAGCTTATCAGAAAGATACAAATAAATTTTTCTGGCACCAATGTTTCAAAGATAGCAAAACAGAAGAGGTCGCATTTGAGAATGTTAGAAATCGCCTTCAAGCTTTTGATGCTTTCAATCAATCCATCACTTTTGCAAAACAATATGCACAAAAAGCAAAAGCATCTCTGCATGCTTTTAATTCTGAAACAGCTAAATTGCTTGACTCATTTATTGAGTCGTTTTTTAAAAAAGTAACGTGCCAATACTGATAATTATACAGTAGCTTTAGCATGGCCGACTACATTCAAGAGCAGCCACCTAGTCAGAAAGCATAACAAAAAGAAATCTGATAACTATTTGACCAGCGCAAAAAAGGCACTTAGCTAAACTTATTCAACCGTCACTGATTTAGCAAGATTTCTAGGCTGATCTACATCTGTTCCTTTATGCAAAGCAGTGTAATACGCAATACACTGCACTGCCACTGTGTATATAAAGCAGGCGCCCATTGAGGTTGTGCTTGGCAATAAAATTTTGTGAAATTCAGTGCTATTAACTTTCAGCACAGGGTCATCAGTCAAAACCATAATTGGTGCTCCGCGAGAAGCAACCTCTTGAATATTAGATACTGTTTTTTCAAACCAATCATCGTTTGGAACAAGCGCTATTAGTGGCGTCATTTTATCAACTAAAGCGATGGGACCATGCTTTAATTCCCCTGCTGCATAGGCTTCTGCATGAATGTAAGATATTTCTTTTAATTTTAGCGCGCCTTCTAAAGCGATAGGATAATTTGTTCCGCGACCAATAAATAAAATATCTCGCGTTTGCGAAAGTCTTAATCCCCACTTATCAAAAAGGGAAACATCTTGTAGGACTTGCGTTACAAGTTTTGGCACATGTAGTAATTCTCGAAAATAATTTGATGTATCTTTCGTATCAATTGATTTTCTCTGTTCAGCAACCTTCAAAGCGAGCACACACAAAACGGCTAGTTGAGCCGTGAAAGCTTTTGTAGATGCTACACCTATTTCCGGTCCCGCTAAAGTTAGCACATGATGATCAGCTGCTCTAACCATCGAGCTTTCGGGAACGTTAACAATAGCTAGAGTTTTACAGGCCTTACTTTTGGCGAGGTTAAGCGCCGCCAAAGTATCACTAGTCTCTCCAGATTGAGAAACAAATATGCATATATCGTCCTTACCCAAAACTGAATTTCGATAACGAAACTCAGAGGCAAGATCTACTTCACAAGAAATTTTCGCATATTTTTCAAACCAATATTTAGCTGTTAATGATGCGTAGTAAGAAGATCCACAAGCTATCAGCATTATACGGGTGCGGGGATTAGAAAAATCAATAGGCAAATCAATACGCGCTTCAAAAAGCTCTTCATCAATCAAGGAAAGAAATGTGTCACTAAGAGTTTGAGACTGTTCAAAAATTTCTTTCAACATGAAGTGACTATAACCACCTTTAGTAGCAGCTCCTGTTGCTAAATTGAGGTGTTTGATGGGACGAGTTACTTGATCTGCCGATTCATTAAAAATGGAATAGCTGAAATTGTTACGCTTCATCACAACGACATCCCCTTCTTCCAAGTAGCACACTTCTTGAGTCCAAGGAGCTAATGCCCATGCATCTGATCCTAGAAACAACTCATCATTACCAATACCAAGCACCAATGGACTTCCACGACGAGCTCCTATTAATATATCAGGGCTGTCCGAAAAAATAATTGCCAAAGCAAACGCACCATGAAGCTTAGCAAGAGTTTCTTGCACTGCAATCTCGGGAGCCTTACCAGCCTGTAACGCTTGATCGATTAGATGAACAACGACTTCTGTATCAGTTTCGCTACGAAAAATGACACCTTGCTTAATTAAATCATCTTTTAAAAGTTGATAATTTTCAATTATACCGTTATGAACAACAGCAACTCGGTCTGTTGCATGAGGGTGGGCATTACGACGAGTTGGTGATCCATGCGTTGCCCACCGAGTGTGCCCAATACCAATTGTGCCTTGAATCGGATTTTCTTTTAAGAGATCTTTTAGAGATTGTAACTTTCCTTCGGAACGTTTTTTGTAAATAGCTTTTCCTTGAATAGTTGCTATACCAGCGGAATCATAGCCACGATATTCTAGCCTAGATAATCCGTCTATTATGCGTTCTGAAACGGGGTTGGATGATAAAATACCTATAATTCCGCACATAAATCTCTCCTAATTAACACGTGCAAGTTTGGTTTGTTGTGGTATAAAAGTCTATAGTTGAAATTTTTTGTAAAAAGTAATGAGCAACGTTGCAACAAAAGAACCAAATTTTCTAAGGCGCATGTACGATTGGTGTCTTGAGGCAGCAGAAACAAAACGCGCCCAGTATGTAATGTATGCTGTTTCCTTTGCAGAAAGTTCCTTTTTTCCGTTACCTCCAGATTTGATGCTTATTCCCATGATTTTGGCAAATCGCGCTCTTGCATGGAGACTTGCACTAGGGGCAACTATTTCTTCTGTTATCGGAGGAATTCTGGGATATGCAATTGGTTATTATTTATTTGCAACAATTGGACACTGGATTATTGAAACTTATAATTTACACCATGCTTTTGAAAGGTTCCAGACAGAGTTTCAAACTTATGGTTTTTGGATTATTGCCTTAAAGGGGTTAACACCAATTCCTTTTAAACTTGTGACCATTGCAAGTGGAGCAGCCCATTTCAGTATTCCCCAGTTTATTATTGCTTCGACAATAGCCAGAGCATTTCGGTTCTATTTACTTTCTGCAATTCTTTATTTTTTTGGCGCAATTGCTAAGCAATACATTGAAAAATATTTATCTATAGCACTTATTGCTAGCCTAGGTATAATAATAGCTGGCTTTATAATTTTGAAGTGTTTAGGTTGATACAAGAAATTTTTGGAAATTCCAGATATTTTTACTGGTTCGTTGCTATTTATTTTTTTAGCCTTTTAAGCGTGGGCTTTATGGCACAGTATGTATTTGATATTTCTCCATGTAGTCTCTGCTACTACCAAAGATATATCATGATGGCCGTTGTGATATTATCACTTGGAATTGTAATTTCAGGTTACGACAAAAAAGGGGTTACAAGCCTTCTCTGCCTTATTGTCCTTAGCGGAGCTGTTCTAAGCGGATTTCATATCGGTGTGGAGCAAAAATGGTGGGCGATGCCAAAGTCTTGCCTTTCGAACGTTGAACTTACCACAACTGACCCTACAGAAATGCTAAAATCGCTTAACGAACAAATGAAAAATCAAAAAATTGCACGCTGCGATAGAATTAATTGGTATTTATTTGGTTTTCCAGCTAGTTGGTGGACTTATTTAGCCTTTGCATTTGCTACAGTTATTATAGTGTTGAGAGAATGGAAAACTCTAAAAAGATAGATGCCATACTTCGTGTTAATCATGCTGGCGAGCTTGGGGCCCGACAAATCTATAGGGGCATGCGAAAAATTTTAGGAGAAGACATAGATCTTGTGTTGATGGCTAATCAAGAAGAAGAGCACCTTAAAACATTCACCAAACTTATGATTGAACACAAAGTCAAACCAACAATTTTTCAACCTCTGTGGCATATCTTAAGTTACAGTATGGGCGCTGCTACTGCAATGATGAGTAAGAAAGCTGCACACGCTTGCACTATTGCTGTTGAAGAAGTGATTATTGACCATTATCAGCAGCAAATTGACATATTATCAGCTTCTCCAGAATATCAACCATTGATAGACATTATTGAAAAATTTAAAGACGAAGAGAGCCACCATAAAGAAATTGCGGAGCACTGTGGCGGCAAAGATGCTGCTGGTTATGACATTTTAGAGAAGGTGGTAAAGGGTATAACAAAAACAGCGATTAAGCTTTCCACAAAAGTTTAAAAATCTGGAATTTAATTGCGTTTTTCAACCAAATATAGTTTGAAATATCACCTCAAAACTCGCTATTATAAGCTGTCGATTTATACGCAAGAATAAAATGAAAACTTTCCTTCACGAATACGATTTACCAGAAGACATAACATTTGGAAAAACTGTAGCTATAGACACAGAGGCTATGGGTCTAAATCAACATCGTGATCGCTTATGTTTGGTGCAATTAACCTTTGATGGTATCAATGTACATCTAATTCATTTTCCTGAAGCAAACTTTTCAAAATCTCCAAATTTAAAGCGCTTATTAACTAGCGAAACACAAAAGATTTTTCATTTTGCGCGATTTGATGTAGCAATTTTACAATATTCATTAAATTGCAGAGCTAAAAATATTTACTGCACAAAGATTGCTTCTCATTTAGTGCGCACATTCACAAGCAAGCATGGGCTAAAAGACTTGTGCAAAGAATTACTTGGTATTGAGGTCTCAAAACAGGAACAAACGAGCGATTGGGGTGTGAAAACCCTGAATAAAGATCAGATTCGTTATGCCGCAACAGATGTGGTGCATTTGCATAGCTTAAAATTAAAACTTGATGCAATGCTAACGCGTGAGAATCGCCATCATTTGGCGAATGCAACTTTCGAATACCTTCCTTTCAGGGCGGAATTAGACCTGCTGTACGGGCAAAAGGGTGACATTATGGCCTACAAAATTGAGGGGCAAGGCTAATGACTATGACCGCATCAACTACAATTATTGCACATAAAATCCTTGAAGCAGGCAGAAAAGCGATTACTGCTGAATCAGAAGCACTATCAAGTTTAGCAAAAAGTCTTAATGAAAAATTCATTTCAGCAGTAGAACTTTTGTCTGAAAAAAATAGCCGCGTTATTATAAGTGGGATTGGGAAAAGTGGTCATATAGCACGCAAAATTGCTTCGACTTTTGCAAGTGTTGGGCAGCCGGCATTCTTTGTGCACCCGGCTGAAGCTAGTCATGGCGATCTAGGAATGATCACCCCTCAAGACAGACTTTTACTATTATCTCACAGCGGAGAAACTGCTGAGTTAAAACCAATGCTTGACTATAGCCGTCGATTTCACATTCCGCTCGTGGCAATTACAGCAAAAGAAAATAGTAATTTAGCTGATGTTGCCGACATTACCTTGTGCTATCCAACAGTAGCAGAAGCTTGCCCAATGGGCCTAGCTCCAACGACATCAACAACAATGATGTTAGCTCTAGGAGATGCTCTTGCGATTGCAACCCTTCATACACGCAACTTTAACTCAACTGATTTCAGAACCTTTCATCCCGGAGGAAATTTAGGCAAACAACTTTCTAGAGTCCGTGATTTCATGCACACGGAAGATCGCCTTCCAATCGTTCCAGCAGGAACTTTGATGCACGAATGCTTAATTAAAATGAGTTATTTTGGCTTTGGGTGCGTAGCAATTATTGATAAGGAAGGATTGATGTCTGGTGTTATAACAGATGGTGACTTACGCAGACATATGCATGAAGGATTACTAAATGATAAGGTAGAAACAGTGATGAATCCAACTCCGATCCTGATATCGGCTGATATTCTCATGGCTGAAGCGTTAGCGATTATGCAAGAAAAATCTATTACAAGTTTATTCATAGGCACAGACGATAAGCCTATCGGGATTTTACACATTCACGATTGCCTGCGTGCTGGAATTATTTAGTTTGCTATGTTAGCATTGGCTTTTAAATTGTCGAAAGGGGCTTGAGTGTTTAGTTTACCTGTACGGCTTGTCATTTCAGTAACCTTGGCTTTCGTTTTATCTAGCCATCTTGATGTACATGCTGTAAACATTTTTTACACAATAAGCACATTCCTTAAAGATATTTTACTTTTACTTATACCCTTCGTTGTATTTAGCTATTTATGTTCAGCAATATTAAATCTACAAGGCCAAGCTGTTTTTTTAATTTTTGCTGTTTTTGGCTTTGTAATTCTAGCTAATATTATTAATGTGCTCACAGCTTACGGAGCCGCATTCTGTCTGGTTGATTTTTTAAAACCAATTAATTTTGAGACTATTCAAAATCAAAATATAGTTGAAGCTATATGGAGAGTCCCCTTTGGAGCGATTTTAACTTCTGGTGAAGCATTATTATTAGGATTTTTTGTAGGGATTACCGGATTACTATTTGGATTTTTTAAAAATTCAGCCGCCACACAATTTATTACAAAAATAGTTTCAAAGCTCAAAATCTTGACAACCAAAGTTTTAAACATAGCCTTCATTCCCTTTTTGCCTGTTTACGTGTTCGGATTTGTCTTAAAAATCGGCTTTGAAGGAGAATTAGGCACACTTGCAACAGCATACGCGCCTGTATTTTTTTTAAGCCTTATTATTATTCATAGCTATCTGTTTTTTTGGTATGCAGTAGGCTGCAGTGGAAATTTTAGCGAGACCATTAAATCCATACGTAATATGGTGCCCGCTTGGCTTACTGGATTTAGCACAATGTCGAGCGCTGCAACATTACCAATAACGTTAAAATGTGTTGAAATTAATACGCAAAATTCCCAGTTAACAAACTTTGTTGTACCCGCAACTGCTAACGTGCACATGGTTGGCGATGGTATTAATATTACTCTGACATCACTTGCCTTACTTGTGATGTCTGGGGGATCTATGCCTAGTTTTACAGCGTTTTTAATGTATGTTGGAGCCTATGTTATCACCAAGTTTTCTGGTAGTGGTATACCAAGTGGAGGCATGATTATCCTACTGCCGGTTGTTCAAGAACATCTTGGGCTTTCAGCTGATTTATGCAGCCTTGTAGCAACCCTATACATTCTGCAAGATTCACTAATGACAGCTAGTAATGTCGCTGGAAATGGTGCTTTTGCATTAATTTGCAATAAATTATTTGCGAAAAAACTCTCTGTATTAAAAAAGTCAAGCTCAGCTAGCTAAGCTGCTGGCATTTTTTGATTGCACAATCAAAGCATCTATTTTCGCAGCTTGGTCAAAATGGCTGTCTAGATAAAAGTGTAACTCAGGAGCAACTCTGGTTTTGAGTTGCTTAGCTAAGGATTTACGTAAAAACCAAGCATTAGCTCGCATGAATTTAACCGCAGTTTCTTGCCCCACACCTCCCAGAGGCATTACTCCAACTTGTGCATGACGAAGATCTGGTGAAATATCTAAGGCGGTAATTGTAATTGGCGCCTGAGGTTTTAGCAAAACATCATCTTCATCGCGCTCAATTGGCAAACAATCGCGTTGTAATTGCTGACTTAATAAAAAACGCACCTCTTCAGCCACACGTTCTTGACGATGACTAGGTGCTTTTGTTGGTGTGAAAAGTTTTAACATGAATTTTCCCTTCGCATTTAATATTTAAGATGGGAATTTTTTTAAAATTTCCAAGAGCACTTCTTGAAAAAAATGAATAATAAAAAACAAAGCAATAGGTGACAAATCCCAGCCTCCGACAGGTGGGATAATTCTACGAATAGGAGCTAAAGCTGGCTCAGTAATGCTTTGGAGAAAATTATGAATGCTGTAAACTACAGAATTATATTTATTAACCACATCAAATGCTTCGAGCCATCCTAAAATAATGTAAATAGCCAATCCTAGCTTATAAAGACTAAGTAAATCGTACAAAACATGGAGCAGAGGTGCCAAAATTACCATAAATAAACTCTAAGTTATTTTTTTGCAGTGTACCCCAGAATGAAGATTGATTCAAAAAATTAATCAACGCCCAAAAGTAAATATTGCCCCAAATACATAGTAATTTATGTAGCAATCCCCCTCAAGATTTCCAAGAGCTCACAAATTAGCTTGTTGAATTTTCTATGTCACCGTACGTTAGAAGAAATTTAAAAAGATTTTCTTTGTGGTTGATATTAAGATTTGGCTAAAAACTTTAATAGCCGCAGTTGTGATGATGATCACTATAGGAGGCGCAACACGCCTTACTCACTCTGGACTTTCTATGGCTGAGTGGAAGCCTTTGAGTGTATTGCCTCCTTTGTCTCAACAAACATGGGAGAAAGAATTTGATTTATACAAGAAGACTCCTGAATATAAACAAGTTAATAAAGGCATGTCATTAGGTAAATTTAAGGAAATTTATTGGTGGGAATATGGACACCGTTTACTAGGTAAATTTGTCGGACTTCTTGTTATTCTGCCTTTATTTTTTTTATTTAAAAACATTCCTACCTGGCTTAAGAAGCGTTTGATTCTTATTTTTACACTAGGCGGACTTCAAGGAATCATTGGCTGGTGGATGGTAAAAAGCGGATTAAAAGCAACCCCCGCAGTTAGTCACATTCGTTTATGTGCACATTTTATTATGGCTTTTTTCATACTATCAGCATTGCTGATGTCTCTGTGGAAGATGGAAGGAAAAATATTTAAAAAGATTCATCCAAGGAATATTACGTTGTTAGTATTAATTGCACTCACAATTGTTTATGGGACCTTTGTTGCGGGATTGAAAGCAGGATTGATTTATAACACTTTCCCTCTTATGGAGGGTCAGTGGATACCGGCAGAATGGAATTTTTACAATCCTTTTTGGAAAAATTTTATTAATAATCAAGTAACGGTGCAGTGGCTACATCGCTTACTTGCCCTAACAACATTGAGCTACGTAACATTTTTATGGATAAAATATGGATCATTATATAGAAATTTAGTAATTATCATTGCTGCTCAGTTAGCATTAGGCATTATGACTTTACTATTTTATATTCCTATAGCAATTTCTTTGTGCCATCAAGGCTGGGCTATCGTTGTATGGGTTAAAAGCTTGAAGATAAATTACTCGGAAAAATGGGGTTTATAAAAAATTAACTTATTGAAGGTAAGATAGTCCAAAATACCAAAGATAATACCCATGAGTGAAATTCAAAGTCGCTGTTTGTATGATGTTGGAGATATCATTGTAGAAGAAGGCCGCCCAGGCAGTCATATTTGCATTATTGAAAAGGGAAAAGTTGAGGTCTGGAAAAATGATTCTTCGGGCAAAAAAATCGTACTGGGTTCTTTATCAGCAGGCCAAATATTTGGTGAGATGTCTATTATTGATAAATCAGCGCGAGCAGCAACAGTCACCGCTACTGAATAACAACAATCATTAACATTGACGGGGATAAGCTTCTAGAAGCTTTAAGGCAATCCCCTCCTATTATTACAACTTTATTAAAGACACTTATAACAAATCTTAAAAAGGCTCAGTCAAAGTAGTTAAGGGCGCATTTTTAGGCGGCGAATACGGCGAGGATCGGCTTCAAGCACCTCAAACTCACCACCTTGAGGATGACGAATGATTTCCCCCCGAACCGGCACACGTCCAGCTAAGCACACAACTAAACCACCAATAGTATCTATATCATTATCTTCTATGCTTAACATAGGAAAACTACCCAAAACTTCATGCAACTCTTCTAAAGGCACGCGACCGTCAGCTATAACAGTGCCATCTGCTTTTATTTCAATTTGTTTTGAGTCTTGCTCGCTTGCATCTTGGATATCACCAATCACTTCACTAATCACATTTGAGAAAGTAACCAACCCATCTATACCGCCGTACTCATCCACAACAAATGCGATTCGTGACGCCGATTCTCGCATTTGCACCAATAAATCAAGAGTACGCATTGAAGGAGGAATAAATAAGACGTCTTTAACCAGATGCTTTATTGGTGTTTGTCGTCCATTTTGAATCCAAGCTAGTACGTCTTTTATATGAATAACCCCGACTATATGATCCAAGGTATCACTGCAAATAGGCAAGAAACTTAGATTATGCTTAACCATAAGCTGAAGCATTTCGTCTGCATCACCAGTAATCGTGGATGAAATAATATCCGCCCTAGGAATCATAACATCTTGAGCAGTTAAATCGCGTAGATTTAGCACATTTTCTAAGAGCGCGCGCTCTCCGGACTCAATCGACGGCTCTTCCTCTTCACTTTCTTCAATCAACTCTTCTATAGTACCTCGAAGAGTTTCGGGTTCAGATTTTTTAAAAAATTTTATGAGATCTTTAAGTGCCATAATCACTGATACGGGTTGTTAACGTTAAGAGATTTTAAGACTTTTACTTCTTTTTCCTGCATACACTCTTCTTCATCATCAGATTCATGATCGTATCCCAACAGGTGCAACATACCATGAACCGTTAAATGGTTAAAGTGATCCAGAAAAGTTTTTTTTTCTTCCTTTGCTTCTTCTAGAAGAGTTTCAAAAGCTAAGACGAGATCTCCGAGCATAATGGGATATGCTTGCTCTTTATGCAAAAAACGCAATTCTTCTTCGCTTAAATTTGGAAAAGACAGCACATTCGTAGACTTGTCTTTATCACGGTATTCAAGATTCAATGCATGAATTTCAGCGTTATTAGTGAGCAAAACACTAACTTCTACTTTTGCTTGTATTTTCAGCTCATCAAGCACCTGATAGATGACCTTATGCAGCAAGTTGTGCCACTGATCAGGTGTGTGCCACTCAAGCCAGCGTTCGTCATCAACATCAATCAACACATCAAGATTACTACTATCGTCCAACATAATTATGCTTTTACTTCTTTATCATAAGCAGCGACAATTTTAGAGACTATAGGATGTCTGACAACGTCGTTCTCATCAAAAACAACAAAGCTAATATCTGGAATATTTTTTAAAACTCTTACAGCCTGCTTCAGGCCTGACTCTATACCAATTGGCAAATCAATCTGAGAAAGATCACCAGTAATAACCATACGAGCATTATGCCCAAGTCTTGTTAAAAACATTTTCATTTGAACGGGAGTTGTGTTTTGAGCCTCGTCCAATATGACAAAAGCATTAGAGAGAGTGCGACCGCGCATAAAAGCAAGCGGAGCGATCTCAATTTCTCCATTCGTAAGCCTTCGCTCAACTTGATCTGCTGGAAGCATATCATGCATAGCATCATAAAGAGGTCGCAAATATGGATCAACTTTTTCTCGCATATCACCAGGTAAAAAACCAAGTTTTTCTCCTGCTTCAACTGCTGGACGCGTTAGAATAATTTTGTCAACCTTCCCTGCAATCAACATTGACACTCCAACGGCTACTGCAAGATATGTCTTTCCAGTACCGGCAGGACCAATTCCAAAAATCATATCTTTTGCCTGCATGGCACTAAGATATTCGCCTTGATTAACAGTCCGAGGAAAGATTATTTTTCGTTTTGTTGCAATGCTAATTTTTCCATTCGGAGTATTTGTTTCATTTTGTTGGAAACTAACAGAGCTACTTACGATACGAATCGCTTCCTCAAGAGTTAATGCATCGATTGCTTTTCCTCTTGTTAGCTGGGCATATAGATACTGCAACGTACTTTTTGCTGCATCGATATCTGCATCAGAACCACTTATTGAAATATGGTTACCCCGGACGGCGATAACCACACCAAAACGATTTTCTATATGAGCTATATTTGTATCGGCTGGCCCAACAAGTTGCGAAAATAATACGTTGTCTGCAAATTCTAAATGTACACCATTATGGTCGCTCAAATACGTTCTCCGCTCAAGCTATTTTCAAATCCATGTTTTATTCTAACGTTCAAAAAGTTACCAAATGATGAAGAATCACCTTCTAATGTTACTGATTGCATATAAGCAGTTTTTCCAATAATTTGCCCAGGGAATTTTCCTTCCCTATCAAATAAGACTTCTAAGGTTTCCCCTACTTTAGATCGATTAAATGCAGTTTGTTGCTCATTTAATAAGTTCTGCAATTCAGCAAGTCGTGCAACTTTTATTTCTTCTGGCACTTGAGCTTGTAAAATACTTGCAGGAGTTCCAGGACGTGGACTGTATTTAAAGGAATAGGCTTGTGCATACCCAACTTCTTTAATCAATGCAAGGGTGTCCTGGTGATCCTTAGATGTTTCCCCAGGATACCCAACAATAAAATCTGATGAAAACGCTATGTCGGGGCGCGCAGCGCGCAGTTTTTCAATAATTCGCAAATAATCTGCTGCCTTATGTTTTCTGTTCATCTCAGCTAGAATACGGTCACTACCTGATTGCACAGGCAAGTGCAAAAAGGGCATTAATTGGCTGATATCACGATGAGCGTTGTATAATTCATCATGCATATCAAGTGGATGAGATGTTGTGTAACGGATGCGTTTTAGACCATCTAAATCAGCCAGTGAATAAATCAAACGGCCTAATGACCATTCTTTACCATCAAAACCTTCTCCGTGATAACCATTCACATTTTGCCCAAGCAAAGTAATCTCTTTAGCGCCCAAATCAATCAAGTGTTTTGCTTCTTGCAGAATATTCTTAACAGATCTTGAGTATTCTGCGCCACGCGTATACGGCACAACACAAAAATGACAAAATTTATCACACCCTTCTTGCACAGTGACAAAAGCACTCACCGGAGTTTCATTCGTTGATGGCAAAAAATCAAATTTGGTTACTGCGGGAAATTCAGTATCAATGACCTTACGCCGCTTACCCTTTACTTTATGCTCAACCTGAGCCAGCATTTCTGGCAAACGATGGTAACTCTGTGGTCCAAACACCATGTCTACATAGGGAGCCTGCCGGGTAATTTCTTCGCCTTCAGCTTGCCCAACGCAGCCACCAACAGCAATGATCATATCAGAATGCTGATCTATTTTTTTTCGATTTTTTTTTACAACGGATAAACGTCCTAAATCTGAAAAAACTTTATGTTCTGCTTTTTCACGAATATGACAAGTATTTAGAATTGCAACGTCTGCATCTTCGGGAGTTTCTGTAATTGCATACCCGTGAGGCTTAAGCAAATCGGCCATCTTCTGCCCGTCATAAACGTTCATCTGACAGCCGTAATTTTTTACATAAACTTTTTGTGAATTTGCAGTCATGCCTTAATTTATTTAGAAACAGCAGCAACTTGGCTAATAGCTGCTTTTGATTTGTCAATAAACTGAACTCGCTTGCGACGTCCTGTTTGACCTAGACCTGTATTCTTAGCAATTTGACTGCGGCGACGCGCATAATTTGGAGCAACCACTGGATAATCAGGTGCCAAGCCCCAGCGCTCTCTATATTCATCAACACTCATTTTATAAACTGTATTCAGGTGACGCTTCAACATTTGAAGCTTTTTACCATCTTCCAAACAAACAATGTAATCATCCTTTATTGATTCCTCAATCGGCACAGCTGGAACAAGCGGTCCAGATTTACGAAATCCTTGGCCATGACGCATCAAATCCTGTACGGCGCTATGTACTTTCTGCATGATACTTTGAATGTCAGTAACTTCTACAGAATGATTGCTGACGTAAGCGCACACTATATCAGCTGTGATGTTAAGAACATCTAGTTGAGTTGTTGATTCAGTCATACATAACCTATTCATTATTTAAACATGTTACACTTATAGTTACTATTAATTGAAAACGCAAACTATTTTTTCCAGTAAATAATATTTTTTTAGACTTTATAATTGGAATAAAAAGCATATCAGGTATTTACAATATTATTTGCTCTTTTCAAGAATTAAATGTCAAGTTAGAATTGTTTAAGAAAGGGTTTGGTAATCTTGACTGAACTAGCAATACTTGTCATTTTTATTCTTTGTATAGCCCTAGTTGCCTTGGGTGTTGTTTACAAACGCGCCCTATTTCAAAAGCAAGCAATCGAAGCTAAATTAGCAGCACACAGAATACTTATACATCATCTTCCCTTCTCATGGTGCAGCTGGTACGTAGGAGAAGATAACGTTATTACCTCTCAGCATTTTTTACAATTGCTGGGGATTGGTAGCAGCCAATCATTTGGGTTACAAGATATTTTCCGGCTTTTTGGCCAATCATCTTTAAGTCAATTTCAGCGCGCCTTGCAACACTTGTACGCATATGGAGGCGAATTTAGCTTACAACTTACTATTGAACACCCTCATGAAAGAGAATTAATTGTAAGCGGATCATTAATTGGATTTGAACACTATAAGCACGTTCTTCCAATTAAGAATACTGCGATAAAACAAATGATCCTTCTAAGTTTGCAAGATGTTACGGCCGTTTCAAATGATTTAAGACGCCAACACAAGCAATTTTTGGAATTTGAGCAGGAGTTAGACATGCTTCGACAGTATGTTGAGCACATTCCAATTGCTATTTGGTTTAGAGATCTGCAAGGCCGTATTCGCCATTGTAATAATTTTTATGCAAAAGCTCTTGAAACATCCCCCTCGAGGGTTATTGCGGAAAGTCTTGAGCTAGTAAAAAAACCTTTCGAGCATACTCAAGATCCTCAGAAAAAGCAGATAGCAACCAAACAACATGCTGTGATAGACGGGCAACGCAGACTACTTGAGATACAAGAGATTTCAGTTTCCACAAAGGGTAGTATTGGCTTTGCCCGAGATATTACAGAACTAGAACAATGGGAAAACGACCGTCAGCGCCATGATCAAGCACAGCGTGAGATTTTGGAGAATCTCTCTAATCCTATAGCAATATATGGAGCTGACACTCGCCTTCAATACTTCAACTCAGCCTATCTTAAAATATTTCAATTTCAGGAAACATTTTTATATAGCAGGCCAAGATTTAGCGAAGTACTTGACGATTTGAGAAAGCGTCGAAAAATGCAAGAAGTTAATGATTTCCCCAAGCACAAGGAAAACCGCAATGCGCTATTCAATACTATCTTTGAGCCAATTCACGAAATTCACCATCAGCCAGACGGCACTTTTTTGAAGATGATCTTGTCACCACATGCCTTGGGTGGCATTTTGTTGATTTTCGAGGATATTACAGACAAATTAGCTTTAGAGCGAGGCTATAATACTCTGCTTGCTGTTCAAAAAGAGACCATTGATAATTTGCATGAAGGATTGGCAGTTGTAGGAGGAGATCTGCGCCTACGCCTTTGCAACAAAGCGTTTCGTGAGCTGCTCCAACTTAATGAAGAGCAACAAAAAGCTGGCATTCATGTAGCGGAAATACTGCAAGCAACCAAATCCTTATTATTTGAGGAATCATTTAACTACTGGGAGACACATGTTTATGAATTGTGTGAAACTAGACATCCAGCCACCGAGCTTCTTGACTCTGCATATGGCCTAAAAATTCAAATCTCCTACATCCCTTTGCCTGACGGGTCTCATTTATTTAGCTTTATTGATATATCTGATCGGTGGAAATTTGAACAAACAATTAGAGAACGTAATGAAGCATTGGAGCAGGCCGATAGATTTAAAACAGATTTTATATCTCATGTTTCTTATGAATTACGCGCCCCCTTAAACACGATAGCTGGTTTTATTGATATTTTGCGCAATCAATATTTTGGCTCTTTAAACGAGCGTCAGTTAGATTACTGCCAAGGCATATCAGAATCCAGCCAAAAACTGATGCAACTTATAAGTGATATGATCGATTTAGCAAGTATAGAAGCAGGAAAGCTTGCTCTGCATTATCACGAGATTGAACTAGAGCGATTTCTGGAATCATGCGCAGCTCTTATAAAAAATCGCGCATATGATCAAGGGGTAGAGCTATCAGTTGTAAATAATACAAATATTGATGTCTTTAGCGGCGATGAAAAGAGATTGAAGCACGTAATGTTCAACTTGTTGAGCAAAGCTTTAAAATTCACCTTGCCCGGAGGGCGCATCAGCATTGTAGCATTCCATGTTGAGGATCAACCTGACATGTTTGGCCTGTGTGTTTCAGACAGTGGAGTGGGCATCAGCCCGTCTGACCAACAAAAAATCTTTGATATGTTCGAAAACGGCACGAGCACGCATACAGCAAAAAAAGGAGCTGGCCTAGGATTGCCTCTAGTAAAACGATTGATTGAGCTGCATCAAGGTCAAGTTTTCATTACGTCAAAAGTCAACGAAGGAACACAAGTGATTTTCCATTTGCCAATTCAACAGCCATCTCTAATCTAAGATTTTTTTTGAAACCCAACAATGTAATTCATGCGTAACTGCCCACCTAAGTACCATTCGCGTTTTAAAAGTGAATAATTAAGCCCTTCTAAAGATACAGCTTTCATTCCATATTTTTCTACTAAAGAAATTAGCTCAAAGGGTTCAAGGAATTTTTGCCAATCGTGCGTACCAACAGGTACCTTTTTAGCAATATACTCAGCTCCCAAAATACCAACAACATAAGAAAAAACAGTGCGATTTAAAGTCGACACAATAAGAGTTCCACCCGCCTTTATTTTTTTTGTTAGCTCATGAATAAAATCACTTAAATTATCTACATGTTCAACTACCTCTAAACATGTAACTAAATCATACGATTCTTTTATATCTTTTAAAGATTTACACTCGTACTGAATGGATAAATTATATTCATGGGCATGCGCGCGAGCTGCTAAAATGGCCTGTTCACTCGCATCAATTCCTGTAACTTTTGCACCTAATCTTGCCAGAGGCTCACAAACAATTCCACCGCCACAACCTACATCAAGCACATTCAAATTTTTTAGGCCATTCTTAGGAAAAAATTGATTAACTAATTTTTTAATAAAACTGATTCTAGCAGGATTCATTGAATGTAAAACACTAAATGCCCCGTCGTTTGCCCACCATTGGTCAGCAAGATTGTTAAAATAAGCAGCTTGAGATGCACCTTCCATCGATAAATTCCTTTTTAAAATTCTTATTTTGTTTTACAGTAGCAGTCCACTCTCTTGATATTTACAACTCAACATACCATATTCATATCATGGCACTTTGTATTTTAAAATTTGGCGGCACTTCAGTTGCAAATCTGGCACGACTAGAGCATGTTGCGCAAGTTATTCGTCAGGAAATGCTGAATGGAAATCAAGTCGTTGCAGTTGTATCTGCAATGGCTGGTATTACAGATCAATTAGTTGGCTATTCTCAAGCGCTTTGCCCTAACGAGCCAACAGCTGAGCATGATGTAGTAGCGAGCGCAGGCGAGCAAGTCACAGCAGGCTTATTAGCCCTGGCATTAAAAAAAACAAATATGAAAGCGCGCTCATTCATGGCATGGCAAATTCCCATACATACCGATCATGTAGCCACCAATGCACGAATTCAGCACATAAGCCCCGATAAAATTCTTCAAAGTCTGAGTAGCGGAGAAATTCCGGTAATAGCTGGATTTCAAGGATTAAGTAAGGAAGGTATGATAACGACCATTGGACGAGGCGGATCAGACACCACTGCCGTTGCACTTGCTGTTGCTCTTAAAGCCGATCGTTGTGATATATACACTGATGTCGATGGTATATATACAGCAGACCCTCGATTGGTTCCAGATGCTCGAAGGCAAGACACTTTAAGCTATAATGAAATGTTTGAAATGGCTGCAGCTGGAGCTAAAGTTCTGCAGCCACGCTCAGTTGAAATGGCCATGAAACATGGAATTAAATTGCGGGTATTATCTAGCCTAGCAGACTCACCTAAGGGCACTGAAATTGTTGAGAACTATCACTCTACTGCAGAAAAAAGAAACATCACAAGCATTGTGCACAGCTTACAAGAAGCAAAAATCACTTTAAAAAATTTAAAAAATCAACCAGGAATTGCGGCAAAACTTTATACAATTATGGGGCAATCCGATATCCTTGTAGATATGATTACCCAATCACACACACGCGAAAGCTGTTGTGATTTAGATGGCATGATTAATCGTAACGATATTGAGCGTTTTAGCGAAACAATGAACAGCTCTAAAGATACGCTTGGATTTTCTGATATTTCTATTGACCGGAATGTCGCAAAAATCACTGTAATTGGTATTGGACTGCGCAGCAACATGGATATTCCAGCGTTAATATGTAGAACTTTAGCTAACGAAGGAATAAATATTCATATGATTTATTCGTCAGAAATTAAAATGTCTCTAGTTATTAATCAACAATCATTACAACTGGCATTAACGGCTCTTCATAAGGCATTCTGCCTTGACCAATCTTCCTCTCAAAAGGCTGCTTAAATGACTTATCACAACTTATCTATTGAACGTTTATTTAAAAGAGGCAGTAATTTTCTAGGGACTAAATATGCTATTTTGGGCGGCGCCATGACATGGGTTTCCGACCATCGTTTAGTCGCAGCTATTTCAAATGCTGGGGGATTCGGCGTGCTTGCAAGTGGAGCTATGTCTCCCGACCTACTTTGTCAAGAAATTACTCGTACAAAAGCAATAACAGAAAAGCCTTTCGGCGTTAATCTCATTACAATGCATCCAAAACTTGAAGAAATGATTGGTATTTGCGGAAAACATAAAATTCGTCATGTCGTTCTAGCGGGAGGCTTACCAAATGCTGCAAGTTTTTCTAAGTTAAAAGAATATGACTGTTTAATAATTGGCTTTGCCCCTGCATTGGTAATCGCTAAGAAATTAATAAAAATGGGGGCAGATGCCTTAGTTATAGAAGGCAGTGAAGCGGGCGGACATATTGGTCCAGTGTCAACCAGCGTTCTTGCCCAAGAAATATTACCACAAATTCATGAGGTGCCAGTATTTGTAGCGGGAGGCATAGGCAGAGGAGAAGCTATTGTTTCCTATCTCAAAATGGGCGCAAGTGGATGCCAACTAGGCACACGTTTTGTGTGCGCCGAAGAATCACCCGCCCATGAAAATTTCAAGCAGGCTTTTATTAAAGCTCAAGCCCGTGATGCTATCGTGTCACTGCAACTTGACCCACGTTTTCCGGTTATACCAGTCCGTGCACTAGCTAATAAAGCAACTAAAGAATTTTTAGAAGTGCAAGCAACCGTCATAAAAGAATACGATAGTGGCTCGCTTGACTTAAAAGAAGCACAGTTAAAAATAGAGCACTACTGGGCTGGGGCTTTGAGACGCGCAGCAATTGATGGAGACATTGAAAATGGCTCTTTAATGGCAGGTCAAAGCGTTGGTATGGTCAGCAAAATTCAGTCAACTGCCAGCATTATGGATGAGTTAATTGAGCAGGCAGAATTTTTTTTAAAGGAAACCTTACATAGCAAGGCATAATTAGAAAACGAACACACCATGCACTTAATGATCCATTTCGTATGTCAACGAGAAAAAGCCAACTGATTTTCCCATTGATTATTCAAAACAAGTAACCTAGCATTTGCGTAGAAACTAATTAAGGCTAGACATAAATGAACGCACTGGCACTAGCAAAATTAGCTCTTTTACTTATGTTATTTGGGTCACTTTTTTGTTCATCTATACACTCTAAAAAAGCAAAAGATCAGAGACACATTGGAACAAAGTCAAAAAATTCGCACTCTAAAAAGTACAAAAATATTTAGAATGCCTCGTGTTAAAAAATTTTTATTTTTCCACACACATGAAATCGGGCTAATGCATAATGGCACATTAGTTCCCAGGCCTTTATTTTTTTAGTTTAAGCACGAACATTATTTTAAAAATGATCAAAACTAAAACTTAATGATTTAATCAAATTATTTATGAGTTGATTTTCTGTTTTTTCTTTTCTTAACAAGCGTAAATCCTTCTATTTTGTTAAATATTGATTCTATCTCTATGTTTTGCTGAATTTCTTGAAGGAGAGCAGAACTACCTTGCGCTACTTCACGAAGAATAGATGATTTTTCTTTTTTAAGCGCAAGAATCTGCTCATCAAAAGGAGTTATAGCATTTTGTATTTCTTGAATTTTTGATTGCATTAAATCTAGGTCAGCATTAAAGCGCGTTGCTTCATCTTTCAAGCATTCATCATGCTTGCTTTCCATATCTCTTTTTATTTCATCAATGTGAACAGGCAAATCACCATCAACGCTAGAGAATAATTCAGCAATTTGCCTATCATAGTTACTCATTTTGATTCCCACTCCTAAACTATCAAGTCCATCGACCCATTTTCCCCATTTGGGGTCAGCTTTCATTTTATAATGATCGGACTCTACTTTGCATCGTGCTTGACGCAATTTTTCCGCTTGAACTTGTATTGGATCGCGAAGCCTTGCAAGCTCTGTTTGCAATGGAGCAAGTGCAGCTTCTAGAGAAGCTTTATGCTCTTCGCTTAAATAGCGCATCTTCACTCTATGCTCTTCTATCAAATGGCTTCGGTGGTTATAAAGATCCTGGACCCTTTCTTGAAGGGAGCTTCTTTCAATTTCTAATGGAGCAATTACTTCATCTAATGGAGCACTTGCCGTTTTTTGAGCTTCTTTCACTTGCGCATACATAGGGCTTATTATCTCGCCAGCTTGTCGAGCGACCCCCTTATATGCTTCTACTTCTGCAGTTATTTCTTCTTTACTCATACGAGCCGAAACGGCACAAAAAAGGGAAATTGTTAAAACTAATATTTTTTTCATGAATTGACTCTAAAATTATTAAATCTAGAATCGTTTTACATGAAAATAATTAAAATACTTTTAATAAAATTTTATACGTTAATGATCTACGTTTATTAGTTAGCATTCATTTAAATCAAGTACTTGCAGTGATTGTATGGTTTTTAAATCTTCAGGATTATGATGTGTCAGAATAATTGTTTTTTTTAAGTTCAACTGCTCATTTATCCATGCATTTACAAGTGAAGAATTATTTTTATCTAAATGCATAAAGGGTTCATCTATTAGAATCAGTGATTTTGTACTATGTAACACTATCCATAGAGCGACTAAGCGTTGTTGGCCTTTTGATAGATCTTGATAAATTTTATCTAGAAATTCTGGCCAGGGAAACTGTTGCGGTTTTGATGTAAAATACGGTAATTGCAAACGAAGTTTCAGTTGCGGTTTAAGTCCATTTTTTACCCCCAAATACGCATACTCAGCATGTGCGTTAATGGTGCCTTTTTTGGGTTGCACTTCATTTAAAAGTAATTTCAAAAATGTGGTTTTACCGCTTCCATTCACCCCACATACTGCTAAAACACTTCCTCCTGACACTAAAATATTAATAGGAAGATAATAAGAAACACGAATAAATGGATGAACTAGCCCCGAAACTTGTATAGACATTTGCGATCTCTTGCTAATACAGCTAAAATGCTTTTAGTTATTCTCGATCTGTTATTATGACTAGTTTATCATATACTACAACGACCAAATCACTGGTTGCTGAAGAAAATAAATTATTCTTCAGGCAGTGTTTGAAATCTCCTATTCAGTTAGGCGCATTCGTACCCACTTCTTTAAAACTTGCTAGTTTAGCAGCCAGTCAACTAAACATCACCCAGAAAACAACAATTGTTGAGATTGGTGCTACAACTGGGCGTTTAACGAGAGCAATTTTGGCAAGAGGAGCAAATATTGATAGACTTGCGGTGGTTGAGCCTGACCAAACAATGGGTGACTTTTTAAAAGCATCTCTATGTGATTTATACCAATTAAAAACACAACCAAAAATTATCCATGGCAATTCAGAAGAACTGCCAAAATTAATACCAAATTCGTGGATTGGTAAGGTTGATTATGTGATATCTACAATACCATTAACATACATGGAAGATGCAATACGTGAACGTATTATCCAATCAGCTTTGGATGTTTTAAACCCTGAAACTGGCTCAATTTTTCATGTTACCTATAGTCCTGTTTCCCCCATACGATTTATGGAGGGAGAGCTTTTACAAAAGCGTGTTGTTTCGCTATGGAAAAATATTCCCCCAGGATTTGTTTGGCGTTTTACCACTAAACGCTACCCATATAATTTTTTGTAATGCGTAACAAAGAAAATATTATCTCATTTAAAATCTCTTTAAATTTGGGAAGCACTATAAATTTAAGTAATAACGAGCGAATCAATGATTGACTGGAGATCAGTATTTTTTGTGATTGGAGCCATGATTGCTGGTGTTGCTGGCATTATGTTGATTCCAATAGCTTATGAGCTTTTGTTTGAAAATAGCAGTGATTGGCAGTTTTTTTTAATTCCATTCTTCATTACAAGCAGCACAGGAGTGCTGCTATCGCTTACAAATTATCAAAAAACTCAGATTAAACTTGGTATCCGTGAAGCATTTTTATTGACGTTTTTATCTTGGGTGACATGTAGTTTTTTTTCGGGATTACCCTTTTATTGGCTTTCCCCTGATTGCACTTTTGTTAACTCTTTATTTGAATCAGTTTCCGCGCTAACCACAACTGGATTTGCTTCGATGAATGACTTGGAATCCATCCCTAAAAGTTTGATATTATGGCGTGCTATTTTGCAATGGCTTGGTGGCATTGGAATTGTTGTGATGGCAATAACCATATTTCCCGTGTTACGTATTGGCGGAATGCAGCTGTTTAGGAGTGAATTTTCAGATCGCTCTGAAAAAATTCTGCCCAGAGTCTCTCAAATTGCTACAGGAATTTTATACGCTTATTCTTTCTTTACAGTTCTTGGGTGCATAAGTTTGAGTTTTTGTGGGATGCAAGTTTTTGATGCCTTTTGTCATGCAGCAGCCGCAATTTCCACTGGAGGACTTTCAACAAGAAACTCAGGATTAATTGCTTTTGATAGTCCAACTGTAGAAACCATACTTGTGATTTTAATGATCATCGGCGGAAGCACTTTAATGCTTTATATCCGCATGTGGCAGGGAGACTATAAAAGCGTTCTTCGTGACCAACAATTAAAAGGATATTTAATGACACTTGCCCTAGCAAGTGTATCTCTTAGTTTCTGCTTACTTATTCAAGGAAAAGAATTGCTTGAGAGCATACGTATGGGATGCTTCGTCGCTGTTTCAACAATTACCACAACGGGATTTGTGTTGTTTAATTATATGGATTTTGGATCCACTATTGTCACTTTGATATTCTTAATGTCCTTTATTGGAGGAAGCACTGGATCTACTGCTGGTGGCATTAAAATTTTTCGGTTTCAAATTGTTGCCACATTCATTCGCAACCACTTAAAGCAGTTGCGACGACCTCATGGCGTTTTTGTTCCGATGTATCAAGGTCAAAAAATTTCTGATCATTTAGTAACATCTGTTTTCTCTTTTATCGGCCTGTATCTAGTGACTGTTGCAGTACTTTCAATATTACTATCATTAACTGGACTTAACTTTATAAGTTCATTGTCTGGTGCTGTCGCAAGCGTCGGCAATATAGGAGCTGGACTAGGAAAAACACTAGGTCCCGCTGGCAATCTTTGCTCTATTCCATTAGCATCGAAGATACTTTTGATGATTGGAATGATTCTGGGGCGCCTTGAATTATTGACTGCCATTATTTTCTTGTCACCAAACTTTTGGCGGCGTTAATTTTGGCTGAGTTTCTTGAAAACACTTTTTATAATTTTGAAGAATTAATTTAAAAGATAGCATGAAAATTATTATATGGATCAACATATCATAGCTATGTGATTGAGTTGATTCTTGAGATAAAAGCTTAGAAAAAGCTCTTCTTCTTACTACGCTAATCTAATTCCCTTTTTAAAAAAATCATGATACCTTTCATGTGAAGGTTGCCTGGACAAATGCCGCGCTAATCCGGTCAGGTTCGGAAGAAAGCAGCCGTAACGATTGGTAATTGGGTCAGCGCAGCCTTCATTTTTGTAGGAAATTTATGTCGTATCGTGTTCTAGCTAGAAAATATAGACCACAAAATCTTGAACAACTCATTGGGCAAGAAAATTTGGTAACCAGTTTGAAAAATGCTTTTGATAATAAAAGCATACCTCATGCCATTTTGCTTCATGGAATTCGTGGCGTTGGAAAAACAACGACAGCCCGTATTATAGCAAAAAGCCTAAACTGTTTAGGCACTGATGGTAAGCAGATTCATCCACAAATTACTCCTTGCGATGTTTGCATATCATGCCAAGGAATTTTAACTGATCGACACATGGATGTGGTTGAGATAGATGCAGCAAGCCACACAGGCATTGATGATATGCGCGAGCTAACAGAATCTTCACGCTACAAAGCAGTACAAGGACGTTATAAAATCTTCATCATCGATGAAGTTCATATGCTTTCAAAGTCGGCCTTTAATGCACTATTAAAAACGCTAGAAGAGCCCCCTCCTCATGTAAAATTTATTTTTGCAACAACAGAAATCAAGAAAATTCCGGATACAATATTATCACGTTGTATGCGATTTGATTTAGCGGTCATGCAACCAGCAAAAATTATCAGTCACTTGCAGAACGTTTTAGCGCAAGAAAATATAACTTCCGAAATTGATGCTTTAGCAATTATTGCAAGAGCTGCTGATGGGTCAATGCGCGATGCGCTAAGCTTACTTGACCAAGCGATTATGTTAAGCGGAAATGAAGTTATTTCTGCAGCAACTACTCAAGCAATGTTGGGACTTAGTGATCGTGACAAATTATTCAATATTTTTGAATCACTTTTTCAAGGAGATGTCGATCAGGCCATAAAAACATTACACGAGATTTATGAAAGTGGCGGCGACCCGCTGTTGATAGCCCAAGATCTTATACATATTCTGTATTGGATTATTTGCCTAAAAAATGTTCCATCCCTTGCAAATAATACTGCCTGGGCAGAAGCTGAAAGGGCAAATGGTAAAAAATTAGTAGATTTTCTGCCCACAAGCGTATTATTGCAAAGTTGGGATTTGATGCAAAAATCGTATGATGATATCAAAAACAGTTTTCAGCCTTCCCAAGCGCTGGATGTTGCGCTAATGCGCCTAGCATTCGTTAAAGATATTATAGCAGCTCCTACTGCGGCTTCTGGTAGCAGGAGCACTCAACAAACATCAACATCAACCTCCACTCCTACTAAAATTTCCATGCCTCAAACATTTGAAGCAATGGCAGATTTGTTGTTATATGCGAAAGAAGGAATACTGCATGGACATATCCTTCATGAAGTGCACCTAATTTCTTATACACCAGGCCATTTGGTCTGTGGCATTGGAACTAGAGCGCCTAAAAATTTTACAAAACTTTTGAAAGATGCTTGTGAACGCATTACTGGGCAACCATGGAAAATCGATATTGTTCAGGATAATTCTAACTTAACGATTGCGCAAACTAGGGCTATTGAAAGGGAAAATTTACGACAACAAGCCTTAGACCATCCATTAATTAAAGAAATTTTGCATGCGTTCCCCGATGCAAAAGTGACAATAAACTAGGAGAATTCTATGAAAAACATGAATCAAATTTTCAAGCAAGCGCAACAGATGCAGCAAAAAATGCAAGAAATTCAAGAAAAGAGCGAAGCACTAACACAGGAAGGCACTTCAGGAGGAGGAATGGTAGTGGCAACTGTCAACGGGAAAGGCCAGCTAATGCGCATAAAAATAGACCCTTCAATTGTCAATAAAGATGATGTTGAAATGCTAGAAGACCTAATTATTGCTTCATTTAATGATGCAAAAAATAAAGCCGATGAAAACATGAATAAAGAAATGTCAAGCATTACAGGCGGTTTGAATATCCCCGGTCTGAAACTGCCCTTCTAAGGTTTTTATTGACAAGACCTTTTATTTCAGGCTAAAAATGAATACTTTTGATAACTATTACTTATAAGGACTTAGGACTCAGATGACTAAGCGAGTTTCCGCCAAACACAAGATTGACCGCAGATTAGGTGTTAATTTATGGGGCAGAGCAAAGAGCCCATTTAATTCACGCAACTACGGACCAGGCCAGCATGGCCAACAGCGTAGTAAGCCTTCCGACTATGGAGTTCAGCTGCGTGCAAAACAAAAGCTAAAAGGTTACTATGGAAACATTAGCGAACGTCAGTTTCGTCGTTTTTATCAGGAAGCGATTCGCCGTCGTGGTGACACATCAGAAAACTTAATTGAATTGCTAGAGCGTCGCTTGGATGCAGTTGTTTACAGAATGAAATTTGTAGCAACGGTTTTCGCAGCTCGCCAAATTGTAAACCATGGACACATTGCTGTTAATGGAAAGCGCGTGAATATTCCTTCATACCTTGTAAAAGATGGCGACGAAATTTCTATTATGCCAAGCATGAAAGAAAATGTTAACGTTCTTGCTGCAGCAGAGTTAGCAGAACGTGATATCCCTGAGTATATGGATGTTGATCCAAAAGCTCAAAAAGGAAAATTTGTTCGCGGACCAAAGCTTGCTGATGTTCCTTATCCAGTACAAATGGAACCACATCTTGTGATTGAGTTCTACTCACGTTAATTTTTTTCTACTTCAATTACGGGGGCGAAAGCCCCTATTTTTTTAACTATAGAGAGGCTTTATGATCAATCCCAGCCATCATGTACACGGTGAACACTGCCATCATGATCATGACGAACAAGAACAAGATTCTATTGTTATTCATGGAGATGCTGATTTTGAAAGCATGAGAAAAGCAGGAAAGCTGGCTTCACAAACTCTCGATTATATTACCCCTTTTGTTAAAGAAGGCATTTCAACCGAAGAATTGGATAAATTATGCCATGACTATATTGTTCAGCATAACGCTAAACCGGCTCCTTTAGGTTATCGTGGCTATCCAAAATCTATATGCACTTCTATCAACCATGTAGTCTGCCATGGCATTCCTGGCCCTAAGAAGCTAAAAGACGGGGATATCATTAATATAGATGTAACTACTCTTCTAGATGGTTGGCACGGCGATACTAGTCGCATGTTTTGTATAGGCAAGGTTGGCGTGCGCGGACGCAAACTCGTTGATACTACTTACGAAGCCATGATGCGAGGAATTGAAGTTGTAAGGCCTGGCGCTACCCTTGGAGATATTGGGCATGCCATTCAAAAATATGTTGAATCAAATGGATTTTCAGTAGTACGTGACTTTTGTGGACACGGGATCGGACGTGTTTTTCATGATCATCCAAGCGTTGTGCATTATGGAAAATCAGGCGAGGGACTTGAGCTAAAAAAAGGCATGTTTTTTACGATTGAACCCATGGTCAATGCCGGAAAATACAATATAAAGGTTCTAGATGATGGATGGACCGCTGTTACTCGAGATATGTCCCTATCAGCACAGTGGGAGCACACTGTCGGCGTTACAGATACAGGTTATGAAATTTTTACAGTTAGCTAGAGCTTATTATTTTTAGATTTATGTAATCTTCTTAATTTGACGCTATCACCACCATCTGCAATCAGCTGGTGCATTTTTTCTGTGAACATTACTAATTCACCACTAGCCTTTCTGCCTTGTTCGGTACGCACTAGTTCTTGGCTTAAAACAGCTAAAATTTGTCCGCTTAATAAATTGGGCGTGACTCCTAAATCAATCAGTCGAGCTGGAACAGTGAATGGACAGGATGCATGGAGTGTTGCAAAAACTAAATGCCCAGTCATAGATGCCCGCAAAGCCATTTTTGCTGTAGCTTCGTCACGAATTTCACCAATAAGCATGATATCTGGATCATGCCGCAACATAGACCTTATTCCGTCTGCGAAGCTCACCAAGCCATTTTCATGAATCTCGGTCTGCCGCACACCATTAATGCGATACTCAATCGGCTGTTCTAGTGTCATGATGTTTTTATTTGTATGATCACACATTTGCAATAGAGCATGCAGCGTTGTTGTTTTTCCAGCGCCTGTTGATCCACAAACCAAAAATAAGCCAGAAGGATTTTTTACAATATTTTTTAGTTCTTTGATTTGTTGATCAGAAAAGCCCAAAGTTTGCAACGTTAGTGCTTTGCGATTAGTAGGTAAAAGTCTTACCACCAAGCTTTCACCCCACAAACAAGGATGGAAAGATACTCTGCAATCAATCTGGTTATTGTAAATCGTGAGAATACATCCTCCTGATTGGGGACGACGACGCTCTGTGATATCTAGATGCGATAAAATTTTAAAGCGCACAACCATTTTATCAAAAACAGTTTTTTCAATATGTTGATGTGTTACCAGTTCTCCATGAATGCGAAATTTTATAAGAACCATTTGTTCAAGCGGCATGAAATGAATATCTGACGTATCTTTAGAAAAAGCTTCATTTAGCAAATTAGTAAAAAGATTTTCGAGCGATGCATCGGGAGCATGAATAATTGATTGAATGGATTGTTGCAATGCATGCAATAAAGAGCTTTTATCAGCATGATAAAATACCCACTGAGGATTATTTTTAAAAAAAATTCTTGTGTTCTTTTTTACATAATCTTGAATAATAACATTTTCTGGATCTAACATTGCTATATGCAATGCCTCATCTAAATGAAAAGGAACGACATGATAACGCTCACAAAAATCTCTGCCAAGTTTTGTTATTAAATCAATATCTAAACGTTGTTGCTGCAGATCAATATGGAGATATCCAGAAATCTGACTACTTAATTCACAAATCACAGCAGGCGAAACAAATTTTAGATTGATAAGAATTTCACCTAAGAGCTCTCCTTGTTTTTGCTGCTCGATGAGAGCTATATGGAGCTGATCAGAGGTGATAATTCCTTTTTCAAGTAATATCTCTTCAAAACGTTCAGACAATGGTACATTGATCTAGTAACACTGAGCACAATTGTAGGATAAAGGTTTTAAAAATTAATGAATCTAGAAAAATTCGTTCATCAATGGCAACTAAGACTCAGTACGCTTAATCGTTCGCCAAATACTATTAAAGCCTATTCTCAAGATTTTTTTGACTTTAAGAATTTTTTTGAAGATTATCACAACGCGCCACTCACCACTGAAACGTTTAAAACTATCACGCCACAGGATATTCGTGCATGGCTATTGTATCAGCGCAAAAAAGGAATCAACACTAGATCTTCTGCGCGAGGATTAGCAGGCGTCAAAAGTTTGACACAGTTTCTTTTAGAAGAAAAAATTCTTGAAGATCATGCATTTTTCCACGTGCGATCACCTAAATTACAAAAGACCCTTCCCCGCCCAGTTAGCATTGAACAAGCTTTTGCAATTAATGACACTATACAAAACATGAGTGAATGTTTGTGGGTGGGGTTACGTAATCAGGCATTAATGCAGCTATTGTATTATACAGGTATGCGTATTAGTGAGGCGTTGAATCTAAATCAAAACAATCTACAAGAAGGGCAATTTATTACAGTTATTGGTAAAGGACAAAAAACCAGGCAAGTTCCTATTATTGATGCTATTAAAGAAAAGCTTTTGCATTATCTAGAAATTCAGCCTTTTGCAAATAACCCTACTGCTCCGTTATTTTATGGAGAAAGGGGTAAACGATTGCAAGCAGGTATTGCCCAGAAAGTATTACGAGATTTTAGAAGAGCCAACGGCATGCCGGAATCGTTGACTCCACATGCCCTACGCCATAGTTGCGCAACGCATTTAATGCAATCTTCCCATGATTTGCGAGGCATTCAAGAACTATTAGGTCATGCTTCGCTTTCATCAACACAAATTTACACACAGATTGATGAGGTTAGCATGATGAATACTTATAAATCTGCTCATCCAAGAGCCAAAAAAAGTGTTTGAAATTTTCCTAATGAGTTTTTCACATTTACCGAAGGATAATAATTTAACTATCTACCAATCTTGCAGGTGAAGGACAAATTTATGAGGAAAGGACTTATGATTCTCAAAGTGTTGTGCAATTAGTAGATGAGAGTCTACGTTCTGCAGAAAGTATTAGGACATCCTGGTCATTTAAGGGACCAAGAGAAGTTGCCTGCATTAAGTATCAGACTTGCGTTGAAGATGTTAATAGCGAAGTTGGACACAGGGCAGTAAGAGGGCATAAATAAAATTAGATTTCGCTAGCTGTTTTAGAAAGCAGCTAGCTCCTTTAAAAAAATCTTAATACTTAATATATAGAATTAAATTAAGCAATTTTATGCACATAAAATGATTAAATTTGTCTTATCATGTTTCTTCATTGTTGTTGGGTTTTTCTTGTTGATTGATAGAAAATCTATCGTACGTGATATGGAACATACTTTCCAAATGGTCGGGTCAAAAGTAGCTTTTGCCGAGTTTCCAATAACGATACCTACAAAAGAAAAACTTATTTTAAATCATATTAAAGTTGTTAATGACTTCTATAACAATTACGGTAATCTGGAACATTTTAAAGCCGAAACATCTTCCTTCTTTGAATCCATGGGAAATGATAAAGAGGTATCATACTCGGTAGCATGTACGATAGACAAAGTAGTAAATGATGTGATTCAAGCTGCACATAAAGAAACAGCGTGGGTTTCGATAAGAGCTTTCACTAGGGATAAAGAATATGATGTACCCAGATGGCATACAGATGGTTATTATTTTAAGCCATTCAAAGGATTAGTACATAAAATTGTCTTCACTTTAAAAGGACCAGCTACTTTGTTTTATGATATGCCAGAAGACGTTAAGCGACAATTTTATAAAATTGGTACGTCCTTACGTGGGCACCCAAAAGGTAGAGAGCAGATTGCAAGGTTAGTAGATGCATCAAAGATTTATCAACCTAAACTATATTCAGGAGTCATTTTTATCGCTGGCGACAAAAATGCGGCAGCTGTACATTCAGAACCCCCCATACATGAAGATCGCCTTTTCATATCGATAGTTCCTGGAAGTAAAGAACAAATCCAAGAATGGCAAGAAAAATGTTCCAAAGATGATCTGCCGTCTTTATAGTTTTGTATTTTGCTGGTTTTTTTTGAGATCCGTCGCTAATGAAAATTCAGGGGATCAATATCTACAATAAGGCGCAGCTGAGAAGGTTTTTTTGTTCTAGAAAACCAATGCTTAATAAAAAGTTGGATAGAGAAATCTTTAGGATATTTCAGTAGGAATCTCCACCGAAATTGATTTTTTAACCGTGAAAGAGGAGCAGGAACAGGCCCCATAATTGTAACGCTATCATGTCTGGGGGCAGCGTGCAGAAGCTTTCGGCAAAAACTCATTACTTCAGTGTTGTCACGTCCACTTACAAGAAATGAGGTTAATCTGCCAAAAGGTGGCATGTTATGATACTCACGGTCTTCTAATTCAAGGGCCACAAAATTTTCCTGATCCCAATTTGCCACGGCATTAATAACTGAATGTTCTGGATCATAGGTTTGCAAATACACAATACCTGGCTTTTGCTCACGTCCGCATCGGCCTGCTACCTGATGCAATTGCTGATAAGTTCGTTCAGCGCAGCGTAAATCTGGTCCGTTAAGCCCCATATCTGCATCAATGACCCCAACCAACGTAATGTTGGGGAAGTGATACCCTTTGCTGAGCATTTGAGTGGCAATAATAATATCTACCTCATTGTTAAGTATTTGGGTAACCATCTCTTGGATACGTTTAGGTGTGTTAACTAAATCGCTTGTAACGCTTAGTATTTTTGCTTGGGGGAATAAGTTTATTAGCTCTTCGCTTAACCTTTCAACGCCTGGACCACAAGGCATAAGACTTGGTTGAGCGCAGTTTGGGCACTCATCAGGAATTGATTGAGTAGAATCACAATAATGACAATGCAACCGCGGATGATTTTTGTGCTGAACTAGTGCCACATCACACGCCGAGCAAGTCATTTTAAAACCACAATCACTGCAGATTGTTAAAGGAGCATACCCACGCCTGTTTAGGAACAGTAAACTTTGCTCTTTCCTGGCAAGACGATTTTGGATTTCTGTAAAAAGAGAAGGATGTAGCCACTGGCAATTTAGTTGAGCTTTTTTAAGGCCACGCATGGAAAGGATATTCACTTCAGGCAATGAGACATTGTTAAAGCGATTGCTTATTTTTAAGTAAGCATATTTTTTCTGCTTCACATTATAAACTGTTTCCAAACTTGGCGTTGCTGACACCAACACAACGTGAATATTTTCTTCTTTTGCACGCAAAATTGCCATGTCTCGTGCATTGTAAATGATAACTTCATCTTGCTTATAAGACGGATCGTGTTCTTCATCGATTACTAATAACCCTAGATTACTAAATGGCAAAAAAAGCGAAGATCTTGCGCCCAACATAATGCATGGAACGCCTTGATGAACTTGATGCCAAATCAGATTGCGCTGTTTTGGTGTGATTTGAGAATGCCAAATTAATGGCTTCTTTCCAAGACGCTCTTCTAATCGTTGGCAAAACTGAGCTGTGAGTGATATTTCAGGCAAAAGAATTAAAGCTTGTTTTCCTTTTTGGTAAGCTTTCACAGCCGCTTCTAGATAGATTTCTGTTTTGCCACTTCCTGTCACACCATCTAATAAACTAACGTGAAATTGATCAAGGTTATTTATTATTGCCTGTTTAGCAAGAGACTGTTCATTTGTGAGTTCAGGCAGTTTAAAACTGTATTCGATTTTCTGATGTATATCGGGCATTGCAATTGCTTTTGGTAATACATGTTTGGCAAGTATGCCAAGCGGAGTAAGAGTATAATCAGCAAATTTTTTTAAAAAGCTCATGAACGTCTCAGGCAGAACAATAGAATGAGCCAAAGAAACTTGCTTAAGCTTGTGACTAAAATTAAGAGTCTTTTGTTCTAATGACCAAATGATGCCATGCGTTATACTATTTTTTAGAGACACTTCTACAAGCTGACCTACAAGAGGTGGCGAATCAAATGGCCACGAATAAGTAAGTGTGTCATTTAGAATTGAAGGTACTGCGACTTCTACATTCATGCCGAAAAAAGAGGATGGAGCATACTAACGGTAATAGGACGACGTTGTTGCGCTGAAAGCGTATCTATTTCTTTTGCCCATTTACAAATAGCTGGAAAATTTCGTTCTATGCGCCGAGATAAATACTCAAAAATAGCATTATCAACCACGATGCCTTTGTCTTTCCATATTTTTTCAAGCACTCGTTTTAGCGTATCATCATCAGGATTATGCATTTCAGCACTAATGAATGTTGCCAATCGAGATCTCCAGTCAGCAAGCTTAACAGGCCACATAGCAGGGGGTTTAGTTGCAGCGATAACAAGAGTTTTATTTTGCTCTTTTACCAGATTATAAAGATGGAACCACCAAACATCATCTTCCACTTTATGAGCATCATCTAAAACTAAAATTTGTTGATCACCGTAAACCCAATCCCAAATGTTTGCTGTAAATACTTGGTTAGCAGTATTGTAAGCAAATCCATAATTTTTTGCTAATCCTTGGAATAGATGGGTTTTTCCACAGCCTGACTCACCATAGATGCAAATAAATTTATCTTTAGCGAAGCCTTGCAAAGTTGCATGAAAAAGATCAAAAGCTAACTGGTTACAATTAGCGACTACAAAATCGCATAGATTATAATTTTCTGTATATTCTAATGGCAACAATCCTTGCTGCACTAAACTACTCTTTCATTAATTGAACGCGGTAACGAAGCACGATCTCAGTTTTTGGGGCAACCTTGACGGACCAATATACACTCTGAGAATTTTCTTGTTTATGCGCCATACTTTCGCGGACTATCTTACCACGATTTTCCCCGAAAGGAAGCATAACTTTAATGTTTGCTTCTTTTTCCCCAAAATTGCGAATTGTTAGTCTGTATGCTGCTTCTACTACTTTTTCTGTAAGCAAAGTTCTAAATTCTGTTTGTTCCAAATTTCCTTGGATTTGCGAAAGAGGCGAATCTTGATTGGACTTAAGTTGAGCGAGCAACTGAGGCGGTATGGCTAACTGTATGTCATCTCCTGATTTAGTGGCTTGGAGTCTGCTAGTACCTAAAAATCTTAATACGTTACTGAGGTCACTGATGTATATAGTAACATCACCACTTGCGAGATCTTTTGAAAATTTTTCATCCAGTTTAAAATTTAACCAAATTTGCAAAGGAATTTGTTTTTCTACCCGTTGCAAATCAGCAAGATTTTCCCTTCCAACATCTAATCGATAATCTTGCCCTGTGCTTTGCTTACAAATATCTATCCAGGGAATACGTACAACACTACTTTTTTGTAGACTTTGGTGGTCATCAACCACGTATTCATGAAATGTTTGGTTCTTTATTAATTCGTCTGTTTGGGCGTCGATCAAACGCAAGTGAATGTTTTCAAAATTAGCACCAGATTGATTATCGACACTGATAAAGCTATTAAAGTTTTGGATTTCATTAAATTGCTCATTGATAACAACGACATGATGCATGTGCCAACTGATTCCGGAGAACGCATAGGTGATTTCTCCTTGAAATGAAGATTTAGAGTTTAATATAAGGTCTACCGCTGTTGGCACTTCTTTGCCTTTGGAAATAATATATCCAGGGTTCATGCCATTCTGTTGATGAAATAAAATAGACTGAGAATCAACAGATCCTGGAACAACAAGTATTTTTTCACCGCTAAATTTAATTGGAAGCGTTGCAATACAACGATCTTTGTACAATACAAGTGCTCCTGTTTTTGCATCTTTTTTTTGCGACGCTTCATTTGTAGGTTTCTCTGCTGCACAAATTTGGTAGGTTAAGATTGTTATTAGGGTAAAAACTTGGAAAAGACTTTTCATGTGTTCAACCCATTAAGAGCTTTTTCAGCTTCTTGCCTATCACTAAAGGGATATATTACATCACCTACCATTTGACCTGTTTCGTGTCCTTTGCCTGCTATTAAAAGCGTATCACCTTTTTCAAGATGTGCAATAGCATATGCAATTGCTTGACTTCGATCTGCTATTTCATACCCTTTCGAAGCACATTCACTTAATATTTGCTTTCTAATAGAAGACGCTTCTTCTGACCTTGGGTTATCATCGGTCACTATAATTTTATCAGCCAAGTCTGAAGCAATTTTCCCCATCAACGGGCGCTTTTGACGATCACGATCTCCACCACACCCAAACACAACCCATACAGCATTTTTAGTGTAAACACGTAGCGATTTTAGAGCACGTTCAAGTGCATCGGGAGTATGGGCGTAATCAACATATACATCACCACCATTTAGAGTTTTACCGATCAATTCCATACGCCCTGCAATAGATTTAAGTTTTGGAATAATAGGTAAAATTTTTTCAAGGGATATTCCTGATGCAATAAGCATCCCCAATGCGCAGAGCATATTTTCCACTTGAAAGGCCCCAGCAAGATTCAAAATAATGTTGTGAACCATTTGACCTTTATATTCTAAATCAAAAGTAATAGCTGACCCTTGAGTTTGTATTTTTGTAGCAATTAGGTCTGCTGGTGCATTGATAGCGTAGGTAAGAATTTGAATACCATGCTGAATTGCAATCTCTTTAAGACGTTTCGCATAAGGAGAGTTTGCGTTTAGCACAGCTGATTTTCCTGCAGACAGCACTTCTGTAAATAGTTTTACTTTCGCATGAAAGTAATCTTCCATAGTTTTGTGATAGTCCAAATGATCTTGGGTAAAATTAGTGAACCCAGCAACGCTAAGTCGACAACCATGAATACGAAATTGATCTAAGCCAATGCTAGATGCTTCAAACACAGCATGATTAATTTCGGCACGATACAGGCTTTGTAGTAAATGGAAAAAAGACAAACTATCGTATGTGTTAAGGTTTGATGGCATTTTAGGAAGTAATGGGTTGCTAGATAATGCCTGTTTGGTGAGCTCTACTCCCATTGTTCCAAATGATGTGGCGCTATATCCTAGTAATTCCCATAATTGACGTATTATGCTTACCACGGAAGTTTTGCCATTAGTTCCAGTAACAGCCATTAAGATTTCTGGCTGATCCTTAAAAAATGTTTTCGCCAACACGCTTAAAGCAAGCCTAGGATTTTCATTCTCAATAAATATGATATTTTTAAAAGAGATAAACTCTTTAGCAATTGCAGGTGTCGCTAACACTGCAACAGCACCTTTTTCAATTGCTTCTTTCACATGCGAAATCACCTGCGCACACGGAATTGCAACAAAAAGATCTCCCGGTTGGGCATTACGAGAATCCGCGCAGAGATTATTTATTGTAATACCTTCAAAAGGTTGTGGTTGAATTTTTTCTAGATTGAATTCTTTGAGTAAATCAACAAGTGAAAATTTATTCAATTTAGTGATCCCCATCCTCATTACTATCAAGAGATGTCAATATCATACCATCTGGTTTTGATGACTCTTCTTCTTTTAAGCAAGCTTTTACGCCTAGCAGTGGGGCTATGCGTTCAATAATTTGTCCAGCAGTAGGTGTAACATTCCAACCGGCTGTAGCAAATCCATAAGTTCCTTCCACTGGTTTGGGGTCATCTAGCATAACGATCATGACATATTGAGGATCGTTGGCTGGAAAGCCACCAATAAAGGAAGTTCTGCGGCGACGATCGGCAGCAGATCCATAACCACCCTTTCTTCCGCTTTGATAAGCTGTGCCTGTTTTAGCAAAAACTTGATAACCTTTAACATTTGCTCTACGGGCGGTCCCATCGCTTACAATCATGCGCATTATTTTGCGAATTATCTTTGATGTTTTTGAACTTACGCATGGATCTTTCAAAAAGGAGTTTATTCTTTCTTGACGATCTTCGTTTGATACAAATTTCAAGGTAGGAGTAGGCCTATAACCATTGTTTATAATTCCTGACATCGCTGACAATGTATGCAAAGGAGTAACTGCTATAGCATATCCAAAGGCTACAGACATCATAGCAGTTTCATTCCAATCGCGAGGCAGCAGGGAATTACTTTTTTCGGGAATTTCTAGACTTGGGAGATTTAAAATACCAAATTGTTTCATAAAATGCTTTTGGACCTGAGGACCAAATTTTTGAGCAATTTTTATTGCCGCAATATTTGAAGAGAAAACTAGGGCCTCAACAAGGCTTAAAGATCGACTAGGCACTCTAAAATCTGTAATTTTGAAGCGCCCTATATGAACGGGATTTGTCGCATCAAAACTAGAATTTAAGGTTGCTGCCCCCGTTTCAAGCGCAATAGCAACATTGAGAATTTTAAATGTTGATCCTTGCTCGTACACACCTAAAGTATTACGGTTAAATCCACATTCAAGATTTTGCATTGGTCGGTTAGAATCATAGTCAGGAAGAGAAACCATCGCAATGATCTCTCCTGTTTTCACATTCATAACCATGGCGTTAGCGCCCACAGCATGAAATTTTTCTATAGAAGAAACTAATTCATTATGAACAGCATGCTGAACACGGATATCTAAAGATAATTTTAAATCTTCTTCTTTTGTTCGAAGTTCTGTATCAAAAGATTGCTCTATTCCACTTACTCCATGACCATCGATATCGCAGCGCCCAATTACATGACAAGCTAGTGAACCATGTGGATAAGCTCGTTTTTGATCTTGCTGTAAGTATATCCCGGGGATTCCTAAAGAATGGACTGCTTCTTGCAGTTTAGGTGTTGCATGACGTTCAATCCAAACAAATCCTTGATTAGACTGCAATTTTTGCAACAAGACATCGCGTTTCAAGTGAGGAAATATCTTCACAAGCTTATCAGCGGCTTCCTTGGCATTAATGATCACTTTGGGATTAGCGTATACAGATGCTGTGATTAGCTGTGTGGCTAAAATTACACCATTTCTGTCAACAATGTTTTGACGAAACTGGCATTCTTTTTGACAGCAACCAACATTACAAGCAGGAACTCTGATGACCATAACGTCAACCAAACGTGCCGAAATTGCAAAAAATGCTACACAAGCTATAGCGGTGGCAGCAAGAGTTCGCTGGCGAGCTGTATGCAATAATTGCTGATGCTGTGAAAAACGCCATCCGCTTAAGCGATACCATAAGCTTTTAATCATAATTTTAGGCTGCATGATTTTCTTCTTTTGCAGCAGATTGTGGTTTCACTGCATTCACTGCATCCATGAGCGCTTCAATAGGATCTTGGGATATCTTTATTTCAGTTTTCTGTTTTGGCAATTCATCAATTGCAACAATTTGACTTGGTTTTAAAGCTTTAAAATCAAGGTGTGATATTGCAAGTTTCTGAAGTCTTGCCGGATCATTAAGGTGCGTTAACTCAGCTTTTAAAATATGTATAGACTGTTTAGTATCAGCAATGCTTTTCACTACTTGTTTGTGACGTTTTTCTAAAGCAACAACTTGATACTTCACTCGAAATAAGCCCAAACCTGCACAAAATGCCATAAGCACCAAAAACACCCTAGATCTTTTCATCGCCTGATCTCTTTAATAAAACCACGCATCTTGGCGGAGCGACAGCGAGGATTCAATTTTATTTCATCTGGAGAAGGAGTAATGACCTTACGATTGATAGCAGAGTACGTGCACAGGAATTCCTGATAGTTGAAGTCTATCCGGCTGTGATTTTTGACAAGACGATCTTCTAATGCATGAAATGCTACCGTGATCAGCCGCCCCCCTATCGGCAAAAGCTTATTGCTTTGCTGTAAAGCCTGTTCTATCTCTATTAACTCATTATTCACAAAAATACGCAAGCCTTGAAACGTAAGGGTGGCAGCATCAAAACCATCTTGACTTGGGACGATTGTTCTGATCAATGTGGCTAACTCTTGGGTTGTTTCAAATAATTTTACAGATCTTGCCTCAATTATGGCTTTAGCAATTCTTTTTGCTCTAGGTTCTTCGCCATATACACGCAAAATTTCTGCTATATCTTGTTCTTTAAACGTATTAACGACGTCTGCAGCAGAATAAGTGCTGCCCATCCCCATACGCATATCAAGAGGGCCATTTTGACGAAAGGAAAACCCTCGATGAGCTTGATCAACCTGATAGCTTGATATTCCAAAATCAAAAACTATGCCGGCCATTAATTCTGGTTTTAAATATTTATCCATCTCACTAAAGCAAGCGTGAATAATTTCAAAACGGTCGCCAAATTCCTGTGAAAAAGATTGCGCACGTTTTATGGCATCACTATCTCTGTCAAACGCAATAACTTTAGCTACACCCTTGTTTAAAATAGCTCGTGTGTATCCTCCCCCTCCAAAAGTACCATCGATATAAATTTTTCCTGGTAAGGGGTCTAAAATTTCTATCACTTCCTTGCAAAGCACAGGAACGTGTGTGTGTTGAAAATCAGCTGTCATTAAGCTTTTAAGTATAGTTCTATTGCATGCGTTAGGATTTACGGGTAGCATAAGTAAAAAATTTCGTCAATATTATTAGACTTTAAAAAGAATTTTTAGTATTTTTTATTAAAAAGTTATGCAATCAAATATTGAAAAAATACCCTCAACTAGCTCTTTAACTTCTTTAGAAGTGGGAATTCGCATTATCAAAGATATGGTAAAAATACTGCCTAATCAGCCAGGTATTTATCGGATGATCGGCTCTGCATCAAAAGTATTGTATATTGGTAAAGCAAAAAACTTAAAGAAAAGAGTTATTTTTTATTCACGGGTAGATAATCTTACTAATCGACTTAAGCGCATGGTGAGTGAGCTACAAAATATAGAAATTGTCACAACCTCTACAGAAGTTGAGGCGTTGCTTTTAGAAAGCAACTTGATCAAAAAACTACAACCAAGATACAACGTGCTTCTTAAAGACGATAAGTCGTTCCCATATGTTTTATTATCAGGACATGATTACCCACGCGTACAAAAGCACAGGGGCCCTAAAATAGATAAAGGCCAATATTTTGGGCCATTTGCAAATGCTGCAGCTGTTGAAGAGACTATACTTACGATGCAACGTTTGTTTCAAATAAGAAACTGTTCTGACAGTTATTTTGAGAATAGAAACCGCCCATGTTTGCAGTATCACATTAAGCGATGCACTGCACCATGCGTTGGGAAAATTTCTGCTTTGGAATATAAAGAATCCGTACAATCAGCTAAAGCATTTTTGACAGGGAAAAGTGATGATGTACAACAACGATTAGCTGAGAAAATGCACAAATCATCAGAAGCTATGGAGTTCGAACGAGCAGCTCAATACAGAGATAGCATTCGTTTGCTTACACAAATTCAAGCACGGCAACGTATTAATGTAGCAGGGGTAGATAATGCTGATGTTTTTGCCCTAGCGCAGCTTGGCAACCGCACTGCAATTCAGGGGTTTTTCTTTCGTCATGGCAGAAACTACGGAACAGAAACTTTTGAAATAACCCATACTGACGGAGTATCTCAAGAAGAACAAATCACCGCATTTATTAGCCAGTTTTATATTACTCATGAACCACCTATGACAATACTGTGCAATATATTACCTGAAGACATTAACGTTTTGGTGATGAGCATGCGTCAACAATATGGAGTTAAGACATCAATAGAATGCCCGAAAAATTCTGTTAAACATGACTTAGTAATGCATGCTTTTACAAACGCCAAAGAATATCTAGAAAGACGCCACGATAGTGAAATGACCCACCAAAAACAGTTCAAACTTTTTCAAGAATTCTTGGGCATTTCAAATATTGATAGTATTGAAGTATATGATAACAGTCATTTACAAGGATCTTTTGCTTATGGTGTTTTGATTTACGCAACGCCTAAAGGTTTTGAGAAATCTCGCTATCGTAAGTTTTTGATAAAAGAATCAGAACTAAGTTTTGGCGGTGATGATATTGCCATGATGCGTGAGGTTATAAGAAGAAGATTAAGTCATAAAGATGAGTGGCCTTTACCAGATTTATTGTTGATTGATGGAGGACAAGCGCAAGTTAACGCAGTTGCAAAGATACTAGAGGAATGTCACGTAGAATTACCAATAGTAGGAATTGCTAAGGGTGTTGCCCGTAATGCGGGCGATGAAACCTTTTATTTTCCTAGCTCAGACCCTAGAAAATTACAAAAAAATAGTCCTTTGCTATATTTTCTACAAACTATACGCGATGAGGCGCATCGTTTTGCTATTGGCACACATCGTTCTGGCCGACAAAAGACCCTTGTAAAATCTCAACTTGATAATATTCCAGGAATAGGCGCTAAACGTAAAAAAATGTTGTTGCAACATTTTGGATCAGCATCTGGATTAAGCCGTGCTGGAATTGAAGATTTAATGATTGTAACAGGAATAAACCGTTTGGTTGCTGAAAAAATCTACTACTTTTTTCATCAGAACTAGCAGCTAATCTTTGAAAAATTGAAACAAACGATAAACTAATAGCACTAAGAGAATATTATTAATTATCAAACATTAACAATATTTTAATACATTATGCGGCAATATAATAATTGTAAAACATTTAAAAATAAAGTGACTTTGAAACTTCTCTTTTTAGAGAGTTCCTGAAAATCAGGTAGTCATCTTGAAGAGTTTTGTGAAGCCCCTTTATTTTGAGGAGGCACCATGATTAGCAAAAATCTTAAAACAATTCTCTTTGGTACACTTTTAGCATCATTTGCAATTAAAGCAGTAGATGACACAACTATGATACCACCACTTGATGATGCATTGCCACCTATTAAAAATGCGGCGGGAGCATCAAATACTGATGAAAATTTTGACCGGTTGGTTGGAACATTAAAATCTTTGACAGCAAACAACAAAAGTCTTAATCGATGGAAAGACGCAATAGCAGAATTCCAAGCATCATTACCTGGTGATTTGGAAGATTCAGGATTGGATAATATACACCAAAGACTTTTAGAGTCGGACTTGGTGCAGCCGAGAAAAGCAATGGTTACTAAGGCTATCAATAAATTAAAAAATCCGCCTTCAAACACATCAGGTGTGCTTGTGCCTACAGGCCCATCTTCTGCGCTGCTAGCACAGGTCAAACCACATTATCCTCCAATAGGGATGATTATTTTTTCAGCCGCAACAGCAAAAAAACCCACACTAAGCAGCGCAAAAAAGGCAAGTGGGCAAAAATTAGCATTATCGGCGCAAACTGATGAGCGAAAGGCAATCTCTGCTTTACCTGTTGGTCAGCGCGCGCATTCTTCTATCGCTATTTCTACACATTTGAAAAGATTTATTGCAGGGCAAGATAGTGCAATTGATTCATTAAGCTTTTTAGCACACCGCTTTATGTGTAATAAATTTTTGGTCGACCAGGGACAGCCCGTTGCAAATTCACCAATGCACTGCATATTAACTGGTCCAACTGGATGCGGAAAAAGCGAAAGCCTTAAGCAACTAGGGCTATTCTTAGGTGTTCCAATTCTTCATATTAATGCACGCAGCCTGACTGATGAAGGATTTAAGGGACAAAATTTTAGCGAATGCATCGAGAAGTTTTGTAAAGAATTCAAATTCCCCCCTTCTGCAATTGTTGAACTGGACGAAATAGATAAGCTTGCATCAAATAGGGAGGAAAGAGAGACCGATGGAAAAAGTTTTGGTAGAGCGATTCAGCGTATACTACTTGCACCATTAGATGGTAGTCCAGTTTCTTTAAAGGATAGACAAGTTCAATTGAAAAACTGGTGGTTCGTAGGGGCAGGAGCATTTTCTGGTTTGCAAGGACTTCATGACAACAAAGTAGAAAGAAGCACAACTGCTAGAACTCACCAAGACATCATTATTGCTGGTTTTGAGCCTGAATTTGCAGGAAGATTTTCTTCAATTATTCCTTTTAAAGGCCACACCTTAGAAACAATGATGGATGTGATTAGCAGAGAAGGTTCTCCGATAAAAAATGTAAAAAATGAATTTAATCGTTTCTATGGAGCAGATTTAGTCTTTCAAGAAGATGCTATAAGGCAACTAGCTTTGACAAGTATAGAAATGAATCTTGGAGTCAGAAGCTTAAATTCAATTCTTAACATGGCGTTACAACCACTTTATGCACGTGCTCAAGAATTAATGGGCGCTTCAAAAAGTGAAGACAATACACCGTTATTGGTAACTCTAGAGGATATTTGCCCTGCCATTGAGCAGTTTAAGAAAGACAACAAAAAAAGAGACCCCCGAGACGACTTATCGGAAGCTGCAAGGAGTATGTATTCATAAAATTTAAATCTATCTGGCGCTTATTTTTATAAGCGCCAGCATTATTGTGGCCATGCAGATAATAGATGGACCGGTAGGCAAATCAAAATAAAAACTAGACCAAACACCAATCAGGCTAGAAATACAGCTTATTAATGTTGCAAAGCTTATCATTTCAAAAGGTGTTTTAGAACGGTACCGTGCAGCAGCAGCTGGAATGATTGCTAAAGCTGGGGCGAATAGTGCTCCGAGCATTTTCATGACAATACCTATGGTTATTGCATAGGCAAAAAATATAGCAAGACGTACCTTTTTGGATGGAAATCCTTGCACTTGGGCGAGGTCAGCATCAAAACTTGTCATCAGAATTGCTGGCCAATGCTTGGAAATGCTGCCCCATAAAACACACAAAGCTATGATAAGCAGATAAATATCTGAAATGTCAGTGCTGAGCAAATCTCCGAAAAGTAGTGTATTAGGATCAAGATTTGCTTTTGGAAAAATTGAGATAATTAATATGCTGATCGAAAGGCAACTATACGAAATAACAGCCAACGATACATCATTTTGTTTTGATGATTTATGCCCAATAAAATATGCAATTCCCAGACAAACCATCACTGCGCCAAGAGCATAAGGAACATGAGAGAGCACACTAAAACATACCCCTAGTAGTGATGCATGAGCTAACGTATCTCCGAAGAAGGCCAATCCATTCCAAAGACCAATACAGCCAAGAGGTGCTGTGATTAAGCTTGCTAAAAGTGCAGCCATAATTATAAGCAGTATAAATGGATCAATCATGGTGATGATGGTCATGGTGATGTTGATATGTAGCAAATCGTGGAAACAGTTGTTGTACTTCTTGCGTTTTACGGACTTTTTCAGGGGTACCCTGACAGCAGACGTGGTGGTTCAAACAAATAACATGATCAGTGCGGTCAAATACAAAATGCAGATCGTGGGAAATAAGAACTACTGCCATGTTCCACTTGCTTTTCAGTTCGAGTAGTTTATCATAAAACACTGCCTGTCCATCGGCATCAATGCCTTGTGTGGGCTCATCAAGAATCAGTAGATCTGGTTTTTTTAGAACGGCTGCATTAAATAAAACTTTCTGTAATTCACCACCTGATAAAGCGTGGATTGACCTATTCATTAAGTGAGTAATATCAAAAGGAGGATCAATTTTTTGCGCACCGCACAGACTTAAAAAGGTACTAGCAGTCATAGGCATAAAACGATTAGCATGAAGCTTTTGGGGCACGTAGCCTATCCGTAATTTTTTTTGCTTTTTAATTTTACCTGATGTTGGCTGAATTAAACCCAAAAGCAGTCGCACAAGAGTTGTTTTACCTGCGCCATTTGGGCCAATAATTGTTGTTATACTATTGGGAAAAATCTCAAAATTTATATCGTGCAGCAAAGTTCTGGTTTGCGATTCATCTTTAAGAATATAGTCAACAGACTTTAATGAAACTAACATCAGCGAATTTTCAGTGTCGCAAGGCCAACTAATGCAAGGATAGATGCAATAATCCAAAAACGCACAACAACAGTAGATTCAGCCCAACCAAGCTTTTCAAAATGATGATGAATTGGTGCCATTAGGAAAATACGTCTTTTAGTAAGCTTGTAGTATCCCACCTGCAAAATAACAGATACTGCCTCTAGAACAAACAGACCACCTACAATACAAAGAACAAACTCATGCTTTGTAATAAGAGCTATAGTGCCCAATGCCCCACCTGCCGCAAGAGAACCTGTGTCCCCCATAAATATTTTTGCTGGGGGAGCATTAAACCATAAAAATCCTAACCCAGCACCAATCAGACTACCTAAAAAGATACATATTTCGCCAACGTTTGCTACATGATGCAACTGTAAATAGTGTGCGAAAATATGGTTTCCAACAAGGTAAGCAATGATTGTAAAACAAACAGAACATATCATTACTGGCACAATAGCCAATCCATCAAGCCCATCTGTCAGATTAACCGCGTTTGATGAACCTATAATCACAATCGCTGCCCATGGATAAAAAAACCAACCAAGATTAAGCATGAAATCTTTAAAAAAAGGAAAAGTTAACGTGTGAGCAAGATCTGGATGGGTACAGTGAGCTGAAGCATAAGCAGCGATTAGAGAAAGTACCGCTTGCCCTAGTAATTTTGTTTTTCCAGAAATCCCACGATGCGAATTTTTAGTGAGCTTTTGATAATCGTCCACAGCCCCTAAAGCACCACAACCAAGAGTGACAAGCAATACAATCCATAAAAACGGATTTGCAAGATCTCCCCACAGTAAGGTGCTAATAGAAACTGCCAACAAAATCAAACACCCACCCATAGTAGGTGTGCCCTTTTTTGTAATTAAGTGGGATGCTGGGCCATCATCACGAATAGGTTGTCCTTGCTTTTGTTTTGATTTAAGCCATGCAATAATTGGTTTTCCCAAACAAAAACTGATAACTAAGGCAGTTAAAATTGCCCCCATTGTGCGAAACGTAATATAGCGAAAAAGGTTAAAAACCTTGAAGTCGTTTAGGAAATGAAAACTTAAGAATTGTAACATTTTTAGCTGTAATGATCTGTTGTCATAAAGTGGTGAAAAGAAAGGCTTTTATATTTTTTTGACAAGAAACCACGTTGCCATTCAATCCCTGAGATTTTATCTGCAGGCATCCATGAATTCATACCATTTACAATAGTCGCCTCGTCAGGGAAAAACGTCAATACAAAGTTTGCATACATTTCATATTCTGAAAAACTTGAACCTTTAATATCAGGATTGTTCAAAACATCCTGCCATGGTTTTCCATGTATTTCTTCTAGTCTCTTTTTCATGGCTTTTAGTTTTTCTTTATCAAAAAACATATGGTGACTTGTAAAATCTAAGTTATGATATTTTCCAAGCTTTAAAACCGATTCAACCATATGTTTTCTCTCTAGCACATACCCATTAGTAGCGTTAAATACAGCTTTTTTGTCACGTAAAAATATTTGCGTTTGCAATAAGATTGTATCTGCATCAATGACCAAATAATAAGCGGATGTTGTAATGGTATCAGCATTTAATTTGATAAATTGTTGTTTTAAATACCCTGGTAGTACGTTGCCTCGTGATAAAGAAGGAAGCAATTTGTTTTCCTCGACAAATTCACAATTTTTTTCTAACGCCACTTTTCTTAATTTTTCAGACTCAGGACAAATTAGATAAATTTTATTAATAGGATGCATCACCAAACCTTTTGCTGCATCTATTGCGTAACGAATTGTGGGCAAATCTTTTTCAATACACAAAAAAACAAGATCAATTTTTTCTTGGCATAAAGGAATGTGATTATTTGAATAACGATCCCTTTTAAAAGACAAAAATTTCATAAAAAGTTTGCGCTTGTATATATGCCACTTGGTATCTTCAGTTGGTAACGTTTCAGGTGTTGTAATAGACCAAACACTTAAAATTGCAATAGAAATAGACAAAGATAATAAAGTTAAAAAGCGTTTCATAGTTAGCCTGTCATCCCTTCAATTGTTAAGAAGCTGTGCATTGTTAAGCTTTTATATTTGCAGCTTAGATATTCTCTTGCATATTCAATATTAGCAAGACCGTTTCGAGGAAAAAGTGCGTTACTGCCCAAAACAAGATCAACCTCATCAGGAAAGCGTTGCGCGACAAAGTTGCCATACAATTCATATTCTGAAAAGCTACCTTCTGAAATATTTAGTGTATCAAGGGCATCTTGCCATGATTTTCCATGTAGCTCTTGCAAATATTGTTTTAGTGCTTTCAATTTAGTTTTGCTCATTAACATGTGATGGCTTGTGAAATCAACATTATGAAACTTATCAAATCCTAAGGCAGCTTTAACGAATTTTTTTCGACAAAACCAGTAATCATGCAAGATATTTAAAACTGCTTTATGTTTAGTCACAAAGATTTGTGGACGAATTAAGATGGTATCTGCATCAATAATTAGAAAATGTTCATTTGTACCAATAGTATCTGCATTAAGCTTTAGGTATTGCTGTTTAATCCATCCCTTGCGACTGTTTGTGTTTAAAAATACTGGCAACACAGTATTCTCTAAAACAAATTTACAGTTTTTTTCTTGAGCAATTTTGCGCAATTTTTCTGACTCAGGAGAGATAAAATAGATATTGGTTATCGGCTGTAAAATATTACCACGCACTGAATCAATAGTAAGAACTAGCGTAGCAGCATCTTTTTCAATGACAGGAATAATTATATCAATAGGCACTTGGCTTGAAGAGATATGCAGATTACAAAAGTGATCTGGCTTAGCTTTTAAATATACATAATGAATATAACGCAAAAACTGCTGATATTTTGAGTCATGGATAGGTAGTTTGGTAGGATGGCAGGCGTAATAGGCAAAGCCAACCAAAACAATACACACAGCAATTAAAGCTTGAATAAATCGTTTCATTCTTCAAGATTGCTTTTTCAAAAAACTAATATGGATACGTTTTGATTCAGCTAAATCAAATTCAACAGCGGCTTGTTCACCTTCTGTATCAATGACATCACCATAGCCAAATTTTTCATGAAAGACGCGGTCACCTATTTCAAAATGTTGTGCCCGATATTCAGAAAAATTAGCAGTTCGGCGAAATTCCCCGTAGCTTGGATAGCCCGATTCACTTCCGTTAGCTTGCACATGCTTGACATGCGTTGCTGGTAATTCAGCCAAAAATCTTGATGGCAAACCGACTTGCCACCCTTGATGAGGTAAGCGACGCCTTAAAGCGTAAGAAATCGTTGCCTTTTGTTTTGCGCGGCTAATGCCTACATAGCCAAGCCGACGCTCTTCCTCTAACCCGGAATGGCCATTTTCCTTGATAGACCTTGGATGAGGGAATAAATTCTCTTCCCAACCTGGCAAAAATACAAAATCAAACTCAAGACCTTTGGCCCCATGCAAAGTCATAATACTTAAGCAATCACCTGCGGCTTGATTGTTATTATCGGTTACTAAACTTACGTGATCGAGGAACCCCGGCAAGAATTCAAATTCTTCAATTGCCCTTACAAATTCTTTTAGATTTTCCAGTCGTCCTGGTGCATCTGGTGAAGTATCTTCTTGCCACATGGCTGTATAACCCGATTCATCAAGCATAGCTTTTACAACGTCCACATGTGGGTGAGCATCAAGCATGCGACGCCATCTGTGCATATCCTCAAAAAATTGACGCAAATTTGCTTTGCCTGTTCCCTTACCTTCATCAGCCGCATAAATTAGCGCAGCTTTTGGAAGTGAAATATCTTGCTCTCTTGCTATATTGTGCATGTTTTGCAAAGCAGTTGATCCAATGCCACGCTTAGGTACATTGATAATTCGCTCAAAAGCTAGGCCATCGTCTGGCTGCATTAAGACCCTAAGATAGGCTAAGGCATCCTTAATTTCTTGCCTTTCATAAAATCGCAAACCACCGACAACACGATACGCTATACCTGTCTTCAGACAACGCTCTTCAAAATCACGAGTTTGATAGCTGGCCCGCACTAGTATAGCCATAGAATTTAAATTGTAACCTCGACGTTGATTATCTTCAATTTCATCAATAACAAACCTAGCTTCACTTTCGCTATCCCATGTTCCTTTCACAAGGACTGTGTCACCACCCTCCTTTTGGGTCCAGAGCTCTTTTCCTAATCGATCACGGTTATTAGCAATGAGACCCGAGGCAGCGCCTAGTATATGGCTAGTAGATCTATAATTTTGCTCAAGCCGAATGACTGTAGCATTAGGATAGTCTGTTTCAAATTTTAAAATATTCGCAACTTCTGCACCACGCCACCCATAAATAGATTGATCGTCGTCACCAACACAACATAAATTTCTATAACCATCACCAAGCAAACGTAGCCATAAATACTGTGATGTATTTGTATCTTGATATTCGTCAACCATAAGGTAACAAAATTGCTGTTGGTAGCTATTTAAGATTTCTGGATTTTGTTGAAACAACACGAGACAATTTAGGATTAAATCACCAAAATCCATGGCATTTAGAATTTTTAAACGCTCTTGATATTGACGATATAACTGTACGTGTAAATCTTGTGAATTACCTGCTCGATCAGGTGTTTTAGCTTTATCTTTCCAGCGATTAATGATACCAGCAACCATCTTTGCCGGAACTTGCTTTTCGTCAATATTTTCGGCTTTAAGCAACTGTTTGACTAGACGTATTTGATCATCTGCATCAATAATAGTGAAATTTGTCGAGGCATATCCCAATACTTCAGCATGTTTACGTAATATGCGCATTGAAAGCGAGTGAAAGGTACCAAGCCACATGCCGTCAACACTTCGCCCCAATAAAGACTGAATGCGCTCACGCATTTCGTTAGCTGCCTTATTGGTAAAAGTAACGGCTAAGATATTTTGATAACCACACAATTGTTGATAAAGAATATGGGCAAGCCTGGTGGTTAAAACTCTAGTTTTCCCAGTGCCTGCACCAGCAAGTATAAGCAATGGCCCTTCATTGTGAAGAACCGCTTGTTGTTGTTTGGAATTTAAAGCTTCAAGATAAGCAGGTGCTGAAGCAACGCTTGAAGTAGCCTCAGCACGCATCATTAAAATCCTCAGTTCAAGCCAAAGTTTTGGAAACGCTTACTGAACTTGCTTAATTGGCCACCAGCATCAATAAGTTTATGCCCCCCACCTGTCCATGCTGGATGAGATTTAGGATCAATGTCTAATTGCAAGGTATCGCCCTCTTTCCCCCATGTGCTTCTGGTTTCAAAAGTTGTTCCATCGGTCATTTTAACTGTGATAGAGTGATACTCAGGATGTATATCTTTTTTCATATAAATGTCTTCCCTTCGCGAAAAAGAATATATATATCTATACTGAATGCAACAAATAATGCAATGTTTTTCTGCAAGAATTAGAGGATTTTATATGAATATTTTTAAAACATTAACTTTATTGGCGTTTTTCAGCATGGGTATATTTTGTGCTGAGGTTGAAGAATCTATTCGCCAAAATGAAGTTGTGATCGACGCATTGCAAAAACAATTAGATGCAATGCAATCAACTGGAGAAAAAAAAGAAGCTATTCAAGCACTGCAAACGCATATTGACACTATTATTGAACAACAAAATAAATTACTGGCTCAAAAATTAGCTCCTGCCGCACCCGCAAACTTGACTGGTTCTACAGACAGCGATTTAGAGGGAAAAATTCGCCGCATTGTTCAAGAAGAACTTTCAAAGACAGGTTTAGGCCCTAAATCAAACAATCCTTATGATGCTACTCATACGCCGACTGCCGCAGAATTATCAGCAACTAAAGCTGCTGAAATAAATGCACCAGAGCTTCCCGAACAACAATCGGAAGCAGTAGCCCAATACGAAGTCTCTTTGGCATTATACAATCAAGGTAGCTATAAAGAAGCTGCCGCTGGTTTTGGTCGCATCATCAAAACTTATCCGAACGATCCAATCGTTGCTAAGTCTTTGGTTCATTTGGCTTTTTGCCTTGAAAAGCAGAGCGACAACGAGGGCGCCTCGGTTGTTTGCGAAGCAGCATTAAAGAAAAAATTAGATGATATTCATCAAGTTGACTGCCATCTGATACGACTGCGTCATGCAAAAATAAAGGGAAATACTGAGGATGCAAATCAAATTCTCAAAAATATAAAAAATCTACCGCTGACTCCTGAGCAACAAAAAATTCTTGCAGAGACAACGCAAGGCAAAGCTGCGCAAGCACCTGCAAAGCCAACACAAGCAAAAACAGCAAAGGCGGCTTAGGCAAAGTCAATTTTGATATCACTCACTACATTGCCACAGCCCTTACGGGGCTTGGCAAAGATGCAGTATCTTTTTTTCTTTTCTTTTCTTCTTCTTTTTTCTTTCTCTTCACACTCGCTTTAGTAGTACCGTATCTAACCTCTAGCCCGTTACGACCGGACCTTATGTCCATTACCACTGGACACTACGTCGGTTTGCTAAACCTGACGTGCCCTCGTTACTACCAAGGGAA
>JAGOSL010000004.1 GCA_018062345.1 Pseudomonadota bacterium | reverse complement strand
AAGTTCGGTGCAAAGTGCTGCCTATATTACTGGTGAACAACTGCATGAAAGTAGAAGAGACTTAAACGTCAATTATCGTAATCGTCATAGCGATATTGCCTTCACCACCACCTTAGCACCGGAATATGCACCAAAAGAATTCCATCAAACCACAGTTTGGGATCTGTTTGAAAACTTCGAAGATACGTATGCGTATCAGCGCTATAAGACTGATCAAACCCGAGAGCAGTATCTCAACTCGGCCCAAACCGCACAAACGATTGTCGTTGCTCTGCCAAGAGAATTATCCGTAGATGTTTGTCATGAGTTGGTGACCCAATTTGCTAAAGACCGCTTTGTCAGCCGAGGATTAGTCGTTACCTTAGCGATTCATGATGATGAAGGAAACCCGCATGCGCATTTGCAAATTAGTCGCCGTGCCGTTAATGAAAACGGAGAAATAGCGTGGACCAAAGATCGTGAGATTTGCTCCAAAAAAGAACTCCTTTCTACCCGTAAACTCTGGGCCGATTTAACCAATGACTACCTCGAGAGAGAAGGGTACGAAGCCCGTATTACCGAGAAGAGTTTTGCGGACCTTGGTATTAACTTAGAGCCGACCCAACATCGCGGTTGGGTGGCGGATAAATTGGAATCGATGGGGGTTAATTCGCGCATTGTCACCGAGAATGCGGAAATCTTTGAAAACAACCGCGATGTTCTTCTGGAGAATCCCCAGATCATCCTTCCCGAACTTACCCAGAATAATGCGACCTTTACTCAGCTCCATCTACTTAAAGCGATCCAAAAACGCGTCGGAGATGATACCCAGTTGGTGGCACAAATCTTTGAACAAGCGTTACAGGAATCCATTGTTGTAGGCGAGGGGATGGATGGGCAAATACGTTATACTTCACCTACCTATCACGCAATAGAAAAGCAAGCGGTCGAATTGAGTAAGGATCTTGCTGCGACGGTCTTTAAACAAGATCAGATAAAGAAACCTACAGTTGAATCTTATCTGCAATCTCACTTTTCGCACCTCTCGGGTGCGCAACACGATGCCGTCATCGGGCTTACTCATGACCAATCCTTCGCTGTACTCATAGGCAGGGCAGGTGCCGGAAAAACTACCACGCTTAAAGCGGTGAGTGATATTTATAAAGAGGCAGGCTACACCGTGATTGGTGCTTCCTTAGCAGCCGCAGCTGCCGATAATTTAAGTAAAGAGGCAGGGATTGAATCATCTACCTTACATCGCTGGATCTATCAATGGGAACGATACCACGCCGCACAGGAGAAATTTCTTTCTTTCGATAGTGTGATGGAAGAGGGGGTCTTCAAACAACTAGATTGGTATCAAGACCTTAAACGTTTTGAAGGATTGGCTTTAACTGATAAAACCGTATTGATTGTTGATGAAGCAGGCATGGTGGGGACGCGTTTATGGAACCAACTCTTAGTACACGCCAAAATCGCTGGCGCAAAATTAATTGCAGTGGGTGATGATCATCAATTTAAAGCAATTGAGGCCGGAGACTTCTTTAGAGAACTTAAAACACAAGCAGCCGTATCGAATACGCTTTTTGAACTTAATACCATTTATCGTCAACGCTCTGCGTGGATGCAAGAGGCAAGCACCAAGTTTGCAAACCTTGAAATACAAGAAGCGTTGCAATCCTACGAGCATCATGGGCACGTCCACCAGCTCTCAAAAACAAGCTTATCTCAAGAAATTGCCAAAGCGTATGTTGAAAATCTTCATCATCATCCCGATGCATCACGATTAGTTTTAGCCTTTACCAACGCCCAAGTGCAGGAGCTCAATCAAGCAATTCGACAAGAATTAAAGAAAGAAGGACTACTCCCTCAGGAAGACAGTATCTCTCTTAACGGCCAATCTTTTACTATTGGTGATCGGATTGTCTTCTTAGAAAATGATAAAAGTCGCCTCACGATCACTGATGCCGATGGTGTAGTTAAAAAGGGAGAATATATTAAAAATGGCACGCAAGGGAAAATCAGAGACATAAACCCAGATGGAAGTATTCAAGTCCAGGTTTCAGAGAACTTGTATACATCCATTACGTGCCTCTCAACATCTACGCCGAAAGTGGCGATCGGTCAACCAACACCGGAACCTCTAAGAGAATATGCGTATACAGCAATTGCGCATGGCTATACCGTGACCGCTCATAAAGCCCAAGGACAAACCGTCGATCATGTCTTAGTCGCCGCAAGCAAAAATATGGACGCCAAGGGATTGTATGTGGCGATGACCCGTCACCGTGACGATGTGCAGTTGTACTACGCAAAAGAAGATTTCTCTACTTTTAAAGCCTTAACGTCGCAGCTTAGCCGCTTCGAGCATAAGGACTTGGTCAAAGACTACACGATTCGTCCCGAAAACGAAGCCGCATGGCAAGGGGTGCAAGAGTATCGTCTTTGCGTGCTTGATGCGGCAGCGATCCTTAAAGAGAAGACGCCAGAAGGCAATGTGGATTGGCAAACGTATCGTCTTATTAAGCAAGACCAGATTCGCTTAGGTAAAGAAATTCTGAATCAGTTTGATAAGCATCAACTGTATATTAACCAAGCGGGCTTAACCGAAGAGATGCTGCAAATCACCATTGGAGCCAAAGCGCGTCCATTATCCTTAACTGAAGAAAAAGCCAAGCTGACGGTCGAGCTTTATGGTGAAACTGCACAAACGGCTCGTGATCTCTGGAGAGACATTCGAAAGACTCATCCAGGCAGTAAATGCTACGATCATCCTTCTTATCACCAATTCCATCAACTACGTCAGGAACGTAACGATTTAGCCCGCACCATTACCGAGAACTACGCACTACATCGAGAGTTTGTGGGTGAATTCAGTCGCGTGTATGGGATCAGCAAACGTATGGTCGAATCGCAGTCACGGCAATTTTTTGAAAAATCTGCTCAAGAAGGAAAAACCGATAATATTCAAAATACAAGAGCTTTCCAGCATTTAAAACATGATGCAACACTGATTAAGCAAGAGCTTGACACTCATATTAAAGATCTTGCGTATCAGTTTTTAGGAAAACCTCAACAACAAAAATCTATCGAGTGGCGTTATGGCAATAAGGGATCGATTAGCATTCACGTCGCTGGCCATCGCCAAGGATTATATAGTAATTTTGAGACGGGTGAATCCGGTAATGCGCTAAAGTTTATCCAAGATCAGCTCAACTGCGATCATAAGCAGGCCTTTAAATGGGGAGTTGAGTGGCTTGGTAAAGAGAATGCTTCTATTCTTAGCCATACATCGGCGGCTCTTTCATCAACCAAGATAGACACGTATCGACAACAAGAATGGATTCCTGTATTTCCTGCTCCATTAACTCCAGTCAATCTGCAAGCGGAACCACAATTACAATATATGCTTAAAGGCCGTCAGGAAACGGTACGCTATGCCTATAAGGATGCCGATGGCAATGTCTTAGGTTACGTCCTCCGACTAGAAGACAATCGTGGCAATAAGATCACTCCTACGCTGACCTACTGCCAAACCGATCAAAGAGAAACGCAATGGAGATGGCACGGCTTTGGTAATGATAGACCTCTGTACGGGCTTGATCAGTTAAAACAAAAACCAGAAGCTGCCGTATTAGTGGTCGAAGGCGAGAAAACCGCTGAAGCTGCTAAGTTATTATTCCCAGATTATGCAGTAGTGACATGGTCAGGTGGATGTGGAAGTGTGCATAAATCCGATTGGTCGGTCTTGAAAGATCGCCAGGTGGTGATCTGGCCAGATCATGATCAACCTGGAGTGAATGCTGCTGCAAAGATTACAGATATACTAAACAAGCAAGGTAATGAGCGCGTTACAACTGCCGTCCTTCCTTCTACGTTTCCTCACAAATGGGACTTGGCAGATGAGGTGCCTGCAGGACTTGATGTTAAGGAAATTTTAGCTGATACATCTACATCTCTATATTTACTAGAGGAAAAAGTAAGAAAAGAGAATGTACCTCCTAAATGGTTGGAATCTTCTCTTTCTAAAGAAGCTTACGAAAAAAATGAAAGTATCATCAATTACCTTAAAACAGAGGTTACACTGGAAAGACATGATTGGTTGTCTGCAAAAGACATCACACATCTGATAGAAATAGCCGAGCAAAACCCTCAAGTAGCTCTTCAACAATGGCAATCTGCTAACAATGATTATAGTTTTATGCCTTTAACAAGGGAACAAGCGCATATAAAAAATGCTCAAGCAAAAGAGCTCTTAATTCAAGCACAAAAGGAATTACCACAATCTGTTTATCAACATATGATAGAAAACTTACCATGCCATGCAGAAGGCGTGATTAAAAAATGTGAATTCTTTATTGAAAATCATCAAACAAAAACACGTGACGCAGATGTGGCAATATTTAAAAATCTATGTGAGCGTTACCATGAATTATCAAAACAGTATTTTGGGGAAAATTCAGAAAAGCAATCTGTAGAAAAGCGCTTATGTGATATAGCAGCGTTTTATGAAAAAGATCAAAAATTTTTGCAAACGGTAGAACGCATCAATGACAAAAATATTCAACAAATTGCTTCGGAATTCTTGCAACGGCAAGATTTGGATAAAGATCGTTCTCGAGAATTTGAGAGATAGAGTTATATATCTAAATTTGGAGTATTCAGCGAAGAGAAGCTTTTTTTGATAATGAACAGATAACCTCTAAAATAACAAACATGTAAAATGTATACATAAATAGTATTATTTGTAACGTATGTGTATATACTACATGCCACTGCATAAAATATGATTTAGAATTTTTCTAGTGTGTTGATTGGACAGAGTATTAAATGTTTTTAACAGAATCGGCACATATTGTTATTTCTGGTAGCAGAATTAGTTAGTGCTACAGAATTAGTTGGCTCGTAATCTTCAAAAAAGTCTATCGTAGCGTCCTTTTACTAAGCTTATGTAAGCTTCTTTCATTGGCGATGTTAGATAGGATCTTCCAATTAATTCAATAAATATTGGCTTTAAAGCCTCAAGTTCTGCCATTACGCTATTAATTATTTTCACTGTTAAGCCAAGGCGCTCTGTAGCTAAATAGTCAATAAAGTCTTGTTTTGTAAGTTTGTTTTTACGGCCATTGATTGGCAAAGCACTTTCTTCACTTGGATTACCGATGGCAATGGTTGTATTTAAAAAATCATATGCTGGGGCCAGTTGCCATTTGTTGTTTTGATTAATTAATGAATAATTTTTAAGGTGCATGTCCTCGTTGCCAATGACAAAGTTAAATAATATACGTCGCAATAATTTTATGTATTCAACCCGTGGAAAAGTAGAAAATTTGTCAATGATTTTAATCACTTCTTCAACAGAACTATTATATTTTGTTTCGCGATCTTTATTAGATAACTGTGCAAAATCTTCTACAGCGAGTTTATTAGAAGGCCAATATAATTCGTCGTGTATATATGCATTTCCCTTGTAAGTGTCACTATCGCGAAATCTTGCTTCACGAGAACTTGCTTCTCTAGTCTGAGATGTACGTGAATGAGATTCACGTGTATTATTTTCTCGTGAATTGGCTTCGCGTGAAACCACTAAACTATGATTAGTGCGGTCAAAACGTTTAATAAAGTACGTTAATCCATCATCTTTTGTGTGCACCAAACCGTGTACGGGTACTTCTATATCAAATCGCTCAGCTAGTGTCATTGATATGGCTTCGTTTGCTGGTAATTCAGGCCATGTATCACTTTCTGGTTTTAAGATATAACGCCCGCCTTTATCAACAAAAACAAACGTTTGCTGACGTAAATCTAATATAGCGCTAAGTTTAGATTGAGCACCTTGAATAGATAGTTTTGTAGCTCGGGCAGCTGCTTCCTTTCGTTGTTCTTGAGTTGAGTACGGTAAAATCTCTAGATTTCTTAATTTAGGTGATAATTGATGAAGTCCTTTATTGCTATACAATGCATTGTCTTCAAGGAGATCATAGGTAATGGGACAATACCGCGTCACAGCAATTCTCCTGCAGATAATGTTTCTTCGTTTGAAATTTCTTTTACAGTAACCGTTCCGACCATGTCACTGCCAACCGCTGCTAATTGTGCCATATAATCATTTCTGTCGATTTTTGAAAGACGAAGTAATCCTTCAAGTTGATATCCTTCTGGTAGTAAGCCATCAAAAAAAGGAGGAAATGCTGTATAGGTATAGGGTTCTAAACGATACGGCATTGTAAGGGATATAGGAGGACCTTGATAAGTTGATAGATATTGAAAGGTGTAAACATTTTCTTCAAAAGTAAGCGTGCCGCATAATATACCTAAATTGTAAACATTGAGTCGTTTTGTCTGAGATGCCATTTCTTATATCTTTCTTGTATCTATATATTATTGGCCAGCTTTTCTTCTATATACTGCGTCATGATTGGGCTAGAATAATTCATTTTAACGTTTAAAATCTCAAGTACTTTCCATAAAGTGTCTACTTGAACGGGAACGGTTCCTTTTTCAAGCCGTTGGACGGCTGTTCTGCTAATACCGGCTAAGTCAGCTAGTGTTTGTTGATTTATTTTGCTTTTTTTACGATGCCAAATAAGCATTTTTGATAAACCTTCATAACTTTTAGGAGTAAAATTCATCACTTGATTCATATATAAATCATTTCAATAAATTATCTTTATAAAAACATAAAAAATTAAAATAGTAAATAAAAAAGATTTCTATAAGAATCTTTTTTGAGAGTGTTCATCTATAGATAGATAAGATAGTATTAGTGTGCTAAGATACCTTCACAAGAACTGGAGGTGAAAATGATCAATTGCAAACGCTGTCACGCTGAGGAAATTATTAAGAACGGATTAGTTCGTAATCAGATTCGTTATCGATGTAAGAAATGTGGATTGAATTTTATAGAGGGAGATCGTCGCGTTAAAGATTCAGTAGCTGTTAAAAAAGCCTTAGCCGTGATTCTTTATTCACTAGGAAAAGCATCATTTGGGATGCTTGCTAAAATTTTTGGACATTCGCGTTCTTTAACCTATCGTTGGATTTCAGAAGAAGCAGCAAAGCACAATGAACCTGCTATTTCTGGAGATATTAAGGAAATTGAATTTGATGAAATGTGGCACTTTATTCAGTCAAAAAAAACAAAAGATGGATCATCAAGGCGGTGGATCGTAGCTCAAGGAGAACTATTGCCTGGGTTATCGGCAATCGTGATGCTGCAATCTTCAAACGACTCTACGGCAAAGTTAAGCATTTAACAGCGTGTATGTTTTATACCGATGATTGGGATGCCTTTGCTAAGGTACTGCCGAAAGATCGCCATATTATTGGCAAACAACATACCGTCACTATTGAGCGAGACAATAGCAATACACGTCACCATTTAGGACGCATGACTCGACGCACAAAAGTTGTTTCAAAAAAAGAAGACATGATTCATGCTTCAATGAAGTTATGGTGTGCTCTCACAACACCGGAAATATTTGAACAATATCAAAACGTCTTCTTATCTATCTTTAAGTGAACACTATCAAGTAATTCTAATGCTTCCAGCGATTTTTTGCTGGGAAGTATGCGAGTGTTTCTTTCATATTAAACAGCATCCACCAGGATGTTGTGAGAGACTCTTCTGCAGCTTTTCTACGGCACATCCCCGCAGTCTGTAATTCAACCCATTAGTCGTTGGGCTGTGCCAAGTCTGCATTTCTCCACCTGCAAGCCCGATTTTAAGATTTTATGAAAACTATGCCATTTCTCCTCATGCAATTAACGAGATCCAATCGATTCAGCCCTTTGGCTTACGGCCTATCACCTTTCTGTCTACGCTTAATTCATGTCGTTACCTCCATAAACCCAAGACTCGATACTAAGTGGAGCGGGTCCCTCCTTCTCAGACAGGACTTTCACCTGTTAGCAATAATGCGCTTCGTGGCGTACCACAACTTTGCTGACGGTTTACAAAAAATCTAGCTCTCTTCAACATTCAAAGCACCCGCAGAAGTTATAATAATTCTAATATCACCACTCGTTTGCGTGGTGTATAAAGGCAAGTGTGTATTCATCTGCAGCCACTTGCCGCCCTTTTCCATAACTCTTGATCCTGTCTTTAAGCAAAAAAGTTCCGCTAGCTTTTCGCAGTTCATAATCGTTAAGCCTGTTGGATCGCCACATTGAATAACATGAGGAGCAACATGGAGTTTATTACATTTCAAAATTGTTGCCATATTCAAGGCGCTATTAAAACGAGGATGAATATAATTTCCTTCCATCTCGCCTGCGCTAATGATGATATAAGCAGCATCACTCATTAATAACCATGCTGCATTATTTGTCCGTTCTCTGTCGGCACCATGGTGCGCCGCAATCAATACATCTGTTTTCAAAAAATAAATATCTAAAGGTGGCACACTCAGTAGTAATTTATCCGTACAATGATCTCCATTAATATCACCAGGAAAAATAATACGTTTTCCTTTATACGTTAATTTTACGACTGCTCCATTGTTATTTTTTCCATCATGAAAAACTGTATTTTCTTCCTCGGCAGCTCCTTCTATCGGTATAGCATCTTCTAGCAAACCAGGAGCAGCAACGGTTCCTAAAAATCTTGCTCTACCGCCATGCAATGAATTTGCTAGCATAATAATCAAAGCCAACTGTCGAGAAAAATCAGAAAATTCTGGGATAAGAACATTCATAAAATATGGACGTGGCTTGATTCCTATCATTGTTTTTTTCTGAGCTTCTTCATATGTTTGCTCACTAGTCATTACATGCGACAAAGGTTTAATTTTAGCATTAACTGCTATTAACGCATCCAAGCATGCTTTTCCACTTCCTGTACAGTACTCTAAAAAAGGAGAGCCTAAATATGCTGTGAACTCTTGACCAGCAATAGCATTTTGGTCTTTCAATGCACGACTGTTAGAATTCAACACTCGCGTTAATAATTTCACATGATCTCCATCAGCATGAGATAATACGGCTCCTGCTAGTCTTGTATGCCCTCCAACCTTTCCAAAAATAGCGTTGTTAAATCTTCTTAATAAAGGAATGGTTTCTTCACTTGAGCCACTATAACCACCATCGACAACAAAAGTTCTTCCTCTATGCTTATCTCGAATAACGCCACCGCTCGCTTGCCTAACTTCAAAGATATCACTTTCTATACCTAAATCAGCTGAGATTGCTTCATGCATAGCCCATGTCAAAAAAATGAATATTATCCGAGTTTTTAAAAATACATTCTTTAAAAGCAAGCCATTGCTCCTTACATACTTAATCTGAAAATACTTTTACGGTAGTTAGTCGCAAGCATTGTGCTACGTAAAAGAGCATCAAGGCACGCTGAATCTCTTTGACCAAGATCCTTAATTCGCTCTAGAAAAAGAGCTTCGTCCCTTCTTTTGTACGCAGCCTCGTATAATACCGTCAAACATTCTAGGATATTATCGTTTGGCAATCCCCAATCTGCAGAGAAATTAGGTAATAAAACCACTTTCTCTTTCTGTAGCAGTTTAAGAAATTTGATTGCTTCTAACGCTGCTTCTCCATCCCCTGTCTCATGCGCTTGTTTATAATGATAGAATGTTCCTTGAACCAGAGTTTGTTGACTTGTCAGTACTTCACCATATGCCCCTGCAATACAAAGATCTTTATAGAAACCTGCCATTTCCATATGCAAAAAAGGATCATCAGGAGTCAATCCCAGCACAGTCACATAGCAGTCCTTTGCCGTTTTTCTATCTAGGGAAGAATACCGGCAATAAGAAGCACGTTGCAGCAATATGGCTGCATTAATTACCGGTAACGCTTTATTAAAGGGTTGTCCTACACGCTGTAATCTTATGCTGGCAAGAGCACTCCCCAAATGCATCGCCTCATTAAGCCATCCAATAGCATGAAAGCTAGATCCTGTCTCACTATCAGCAAAATACCCATTGAGTAAGACAAAAGGGTCATGGCTTTGTGTTACTATTTCAATAAATCTAGGTATTTTAGCCTTATCTTTTAAAAAGGCAGAAATCTTAATGTTATTCCAAGCAAAGGGAGTTTTAAGTAGCCGTATTAATTGTCTCTCATCGGCTGATGCATTAAGCAAGATTCCTTCTATTAGTGTTTCGCTTCCGTCTACATCTTCAAAAAGCAAAATATCACCAGCAACAGGATTTCCTAGTTTTCCTGATAATAAAATGCAAATGCGAGTAACCGGTGATAACTCATAAAAAGAAAGGGCCGTTGATTGAAGAATAGGAATAAAGGGGTAAATCTCCCCAGCAAAAAGAAAGGGTTTCGTTTGATTAATAGCCCCAAAATTTGTGTAGTACTCTTCTTTCCAATTCCTATAAAGACCTGGATCTACGTCTGCGAAGAAAGTAACGCTTCTCTCATCTTTCAAACGGCGATTTGTATTAGGGATATCGGATTCTTTCAGCCACGCTAAAAATTCATCAAATTTATTTTGAGAACAGCTAACATGCACTTTATCTGTAAATTCTTGAGGCGAGCGCGAACTGCTATGCACATGAGAAAATGGAAGGATGCACAAAAACGTTAAAAGCAAAAATAATGTTCTCTGCATTGCAAAGTTCTTACTTTATTTCGCGAGCATAGGCTCCAATAAAGCTACTAATTTTTTCCTTACAACCAGGCTCAGAAAGTATTTCTGAAATCATTAAGTAGTAATCATCCTTGTGAGCATATATTGCATTAATTTTTTCCCTAAGCTGCGGAAAAATATCATAGAACTCTTTTAATGTATTAGGAATATGGGCGGAATCTAGTGTCTCTTGTGAAGAAATATCTGGAGCTCCACCACCAGATGAGGCTATTTTTATTTCAACAATAACGGAGCAGTTCTTGGTGGCATACCACCCAAGTGTATCACTATCATCAAATATAGGTGTGTCTATTTTTGATGCTCCAAAAGTGGTTCCCAATGCCATTAAAAGCGCTCCTAAAACCATCTCTCTCTTCATCATAACCTCTCAAGAATTGTCTTAATTTCTGGGTTACTTATACAACAAAGCAACCAAAAAATCAAATATAAAAAACTTCAAACCAACAGAAAATATTTTAAAAAAGTAATATTTAACGCAGTGCTCAAGTTTTTTAGTTAAATGAATTGCAGAGGTCATAGGGATTTGTTTAGATAAAGTCGTCTAAAACTTTAACAATCTAGCAAGCCCTATGACCCGAGAAGATTTTATCATTAATACCTATTGCTTTGTCGATAATTATTTAAAGGAAGAAAATCTCACACGATTGAGAAGACGAGGTGAGCCTCCCGCGCTCAGTGACGCAGAAATCATCACCATGGAGATTGTCGGAGAATATTTGGAGTATGGCTCTGATAAACGCATTTGGTCGTATTTTAAAGAACATTGGCGTCATTTTTTTCCTAAAATACCATGCCGCTCAAGCTTTGCTAAACACTGCGCCAATTTAAGCGAAGTGAAAAAGCAGCTACAGGTCTATGTATCAAATCACCTATCAGATAACCAAGATCTTTATTTTTGTGATGGGTTTCCTATACCTATTTGTCATGTTAAGCGTTACAAGCGTTCAACAACACAGCTATGATCTGAGGGATCCGTTGGGTATTGTGCGGCAAAAGATGAGTATTATTTTGGGTTTAAGGGGCATCTCTTTATCACGCAATATGGCTCTGTTATTGGGTATGACATCGCAGCAGCCAATGTTGATGAACGGAATATGTTGCCCGAAATTGTCGGCAATCGAAGCGGTATGTTAATTGGTGACAAAGGGTTAATGCGTCCTTCATTACAAGCGATGTTGGCAAAACAACACCTTGATCTACAAACACCTTTGCGAGCAAACATGCAAGATTCAAGGCCTAAAACGCTGGTAACGCTGATGATGAATATGAGGCGTACGGTTGAAACAATGATTGGACAATTGGTTGATCGCTTTAAGATACAGTCTATTAAAGCTAAAGATTTATGGCATTTATCTGCAAAAGTTGGACGAAAAATCTTATCTCATACTGTATGTTTTATGTTTAATTCAGTTGTAAACCCCCATAAACCCTTAGCTTTGGAACTACTACTCAATTCAAAAACTTGAGCACTGCGTTATTTATTGTTTTCTAGCCTCGTCCATCATGTCTTCAATGTCAAACTGAATGCCACCAATTATTAAGTTGCGGTCTTCAGATTTTAGCTTCGTAAGATTATTAAGAAACGATCTACCAATCAGAATTTGTTTAGCTTGCTCGTACGTCATTTCAAAGGTTACATACTGATGCTGTGGAAAAAAATAAAATAATCCTGCAGATACTACAAAGCAAGAAAGTAGTGATGTTCCAACTAGTGATATACTCCACTTAATAAATCTCGTTTTTTCCTTATCAACAAGATCTTGGATAAATTGCTCTGCATTCTTAGCTTCTCTTTTAAGCTTTTCAAAAATGTCGCAAATAGTGTTTGCAGATTGCTTGGTCTGTTGATTAACAGAATGGGATATTGCTTTGGCAAATTCTGGTGCTAGCGACATTATTTTATTTTCTAAAGCTTCTTGTATTTCTTTCTTTAAAGAGGTCCTTATAGCGCTCATTTCTGCAACTTCAATTATTAAAGAACTCACAAGGTCTTCAACTGTTTTGATAGAAGTAAGGAATACATCAATTTTGTTATCCATGATTTTTGCTTCACGGCCTCTTGGTGCCCAGGTTAAAGATTCAGTAGGTTTCTCAGCGGGGAATTCATCGAATGATGTCATTAGGCTATTCTCCATATTGTTGTAGTTAAGAGGATTAAAGTTTTTGTAAAAAATCACGATGAATAGTGTCGTTTCTTTTGTTTGATTGGGATGTGCTGTAGCGAATTCGCTGCACTTCGAACATTTCAATATCTTGGCGGTGGTATAAAATGCGACTGCCCATTTTTAAATAACGAGGTCCTTTACCATTCCATCTCCATTGACTTAATGTGTTGCAATTCACATTCCAGCGAGCAGCTAGAGACTTTGGTGTAAGAAAAGTTGTATCCATAAAAACCCTCTTTGTATCGTAAATTGTATAAATATAATTTTTTATATAGTTTATATTTTTTATGTTTTTGTCAATATCAATTTTAAAATTATTTTTGTTAGATGCCACAAAGTAAGCATTATTCGATATATTTTAAGATTTTTCTTAGATGAACTTAGAAAGTATTTTATTGAAATTTATTGACTAAAAAAATCTATTGTTTTATTTGTGTCATATCATTGTATAAATATATATTGCTTATATAAGTGCAAAAAAGGGAAGATTAAGCATGAAGTTAGCACAACAAATTGAAGCACGCATGAAAGCCCAAAATATTAGTATTATGGGTCTGGAGAATAAAGCAGGATTAAAACCTCATGCTGTTCGTAATATCTTAACAGGTAAATCAAAAAGACCTAGTGCTATTAATTTACAAGCAATTGCGGATACTTTAGGGTGTAGTGTGAAAGATCTGCTATCAGAACCTCCTATTGTTCAAGAGAAACCTGCTGGTTTTTCAAGAGATGATATTCTTGAAATGAAATATGCTGAATTTTCAAATTACAACCTTATACATGAAGTGGTAAAAACAGTTGATTCACTTTTACGACGAAAAGATGTGACCACTGAACAATTCTTTGTTTGTCTCAAAGAAGTTTATCTTCAGTCTCTTCAAAAAGATCCGAATACAGTTGATCAAGAATTTGCTCGGTGGTTTGTTGATCTAATGGTTAAGTAAATCATTACATAAATTTTACGATATTAGCCTTGTCTAGTTCATCTGAATTAACTGGAAGGCAAATTTTTGTATAAAAATTCTCCTTTCCTTTTTCTGTAAATTCATAACCTAGTCCATTTTTTAGGCATAGCTGACGCAATATAGGTTCTTCTATAAAAAATTCAAATAGGTTCTTAAGATAGGATTGCGCAGAGTTGCTTAAACGATATCGGTTATCCTGGATTTTCAAATACACAAATCCATTTTCTTTTTTTACCTTAATTGAGATCTTTCCTTCATTAGGCATGCTGCAAAGTGGTTGCCCAATAACATTGAGTAGTATGATCCGTATAAATAAGGGGTCGCCTATAAACACCAAATCTTGAGAACATTTTACATGAAGTCTAACGTTATGTTTTTGAATGTGATCATTAAAGTGCAACTGTACTTGATTAAGTGTTTCTCTCATATTTATTAATTCTTTATTTAAAGAGATGCAGGCTCCGTATGAAAGGTCTTGTGCCAACTGTTTTGTTGCATCGAGTAAATTTAATTTCTCTAAATATCCAAGAGACTTCGAGCCATTGTAAGAGTGACCAATATGCTCAATCGATTTATAAATCGCCGTTGTCATCATTTTAAATCGCTGGATGAGAAGGCGTTGAAGTGAATTGTATGCCTCTATAGAAGCATTAGAGGTTAACAGTGCTGCTTTTGCTGGATATATTAGAAAAAGCATTCCAAGTACTACCAGAAGAGAAACAAAAAAGAACTCAGATCTATAAAAAGAAAGATAATGACGAAATGCAAGAGGGGCTTTACGTGAAAAATTAAAAAGATCCTTTTGAATTATACGTCTTCCTTTTTCATCAAATATTTTAGGAAATTCTAAGGTTGTCATCTTTTCAACTCCTATGAATTTTTGCATATCTATAAATGGTATACTCATTTGTAATACACCCAATAGATGATCTTGCTTATCAAAAACAGGTATAGTGCCAATGAGGTAATTATCTTGAGCTGTAAGAGAATCCAATTCATTCAGAGGTTTATGAAGAACTGAGCAGCAATTGTTGCAACTTATAGGAAAATTTGTAGAAGATGTAATAATTTTTTTAGGTCCTGATGCACTGCAATACGTAATGTGTTCAACACTCGGGATGCTAAAATCTTTAGCAACCAGAGCTCCACTTGCTAAAACTGTTTGAATTTTTTGATAATCATTTGGATAAGTGCCTATAACTTTACCAATTATAGTGGCTAGATCTTTTAGTTCTTTGATGGTTGAAATTATCTTTTGTCTGGCTTCTTTTTCTTCTGCAATTTGACGATTTATATAGTTTGAAAGATAAGCCTTATGTTGATATCCCACAAAAGAAAAAAATAATCCAAAGCCTAACAACGTAAAGATTCCGGCACGTAAAGAGTCAGTCTTGTCAGTTACTGAAGATATAAAACGTTTCATATTCCAAAAAACTACTTCTTTATTCAATTATTTCATTTTAGAAATAAAAATTCTTTATAAGCAATAATTTTAAGACACGATTTTATCTTTTCTTCATAATTTTTCTTCCAATCACTTCACTAGCCTCTATGAGAGGTTGGCCAATAAGGTGTGCGTAACGTGCTGTTGTTTGCGTTTGTTTGTGACCAAGGAGTGCTCCAATAATGGGAAGAGATAGTCCATTACTTGCAGCAATAGAGGCAAAGGTATGCCTTAGATCATGGAGACGAACATTCTGTAAACCAACTTTTGATCGAATGCGTCTCCAAGGTTTTTGTAAATTAATAAGATGAGAGCCTTCTTTTCCTCCACAAATGACAAAAGGATTTCCTTGTTCTTGAGGAATCTCTTTTAAAAGATCAATAGTTGCTGAAGAGAGATAAATGAGCTTCTTTCCTGTTTTGCTATCGCGCAGCCTAAGACAATTATTATCTAAGTCTATATCGTCTCTTTTAAGCGTAAGAATTTCATTAAGGCGGCATCCCGTGAGCAGTAATAAGCGTATAGCGTAAATAGGCCAAGGATTTGCATTATTTTCTTCTTCTTCCTGTAAGATGTGCATAAGCTTTGCAATTTCATGCTGATTTAAAAAGCGTTCTCGCTTTTGCTCTGCATATTTTTTGATGTGTAAACAGGGATTAGAATGATTTTGCCTATGTCCCCACAATTCCGCAAGATTTAAAGCTTTGGATAAAAGGCTGAGTACACGATTTCCTGTTGTTGGAAGATGCTGAAAAGAATGGTGGAGTTTGGCGACATCGCTACGATCTAAGGAAGAAACTTTTAGCGACCCTAAAACAGGAAGTATATGCTGTTCCCATAATCGCTTGTCCTCTTTTTGGCTTGAATTTTTCTTATGAGGAGCATGTTCCTTCATATAGCGATCTGCAAGTTCTTTAACTGTTGGTGTTGTTTTGAGTTCTTGTCTTTCAAAAGAGGGATCTTTTCCTTGGCTTACTTCCAAAAGCCATCGTTGAGCAATACTACGTGCTTGTTCACATGTTATAACCCCATGCTCTCCAATTTTAGGTTTACGTTGCCTACGATCGAGCGTTCGGTAATACAAAAAATAGCTTTTTTTCCCGGCGGGAGTGACCTTACACATAAAACCGCTGATTTCAGAATCCCAGAGAATCACATCTTTGTTCTGTGGTAGCGTTGACTCAATAATTTTCTTGGTTAGTTTTTGCAAAATCTAATCCTTCGCTTTTTATTTTAGGTAGCATATAGGTAGCAAAATGAAAAGATTTTCACAATACTGAAAAGATCTTCCATTGAGAAGAATAAAGTAAATAAAAGGATTGTAGGGGTTTGAAGATTGTAAGAAATATATGAATCTATGACTCTTAATCAGCGGGTCGTAGGTTCGATTCCTACGGCGCCCACCAAGGAAAGCACAACATTTGGGTTTATTTGCCTGTCCAGCTGTTTCTCCATAAGTGCAATGTTGCGGTTGAAATGCCCATAGCATCCTCAATACCTGGAATTCCTGATTCTGGACATCCTAAACTTATGCCTGGAAAAAACACTTCAGGTGGCATAGCAATATCTACGTTCCCATCACGATTTGCGGCCTTAAAAAAAGCAATACTTACCGCGCAAGGTCCAGTTTGCAGTATTGCATTAAGCTTTTTATCAGGGGGGATTTCAGTATAGAATTTTTTATTTCTATTTCTCATGTGCTGCAAATTTCTTCTGATCAAATTTGTAAGCTCATTAGTAATTGGATGATCAGTCTTACATGCCATGAATGCATTGCCAATATATACAGATGTCGGCTCAACTCCAAAAACAGAATCGTAAAAATAAAAATATGGTTTTAGGGAATGAAAAACCAATAAATCTGTATCTAAGTATGCTCCGCCCATTTTTCTGAGCGCTTCTACACGAAGAATGTCACTGGATCTGCCAAAGTTATTTTCAGCTAAAGCTTCATCAAATTCAGCTTGCAATTCTAAGGTGCCCAATAGCTCAGCAAACGCTATAACCTGTATATCGGTTCCCTCAAAAGCTGTTGTCATTGGCGCAAGTAATATGTCTTGTACAAGAAAGTAATAATTCCAGCCATCTGCATGGGGGTTGTTTCTTGAGTTGGCTTTTGCAATTTCAATGAATTCTGTGTCAGGCATTTTTGGATCATCAATGTTTGTGAGCCAAATGCTAAAAAGATTAAGTGGAATTCTGGGGGCTATTGGCAGAGGTGATTTCATAATTTCTTCTAAGCAATGCTCTTTGTATAAGTTCTCTCGTTGTTGAAATAAATCTGCTGAAATAATTTTTTCTTGCGCGCACACTTTTTTTTCAAATAATCGCGCATTTATTTCAAATAGACTTAAGTTTAAAAAACTTGAATTTATAGTAGGTGCAAAAGAGAAAGGGGAACTGCGTTGCGGGAAAAGCAGCATGGGCTGTTGTTCTACAGAAACCTCAAACCCGCTTTGTGTGGTATAAAAATTTAAAAACCCAAAAGAACCAGTATTAAGTTTGAAATTTTCATAAACAAAAAAATTAAGAGTTGCGTTTGTCTCGCCTGCATTAATAGTTAAATCAATGTCTATTAACTCAGTAGCTGCATCTACTTTTCCAAAAGCTTTAACACAGACCGGATTGTCGGTATTATTCTTAATTGTAAGGGCTCCAGATACCTTACATTTTCGCAGCAATGCTTTTAAGTCTTCTTCATAATTAAATACATCTGAGCGATCTATCCAATCATGGGGCATCACCAAGCTTTGTGGCTCGGCTGCAAACAGCAATGGTAGTGTACAATAAACAGTTTTGATAATCATTTTTGGGTTGATCATTGCTTTGCTTTTAGTTGATAAAGAACACTTGGAATTATTTTGTGCGCGCACCTATGAATAAGCGGTTAATCGTTGGGTGATTATATTTATAAAATATTGATTGAAGCTTTTAATTTCTTACTAAAATTCATATTTATTTTAAAAAAAATTTAATAAAAATTAGCAAAAAATCTCTTAACGTTTTTTTAATCTCCCTTCTTCAAGATGTAATCAGATTAAAAAATTTGGGTGATTTTAAATGAAAAAAAAGGAATTTGTTAAAATATTTGCAGGGGCTATTATTGGCCTAATGCAGTCTGGCAGTCTTTGTTCTGCTGTAAGTTATGAAATTTCTACAGTCGCTGGTACCGGGGCATACGGGAACACTGGTGACGGAGGGCCAGCGACTTCCGCTACCTTGAGTAGTCCACACGGTGTTTGTATATCGGCCACAGATGATATTTATATAGCAAACACTAGCAGTAGCAATATCAGAAAAGTTGATGATAGCACTGGTAATATCTCTACTTTTATAGGTGGGGCATACACTGGATACTATGGCGGTAATCCAGGTACTTATAATAACAGTGGCGTATCTTCTGGTGCTCTAGTTGAACCTTATGCAATGTGTTTTGATGTTTCAGGCAGATTGTATGTTGCAGACACATTTAATGACGTCATATTAATGTATGATATTAATGGCAATGTTACTACTATTGCCGGAACAGGTGTGGCTGGCTATTCAGGTGATGGTGGTACAGCGATTTCTGCCAAGCTCAATAAACCTTACGGAATTTTTGTGGACCACTTAGGTAATATTTATATTGCTGATACAGGTAACAGTTGCATCAGAATGTTTACGCTAGGTGGTAATATTATTACTATTGCTGGAACTGGAACTATAGGAAACTCAGGCGAAGCAGGGCTTGCAACACTGGCTCAACTGAATGTTCCACAGGCAATTTGTGCAGATCTTGCGTCTCCTCCCAACATTTATATTGCTGATACCGGTAATAACTGTGTTAAAAGGTTTACAGTTGGTGGTAACATTACCACTATTGCTGGAACAGGTGATGCTGACTATTCAGGAGATGGTGGACTAGCAACAGCTGCTAAGCTCCGTAGTCCTCAAGGAATTTGTGTAAATGATGCATCTCCACCGAATGTTTATGTTGCTGATACACTTAACAATGCCGTCCGTATGATCGGTACTGACGGTATTATTAGCACTATTGCTGGAACAGGTGCAGGTGGCTATTCAGGAGATGGTGGACTAGCAACAGCTGCCATGCTAAATGCTCCTCAACAAATATCTTTTGACAATTTGGGTTCTCTTTTTATTGCAGATGCAGATAATAACCGTATTCGCAAGCTGACCCCCCCGACACAGTCATATACTATTTCGTCAACTACACCAGAAAATCTACCAGTTTCAGGGGTGAATACAGCTATTATAGGCGGCGGCGGTAAAGCTGTTGTGCCTTCAGGAAGCCAAATAAAAGCTGTTGAAATCGTGGATGGTGAATTAGAAACCAGTGATCCTGTAGATGTCATATTTAACGATATTATAGGGGATCCAGCAACGCTTAAAACAAGTGCTGCAACGACAGGGCAATTAACATTTAATGCACCTGCAAATCTGCAAGTAGACACAGGAACCACTGTTCTTAACAGGGCCCCAGAAGGCGATAAAACAATGACAAAGAAGGGTCCAGCCACTCTTGCTGTTGATTCTGATTTAGGCTCTTCTAGGGTGCCTGTTGATATTGATGAGGGAGTTCTAGAAATTCGTGAGGGTGCTGTACTGCCTAATGCGGGTGTCCCTGTAGAAGTTGATAGTGTGGCAAAGTTTACTCAAAATGTTGGCCTTGGGGCAGTGCCTTCAGGTCTGCATATTGGTTCAACAGGTTCAATTGTCGTTGATGCAAATACCAACGTACAGCAGGGCACTGTTGGGGGCTCAGGATTAAAAGTTTCTTCTGGTGGAAAAATAGTCTTGGGGGCAAATTCAACATTTTCAGAAAATGTAGATGTAATCTAATAAAAATAATCTATAAAAAACCCTCGCAGTATTTTTTCTGTGGGGGTTTTTACTTAAAATTAACAAAAACAATATAGTATGTTTATTATAAATTTCAATGAAATACAGTATTTATGTATATAAAAAATTTCTTAAGTATTCTTGTCTTTTGTTCACTAAGTTTGGCAGCAAGCGAAGTTTTAAATAGCGAAGATCAAGAGTTAACTTCATTTAACGCTTCTCAGTTGCACTTAGGTCAAGACGAGGGAGTTGAATCGTTTGGTTTACAAATTCGTTTGGGCGAAAAAGATGATATGATCTACCCCAATTTATTATGGCATTACCGCATGGGCTGCAGAAATTTTGAAATCGTGCACCTGGGGTTAAGTGAAAGCCAAGAAAAAAAAATTAAAATGTTTTATGACCGGGTGATTGATAATTGTTCATTAAACGCGCTTACTCAACAGGAAGGGTCAGAATTTGCTTCAACGTTGCCGAGCTCGTTGAGATGGATTTTACAATTAACAGACAGGCAAATTTTATGTTTGCATAAGCCGCTGGCAGAAATTTTGAGTGAGAGGACTTCAGCTCTAAGGTTGCCGTCTTGTACGTATAGTGGATTTGATCCCAACGTGCCTGTAGGTTTTTGGCCACAGACAGATGAACAATTAATTTACCGCTCAAGTATTAATTATGAGCAGTCTGTTAGTTTGTTGAATAGAACAAGCTCTGGAGATGCTGAAATATCAAATGCAGCACATATTGCAACGTTTACAACCATGGATGAGGCCGTACGCTTTTCTAGTGGTATGGTGAGGGATCAGCTGCCGTTTATGAAAGTTATAAAACAATCTATCTACCATGCTAACTTAGGAGGTAAAGATTATTGGACAGCAGGAGATTTTGTACGGCCTATCGTGGAAACTCCTTCAGAGCATAGCCTTCAGATTTTTTTAGAAGAGGTTGGAGCTCCTGATAATACCCGATTTGGAAAGAATTACATTTATGTAGTCAATGAAAAATGTGGTTGTAACACGATAACAAGAGCATTGGGCTCTTATGAAGCGGATAGATTGTTAGAATTTCCTGAGCCTAGAGGGTTTCACAGGCCTCCTTTTGAAATTGCAGAGCGATATCAGCGTTTGCTGAGTAATGAATTTTTCAAATTTACTTGTGTTCGTAACCCTTTTAGTAGAGTTTTATCAGCATATTTAGATAAGATTGCAAAAGTAAAGGAAGTTTGGACCAGAGATAGTGCTGGGAGGGTTTTTCTTACAAGAGAAACATGGCCAAGACAGGATTTAGGTTTCAATATTTATCAAAAAATTTCTTTTGAGCAATTTTTAAGAAGGTTAAAAGAAAAATCACTTAAAGAGCTTAACGATCATTTCAAACCAATGTGGTGCGTTACTATGCTTCCGATAGTTCCATATGATAAAATTGTACATCTCGAAAAATTTGATCAAGAGTTTCAAGAAGTGATGAGTCAATTAGGTCTTCCAGGAAAACCGGGAAATTATTTTTCGGCTGAGCATGCAACTAAAGCCGCAGTCAGAAAATCTGATTATTATTCACAAAGAGAAGTCAATTTAGTTCTAGATTTATGTAAAAAAGACTTTGAGCTTTTGGGATACAGCACAATTCCAGATTTTCCTCTAATGGAGGACATGGATACGATTCTTCTGCTTTGATACCGGGGTTTTTGATCATCTCAAAAAATGCATGTGAATTCTCATTAACCTTTTGTTAATATTTAGCTTCGTAGAGTCAAGGTAGATCTATTTTTTATGATCTTTACTAAAACTCTTATTTCATATGGAGAATTATATGAGAAGCTTATTAACAAAAGGAAGTGATGTCTCGTCTGTGAATCATCGCTTTTATCTAGGACTGAGGCAGATTATTCAAGCAACATTTAAGTATTTTATAATAGCTACATTGCATTATGGGTGGGCAGCTGAAACGTTGGCTGAATCATTTTTTGACAAAGATTTTTATCACAAGGCTTATGAAATTCCTAAAGAGCAAGCCTACGATCACTATAATCAAAAAGGGGCGCAATTAGGCAATCGTCCGAATCACTGGCTAGATATTTCTGCAGAAACGACAGGTGCTGAAACACCACTGCTACAATATGCGAGGCAGTCTACACAAAAACTTGAACAGGTTTGTGCAAAAGCTTGGGACTTTATTGTTGCAGGTGCAGGGTTTGCAGGTTCTACAGTGGCGCGTCATTTTGCAGATGCTGGGTACTCCGTCTTGGTTATAGATAAGAGACCTTATGTAGGTGGGAATGCACATGATCTCTATGATGAACACGGTGTATTGATACATTTGCATGGCCCCCATATTTTCCATACCAATAGCAAAGATGTTCTTGAATTCTTGTCAAGATTTACAACTTGGCGTTTTTACGAACATCGAGTGCGATCTGTTGTAGATATAGCGGATGGTAAAACCTATCCTATGCCGATTAATAGAACAACTCTAAATGAGCTTTACGGGTTAGACTTAAAAACCCCAGAAGAATGTCAGGAATATTTGGATTCTGTTAAAGTTCCATGCACCGAAATTCGCAACAGTGAAGATGTCGTATTGTCCCTGGTTGGATCGGATTTGTGTGATAAATTTTTCAGAAATTATACTGCGAAACAATGGGGAGGATTAGACTTAAAAGATTTATCGCCAGAGGTTTTAAGAAGAATTCCAACTCGAACAAATACAGACGATCGTTATTTTGCAGATACTTATCAAATGATGCCAGCAGATGGTTACACAGCAATGTTTAAAAGAATGCTAGATCATCCAGGTATAACTACTTTATGTGGGTATGATTACTTAAGTGTGCAGAATTCTTTAAGCTGTGGTCATCTTATCTTTACAGGAGCAATAGATAGTTTTTTCAATTACCAATTCGGACCATTACCATATCGTTCTTTAAGGTTTGAGTTTGAACATCTGCCTGAAACTTCTCATTATCAAGAAGTTGGAACTGTAAATTATCCTAACAATTATGATTTTACACGCATTACTGAGTTTAAACATTTAACAGGTCAGGTGCACGCTGGCACAACTTTACTTAGGGAATACCCGACTGACGTTAATGCTGAGCGTGAGCCACTTTATCCAGTTTTGTCTGCGGAAAATAATGAGGCTCTACAGCGATATCAAGTGCTTGCAGTATCTCGTGAGGATGTAACTTTTATCGGGCGCTTGGCTGAATTTAAGTATTACAACATGGACCAAGTTACTGACGCTGCTCTGAGAAAAGCAGGGGAGATTTTACAAAAGAAGAAAAAAATAACAGAAGAAGTTTAAGGGATTTTACTCGGCAAGATTTTGGCTTGCCGAGTAAAATTTAAGTTTATATATTTTCTGATACTGAATTTTCTTCTGTAATTTTTTCTTCTATCGTTTGACTAAAGATAGGCAAAACAGTTTTTCCTTCTAGTTGATGGCGTGGTTCAAATCTTATGACACTATTGCCGGATGTGCCATTCAACCAAGTGCGTGAACGTTGTGTCCACACACATGAGCCAAAGTCTGCAAGCATTGTTGGCGTTTCTTGCTTAAAGCCATCTAAGTAATATGTTACCATTTGTCCTATCCAGCAGACATCCCCCAACGCTGAGTATTTTATAACTGATCGTTGAGCGGTAGTTAAGCTATCCAGATTTGAAATTAAGTTAACCATCTTTTTGTAAATAGGATGATGAGATTTTGCTGCCAAACAATAAATATCAAGCCCCCATTTCCACTCAGGTACATTAGATCCAATAAAGGAAAATTGACTTAAGAGTTCATAATATTTTGGTTTCAAAACAACACCCAAATCTAAAACAATGCCACCAAATTTTTCCAGAATAGAAAATTTTAATGGATTAACAGCTATACCAAACAGTTTATTCGTGACGAGATTATCGCAAACAGCTTTGATGCTTGCTTTTTCAAAAGCTTCTTCTGGGGCTTTTCTTTCGTAATCAATATTGCGTAAGTGTAACTCTCGCTCTAATGTCTCGAGTGGAGTATTTGTCCAAATGAAGTGTCGAAAATTATTTATTAGATCCATCTTACCTAATTGAGCTGAACACAATTCAATGAGTGCAGAGTTAGGATAGCTGGGCCTTTCTAAATTTGTTAGCCATAGATTATGAGAAATTTTTTCTATTCGTTCAGAAGCAGGAAGTTTTCTTTTTGATGCTAGCAACTCTTCACTTCTTTTGAGCATGTGATTATGGTGATACTTTAGTGAATCATTATCATGATCAAAGACACTCCGTGCTCTTTCTTCAAATTCGTTGTTGTAAGTGTAGTCACATTGCACAAGTTCTGGATGATAAAAAATATCAAACCGACTTGGTGTATCGACCATAAAATCGGAGAATAAGTCAGAAATATGCGTGTCATTATCTGTTGTGCATAAGAAATGGTGTCTTTGACGATCTGGCATGAATTTACCAAGTAATCCGAAATAACCTGAATTTGATTCCTTTTTGACAATAAAAAGAGATGTGACCTCCCCTTTGTAATCTAATATTTCTAAATGGTTATTATTTGTAAATCGGTAATTTACCTCATTTTCGTGAGGCGATGGATAGATTCTTCCTCCCTCTGTGAAGGTGAATTGAGCAAACCGTTGTATATAAGGACCAGATTCATTATGTTCAAAAGCCCCAAAAGTAAATGCTTTTCCTACAATGTCTCTTGCCTGAATGCGTCTATATTTTTTAAACCAAGGGGCACGATCCTCAATAAAACTTCCGGAAATAGTTTCTGTTGGTATTAAAGAAGATGAGTTAACAAGAATTCCTTTTTCTTCCAAGGCTTGCAAAAGGTGGGGTGGTAAGATCTCTGGCGTTTTTAGAGCAATCTGCTTAGGCAAGACCTTATATCTCAGCTGGTAAATAAGAGTGAATAAAGAGTCTTCAACACTTGTGTCTTGTTTTATTTCTAAAATTCTTTCTTCTTTTTCTATGCAGACTTGACGTTGCAACAAGAAATCGATGAACGGGTTAATTTCTGTTTCAAAATAATGTTGATATTTTTCCGAATTAAACCATTCATTAGGATTATACCCAAGTTTTACTCCTTGATTAAGGTAATGCGACATTGCTTCTTCAAGAGTAAAATCAAGCCCATATGTGGCATTATAGTATTCTAACGAAAAGTATGGTCGTATGATGTCTCTTTCATAAAAAGGTTGAGAAGGGCTTTCAGAAAAATTTATTACCCAGTGGTTACCTGAGCGAAAAATGTTTGCAGATCCGCGATATTCACTCATTAGACCTGTCATAAATGCTTCATCTGGCGCACTGTACTTGAGCGTATTGCCAGAAGGAATATTTATTGTGTTAGAAGATGGGTAATAAAAGCTTTGTGCCCCATGATTTCTTACTCGGATTTTATGACCCGAAGAAATAGGGGTGCCTATAATTTTTTCCACTTGTGATGAGGGGATTGATGCGTCCCATGAAACAATAGTATTGTCTCCAGGCACTGTTTCATTTTTTAGAAAAATTGATAACTGTATGTCTGCTTCAGTCTGATTTTGTACGTATATCTGGTGCGGCTGGTAAGTTTCTAAAAAACTATCAATCTTTGATAGATCCTCTGATTGCTCTCTTGAGGATGCTGCAATCAAATCAGCTGCATAGGGGTTAAATATACTATGTATGCAAGTAAAGGCAATACTCACTAAAATTTTCTGTGATAAATTTTTCATCTTATTCATATCCTTTGTGGTTAGCGCTGGTTTCACTTAAAAATCTTTTGAAATAATTCTTGTATTTCTCAAAATTTTTTATTTATTTTATTTATGTTTATTGTTTCATTTTATGAATAAAAAATAAAAAAACTGTTAAAGGCGATAGTTTTAGTTGTTAATTATTTATAAGAGCCTGGTGTGAAAATGATTATATCATTTCCGGGCGTTGCCCATTGGTGGAAACTTATATAAAGGGGCCCGCTAGCATATTTAGTTTGATAATCGATTGATAAAATATCTGGTTCGCTCAGTAAAGAATTTTCTGTTTTGTTTACTTCCCTCTGCACCAAAGTAAGTGCGTTTCTTATTATAGAGTATCCAGATGTTGATGCTAAAAATTCAGAACCAATGACCATGGAAGTATCTACACTAGCGTAGAAGCTAAATTTTGAATGTATCGTTGCTATATCTTGCTTAATTACTCTATTTATCCCTCTTACTACCCCTCCGTATTTAGCTAGTACTGCATACTGAAAAAGTACAGATGCACGTCTATAAAGTTTGCTATTTAATAATTTTTCTATTTCAGATAGGCAGGGTAGCCTAGACAACGAAATAGACCTAATTTCAACATTTTCAGCTATTGCTCCTAAATCTTCCGCTGTGATAGGAGGCTCAGCTGTCCATAAGATGTGTTTCCACCCTAATGCCTTTGAATGAGTTTCAATTGATATCCCCAAGCACTTTTTTTGATGAGGATTTAAACAAGTGGCCGGTTCGTCAGTTTTTTTTGCATAAAAGGTGTGTATTATTTTAGGAATTTTAAGATCAGGGGTATTCGATAATAGAGTACAATCTTTGATTGGAGTAGTTCTATCTCGATTAATTTCTCTTAATTTTTGACAAAACTTTTGTGGGGTGATCTTATATTCGCTAAATAGAGTTGATGCCAAATGCTGAAAAAGTGGTAGCGAAGAAATATCTTCAATAGGCTGTCTAAATGTAGGTTTTTCATAATCTAAGCTATCAGGCAAATCTTCTATTGCTAACTGGGTTTTATTTTGGGAGGGCGTACTGAAAATAATATGTTTTTCAGTGTCTTCACAAACAAGGCTGCTTATGTATGATGATGGCATCGCTCTAATTGTTTCAAGCACACCAGGAAAAATGACAATAGTACTTTTTAAAACGATGGATGCTACTCTAGATCTTTCTTGAGTTGGATCTATGAGAATTCGTAAAAATGTATTTTTCTCAGAAGGTGTTGAGCTTCCGTTTACGCTAATCATTTGGTAGCGGCCATCAAACGAAATTAAAACTTCAGTTTCTTTCGCATCAAAGGCTAGTTGGTAAGAATCATATACTCCCACTCTGATAGGGATATCTGTTCTATTTTCTATGGTTAACTCTTCTTGTTTTGATACAGCTAAAGTGGTTTGTAAATCAATGAAAGAAGGACATTGCAACAGAAGATCTGATCTTTCTTCAGTAATTGGCGCAACAAGTATTTCAGCCGCTGTTAAATGTGATTGTAAGAAGGCAGTAAAGAACGTAAAAATTATTCTCATGTAACACTAACCTCTATGTCTATCCAACTGATATTTATGCTAGTTGGGAAGAAGTTAAATTTTGATTAAATGACTTTATTAATTTAAGAATTTTATTTTTTAATTTTTAGCTGCTTCCGAAACTCCCCAATACCAAGAGTGCGTAGAAGGTTCATGAGGCAGGCCCGCTAAAATCAAATGCTCTTTGGCACGAGTAAGTGATACATAGAAAAGGCGATTATGCTCAAATTCTAAAGCTTGCTGATGGTGTTCTTTCAATGCAGAAGTTAAAACTGTATCTGCGGCAATTGTTGGTTTTAAGAACCAAAATTGTTGAACGGGATCAAATAGTAAGATGTCTTGTTTTAGATTTGGCTCATCTCCATTATCTAGAATAATAACAATAGGTGCTTCTAAACCTTTTGCTCCGTGTACTGTTGATAGTTTAATGCCTTCTTGGTGGCTGCTCTGGGTAAATATTGGTGGATAGTTATATAAATGCTCAATCAGTTCCCTAATACTTAAATCTAATAGATTAAAACGCTTGAAAACTTCGTCCATAAAATAGTGTAAGCGCTCGCACTCAACGTTCATTATGTCATAAGCGCATTGAAAATAATCGTAAGCGTTTGTAGGTGTACTTTTTAGCAGTTCACAAAGAGCATTGGCGTGAAAAGGATAATGCGCCTGCACCTCATTCCATAAAAATTTTTTCCGACTGTGGCATAGATTAAATAAATCTTCTTCGCTAATTATACCAAAGCTTCTCATCCATGGGCTTTTTAATAGCTGCGCAAGATTTAGATCGTTCAATGGCATCAGCATGAATTCAACAGCACTTAAAATGTCGCGCACAACAAGAAATTCTAGAAGATTTTTCGGCTCAAACGCAGAGAATGGGATTTTTTTTCTTTCGCAAATGTCGGTTAATGCACGCATTTGACCACCTCGTTTTCGCATCAAAATCATCACATCACTATAGGTTGCTTCACGGTTCTGAGATGCCAAAAATAGGCCGTCCTGAATGATTTTTTCAATTGTGTTTAAAACATTAATTGCTAATAGTTCTTCTGGTTCTTGCATTTCAATGTAGGTTTCAAATATAGGCCATGGTTCAATATTTTCATGTTTTTGTTCAATGAATGGCAAAATTCGAATATGACCATCAAATGAATGATGAGCGGTGTGACTAACATTTTTACCAAGGCCATTAGTGTTTTTTTCAAAAATAGTATCGATTAAGTCTAAAATATTTTTAGCACTACGAAAGCTAGTTGTTAGGCTTATATTTTCAAAGGGATTGCAGAGTGCTGAAAAATGTTTTTGCATGTTATGGTACATGCGAATATCAGCCCCTTGAAAACTATAAATTGATTGTTTTTCATCACCTACAACAAAAAGACTTCTATTATTTGATTGTTGATCAAATAAACCATTTACAAGGTGTGCAATGACCCGCCACTGATCAATGCTTGTGTCTTGGGCTTCATCAACTAGAATGTGATCAATGCGATAATTTAAATCTAAAAGAATCTGATCGAAAGTATCTAAATTTAATATTTCTAGTGTTTTTTCAATCAAATCGTGAAAATCCCAAAGATTTAGCTCTGCTTTTAAATCCCTGTAGTGCTTATTAAATAGTTGCTGAAGTTGCCAGAAATTCAAAGATTTTTGCACATGATCAAAGCGTGTTTTTTGAGCATAATAATGCGCAAGAGACTCCGCATAAACTTTTAACTGGATTTCTGCGTCCGGATATTCTTTTTGGATACCTGCTGCCAGAATTTTTGACCGTACTGTTCCTTTTTGTGTTAAAAAACACTGTGAAAAAAAGTGGTCTTTTGAAACGCTCTCATTTGGTGGGCAAATATTCAAAAGCCCCTTAAGAAGAGAATGTATCTCAGATGGTGGATTTGGAAATTTTGGGATGCCGTTAATATCAAATAATTCATGTAGGCGAGAATTAATTTCAGCAAAGTTTGAATTTTGAACATTGCGTATTGTGCTGCATAGATACTCAAATAAAACATTGTCAGAGTGAAAAGTCAGAAATTCCTCTAAAAAAATTGTTGCTTGTTCGTCAGTAATTAGTTTTTCAAATGCCTGCGCCAAATAAGTGGACTCTTCAAAGTTTTCCATGATTCTTGGGGCTGTATGCAGGATGCTTTTACCCATATGTCGCTGAAGAAGACTTTGGCAAAATCCATGGACAGTTTGAATTGAAATGGGTAGTAATTGCACCAATGCATGCAGGTTCTGAGCTTTTGTAATTATTTCTTTGTCTGGTGTTTCGCCTAGATCTTGCAATTCTTCAATAATCTTTGTTTCGGAAGCTTTTGCGAGTAATTCTACGCGTTTTAGAAGCCTTTGTTGCATTTCATTTGCAGCAGCTCTTGAAAATGTTAAACAAAGTATACGATCAGAATTTGCACCGCTTAGTAGCAGTCTAATAATCTTATCAATAAGAACCTTTGTCTTTCCAGATCCAGCTGAAGCATTTACCCAGCAGCTGGATTTTGGATTACTAGCTCTTTGTTGTGGTTGCATAATGAAAAAATAGCATCACGCTAGTTCTTTTTGTTTTAGTTTTTTACCTTGTCTATAAAGGAAAAAAGCTATTACTCCTAGAACACTAACAAAAATAAGAATTGAAGTGAGTGCAAAAATGTATTCGTTACTAGAGTAGAGCCTAAGTCCATGAGTATCCATTGCTCCACTCCATTTTTGATCAAGTAAGAAACCAAAAGATTGCATAATGCAAGCACTGCCCATAACAGTGAACGTGTTAATCACACCCAGAGTCGTGCCTGATGTTTCAGGTGTTGTGTAGTGTGAAGCTGCACCGAAGCATAATATTTCAGAGCTACTGAAGAACCCCAAAACAATTAGCACAGCAATAAGAAAGAATGCTGACAAACTCCCATAAAGTAATATAACTAAGCAAAGTACCATTGCTATCCAACTATAAGCGATGCCTCGATTGTATCCTCTATATTTTTCACACAACCACGGAACAACCAAACTTCCAACTGCTGCACCAACATAAAGCAATTTTGTTACACTAGCTGCATTGATTCTCTCTAAGCTGAAATGGTTCATTAAAAATGAAACACCCCACAGATCTGCTATTACAGAAAAAGGAGAGAAAAAACAAGTTGTCATAATTGCATAAGCTAGCACTGCGCGTGTTTTTAAAACATGAGAAATACTTTTTTTGATTTCTGACCACCTCAAAACAGCATGAGGATTAATAGCTTCCTTAGGTATAACAATTACAAGCGAAAACCATAATATTACACCAATGACAGACAATACTTTGAAAGCATATATCCAGCTTGTTGTTTCAATAAGGTCTACCAATGGGTCTGTTGTTAAAAGTGGCCCGAGCAATCCAATTGTTAAAGCGGCTCCCATGAAAAAACCACGGTTCGAGCTTGGAAAACTATCAGCTGCAATTTTCATGCAGCTGATATAACCTGATGCAGCGCCTAGTCCCATAAAAATTCTGCTGGCTTGGGCTTCCCAAAGGCTATTTCCATGAATTAATAAGACATTACCCACCAAGCACAGCAAAATGCTATATAAAACTACGCGTTTCACACCAAGCCTATCAATCAAAACTCCGCAGGGAATTTGCACGATCGCGTAGACAAACATAAAAAAAGAACCAAGCGTTGAAAAATCATTAGCTGTCATAAAAAATGCGCTGCGAAGTTCCGGCTCTACAAGTCCAGGCGCAATACGAAGTACGTATTGATATAAGAAAAATAACGCAACTCCTCCCCAAGTTAAATAGGGTGACGCTGCTGTTCTCTCTTCATTCATTAAATAAGTCGTTCCAAATTTTTATATTCGTTACACTTTGGCGTTTTTGAAGGCCAGGGGCAAGTTAAAAATTCAGAATTCCTTATTAAATAATGGGAAGTTATTTTTTCAAATGTCTTTTGCAATGTATCTATTGGAATTGCAAGGCTTGTGGACGTTATTCCAGAAGGTTGCGTGCCTTTAAGCTGCCAAAATTCTGCTTGGACTGATTTATCAACATAGGTTTTACCGGCTAAAAACATTTCAATAGCAAGTTGGGGTGCATATCCGTTAATCACTTCAGCTTTACTGGGGGGAGTACCTGTTTTGAAATTTACAACTAAATTTCCAGCATTCAAAAAAAACAAAGCATCAATCCTTGCTTTTATAGTAATTTCTCCCAGTGTTGTTTGAAAATCCTTTTCACTATGGATTTCGCTTGGAGATAAATCGTCAATTTGATTGCGCACCCAATCTAGGATGCGCTGTAGTTTGGCTTTCCATAAAATGGTAGGGCTGCTTAGTCTTAGTGTGTCTATATATTTTGTTGCGGCATCAAATCCGCTTTTCAGATAAATTTCTATTATTTTATGGGTTGCCATCCCAAATTCCTTTGCAAAACTCTGACAGGTTATTCTTTCAAGAGGGCTAAGTTTTAAAATGTATTTGGCGTAAAATCCATAAGGGTCTTGCATCAGTAAATTAAACCCTGTTGCGCTAATAGTAGTTGGGCGACTCCCGACAATAGGTTTTGCAGTGGGTCTTTCTACCTTTGTTGGGAATATTTTTTCTGGATACTTTTGCGCAATCTGATCGTTAAGTAACGGATGACAAAAAACTGTTTCTTGAGAATAACTTAAAATATTTAAGGGATTAGAACTTTTCCAACGCATAAGTTGTTGTGTCATATTTGTAGTTTTGCTCTGCAGAAGGTGGCTTAAGCTTGGTCGAATTTGGCTATGCTTCAAACAAAATACAACTTGCGCTGGGGTGAATTTTAAAGCTTCATGAATCCCTAAGCGAATTTGATTAGAATATACTCCAACGCAAACAGCCTTTTTAAACCATTCAATACAGCGATTTTTACCATCCAAAAGAGGTATATATTCACTAAGAAATCGTGTTTGTGCTTGAATTTTAGAGGGGAGTTTTTCAATAATTTCATTAAAAATATTAAGAAAACCATTTTTGCGCGTAAGAAAAGAAAGATAATTACATAAAGGATGATTTGGAAGGTCTAGATTTGATAATTGTTTTTGCGTTTTTCTCAAAGTGTATTCCCACTCTACAGCAAGATTGTGAAGTTCCTGGTCTTGAGCAAGGTGAGGGTGACTAATTACTTCCAGAGCACTCAAAGTAGTTTGATTCATTACATACTTGTATACCTTACAAACCCAATCCACAGCATTGCTGACTTGCTTAGGTGCAGTAGCAATAATCAGTCTTTCCCAAGTTGTCACATCGTCACATACTAATATGAATCCTTGGTTAAAAAATTCTAAAGCTTGTTTTTGCAGGGAAAAAATTGTGGAAAATTGAATTTGTTGATAAGTAGATGCTTCTGCTTTGCACTGAAATGGCCGCTGTGCTTTATGAATGGCTTCAATAATTTTAGCTAACTTCTTGTCCTGCACATCCAGGCCTACCATCTCACTTGCTAACTGCCAAAAATTGTAAAAATCTGCTTCCGAATATTCAGTTTTTACTAAATTAATAGATGTTAAAATGGAATTCATTCTTGTGAGATCAATGCAACGATTTATCCAAAAGTACACGACACACTATTTATTATCAATTTCTCTTTTCGAAAAAGAGATTTCTCAAGAAAATCCTTAATTATCTATCACTGATTTTCTCTTATTGGACTGTAAGAAAATCTTAGAATGTCTCTCCTCATATATGAAAAATAAAAAAGCCATTAGCACAGCTATTGCACTGACAAAAAGTGCAGGTATAAGGTGCCATCCTGTTTTATCAACAAAATAACTCATCATGCCAGGTGCCATACCACCAACACTTAGGCCGATTGTAAATAGTAGTGATACATTTCTTGCCCGAACCGAAGCTGGGAATAGACTATTCATAACAGGGTGAATTGCAGCACCAAAGCTAGATGAGGCAATTACTAAAAATATCTGAGCTAAGTAATAGTGTTCTCGTGCTAAAAGCATAAAACCACCGATGCTCAAGGGTGCAGCAAGTAATGCTGTAATTTTCATGAACTGTTCATAGTGTTTTGTTCTGTCAGCAAAAAAGCCCATAAGGGGTGACAATGCAATATAACTAACAAGTGCAATCATTGTGCATTGTTGGCCAATTACGGTTGGCTGATTTAAAATTTTTGTAACATAAAAATTTGTATAGGTTGCTGGTAGCCAATTTGTTGTTCCAACAAGTATACCAATAAAAATCACCAACACGCGACGCAACCAAAGATATCCGAAATCGTCTTTTGTTTTTTGGTTAGGCTGGTTTCTAGGGGGCACTATATCTACTAAAGAGCGGCGCATGCTTATGGTCCAAAAAGCTGCAACTCCACCCAATAAAAAGGCAATGCGCCAAAGCCAAGGAATTGTTTCTTGATAAAATACGCAAATGGCAGATGCGCCAAGACCAATCATGCTTCCAATTGTGCCTGAAGCGGCCAAACAACCACTCACAAAACCTCGCTGCTTTTTGTGGTATTCCATTAAATAGGTTCCAGCATTAGTGTATTCACCACCTAGCGAAAATCCTTGCAGCAATCTGAACAGTACAAATAAGCTACTTGCGGCGAGCCCAATATATTCATAACTTGGTAAAAATGCAATTGCCAAAGATGGAAAAATGGCGAACTGAATTGCTCGTAATAGGGCGGTTTTTCTATTGAAAACATCTGAAATGTATCCAAATATAATTCCTCCGACAGGTCTTATCACAAATGCGCCACCAAATAAAAAAAGACTCAGTATATGTGATTCTTTTGAATTAGTGCTGGGAAAGAAATAAGGAGTAATGATTGAGCCAAAATGAGCGAATAATAGGAAATCATAGTAATCAAGAATGTTACCAATGATGACTGCAGTAGTGATTTTTACACGTTGCGACATATTTGATTTCTCAATCAATTAAATTTTCTGATTTTGCAAAGTCTTGTAAAAAATAGCAAGCATTAAAAGTGCTATTAAGCTTATTGTTCCACTTGCAATGAATGTGGCAAATTGGCTGTACATGTGCGCAAAAATTCCACCAATAGCACCAGCGATAATAAGCGCTACAGCGCTGATAAGGTAGAAAAATCCAATTCCTGTGCCACGCAGGTCTTCAGGAACATAGTCTGCAATTAGACTTAAAAACATGCTTTGGCTCATGCCAATTTGAATTCCCCATAACGCAACACCAACCATCATAGTGGTTAAATTTTGAGCAAACCCTAAAAAGCAATCAGCTAGTAATAACATAAAAAAACTTAAGCCTAAGAAACCATAACGGCCAAATTTATCAGACAAACGACCAACCGGATAAGAACATAATGTATTCATTCCGTTATACAAAATCATCACCGCATGTGAAAAATTCTGATCTAAATTGAAGTTGCCAGTTGCATGTAGTACCAATACAGACTCTCCAACCCTTGCACTCATATAAACAAGTACAATTGACATTAAAATCCAGTATGATTTTCCAAGACGCTTTAAATCCTTGAAACGAATAGGGTGACGAATTGGCTGCTTGGCGATAGCATTCTTTTCTTCCTTCTTTTGGGAGTCTTTCACGCAAAATATCAAAAGTAAGAGACCAAGAAATGCTGGGATACTGGCAACAGCAAAAACAGTTTTAAAATCCTTATCCGTTGTGGTCATGCACCAAATACCAAGAAATCCGCCGATAAAGGATCCAGCAACGGCCAAACTCTGCCTAAGACCAAAGCAAGCACCTTTTATATCTTCAGGAGCAAGATCACTCACCAATGCATCACGAGGTGTTGCATGTATACCATTTCCTAAACGATCGAGAATGCGGGCTGCTAGCACAGCAGGCAAGTTTGAAAATAAAGCAAATACGGGTCTAGCTATAACAGATAAAGCAACACCCCAAACAATAACGGCTTTTCTCTTGCGCAAATAATCGCTGAGTATACCTGAAAATAGCTTCATCAAGTATGCTATCGCTTCAAAAACACCCTCAAGAACTAATAAAACCCCAGTGGCAACTCCAAGGATTTGTTGCACATATAACGCAGCAATGCCAAAGATCATAACTGTTGATATGTTCAAAAGCATGCTTGTAAAGCCGATTGCCCAAATTGACAAGGGGATCTTGTTTTTAAAAGTCTTTATCATATTGCTAATGAAAGGGGAATATGGCCAAATGGTTCAATAAGCCACAAACATATCAAATTTGTAAGGGGAGCGCAATGAACACCGAAAAAACTGCGTTAGTTACCGGTTCATCAAGCGGAATAGGAAGAGGCATTGCAAAAATACTTCTGCAAAATGGTTATCAAGTGATTCTCCATGGAATTGAGCCACAAGAACAAGTGAAGTCTTTAATTGAGTATTTGTCAAGTTTAGGCAAAGTTTTAGGCTATTACAGTGTTGATGTAAGTAATGCCCAAGCTATTGAGAAATTTTCTAATGATTTAAAGGCTTCAGATGTTGTTGTCGATATTCTAGTAAATAACGCAGGCATTCAACACGTTGCGCCAATTCATGAATTTTCGCCGCTACAGTGGGATCAAATTTTAGCTGTAAATCTGTCGTCTGCATTTCATTTTATGCGACTTTTGCTACCCCAGATGCAAGAAAAGAAATGGGGTCGAATTATCAATATCGCTTCTTGTCATGGCCTTGTGGCTTCCGCCAATAAAGCTGCTTATGTTGCAAGTAAGCATGGTATAGTAGGTCTTACCAAAGTTGCTGCCCTTGAAAATGCAACAAAAGGGGTAACATGTAACGCTATTTGTCCAGGTTGGGTTTTAACCCCATTGGTGCAAGCTCAAATTGAAAAGCGCGCAGCAGAGCAGGGAATCAGTATAGATCTTGCCAAGTCCACTTTGTTGAAAGAAAAGCAACCAACTGGGCATTTCGTCACAGCAGAAGAAATTGGTGAATTTGTTTTATTTTTATGTCAATCTTCGGCATCGCAAATTAACGGAGCTACTCTTTCCATGGATGGTGGATGGACAGCACAATAAGAAGGAAAAAATGGAAGTAGATATCATATTTTGGTCGTTAGTAGCTTCTGTTGCAATGCTTGCGGGTGCATGCCTTTATTTAATACACCAAAAACAGACTCTTCTTATTGAAAACGTTCAATTGAGAAGTCAAACACAAACAGATCAACAGATCCAACAAATGTGGCAGCAGCAAATTGAGCGTCTTACTCAGCAAGCGTTGATTAATCAATCGAATCAGTTTTTAGGATTGGCTAAAGCACAATTTGATGGAGTGCTTGAAAAAGCAAATTTAACGTTTGAACAGCGCCAAGAACAGTTTAAGCACATGCTTGAACCCATTTCAAAATCTCTAGAGCAGGTAAACACTCAAGTGCAAACCGTTGAAAAACATCGCATTGAAGCATTTGCTGATTTAAAACGCCAACTGACGGACATGGTCATATCACAAAAGGATTTGCGTCAAGAAACCGCAACTCTTGTAAAGGCTTTGCGTACCCCACATGCCAGGGGGCAATGGGGAGAGATGCAGCTCAAACGCGTAATTGAAATGGCTGGTATGGTTGATCATGTTGATTTTTTTGAACAAGTGCTCGGTGATGAAGGAAGGCTTCGCCCTGACATGATCGTGCGTTTGCCTGCGGGTAAAACTATTGTTATTGATGCAAAAACTCCGTTGGTAGCCTACCTTGATTATTTAGAAGCCCAAGATGATTCGCAGAAAGCTCAAAAATTACAAGATCATGCACGCCATGTGCGAACGCACATTCGACAGCTCTCTCAAAAAAGTTATTTTGAACAGTTCGAGCACAGTCCTGAATTTGTTGTGCTCTTTATTCCAAACGAGGCGATGTTTAGCGCTGCTCTTCAAGCTGACCCCGGTTTAATTGAAGCAGGAGTTAATGAAAAAGTTTTGATGGCTACACCAACTACCTTAATAGCATTGCTTCGGGCTGTTGCTTATGGCTGGCGTCAAGAAAATATTGCTGAAAACGCCAAGGCCATTTCTGTTTTGGGCCAAGAATTGTACAAGCGTTTGGGCGATATGACTGGTCATATAGGACGGATGGGTAAGGGCCTTGAAACAGCTGTCGAAGCTTATAACAGCACGGTAGGATCATTTGAACAGCGTGTGCTTGTAAGTGCTCGACGTTTTCAAGAGCTTGATCCGAATCCTCATACCTTGGAAGAAGCTAGCGAAATTGAAGTGCCTTTGCGGGCCTTAAAAGTGAAGTGATATGCCAAATCCAGCTGCATTTCTAGGATCCTTACACGTTTGCCCACAAGTAACTGGAGTTGTACCACATATAGGAGGGCCAACTATTGGAATGGCAGTTACAGTTATTGTCGGAGGTCCTCCTGCGGTTAATATTAATAATATGTCGGTATGTGTGGGGCCTCCTGATAAAGTAGCAAAGGGAAGCGCCACAGTAATGGCAGCCGGAAATCCAATGGTGCGTATGGGAGATCCTTGCGGTCATGGAGGTTCTATTTTGCTTGGTATGCCAACTATTATTATTGGTGATTAGCAAGGTATTTTATCTTCAGGGTTTTTTTTTAGAACGTTTCAAGCTAAAGTAGGCCATGATTATCGGCCACACATCATCGTACACAGCACTACAAACTGCACTTGAGAGTCATCGACATCAAGCCTTTTTGCTAAATGGAGCAATGGGCATTGGAAAAGCTTCAATTGCTAAAAATTTAGCACTCTCAATTTTGGTCAAATGTAGCCCATTTACTGAAAATGTGGTGCAGCAACAGTGCATGAATGGTTCGTATCCTAATTACTTTTATATTTCCCGTATTAGTGATGAAGAAGGCAAGCAAAAGCATGAAATTACTATCGAACAAGTGCGTACACTTTTAAACAGTTTAAAGAAGAAAGCTGCAATACAAGGGCAACGAATTATTGTGATAGATGCGATTGATCAAATGAATCGCCAAGCAGCAAATGCATTGCTTAAAATTTTGGAAGAACCTCCTCAAGACACTTTATTTTTGCTTGTTTGTCATAGCCTTGGCAGCGTTTTACCAACAATTCGTTCGCGTTGTGTCAAGATTGATTTTAAACCGCTATCTGCTGCGGATATGCGAAAAATTTCAGCGGTGCAGGGTGGCGAAGTAGATTCCACTATTCTTGAAATGGCAGCGGGTGCACCTGGTATTTATCAAAAAATCCATGAAGTCGGTGGGGCTATTATATTGCAATCTATTGAAAGACTTTTTCATATTTCTAATCTGAATGATCTAAAATCAGCTCTTCAAGACCTTTTAAAACAAAGTGACGACTCTTTTTTAGGGTACTTACTTCAGCAATTTATGTATCAAAAAGCTTTGAAAGAGCCCGAAGTTTACGCGCATTCAGCCCAAACTGTTGAAAAATTTATGCGTTATACTAATGGTACTCACCTAGATGGTGCACATCGCTTAGTAGCAGCTGTTCTGCTAGCAAGAAATCCTGAATATAAGCAAATTATTTATGGTTGAATTTAAAAAATCATAAAAATTAACCATATCATAATAAACAAATAATAATAATAACTACAGATTCTCATTTTTTCTGTAGTTATGCACGTGTTAGTAAAAAAATATTTAAAACAAGCTACTGTAGCACTTTTTTTTGTTGTTCCTTCTTATTCCGCAGAACTTTCTACAGCTCAAGAAATAGTTGATGATGGCTTAAGCTTAGGGCGTAATATGCCGGCATACTTCAAGATTATGACATTTGATAAAACTCGCTGGGAAGCATTTGCCGATGCTTTTCCAGGTCACCCAGCAACACAAAGCATAAAGATGCACTTAGAATCTATTCAGCTGATCCCTTTGGTTTTTTCACGAAATGAAATCTTTGCTAGTGAATTTTTTAAAAAAGCAATGAGGCAAAAGTATTGTAATTCGTTCAAAGGCGATCTGCCTTCTGCGCCACTTCTTAGCGATACCAATAGTGATGAAATGTACGCAGCAATTTTAAATTTATTACATGCAGATGAAAGTGCCTTTAGTAAATTTGAAGAATATATTGCTGAATCTATAGTCATGTGCGAAAAAATTATTGCTGCTTACAATCATCGTTTAGAAATGCTAGGTGGCAACAGTGCACTACTTAAACATTTCCTGGCTAAAATATTTTTTGCGTCAAATGCTTACGCTGATTCTACTCTTATCAATATGCGCATGACATTGCTAGCAGAAGGTTTAGTTGCTGGCGATGATTATCTTTTTGCGGAACAAAAAGACCCAAGCCACACTCTAGCTAAATCAATTTTGAAATACATACAGCTAGAAGGTCACACAGACACATTAGTTATTGGGTGTGGGCATTCGTTGATTGCAGATGTTGCAGAAACACCTAGGTACTTGGCAGATGATTTTTTAAAAGCATATACGGGAAAGACATTTGTTCATGATTGCCAACATTGTTTATGCGATCATGGTGGCCAGATAGCAGTTGCTTTAAGCGAGAGTGATGATATTTCTTACAACGGAGCTGCGCATGCAGATGTTTTTGCAAATGCAACTACGTCCGAATTTTGGGAAGCTTTAAAGACACTGAATGATGAAGGAGTGAGCCCAATCAGGTGTATTATTGATCATGCCTTTATGCTTTCTAATTCTGGAGAACAAATTGCTAATAGTTTACCCATCGGAGGAATTTTTAGAACGTATTTAGATCTTACAGAGCATCCTCTTGAGCCACATGGATTTGTGCTGCAAGGCGCTGAGCAATTTGGTGAGCGTGTAGAAAAGATTTATGTGAAAGTGAGTTAATCACTTCCACATTTTCTTAAAAAGACTACTGCATTGTCTGCGCTACCAACGTTTCTGGTGTGGGGGTATTTAATTTTTTATCTTTAAACTCATCCTCTTCGGAATGCTCTATAGGCTGAGGTTCATAAGAAAGAGCCAAACGCAAGACTTCATCTACTTGTTTAACAGGTATAATAGTCAATCCCTTGGTGACGTTTTCTGGAATCTCTGCAAGGTCCTTTTCATTATCATAAGGGATAATTACAGTTTTAACGCCCCCTCGGTGAGCTGCAAGTAATTTTTCTTTTAAACCACCTATGGGAAGCACGTTACCGCGCAAGGTAACTTCGCCTGTCATTGCAACATCTCTTGATACAGGAATCCCCGTTAGCACTGAGACAATAGAAGTGCACATTGTAATACCTGCTGACGGACCATCTTTTGGAATAGCGCCTTCTGGTACGTGGATGTGAATGTCCTTGTGCTCAAACAAACTTGGCTTTAAGCCAAATTGAGTTGATCGTGAGCGAACATAACTAAGGGCTGCCTGAACAGACTCTTGCATTACATCACCAAGTTTGCCTGTAATCAAGGTCTTACCTTTTCCTGGTAACACAACTGCTTCAATGCTCAATAGCTCACCGCCAGACTCTGTCCATGCAAGTCCTGTCGTTACGCCCACAGTATCATTTTCTTCTGCAAGTCCATATCTGAAGCGCTTAATGCCTGCATATTTTTTCAGATTTTCTTCGTTAATTTTCAATGTTTTAATCTTAGTGCTCATGATTTCACGAACTGCTTTTCGACAAAGATTCGTGATTTCACGTTCAAGGCTGCGTACGCCAGCTTCACGCGTGTAATTACGAATAAGTGTTAATAAAGCTTCATCATTAATTGAGAATTCTGTCGCTTTAAGCCCATGATGTTCCATTTGCTTTGGAATGAGATGCTGTTTAGAGATAACTAACTTTTCGTCCTCTGTGTACCCAGGAATACGAATGATTTCCATACGGTCAAGCAGTGGTTGTGGCATTTTTAATGTATTGGCCGTGGTGATGAACATGACATCTGATAGATCGTAATCAACCTCAAGATAATGATCATTGAATGTAGCATTTTGCTCTGGATCCAATACTTCTAACAATGCAGATGCCGGATCACCTCGCCAATCGCTTCCAAGTTTGTCGATTTCATCTAACAAAAATAAAGGATTTGATGCTTTTGCCTTTTTCATTCCTTGAATGATTTTTCCTGGCATAGAGCCAATATAAGTACGTCTATGGCCTCTAATTTCAGATTCATCACGCACACCGCCTAAAGCAACTCGCACAAAACTCCTGCCGGTAGCCTTTGCTAGGGATTTTCCTAAACTAGTTTTTCCTACACCAGGAGGACCAACCAAACATAGAATTTGCCCGCGAACTTTGCCAACTCTTGCTTGTACAGCAAGGTATTCCAAAATGCGCTCTTTAACTTTATCCAGCCCGTAATGATCTTTATTTAAAATATCTTCAGCTGCTGTTAAAGAATTTTTTATGCGACTTCGTTGTTTCCAGGGCAAATTCAATAGCCAATCTAGATAATTACGAATAACCGTTGATTCTGCCGAAGATGCATTCATGGTTTTCAATTTGCGAACTTCAGCTAAAGCTTTCTCTTTAGCTTCCTTGCTGAGTTTTACTTTTTTAATTTTTTCCTCTAGCTCAGCGATTTCGTCTTTAGCGTCTTCACCTTCGCCTAATTCGCGATTAATTGCTTTGAGCTGTTCGTTGAGATAGTATTCACGCTGAGTTTTTTCCATTTGCTTTTTAACGCGGGTGCGGATTTTTTTCTCTACGTGTAAAACAGCGCTTTCACTTTCAATAAAGCCAAGCACTTTTTCTAGGCGTTTGCTAGTATTAGCTGTTTCAAGCAAAATCTGCTTGTCGGGAATCTTTAAGCTAAAGTAAGAAGCGACCGTGTCTGCAAGTTTTGCCGGGTCCGATATTTGGTTAACTGTTACCAAAACTTCTGGGGGAATTTTCCTATTAAGCTTAACATACTGTTCAAATTGAGAAACAACAGCACGTATAAGGGCTTCTAATTCTTCTTCAGAACCATCTTCCTCAGGAATAATAGATCCGTAAGCTTGAAAATAGGGTGACTCTTCAACAAATTGGTTTAACCGAACCCGGTGAGTTCCCTCAACTAATACTTTAACGGTGCCGTCAGGAAGCTTTAGAAGCTGTAATAAAGTGCCAAGTGTACCCACCGAATATAAATCTTTTGCTTCTGGATTGTCATCTGATGGGTTTTTTTGCGTAACAAGAATAAGCTCTTTCTTGTTTGAAAGCATCATTTCTTCTAGCGCTAGTACTGATTTATCACGCCCCACAAAAAGAGGAACAATCATATGGGGAAATACGACAATATCACGCAAGGGCAATACTGGGAATAAGTTCCCCTGAGAAATTGAAAGCGATTTACTTTTCTTTACCATCAACGGGCGCCTTCTTTACGCTTAGGTTCTTCTTGCTTTAGAACAACCACCGGCTGTCCTTTATTTTCTACAACTTCTTTATTAATGATAACTTCTTCTACATCTTCTCTTGATGGTAACTCATACATTGGCTCAAGTAAAATATTCTCCATAATTGAGCGTAGGCCTCTGGCACCAGTTTTTCTCAAGATAGCTTTTTGTGCAACTGAATGAAGAGCTTCATTTTCAAAGGTTAGTTTTACATCTTCCATTTCAAATAATCTTGCATATTGCTTTAGCAATGCGTTTTTTGGAGTGGACAATATTTCAACTAATGCTGCTTCATCCAAATCGCCAAGTGTTGCAACAACTGGTAGACGCCCAATAAACTCTGGGATAAGACCAAATTTCAACAAATCTTCTGGCTCAAGATCTCTTAGAAGCTCACCTATCTTGTGATCTTGTGGGCCTTTTACATCTACTCCAAATCCTATACCGCTGCCTTTTTTACGTCCTGCGATAATTCTTTCCAACCCAGCGAAAGCTCCGCCGCAGATGAATAAAATATTAGTCGTATCAACCTGCAAGAATTCTTGCTGAGGATGTTTGCGACCACCTTGAGGGGGCACAGAAGCAATCGTCCCTTCCATAATTTTTAGCAAAGCTTGCTGTACACCTTCGCCAGAAACATCGCGTGTAATAGAGGGATTATCAGATTTTCTAGAAATCTTATCAACTTCATCAATGTAAACAATGCCACGCTGAGCGCGCTCTACATTATAGTCAGCTGCTTGTAAAAGTTTTAGAATAATATTTTCAACATCTTCACCTACATAGCCTGCTTCGGTTAGTGTGGTTGCATCGGCCATTGTGAAAGGAACATCAATAATACGTGCTAAAGTTTGAGCAAGCAAAGTTTTACCGCTACCTGTTGGGCCAACTAACATAATGTTTGATTTTGCAATCTCAACATCGCCATTACTGCCGCCACTATGGTTAAGACGTTTGTAATGATTATGCACCGCAACTGATAGAACTTTTTTTGCGTGTTCTTGCCCGATAACATAGTCATCAAGAACTTTACGAATTTCTAAGGGGGAAGGTACTCCTTCAGTCAGTAAACGAGGTCCTGCGTTTTCTTCTTGAATTATATCAGTGCACAGGTCTACGCACTCATCGCATATAAATACAGTTGGCCCTGCAATTAACTTGCGGACTTCATGCTGACTTTTTCCACAAAAAGAGCAATATAGGGTATTTTTGCTATCACCAGCAGATTTGCTCATATTTTCTCCACATCAAAACTTATATTAGCAGCAACGAAATTTGTCACCTCATACTTCAACTATGCGTCCGAAAAGTCAAGAAATAGTTAACCAATATGGCCTTTTTTGTGGATAACAACTTCTCATTGATAAAATACTGACTAAATAATTGATAATTCGAGGTAACAGTGATCCTTTTTTGCCTACTCTGTTTCATTTTACTCCATTATCAATTTTCTGCCAAAGCTTTTGAGCTGCATCCTTTTCGGCAAGTTTTTTGTTTTTTCCTTCTCCAATGGCTGTTAAGCCATTTTGTAATAAAACCTCAAGCATGTATGTGGGGGCATGATCTGGTCCAGAACGCTTTATTTCTTTGTAGGTAGGGATATTCATACCTCGTTTTTGCGCCCACTCTTGGATAAGAGTTTTAGGATCCCTGGGTAAATCTTCTGATGCATAAATTGCATCCCCCCAATATTTATGAATAAATCTTTGAGCTGCATCTATTCCACCATCAATGTATAAGGCTGCAATAATTGATTCTATGCAGTTTGCAAGAATAGATGTACCTTTTAGCTCGTTCGTGTGAATGGGTAAAAAAGTACCTAGATCAATGCGTTCGGCAATAATGTGACAAAACTCGCGCGATGTAAGATACGATAGCCTTTTTGCAAGTTTTCCCTCTTCGTCGTGGGTGTAATGCGCGTATAAAGCTTCAGCAATCACGAGGCCAAGAATACGATCGCCTAAAAATTCTAATCTCTCAAAAGCCTTTCCCCGTTTACGCTGCTGCAAAACTGGCGGAGTAAGGGCTTGCGCAAGTAAAGCTTTTTTTTTGAAAGAATGTTCTAAAATATCGTCGAGCATTGGATGGTATAGCTAAACATTTGATGTGTTAAGATAGCTCAAAATCATCACAAAACCAATTAACTTGTGGTTTTAACCCTTCATTTCCTGGGCTAGAATTTCTAATTCCAACCAGCGAGTTTCTGATTTATCCAAGGCTTCCTGGCATTGTTGTAGTTCTTCGCTTAGGGTTTTGAATAGATGGGGATTCTTTTCATATAGCGTAGTGTCTTCCAAAAGCGTTGACAGTTCATTAATGCGTTTTTCTGAAGCATTTATTTTGCTTGGTAGCTCGTCACATTCGCGTTGCAAATTATAAGGTAGCCGCTTTGGCTGTGTGGTTTTCTCATGCTGAGTTTCTTTTTTCTTTATTTTTATAGCAGGCTTTTGGGCGGCTTTTAAATAATGCTCAATATCACTGTATCCACCTACATATTCCTGCACTTCACCAGAAGCTAGTGTGACATATGTAGATGTTACGGTTCTATCCAAAAAATCGCGATCATGGCTTACTACAATTAATGTTCCACTATATTGCTGTAAACATTCTACTAGTAGATCCAATGTATCCATATCTAAATCGTTGGTGGGCTCATCTAGCACTAGTAAGTTTCCTGGATTTGCCAATGCTTTTGCAAGAAGTAGGCGATTCTTCTCCCCACCTGATAAAATACTTACTTGCCCCCGAATTTGTTCTTCGTTAAACAAAAACTCTTTTAAGTATCCAACTACGTGTTTAGTTTCATTGCCCACCCATACTTGGTCTCCACCTTCTGGGCATAATGTTTGCCATAATGTGTCAGTTGGATTTAATTCTGATCGCATTTGATCAATATAAGTTACTTTTAACGTTGTTCCGTGCTTTACGTGTCCGGAATCAGGCTGTAATTCTCCAACTAACATTTTTACTAATGTACTTTTTCCTGCGCCGTTAGGGCCAATAATACCAATCTTGTCTTGGTGCAAAATGCGACAAGAAAAAGGCTGCACAACTATTCTACCACAATAAGATTTTTGAATATCCTTAGCTTCAATAATGATTTTACTGCCTCGTGGCAGATTAACAGGATTAACATCAATGGAACGTGTTTTGTTTTGCATCATATCGCGACGCTCACCCCGTAACTCATGCAGTCGTTGCAACCGTCCCTGATTGCGCTTGCGCCTTGCCGTTACTCCGTAGTGCAACCAATCAGTTTCTAAACGTAGGCGAGTGTTAAGTTTTTCTAAACGGCGCTCCTCTTCCTCCATCAGCATAGCCGACCAATCATCAAAAGCTTTGAATCCCTTTTTATTTACATGTAGTGTTCCTCGATCAATCCACCAAGTTGTGTTCGAAGCTTTTTCTAAAAAGCGTCGATCATGACTAATCATGACTACTGCGCCTCTAAATTTGGAAAGGTATTCTTCTAACCATTGGATGCTGGGTAAATCAAGATGGTTAGTTGGCTCATCAAGTAAAAGAATTGTTGGATTTCTTACTAAACTTTCAGCTAGCGCAAATCTTCGTCTTTGTCCTCCAGAGGCATTATTCAACGTTACATTGGCAGCGATTCCTAATTTATCAAGAATTGATCTGGCTTCATGTGGTTTGGCTCCATAGGATTCTAAAAGTTCAGTGGTTGTTACATCTAGTGGATACGTTTTATCCTGCTCCAGATATACCAGATTTTGGCTAGGCAATAAAAAATACTCGCCTTCATCAAGTTCATAAATTTGCGCAAGGGCTTTTAGCAAAGTTGATTTTCCACAACCGTTTCGTCCCACCAAGCAAATACGGTCACCCTCACATATTTGTGCGGTCAGTCCTTCAAAAACGGGGGTGCCGCTAAATCGAACACAGGCGTCTTTTAGACGAAGCAAAACAGAGGTCATGTCTTTTATAGATTCATTTTAGTGTTGTATTCTAATCAAAGCTCTACGGTTTGCCTATGGGGCTATAAAATTTAGTAAAAATGATAATTTCAATTAAGTTGTGCAAGCTTAAACAATTTCTAGGAAAGCTTATTTTTTATCTTTATCGCTGAAAATGTATTTACTTAACAAGCCTTCAAGACTTACTGAGGATTGCGTTAAAGAAATAGTGTCACCTTGAATTAGTGTCTCATCATCTCCGCCCGGGGATACATTAACATATTTCCCCCCCATTAAGCTTTCGCTTACAATCTCAACAGAGCTATCTTTTGGAATTTTTAAAGATGCATCAATATCCATTGCAACAATAGCTTTAAAATTCTTTTTATCAATGGCTATGTGGTCAACGTGGCCAACAGTTACCCCGCCCACGCGGACATCATTGCCAATAGATACGCCGTCTACCCGATCAAAACGTGCAAAAATTTTAATTGTTTGAGTATTTGTGGCTGTGGAAAATTTGTATCCAAATGCAAAAAAGATCCCAGCTACAAGCAAGACTATAGCACCTGTAATGGTTTCTAAAAAATTATGTCGCATCTAAAAATCATTTTTCTTTGGTGAGCCACTATAGCCTATCAAGAGTGTTTTAAGGAAGTGTTAAGAGGATAAAAACTAAGGAAAGTTAAAAATATAAGCAGTGAAATAAAATTTTAGTTTTTAAAAAATACTGTCAGTTGTTTCAAAAACTAGGTGTGCTAATATCTCTCAAAATTAAATTCAAAGAATATTTATGCTAAGAAAAATCATCCCTGCTGCTATTGCAATCATAGCTATTTTTTATATTTACCTATCTTTAAAGAAAACCCCAGATGCAGATAACGAAATTGTTGTTTCAATAAAGCCTTTGCATAGCTTGGTTTGCTCATTAACTAAAGGAATTGCTGCTCCGGTATTATTGCTAGATGGCTATGTTTCTCCACATCATGCGCAACTTCAACCTTCCCAGGTGCAATTAATCAAAAATGCAAAGACTTTTATTTGGATTGGCCCAGCTTATGAACAACTACTAACAAAACATGTTAAGGCTTTAAAAAATAATGCTTTAACAATACAAAATAATTCGTCAATAAAACTAAAGCCTCTTAGGAATGGAGCATTTTGGGACAAACATACTTGTTGTCATGATCATGCACATGAAGATCACCACCATCACCACGAAACAAGCCTTGATGGTCATATCTGGTTAAGCCCTTTGATGATGATGCAAATCGTTGATCTGGTAGTGCACCATTTAAAAACAATCTACCCTAAACATCACGAAGTATTGGATAAAAATGCTAATGATTATAAAGTTAGTTTGCAGCTTCTTCATCAGCAATTGCTTCAAAAAATGCTTCCATATAAAGGCAGCGCCTATATTATTCAGCATGACGGCAATCAGTATTTTGATGCAGTGTACGGAGTCCAAACAATAGCTACTATTTCAATTGATCCAAGTGTGCCAGCTAGTGCTGGGCATATTCTAAAGATTCGTAAGGCAATAAAAAAAGGGGCGATTCGGCCTAGATGCTTATATGCTGAGCGACAAATGGATGCTGCTCTTGCCAAAAGTTACGCAACTTCTTTCAAAATTTCTTTTGCTGTGGTTGATTATCTGGGGGTTGATATTCAAGCAGGAGAAAAAGCCTATGAAGAACTTATGAATGCTTATGTTGATGCGTTTATTCTAGGTTTAAAATAAGTGGTGGGCCCGACAGGACTCGAACCTGTGACATCCCCGTTATGAGCGGGGGGTTCTAACCAACTGAACTACAGGCCCAACTCAAGAAATATGCCTCAAATCTATGTGTGGGTCAACATTTTTTGCCTCTTGCATTTACAAACCATTGCGATAGTGTGGAAACACTTTGTTTAAAGCTTGTGACGCATGACCCTACACCTTGTTGATGGCTCTGGCTATATTTTTCGTGCCTATTATGCACTGCCTCCACTTACCAGCCCTAACGGTACGCCTGTTGGTGCAGTCTATGGTTTTTGTAATATGTTACATCGGCTTATAGAAAAGGTTGATGGCAACCGCTTATTGGTAATTTTTGATGCGGGTCGCAGAACCTTCAGGCAAGATATCTACCCAGATTATAAAGCTCACAGGGCACCTCCACCTGATGACTTGATTCCACAATTCTCACTTATTCGCGAAGCTTGTGAAGCATTCGGGGTTCCTTCAGTTGAATTGCCTGGATTTGAAGCAGATGACCTACTGGCAGCTTACGCTAAAGCCAGTATTAATTGTGGCGATAAAACGCAAATTATCTCAGCTGATAAAGATCTGATGCAGCTACTGCGCCCAGGTGTTACTATGTGGGACCCCATGAAGAATAGACCTATTGATGAACAGGTCGTTTTTGAAAAATTTGGTGTAACACCTGATAAAGTTATCGATGTGCAAGCTTTGTGCGGGGACAGTAGCGATAACATTCCAGGTGTTCCAGGATTTGGGCCAAAAACATCGGCCGAACTTATTCAAACATTTGGCAGTTTAGAAAACTTGTTAGAAAATATTTCGGAAGTTAAGCAGCCGCGTCGTCGCGACTTGTTAACTCAACATGCTGAGCTTGCGCGTATTTCTAAGCGGTTGGTAACTCTAGATGATAATGCTCCTCTTCCAATTGAATACACTGAAATAGCACCAGTTAATACTGATTTTGAAAGGCGAGACTTATTCTTAAAAGAGCTTGGCTTTTTGAGCTTGATGAAGCGTTTGCAGTTGTCTGATGCAAATACCAACAGTAGACGAGAGGAATATACCTGCATTAAAGACATGGATATGCTGAAACAGTGGGTAGATCAAGCAAGTGAAGCAGGAAAAATTGTCATTGATTGTGAAACAACGTCTCTTAATGCAATGCAGGCTAAACTGGTGGGGGTGGCGTTAGGTGTGCCGATCGGCGCTGGGTACAAGGCAGCGTATATCCCTTTTGCGCACCAAGAAAGCACCCAGCAAATTCCTCTTGATGTTGCCAAAACACTTCTGCAGCCACTGTTTTCCAATCCTGCAATTATGAAAATTGGTCATAACTTAAAATATGATTTTTTAGTGCTTCGCCAACATGGATTTGAGGTAAATACTTTAGACGATACAATGTTGATGTCCTATGTTTTGCATGCAGGTGAGCACGGCCATTCAATGGATGAATTAGCCCTAAAATATTTGAACCGAACCACTATTACATTTGCTGAAGTTGCTGGTAAGGGAAAAGCTCAGAAAACTTTTGATATGATTGAAATTCCTGTTGCCACAAACTATGCCGCTGAAGATGCCGAAATAACTGGGCTATTGTGTAATCATTTTAAACCCGAATTAAGCACAAATCAGGTAAGTAGTGTCTACGAGCTAACCGAAAAACCACTTATACCTGTGATTGTTTCAATGGAAGAAGCAGGAATTTGTGTTAATGCAAACTGGCTAAATCATTTGGGGCAAGAATTCTCTCAAAAGATGACAATCCTTGCCCAAGAAATTTATGCACTTGCTGGACATGAATTTAATATTGCGTCTCCAGCTCAACTTGGGGAAATTTTGTTCGAAAAGCATCAAATGCCAGGTGCCAAGAAAACAAAAACTGGCAGCTATAGTACAGATGTTGATGTGCTTGAAAAACTTGTAGCGCAAGGCTTTGATTTGCCTAAAAAAGTATTAGAATGGCGTGCCTTGGCAAAATTGAATTCCACTTATGTGGAAGGGCTATTGAAAGCTATTAACCCTGCAACTGGCCGTGTACATACAAGCTATTCTATGGTTGGCGCTGCCACGGGTAGATTATCTTCTTCTGATCCAAACCTACAAAATATTCCAATCAAAAGCGAGGATGGCAGAAAAATTCGCCAAGCTTTTATTGCAAGGCCAGGTCATAAGCTTGTAAGTCTGGATTATTCACAAATTGAGCTACGTCTTTTAGCGCACTTTGCAGATGTTCCAACGTTGCAAGATGCTTTTTTAAAAGGCGAAGATATTCATACACGTACCGCTTGTGATGTTTTTGGGGTAACTTCTGATCAAGTAGATACAGCTCTTCGCCGGCGAGCTAAAACCATAAATTTTGGCATTATTTATGGCATTAGCGCATTTGGTCTTGCTAAACAGCTTAGCGTTTCTAACCAAGAAGCAAGTCAAATGATTAATGCCTACTTTGAGCGTTATCCCGGCATTGATGCATATATTCGAAATTCTCAACGTCAAGCTCGTGAGCAAGGATACGTTTTAACTCTTATGGGGCGCAAAGTTTACACTCCCGGTATTCTTGATAAAAATGCAATGCTGCGACAATTTGCTGAACGTCAAGCAACTAATGCACCTTTGCAAGGTAGTAATGCCGATATAATTAAACGTGCTATGATAAAAATCCATACTTTTTTAAAGCCATATAAATCCAAACTATTGCTCCAAGTTCATGATGAATTGGTTTTTGAGATCCCAGATTCTGAATTGAATGAAATTGTTCCAAAGCTCAAAGAAATCATGGAAGATATTACTCAACTTAAAGTACCGTTAGTTGTGGGCGTAGGTGTCGGTGAGAATTGGGATGCAGCTCATGGGTGAAAACCCCATCTCTCTCTACGTTCACTGGCCATTTTGCCTTTCTAAGTGCCCGTATTGTGACTTCAACAGTCATGTGCGTGAATCTTATCAAGAGGCCGAATGGCAGAAAGCTTTGTGTGAAGAGCTCAAGCGTGTTCATGCATTGATTGGCACGCGACAGCTTACCACCATTTTTTTTGGCGGGGGTACGCCTTCCTTGATGCAGCCAAAAACAGTCGAAGCAATTATTAAGGAAGCTTCTAGGCTATGGCAGACTTCGTCTAATCTTGAAATTACATTGGAGGCCAACCCAAACAGTGTTGAGGTAGGAAAATTCCAGCAATTGGCAACAGCCGGTATTAACCGTATCTCCATTGGGGTTCAATCACTCCGACCAGAGCGTCTTCAAGGCTTAGGAAGAAAGCACAGTGTGAAAGAGGCAATAAAAGCTATTCATACTGCTCAGTCAATATTTAAACGCGTGAGCTTCGATCTCATCTACGCAACGCCCAATCAAACGATTGAAGAATGGGAAGAAGAACTCGAAGAAGCTCTTCAATTTGGCACCGAGCATTTATCTTTATACCAGCTAACCATTGAACCAAACACCGCGTTTGAACGTTTACAAGCTCAAGGAGAGCTTATTCTTCCTGTTGATGATCTGGCTGCTGATATGTATGAACTAACAAATGCAAAGTGTGCTGGTCATGATATGCATGCTTATGAAGTTTCAAACTACGCAAAACCAAGTGCTGAATGTCAACATAACTTGACCTACTGGAGATACGGTGAATACATAGGGGTAGGGCCAGGGTCACACGGAAGATTGCTGATTGGTGGAAAGAGATATGCCACGAAGCAATATCGCACGCCAGAACGCTGGCTTAAAGAATCAATTCGCGATGAAGAATGTTTAGAATTATCAGGTACTGAGCAAGAACAAGAACGAGTACTCATGGGGCTTCGCACAACAGAAGGCATCTCTTGGCAAAAACCAATTACCCCAAAAATCCAGGCCCTGATTGCTGGGGGATTTTTAGTTCATGAGGCCAATCAACTTATCGCAACCGCAAAAGGGAGATTAGCTTTGCAGGCAGTACTGCGTTATGGGTTTATGCGGTAATCGGACTGAATTGCAGTTTCTGGCTGGGGGACCTGGATTCGAACCAGAGTTGCCCGGTCCAGAGCCGGGAGTTCTACCGCTAAACTATCCCCCAAAGAGATACTTTCATGACTACCATATTCTGGTGATTGTGTGTAAGATATAAAAAAAAGCAATACTAAAAAGAAATGCACAAATGTCAGAATATGATGTACAAAAGCCACAGTCTGGGGGCGTTCGTCCTCTAGAGTGCGATGGTCACCATCCAACTATTGCTGCAATTGATTTAGGTACTAATTCTTGTCGTCTATTAGTAGCGCGAGTTAACGTTGCAGGAGTTCGAACGAATTATTTTCGCAGTCGCCCTAAACCGCTCTCCTGGAAGGTGATAGATTCTTTTGCAAAAGTAGTACGTTTGGGGGAAGGGCTGCACAATAATGAGGAGCTATCAGAAGACGCAATGGACCGAGCGATGGAAGCTCTGGGAACTTGTCGTAAAAAATTAGATCGCTATCATTTGCATAGCTTGCGTGTTGTTGCGACCGAGGCATGTCGCCGTGCTAAAAATAACTACGTGCTGGTTGATCGTGCTAAAAAAGAATTAGATTTAGACATTGAAATCATCGGTTCAGAAGAAGAGGCAAGTTTGGCTTTAAAAGGCTGCTCTGCCATGTTGAACCCCCACGTGCCATACGGAATTGTTTTTGATATTGGCGGGGGAAGTACCGAAATAATTTTGGTAAAGCTTAAAAAAAATGGTAAGCGTAGTCCTGGGTATACTGTGCCATTTGATGAGATTGACTCAATCTCTATTCCTTATGGGGTTGTTACCACAACGGAAGAAGTTGGTATACCAATAGAGACAGAACAATCTCATGCTTTTTTGCAAAGCAAAATTTTGGATGGCTTAAAAGATTTTATTAAAAGAAATAATATTACTCAGCTTATAGAAAAGGATGAGCTACAGATTACGGGCAGTTCAGGAACTGTAACAACGCTTGCTGCATTTCACTTAGGCCTAGAACATTATGATCGTCGTTTAGTTGACGGAATGTCCATTCTCTACACTGACTTGTACAAGGTTATTAATCGTATTTTATCTATGACGCGCGAAGAACGACTTGATCAATCTAATATTGCTTTTAGTCGAGTCGACTACGTTTTGACAGGTTCAAATATTCTTAAAGCTATTTGTGATGCATTGCCTCTCAAAACCATGCGAATAGCCGACCGCGGAGTACGTGAAGGAATATTAATTGATTTAATGCTTGAAGTCATCAAGGTGTAATGATGGAATTTATAAAAGCTCAAGGTCTTGGAAATGATTTTATTATGCTGGTAAATCCAGATGTACCAGTTAATGATTTAAGTAATCTAAGTCGGCGCTTAGCAGATCGCAGGTATGGCATAGGCTGTGATCAGGTGATTGTATCCCAAGAAATTAATGATCATATCAAGGTTCGCTTTTTTAATGCAGATGGCTCAGAAGCTGAAAGCTGCGGCAATGGAAGTCGCTGTATTGCAAAATATCTAATGAATAAAAAACAAAAAAATTCTATTACTTTTGAGACACTTGGTGGAACTTTAAATTGTCAGTTAGAAAATGATATGGTTAAAGTTCAAATGCCAACACCAACAATTCAAGTTTTAGATGGCCCCGATTCTCTTGGGCATCTTTCTACTCCTGATGCTGTAGCTGTTAATGTGGGTAATCCTCATCTTGTATGTTTTGTTGATAGTATTGAATTAGCTTCCCAATACGGTGAAGGGCTTGAAAATCATCCTACATTTCCGCTGCGTACCAATGTTGATTTTGTAAAAGTTCTTGATTCGCAGCATTTACAATTAAAAGTTTGGGAACGTGGAACCGGCATTACGCCTGCCTGTGGTAGTGGGGCCTGTGCTTCTGTCGTTGCTGCGCGTGCTCATAAATTAGTTGGCCAAAAAGTAAAAGTATCTCAAGTGGGCGGCGACCTATGGGTTTTGTGGAATGAAAAAGAACTGTATATGACTGGTCCTGCTATTATTGTTTTTACAGGCACCCTTACTCAGAATTATGAAATCTCTAAAAGGATTTGATTGGGTACTAGCAACAGCTGAGGATAGGCTGATCATGCAGTATATGCAGTCATTTGGCTTGCCCGAAGTTTTATCACGTATTCTTGTTTCTAGAAATATTGACCATGAGAAAGTTGAAGATTTCTTAGCTCCATCTCTTCGGAAATATCTTCCAGACCCCTTTATTTTAAATGATATGGAAAATGCAATTGAACGTACTTTGTATGCTATTCAACACGCTCAAAAACTTGTTGTTTATGGTGATTATGATGTCGATGGTGCAACAGCTTCTGCATTATTAAGGCGTTATCTTCGCGATATCGGCATAACCTCCGGCCTATATATTCCTGACCGCATTGATGAAGGCTATGGAGCTAACCCAATCGCATTGCAGAAATTGCGCAAAGAAAACTATGATTTATGTCTTATGGTTGACTGCGGAACAACAGCTTTTGAGGCACTAGAATCAGCAAAAAAGAGCGGCCTTGATGTTATTGTGCTTGATCATCATACTGCAGAAACTAGTCTGCCAAGTGCTATTATTGTTAACCCGAATCGCTTAGATCAAGAACTTGAAGGGCGTGATGATTTAAAAATGTTGTGTGCTGCAGGGGTGGCCTTTTTGTTTATTGTAGCGCTAAATCGTGCGCTTCGTAACTCTGGTTATTTTCAATCAATCCAAGAACCAGATTTACTGAATTATCTTGATATCGTAGCGCTTGGTACAGTGTGTGATGTGATGCCGCTAAAAGGGCTAAATCGCGCGTTTGTTTCCCAAGGTTTAAAAATTTCTAGAATGCGAAAAAATATAGGTCTTACAGCTCTTTCTGATGCTGCTGATCTCAAGACAGGCATAACATCAGCCTATCATTTTGGTTTCATGATTGGGCCTCGAATCAATGCAGGCGGACGAGTCGGGCAGGCGAACCTTGGTTCAGAACTTTTATTTACTCAAGATCAGCTAGAGGCGCAAGAAATAGCAGCAAGACTTACAGCTTTGAATGCACAGCGACAAGAAATTGAACGCCAAGTTCTTGAAGAAGCAGTTGCTCAAGTTGAGATAAAAAAACTAGATCAGCTATCTGTCATCATGGTCAAAGGTGATAATTGGCATCCAGGGGTAATTGGTATTGTCTCTAGTCGTTTGAAAGATAAATATCATAAGCCAGCATTAGTTGTAACAAATTGGGAAAATGAACAAAAGGGCTCAGGTCGTTCAGTTACAGGGCTTGATATGGGCGTGCTCATGCACCAAGCTGTACACAAAGGTCTTCTCAGCAAAGGGGGAGGCCATGCCATGGCTGCAGGGTTTACCATTGCGGATGATCGTTATGATGATTTTTATAATTTTATTGATAGTGCCGCGGCTCCGTATCTGCAAAACCGAGAATTAAAACTCAGCATCGATGGGTACATAACGATAGATGGGGTTAATGGTGCCTTTTTGCAGCATATTCAACAGCTCGAACCTTATGGAAGTGGACATCCAACACCAACGTTTGCATTCAAGCATTTAAGTTGTATTTTTGCAGATGTAGTAGGTGAACATCATATTCGTTTGCAGTTACAAGATGAAACAGGTAAACGCCTAAAGGCAATGGCTTTTCGTGCAATGCAAACACCGTTGCAAAAAATTTTAGAACATCGTGGCCCTATTGAAGTTGCTGGTAATGTAAAAGTGGATGAATGGCAGGGAAGGCAACAACTTACACTAATTATTGATGATATAAGGATATAAAAATGCAAAAAATTATAGAAAATGCTTGGGAAAATTTAGCGAATTTGACTATTACAGATGAGCTGAAAGCAGCTGTAGAACAAACCCTTCAACAACTTGACAGTGGAAAAATTCGCGTTGCTGAAAAAACAGCTAATGGCTGGCAAGTGAATACTTGGATAAAAAAAGCTGTTCTACTTTCTTTTAGAATGAATGCCAATCAATTACAACAAGGATATCCAGCATCCTTTTTTGATAAGGTTTCATTGAAATCTGAGGGGTGGGATCAAGATAATTTTTTAAATGCTGGGTTTCGTAGTGTGCCTGGCTCAGTTGTACGCCGCGGTGCCTATATTGCTAAAAATGTAGTGTTGATGCCAAGCTTTGTAAATATTGGCGCCTACGTCGATGAAGGCACAATGGTTGATACTTGGGCCACAATTGGTTCTTGTGCGCAAATAGGCAAGAACTGTCATATTTCAGGTGGTACAGGAATAGGCGGAGTGCTTGAGCCTGTGCAAGCTTCTCCAGTGATTATTGAAGATAATTGTTTTATAGGCGCGCGTTCTGAAGTTGCAGAAGGTGTCATTATTGAAGAAGGCGCTGTGCTTAGTATGGGGGTTTTCATAGGCGCTTCAACAAAAATTATTAATCGCCAAACAGGTGAAGTTCATTACGGACGAGTTCCAGCATATTCCGTTGTAGTTCCAGGATCCTTACCTTCTTCAGGAGGTGTGAATCTTAGCTGTGCGGTTATTGTTAAAACAGTAGATGGAAAAACTCGCTCAAAAACAGGTATTAATGAATTATTGCGTGATTAATAATGAACGTTACCGAAATTGCACAAAAACTTATTCAATTTGATACCGTAACCCCTAAAGGTTCTGATTGCCTAGATTTTATTCAAATATATCTCAAGTCGCTTGAATTTGAAGTTCACCGCCTACCTTTTGGGCAAGTCGATAATTTGTTTGCTCGTAAAGGCACAGGTAACGCCCATTTAATGTTTGTCGGTCATGTAGATGTTGTGCCTCCGGGGAATGGCTGGAAGCATCCTCCTTTTGCAGGAAGTATTTCAAACAATCACTTATATGGCCGTGGTGCAGTTGATATGAAAGGCGCCATAGCAGCATTTTTAGCTGCTCTTCCTGCTCTTAAAAGTAATGGCTCCGTCAGCATTTTATTAACAACGGATGAAGAAGGTCCCGCAAAGGATGGCATTGCAAAAATTGTTCCTTGGTTACAAGAAAATGGCCACGTGCCAACTTTTGCGCTTGTAGGTGAGCCAACTTCAGTAAATACGGTTGCAGACACTATTAAAAATGGACGCCGAGGCAGTATTAGCTTTGATATTATTTCGTCTGGGAAACAAGGACACGTAGCTTATCCTCATTTAGCTCAAAATGCTGTAAATCCTTTAATAGCGCTGCTTAATAGCTTGATCTCCCAGCCATTAGATGAAGGAATAGACAATTTCAATCCAAGCAATTTAGAAATTGTTAAGCTCAGTGTGCCAAATGATGTTTATAACGTAATCCCGGGAATTTCATCTGCTTCTGTTAACATACGTTTCAATACGCTGCACAGCTTCAAATCTTTAGAAGAATATATCACCCTAGAGGCCTTAAAAATAAAGGCTCAATATGGTGCTGAGAATTTTTTAATAACTGCCTTGCCTTCTGCGGAACCTTTTATTTCAAATTCCTCTGAATGGGTAGGTTTAGTGTCAAAGGCAGTCGAAAAGGTAACAGGTGCAACGCCTACTTGTTCCACTTCCGGTGGTACTTCTGATGCGCGCTTTATTCACAAACTTTGTCCGGTGGTTGAATTAGGATTATTAAATAAAACAGCTCACCACGTCGATGAGCATGTTTCATTGGCTGATCTAATTTGTTTAGAAAAAATTTATCAGCAAATTTTTCAAATATAGGATTGAATTTTTATGAAAAGCGTTTCTTTTCTTCTTTTTTGTGTATTAAATTTTTTGTTTTCTAGAGATGTTGTCTTTGTAAAATTAGATTCCGGCATCGGTAACCAAATGTTTCAATTTGCTGCTGCTTATAATTTAGCAAGAATCATCGATGCAGATCTAAAAATTGTTGTTTCCAGTAATGAGAACGCCAACTTGCGAGATCCTAATGACAGAAAATACCGAATCAATAAGCAAGATTTTCATTTAGATGGGATTGATGTCGTTTCCGAAGAAGAACTTAATAAAGAACCTTTTACTTTTGTTTGGGAAGGAAATAGCTTCCATGATTTAAAAGGAAAAGGAAGAATTCTGATTGCTAGTTTTTTTGAGTCAGAAATTTTTTTCAAAGAACATGCAAAAAATATAAAAAAAATTTTTTCACTAAAAAAGATAAGTACTCCTTTTATAAGAAAATTCTTACCCCAAATACGTGCATGCAATAGCGTTGCAATCCATATTCGTAGGGGGGATTTTAGAAATTTTCAAGATAGAATGATCCCGCTAACTTATTATATGCAAGCAATGCAGCATTTTTCTAAGTTGAATAATGTGAAATTTTTTGTATTTTCTGATGATGCAGCTTTTGCGCGAGATTGTTTTTCAAACTTAAAAAACGTTGTTATCGTCTCGCCAGGAGATAATTCTTCAACGAATCTTGATGAGTTTTATCTGATGACTCAATGTAAAAATCTTATCGTTGCAAATTCTACATTTTCATGGTGGGCTGCCTACCTTTGCAGCAATCCAAGCGCAAAAATTATAGCTCCCCTGCCAAAGTATAAAGATGAATATTTTCTTAACCACCCCGAAGGAATTCAGCGAGACCTTATTAAGGGGCTTCATGACATGGAATCATATCCACAAGGATGGATAACGATAAATCCTTTTATGCTCCACTAATTTTATGCTTTTTACTCCTTTGTCGAATTGTTTTTTTCTATTACACTTAAAATCAAGATGAGACAGCTAGGTTTTAAGTATTGTTAAGTGAGCATAAATACCGCTACATTCCAGTATGTGCACCCGTAGCTCAGCTGGATAGAGCGTTGCCCTCCGGAGGCAAAGGTCATACGTTCGAATCGTATCGGGTGCGCCAAAATCGTCTAAAGAGAAATTAAGTATGTCCCATTCGGAACAATCACTTCCTCTAATTAATTTTCAGAATGTAAGTTTTTCATATAAAAATTCCTCTCAAGAAATTTTGAAAGAAGTAAATGTTTCTTTTAAATCTCACGCCTTTTACTTTTTGACTGGAAATAGCGGGATGGGAAAAACATCCTTTCTTAAATTAATTTATAATGCACTTAAGCCTACCAGCGGTAGTATCAGCGTTCTTGGAGTTGATACTAAAACTCTAAATATGCATACCCGTTCAGTATTTCGTCAACAAATTGGTATTGTACTGCAAGACTGTGAGCTCTTTGAACATCTTAATGCTCAAGAAAACGTCGCGCTGGTTTTGAAATTGCAAGGGTACAATCCTAAAAAAGCGAATGCATATGCTGAAGAGCTACTTGATTGGGTGGGGCTTGGAGACTGTCTTAAACGTTTTTCTAACGAATTATCAGAAGGCCAAAAACAAAGGGTAGCGGTTGCTAGGGCTGTGATTCGAAAGCCTAAAATTCTAATAGCTGATGAGCCAACTGGCAATGTAGATGAAGCCCAGTCAAAGCGCTTGATGAATTTATTTGAAGAATTAGTAAAAATGGGAACTACAGTTGTTGTGGCTACACATAATCGCCAATTAGTAGCTTCAAAAGAATACTATGAGTATCATTTGAAAAATGGTGAAATTAGAAAAATTAATTCTTTGAGAGAAGATTCTTGCCTAAATGAACAATTTACGAGGACTGCATGATTTTCTCTATGCCGGCTGATTTACCGCTTTTATATGATAAGAACCGCAGAACATTCATGTTAATACTATCTGTTTTGATAGGGTTGCTCTATCTTTCCTGTATTTCTTCAAACGGCGTTCGTGATTTTATTAAAGCTTGGCAACTCAATCCTGAGCAAGAAAATTACGTGCTGATTCCTTATAGTGGCAATACTTCTCAATTAGAAAACGACACAGTTGAAATGGAGAAATTTTTAAAAAAATCTCCTTTAGTGAAGGGATTTCGAAAAATTGATGAACAATCTTTTCAACGCATGTTTAGTCCGCAAATCGGAAGCAGCAAATCTTGGATTGAATCAATTCCTTTTCCTGTTTTTATTGAACTAGACATGAAATCATCTGCTCAAGAAAAACTTCTACTCATAGAAAACCAGATCAAAGATATAGTTCCTGATGCACAGGTGTACACTCAGCCTCGTTATTCAGCTGAATTTGTATCGTCTTTTGAAATCTTAAGTTATATTCTCGATTGCATTATAGCATGCTTTGTTACGGCCTTTTTAGCAGTTATGGTTTTAATGACTAGGGCTCTTTTTGCACAGCAAACAAAAAATATAGAACGCCTTTCTCTTCTTGGTGCAACTCCGGCGTATATTAAAAAATTGTACTGTTGGTTTATGGCAAGGTGCATTGCCTTAAGCTGCATTTACGGTTTTATGGGGGCGTGTTTTGTTTGTTGGTCCATTTACATGGCAACCGAGCACATGGCCTTTTTCCCATATGGTTTTACGGGTCCTTCGTTACTTTTATATTTTCTATTGCCATATTCTTGTTTAATGGTCGGTGTTGGCGTTACATATATTTTGGTGGCAAGCTCCTTGGGAAAACTGTGGTCATGCGCCTGAAATTACTAGCTCTTATTGCTATTTTTTGTGTGTGGTCATATGGATTGATAGATTTTTATCACAAGACTCAACAATTTTTTGAGCAAATGCCTAACACTGATGCAATTGTTATTTTAACAGGCGGTAAAGCTAGAATTCAAAAAGGAATGGCGCTTTTTGAAAAACTCCATGCCAAACGAGTTCTAATTTCAGGAGTTGATAAAGCGGTTAAGCTTCCAATTATAAAAGACAAACAGCTCAGGGGATATGCTAGCTCTTTTCAATTTACAGATATTGGGTATGGGGCTGTAAACACATTCTCCAATGCTTTAGAATCGGCTGTTTGGGTTCGAAACCATCATTTTCGCTCAATTGGCTTGGTAACTAGTCATTTTCATATGCCAAGAAGCCTTTGGCTTTTCAAAAAAACCATGCCTGAAATCACTATTTTTCCACTTGTAGTTGAAGGCGATGATTCAAGCTTAGTCCATTTACTTCGCGAGTTTCATAAATACTATCTCACAAAAATCGTTAGTAAGTTTTTGTTTGATGGGGACGCAGAGGTATTCTCTCTTTAAAATAGACAAAAAATTGAAGTTGGTAATCTAAGAATTTTTTTTATAGAAAAAGCTCGTGATTTTCAATTTACAAGTATTTTATTTATGAAGTACCATCTAAGTAGAGACTCTAAAATGTTTGAAAATGACGTACGCTATTTGTTGCTTTCTAGTATTAGCTGCCTGCTCAAGTAATGCAGAAAATATGCAAAAAACGAATCCAGCAGGTAGTGCTGCAAAATTAAAAGATCTTAGTGTGTCCTCAAATAAAAATGAAAACAGCTAAAATTAAAATAACTAATTTGCTTCATTCTGAAATGCTATCAGGATTTTTTCTTGTCCTTAGTTTTATTGCTGCCATTTGCGTTGCTAATATTCCGATGTTCCAAGAAACCTACAGAACTTTTGTTTTCCTCCCTGTTTCATTTGGTTATGGCCAGTTTATCTATCAAACGCACCTAATTAATTTGGCCAATGATGGCTTGATGACTTTATTTTTTTTATTGATCGGATTAGAGCTAAAATTTCATCTTGTGTGTGGTGAGTTTAAAGATAAAAAAACTCTTGTTTTTCCTAGTGCTGCAGCTGTTGGAGGAATTATTATTCCTGCTTTGTTTTATCTGTATTTTAACTACGATTCTTCTACTTTTAAAGGTTGGGCTATTCCAATTGCAACAGATACTGCATTTATGCTTGGAATATTATCATTTTTTGGAAAATTTATAACAAGTAAGTTACGGGCATTTATTATTGGCTTTTCGCTTGTTGATGATGCGCTTGCTTTGATAATACTAGCCGTGTTTTTTTCTAAAACACCTAATATTTTGGCACTAATTTCTTCTGTAGCACTTATTTCTTTTTTAATTATTTTGAATCAATTGAAAATAAAACATAATTTTCCTTACATACTTATTGGTGTTTTTTTGTGGTTTTCTATGGTTGAAGCAGGAATTCATGGAACTTTAAGTGGTATTATTATAGCTCTTGCTATACCTGTTCAGATAAATGATAAAATTAATCCTTCGTTCCAGAAACTTGAAAGCTTTTTAAAGCCTTTGGTCTATTTTTTAATTTTACCTTTGTTTTCATTTATCAACTCCGGAATAGATTTTAGCAACTTTTCCTATGATATATTACAAAGCAATATTACTTTGGGTATCATTTCTGGATTATTCTTAGGTAAGCAATTGGGGGTATTTTTATTTTCTTATGCCGCTGTGAAAATGAAGTGGTGCTCATTGCCGAAAGATATTTCTTGGGGAAAACTTTACGCCGTTGCAATTTTAGGTGGTATTGGATTTACCCTGAGTTTGTTTATAGGAGACCTTACTTTTGAGGCTGGTGGTCCTAACTATGCTATGCGCGCAGGTGTTGTAATTGGTTCGCTGCTCTCAGCAGCTTTTGGAATTCTGATTCTTTTTTTCTTAGCTAAAAACCGAAAAACACAAACTGTTTAAAAACGTAGCGATCTTTTGTCGAATTAGATCTTATGCTACAAAAAGATATCAATTAGCTCTTTTGTTTTATGATCTCGATACGTTTAAAAGATGGTTCCAAAAAAATATTTGAAAAAATTCCAACAGGAGAAGAAATTGCTTTCTCAATTTCTCCTCGTCTTGCAAAAGATGCTGTTGCTATAAGAGTAAACGGTGATTTGAAAGATTTAAATCAACCAGTCCAAGATGGCGCACAAATAGAAATCATTACAAAAACCACAGACGAAGGGCTTGAAATTATTCGCCACGATGCTGCGCATTTGTTTGCTCAGGCCATTAAAGAGCTTTATCCAGATACACAAATTACCATCGGGCCTGCTATTGAAAATGGTTTTTATTATGATATTTACCCAAAAACACCTCTTTCTTTAGATGATTTGCCCGCTATTGAAAAACATATGCATGATTTAGTTGATCGTGATATTTCAATTGTACGCGAAGAGTGGAACCGCGATGATGCAATTCCATTTTTTCAAAACATGGGCGAAAAATTCAAGGCAGAAATTATTGAAAGTATCCCCCAGGGGGAAACAATTAGTTTGTATCGTCAAGGCGAGTTTATTGATCTTTGCCGTGGCCCCCATTTGCCAACAACCAAAAGGGTAGGGCATGCTTTTAAACTTATGAAACTTGCAGGCGCTTATTGGCGTGGTGATCATCGCAATGTGATGCTGCAACGAATTTACGGTACAGCTTGGGCTACTCAGCAACAATTAGATGATTACCTTCATATGCTTGAAGAAGCAGAAAAGCGTGATCACCGGAAAATTGGGGCAGATCTTAGGTTGTTTCATTTGCAAGAAGAAGCTACAGGTTCAGTTTTTTGGCACCCAAAAGGATGGACAATTTACCGTATTTTAGAAAGTTTTGTGCGCAAACGCCTTGAAAAAGCTGACTATGTAGAAGTTCGCACTCCCCAATTAGTTGATCGTTCTCTTTGGGAAGCTTCCGGTCATTGGGATAAGTTTGGTGCAAACATGTACAGCGTCCAAGCAGATGAAGATAAAGTGTTGGCCATTAAGCCAATGAACTGCCCTTGTCACGTGCAAATTTTCAAACAAGGCTTAAAAAGTTATCGCGATTTGCCATTGCGCATGTCTGAATTTGGTTCATGTCATCGTAATGAGCCTAGTGGCTCGCTACACGGTATTATGCGCGTACGCAGCTTTGTACAAGATGATGCCCACATATTTTGTACTCCAGAGCAAATTATTTCTGAAACAAAAAGTTTTTGTGACTTATTAAAAGGAATTTATAAAGATCTTGGTTTTACTGATTTTAAAGTGAAATTTTCTGATCGCCCTGAAACGCGTGCAGGAAGTGATGAGCTTTGGGATAAAGCTGAAGCAGCATTAAAAGAGGCAACTCAAGCTGCGGGTATTGAATACAGCCTAAATCCCGGTGAAGGTGCTTTTTATGGTCCCAAGCTTGAATTTGTGCTTAAAGACTGCATTGGGCGCGAATGGCAATGTGGCACACTGCAGGTTGATTATTGCCTTCCAGAACGCCTTGATGCCACCTATGTGGGTGAAGATGGTCAAAAACATCGCCCTGTAATGCTGCATCGTGCCGTACTGGGTTCACTAGAACGCTTTGTAGGTGTATTGATTGAGCATTATGCCGGGAAGTTTCCAGTTTGGATGGCGCCTGTCCAAGTGGTTGTTGCAAGCGTAACTGGCGAAGCTAATGAGTACGCGCAAAATGTCTTAAATCAATTGAAAGATAAAGGCATCAGAGCTGAACTTGATATTCGCAACGAAAAAATCCCCTATAAAATTCGTGAACACTCACTCCAAAAGGTTCCTTACATCTATGTGGTTGGCAAGCGTGAGGCAGAAGAGAAAACCGTGGCGATTCGAAAACTTAGTGGAGAACAGCAAACAGTGATAGCGCTAGAGCAAGCAATGCAAGATTTGTGCAAAGAGGCAAACGCGGTTGAGTATTAATGCTGAAAAATAATTATTGTACTTTGTTAGAAAAGTTCTCAGCTGTTGGGGATTGGCAGCACCTGCCACGGTTTAGTAGGGGCTTTTCTATTTACTCAGCTTCAACACGCACTCCCACTGTGCAGCTGTCACAGGCATCACCGAAAGGCGAGATTGCTTAATTAAAGGTAGCTCTTGCAATTCTTCGCTTTGCTTAATTTGCTCTAATGTTACTGGTTTTGGTAGTGCCTCAACATATTCCACATCAACCAAGCCAAACTTACCTGTTTCATCGGTTGGATCTGGCTTATAGTTCGAGCATACTCTTACGATTCCCATAATTTCTTTACCAACAACCGAATGGTAGAAAAAGCAAAGGTCGCCGATTTTCATTTGCTTAAGGTTATTACGGGCTTGATAATTTCTAACCCCATCCCAAGAAGTAACTTTCTTCTTTACCTGATCATCCCATGACCATGCGCCTGGTTCTGATTTAATTAGCCAATATGCCATCATTCGAACTCGCTATCATTTTGATTGCTTAGCAACAAGAATATTACATCATCGATTGATTTTTTCTCATATAATATTTCGTAAACAGCACATATAATGGGGGCATGAATTTTGTGAAGTTGAGCTAGCTCAAAAGCAACTTTCGTGGTTGGTACACCTTCGGTAACACTTTTTCGGCTATTTAAAATATCTTCTAAAGCTAAGCCTTGTGCCAGAGCAATTCCTAAGCTTGTATTGCGTGATTCAGCACTTGAGCAAGTCAAAAGCAAGTCTCCAATGCCAGCAAGTGTCTGCATGGTTTCCTTTTTTCCCCCAAATGTGCAAATAAGGCGGCTAATTTCAATAGTTGCTCGGGTTATAAGAGCTGCTAAGCAATTCTTCCCAAGTTCTTTCCCTATAACAATTCCTGCAGCAATTGCTATTACATTTTTTAAAGCTGCAGCTAATCCAATTCCTACAAGATCATCATGTGCATATATGCGAAATGATTTATGTCTCAAAATCTGGCTTGTCTTTTTTGCTAGATCTAAGTCTTCGAATGCAAGAGTAGAGGCAGCAGGTAATCCTTTTGCAATTTCATCAGCAAAATTTGGTCCTGACAAAATACCAATGGGATTTGGCAAATATGATTTAAATAACTCGGATAAGGGTTGTTGGGTATTAAGCTCTAACCCCTTACTGCAAATAATTATTGGGCAATGCTTGGGAATATGAGCTTTTAGAGTGTGTAATTGTTTAAGGCTTTCTTGCACAGGAACAACCCAAAGAACAATATCTGACTCTTCAATATCACTCGAGTCACTTGTAATAGGAAGCGTTGATGCAATAGCAATGTTTGGTAGGTAAGCAGAGCAACGCAATGCGCTTAGATCTTTTGTATACTCAGCACGACGCCCCCATAAGGTAACGTCTTTACCGGCATTGTGAAAACTCATAGCTAGCGCGATTCCCCAAGAACCCGTTCCGATGATCGTAATTTTTGTATTTTCCATGAGCGAATTGTGATTAATAAAAAAAGAACTTGCAAGTTTTTTTCAAACCAGCTTTTTTAAGAAGAAAAAAGGAAAAAAAATGTATGGCATTTTCAGTTGCGATTGATGGGCCAGCAGGCGCTGGAAAAGGTACTATTTCCAAGTTTATTAGTGGAAAGTTTCATCTGAAACACCTCGATACAGGTCTATTATATCGTGAAGCTGCTCGCTTAGTTATTCAAGAGGGTGTAGATGTCTTAGATGTTGTGCGATTAGAGGAAGTTGCCCATAAAGTAGACACACGCCGCATGATTGAAAATAATCTGCGTAGTGAAAACATCGCAGCTGTTGCCTCACAAATAGCAGTGGTGCCATCTCTTCGTCGAGTTTTAACACAAAAGATGCGTGATTTTTCTAATAATTTAGAACCTATTTATCAAGGGATAGTGCTTGATGGGCGTGATGTAGCTACCGTAATTTTACCTCAAGCAGATGTAAAACTTTATGTTACAGCTGATGAGCAGGTGCGTGCCTTAAGGCGCACAAAAGAACTTGATGAATCTTCATTACAAAAAGTTTTACAAGAAATAAAGCTTCGTGATAATCGTGACAAAAATAGACAAGCTGCGCCGATGCAGATTGTAGATGATGCTATTGTCTTGGATACAACTTTTCTAAATATCGAAGAAGTGTGCCAAAAAGCATATAAAATAGTAGAAAATGCTATATTAAATTGGCAGCAAGCTAGTGCAAAAAGTTGTATATCTTCGAAATAATCTCTATATCTAATCCATGACAAAAATCAATATTATTGGCCAAAGCCGTGAAGCATTAACCTCTCAGTTTGCTGAGTTAGGATTGCCTGCCTTTCGTGTGCAGCAAGTCTGGAACTGGCTATATCACCATGGTTTGCGTAGTTTTGATGCTATGAACAACATTTCTGCGCAAGGCCGAGAAGCTCTTTCTAGTTTTTATACCATTGAGCGTCCATCAGTATCGCAAGCACAAGCTTCAACTGATGGTACTCAAAAATGGTTACTGCGTTTTGCAGACGGGCAAGAAGCAGAAACAGTGCATATTCCTGAAGTTGATCGCGGAACTTTGTGCATTTCCTCGCAAGTTGGTTGCACGTTAACTTGTTCTTTTTGCCATACAGGTACTCAAACGCTGGTGCGAAATCTTACTGCTGCTGAAATTGTCGGGCAGGTTATGATTGCGCGCGATGTTTTTCATGAATGGCCAACCCCAATTGGGAATCGTCATGTAAGTAATGTTGTTTTAATGGGAATGGGCGAGCCTTTATACAATTACGATAACGTAGCAACAGCTATTAAAATTCTAACTGATGAAAAAGGTATTAGTTTATCAAAGCGAAAAATCACTCTTTCAACATCCGGAATAGTGCCAATGATAGAGCGTTGCGGTAATGAATTGGGTGTAAGTTTAGCCATTTCCTTGCATGCTGTTACTGATGAATTGCGCAATGAATTGGTACCAATCAATCGTAAATATCCCCTGAAAGAGCTTTTGCAAGCATGCAGAGACTATCCCAACCTTAGCAATGCACGGCGCATAACTTTTGAATATGTTATGCTCAAAGGTGTGAATGATTCACCAGCAGAAGCCAGAAAGCTTGTTCAGCTTATTCGTGGTATCCCTGCAAAAATCAATCTAATTCCTTTTAATCCATGGCCTGGCAGTCCTTATGAGTGTTCAACGCCACAAGCAATTTCTGCATTTGCTGAAATCGTATATAAAGCTGGTTACGCATCGCCTATACGCACTCCACGAGGGCGCGATATATTAGCAGCTTGCGGTCAATTAAAATCTGATAGCGTGCGTCAGCGTAAATCTAAATGTTCAGAAATAGCCGCTTAGCTCTTTTTACTTATTTTGTTTTTGTATTCAACACGAATTAGCCAAGCATAGCTTAGTAAAATTACGCCCCCTCCTATTAGGGTTGTCAAAGGTGGAATTTCGGCAAAAAATAAAACACCAGTAAAAATATTGATAGGAAACCTAGCATACTTAAATGGTGCCAGAAAACTAGTATGGGCATACGTATAAGCTTCAATTAAGCATACTTGGGTTATTACATAGGAGCAGCCAATCACGGCTAATTTTGGCGCTTCTTCAAACGGTGGTAAAATCCAGGAAGTGTGTATTTGGCTAAGTAGCGCAAATAGAGCCATAAAACCCAAAAGATAAATAAGTGTTGTTTGAGAAGAATCTTCCTTTGATAAGCGCTTTACAAACAAAGAAGATGCTGAAAAAAACAAGGCTGATAAAAGGGGCAAAAATGCATAATAACTAAACATTTTTTGACTGGGATGCAAAATTAAAAGCACACCTGTAAACCCCACAACAATAGCAACCCAGGCTTTGAAATGAAATTTTTCTTTGAAAAATAGCATGCCACCAAGGCTGGTAAAAAAGGCGCTAGTAATTGATAACGCTGAGGATTCTGCCAAGGGCAGGTATTGTACTGCACTAATCCAAGCCCAATTTCCCAAAGCTCCGCATGCACCTTTTAATCCATGAATTGGTAAAATTGCTGTTCTAAAAAATGCAAAAAATCTTTGTCTGTATATACTAAAAAGCAACATTAACCCAATGAAGCATTTAAAAAATAGAATTTCCATAGGCGGAAGATTTTTTGAAATGCTGTGCGTTGTGCCATTGGTTGTTGCAGAAGCTATTGTAGATAAAACAATAAGCAACCCACCGTAGATATTATCGGAGAAAAATTTTCGGCAGAAATTATGAAATATGTTATTCATTCTCTTTTGACAATTTATAAAAATACAACGCCGCAAGACTTGTAAAAATTAATCCGCCGTAAAAAGCACCCCCATGGAAATGCTCAGAAAGAAAGCCAGCAATACTATTGCCAAATAATACTGCAATACCCGTTACTAGATAATACATCGCAAAGGCAGTACCGCGTAAATGAGACAGAGTGTTTTCAGCAATTAGTGCCGAAAGCATTCCATGCGTCATTCCCATGTGCAGACCGCATAGCATAAATCCTCCAATAATCCACCACTTATTCGGAGCTACGATCATAATAATATTGGCGACTATAAGAACAAGTAATCCAATCAGAAATACACGTAATCTGCTTGTGCGATCGGCCAGCTTGCCCATAGGCCAAGCGGTATTCGCACATACAATACTGTATGCAACAAACAAAAGCGGGATAAGTGTTACTGACCATCCGTAGTCTTTAGCGCGCAAATTTAGGAAAGCTTCGCTGAACCGTGCTTGCATTAGAATAAAAGTGCCACCCAAAATTTTCCAGTAACGCATAGGCAAAAAACGTACTTCTGACCAGTGCCAGGCAACTTGCTTTCGAATCGTTGTTGTATCGTGTACAAATCTATAAAGTACTATCAATGCGCAAATGCCAGGTATAACTGAACACCAAAAAACTATTCGATAGTTTTGAGTCAGTGCATATATTCCTGAAGCTAGAGCTCCACCAACAACAAAACCAGCAGTTTCAAGCGTATAGCGCATACCATAAGATGTTCCTTGGCTAGCCTTCGGACTTATATCGGCAATCAAAGCATCAGAAGGGGCTGAACGCACTCCTTTACTAAGCCTATCAAGAGTGCGAGCCCAAAAAATTGACCATACCCCAGAAGATAGGGCAAATAATGGTTTTATTGCAGCTGTACCAATCGTTCCTGCAATAATCAGTGAGCGTCTGGTTTTGAAAATATCGCTTAGAACGCCAGAAAAAACCTTAGCTAAAAACGCCATAAATATGGCAATTCCCTCAATGAAACCAAGCGTTGTTTTTGAAACATTTAATTCTTCTGTCAAGAAAGTTGGCAGTAGTGAAAACACCATTAAAGAAGCCACACTCCACAAAAATGTAACCAAGCATATAGCCCATAATGTTTTTTTTTCATCGCTACAAAGAGTATTCAACGGCAACCTCAGCGCCTAATTTCAACACATCATAGGTGATTTGTAGGTCTTTGGCAAAGTTTAGCTGTCTATTTTTTTGAGAATTTGTTAATCCATTGTGTGAATTTTTCTAAGGTTCCGGCATGCTCAATGTTGTGATTATAGATATCGCTTGTAATATTATCCAGCTCCTCATGGCTATAATTAACTAGGAATTCTGCCACAAAACTTTTAAGAGAACTCTCTGTATCTTCTGCGCCCAAAATGGGGCAATTGCAGTAACCATCAAAAAGTCCCACAAATTCAGCTTGGTACTCTGATAATGATTTTTTCTTCAGGGGAACGCTTACAGATAAGGTCCTCTCTGGTTGTAAAAATGCATCTGCAGGGGCTTGAGCTAGCGGATTATCAGCAGCATTCAAATAAAAAAAACACAAAAAATAAAGCCATGTGCTGGGCACTAACCAAGTTGCAAAATACATTTTTCCTTTATCTAACTATAAATTAGCTGTTTCCTTACGACTGGCAATTAAAATATTTGTTGGTACTTTGTTACAACCATACCCAAAACAAATATTCAGAACAGGATTGTTTAACGTTTTGCTGTATTCTTTAAAATTTAACTGCTCAAACCCTCCTGGAAATTTATAGGGCATTAAGTATTGGCCATGCAAGTCTAATTCGAAATCATTTTTTAGATATTCATAAGGAATGCCTGTGCTGTCTTGCACAAAAACCTTGGCATTTTCCAGCATAAAATTTCTAAATACTTTGAATTTTTTTTGATGAGGTAGATATGATGCTGCCTTAAACAATACAACATCAAATGGCTTTAATGAGCTAAGAAATTCAAGGTCAATTTGATCATTATCAAGGCCAGCTTTGTAATACCTGATTATGCGCGTTTTGTCATTGTAGGCAAATTTCACCTGAACAGCATTTTTTTTACCATCGATGGCTTGAATAGTGATATCAGTTGCTCCAAGATTCTCCAACTGCTTCAGAATAACTGTAGCTACATTTCTAACTCCTGAAGCCATTTGATCAGTAATGAAAAAGCTACGCCGGTATAATGAAGACAAATTACTAAGAGCATCATCATCTAATGATACAGGAGTTTCTTCTACGGGTTTTGCAGGCTCAAGCCCCATTAAAGTCAGAATTTCAAAATTTGGAAATAGCAGAAGAGGGTAGGTTACGTCAGGCCCACCAAACGGGTAAAATACATGGGGACCAACGTTTTGAAGATACCTGGTACCAAACTCCACTAAGTTAGGTTGTTGTTTTTCTTTGAATTTTTCAAGCAGAGGGCCTGAAAAACCTAAATTAGCACCAATTCCGATTAAATAGGCACACAATACTATTTTTATTTTCATAAAATTTATTTTAATTTTTCCAGACTTAATTTTAACCGTTAAAAAGTTAAAAACTCTTTAACAGTAATAATATTCTTACCTGAATTACCTTTGGGGATTCTTAAGTTATTCTAAAATGTATGCCAAAATTACGGCTTATTTGCAATCGTTGAAAAGTTACCATAGCTGCTGAATGCGTAGGTCTTGAAAATTGTTGTATCATGTCTTTATCTGATTTTTATATGTGGTAAATAGCTTTAACGCGTAGTCCGCGTTCTCTTTTTGTTTGTTCTGGCTGCAGAAGACGTATATATGGTCGACGCTGCTAAACGTTTTTTAAAATTGGCTGCGTAAAGTGCTGCAAATTCCTTGTTTTTAATAATTGTAACGTTTTCAGCATTACGTTTTTCGGCGCTATTACTAAAATTATAAGATCCACCTACAATAGTTTCCTCATCAATAATAATGATTTTATTATGGGCAATTGCTGGTTTTTCATCAATATAAACTAAAAGTCCTGCTTTTTTTAGATTATTGATTTGGGTATAACGCTCGTGTTTCTGACTCTTATCAGCGAGCACCGTAATGTTAACTCCTCTCATTTTTGCACGCGTAAGAGCCTCGGCAATAGGTTTGGAAGTAAGGCTATATGCTTGCATTTGGATAGATTTCTTGGCCAGATCAATTTCGCGAATAATCATAGGTAGGCAAGCTTGGCCTGGCGTAAAGCAGGCTCTACAGTTAAAATCTTTCGCTTGAATAGAAGTTTGGGGGGGCGTGCGTTTATCCGGGTATAAGATCAGTTGTGTTCCAAGTCCCAAAAGAAAGGCAGCTATAATTAGTGGTAGTAGTTTAATATTTTTAGAGATATAAAGTGGCAAAAGCTGATGACGTGTTAGCTTTTTCATGAAACTTTTGCTCTACATTCTGCTGCTTATACCTATATAAAATGATAGGTAAATTTTTGCAATGTGCATGTAAGCTGCTAATAGCAAATTTTTCCTTGACAGAATTGGTTTTTTTGCTAAATTAGCACTCATATAGATTGAGTGCTAACAACTTAATCTTAAGTTTGAAAACCAATAAAAATTAAGGAGAAAGCATATGAAATTTCGCCCTTTGCATGACCGAGTAGTGGTCAAACGCATTGAATTAGAAGCAAAAACGCCTGGAGGGATCATTATTCCAGACACAGCAAAAGAAAAGCCTATGGAAGGTGAAGTTGTTGCTGTAGGTTCCGGCGCACGCAATGAGCAAGGTGCTGTTGTTGCTTTAGATGTGAAATCTGGAGACAGAGTTTTATTTGGTAAGTGGTCTGGAACAGAGATTAAAATTGATGGGCAAGATTACCTCGTGATGAAAGAATCTGACATCATGGGCATTATCGAAAAAGCTGCCTAAGCATTAGAAACAATTTAGAATTTTTAAGGAGATTATACTATGGCTGCTAAAGAAGTACGCTTTAATACAGATGCTCGCGATAAAATGTTACGCGGCGTTGATATCTTGGCCGATGCGGTTAAGGTAACACTTGGGCCAAAAGGACGTAATGTCGTTATAGAAAAATCTTTTGGTGCTCCTCGCATTACAAAAGATGGTGTATCAGTTGCAAAGGAAATTGAACTATCAGATCGTTTTGAAAATATGGGCGCGCAAATGTTGCGTGAAGTCGCAACAAAAACTAGCGACCTTGCTGGTGATGGTACAACAACCGCTACTGTTCTTGCTCAATCAATCGTTCGTGAAGGCGTAAAAGCTGTTGCTGCGGGAATGAATCCAATGGATGTAAAGCGCGGTGTTGATATGGCAGTTGATGCTGTTATCGAAAACTTAAAGCAAAACAGCAAAAAAGTTTCAACAAACGAAGAAATTGCACAAGTTGGTACTATTTCTGCGAACGGCGAACTTGAAATTGGAAAAATGCTTGCTGAAGCTGTTCAAAAAGTTGGCAAAGAAGGTGTTATCACTATTGAAGAAGCAAAATCTTTACAAACTGAACTTGACGTTGTAGAGGGTATGCAATTCGATCGTGGATACATTTCTCCGTACTTTGTAACAAACTCTGAAAAAATGCTTTGTGAACTTGAAAATCCTTACATTCTTATTCACGAAAAGAAACTTTCAGGCCTACAAGCTATGCTTCCAGTTCTTGAAACTGTGGTTCAGTCTGGTCGTCCACTTTTGATTATCGCAGAAGATGTTGAAGGCGAAGCGCTTGCAACACTTGTGGTGAACAAGCTACGTGGTGGTCTAAAGGTTGCTGCAGTAAAAGCTCCAGGTTTTGGTGATCGTCGCAAATCAATGATTGAAGATATTGCAATTCTAACTGGTGGTACTGTTGTTTCTGAAGATATGGGTATTAAGCTTGAGAACGTAAATATCTCAATGCTTGGTACTGCAAAGAAAGTTGTAATTACTAAAGACGACACGATTATTGTTGATGGTGCTGGTAGCAAAGACCAAATTCAAGCGCGTTGTGGGCAAATTCGTGCACAAGTTGCTGAAACTACTTCAGACTATGACCGTGAAAAATTACAAGAACGCCTAGCTAAGCTTAGCGGTGGTGTTGCTGTTATTCGCGTTGGTGGTGTAACTGAAATGGAAGTTAAAGAACGCAAAGATCGCGTTGAAGATGCAATGCATGCAACCCGTGCTGCTATCGAAGAAGGTATTGTACCTGGTGGTGGCGTAGCATTGCTTCGCAGCTTGAAAGCTATCGAAAATTTGAAGCCTGCGAATGGTGACCAAGAAGTTGGTATTCGTATCGTTCGTCAAGCAATTACTGCTCCTTGCCGTCAAATCGCAATTAACGCAGGCGCTGACGGTTCAATCGTTGTCGGTAAAATCCTTGATGATTCTACTTTCTCATTCGGGTATGACGCTCAATCTGGGCAGTACGTTGACATGATTAAAGCTGGTATTATTGACCCAACTAAGGTTGTACGTACAGCACTTCAAGACGCGGCGTCAATCGCAAGCCTACTTATTACAACTGAAGCAATGATTGCAGAAAAGCCTGAAGCGAAAGCCGCAGCGCCTGCAGGAATGCCTGGTGGTATGGGTGGCATGGGCGGTATGGGCATGGATTATTAATCCAACCATTTATCGTTAAAAAATTAAACAGGTCCTTTTTTATGGGCCTGTTTTTTTATAGGGCTACCGTAAAACCACGAGGCTTGCCCAGTGGAGTTTCATTAGCCTTTCTGGTCACTATTGGTGCGCGAATGATTTTATTTAGAGAAACTTTGTCTGCCAAAACTTTAATAAGGGGCTGGAAAGAAGCTCCTGAGTTTCAAGTGATCCCAAGCTACCCTCATATCCCAAAGCTTGGTATAAATCTTCGAAAGCTCCCCAGTAATCGTTTTGAATCGCAATGCATGCTTCATATCAGGACAAGAGATTATGAAAATTTTGATATACTTGAAAACTCTTTTGAAACGCAGACTAAATTCTTTGGGAAAAATCATTATGCACTGCTTATTTTTGGAGACAAATATAAACAAAACAATACTGGCCTTCAACCATGGCAAGTAATCTCGCTTGCCAAAAAATTTTTTTATAAAGTTGGAGTTGTTGTAAATCCTACGCCTACCGAGCGAACTCTTGATCAAGAGATGAAAAGCCTTCAACAGAAACTTAAAGAAAATCCCGATTTTGTAGTGACACAGTGCGTTTATGATATAGAAAAAACGATGGATTTTTTACAAGCAGCACAGATCAGCCATGACCAGTTGTGCATAAATTTGGGGTATTGGAATGATGGGTTTCCTTTTGAAAAGTTTGGAATGTGGAATCCAGAAAAATTAAAGTCTCCTCCCAAACAGCTTGTCGATTTTACGCTGCGCAACTGCAAAATGCTCTATATTTGCGGTAACCATTCTATTCTTAGAAACGCAAATTTCCCTTTCTTTTTGAATAATTCTACAAATAGTTAAAATTCTATTGAGACCGGGCCAATACATACAAAAATATATAACATTGACAGCTCGTGAAATTGGTGTACAATTCATGTAAGGTTTACACTACTCTTAAGAAACTCACGTCTGCCATAATCACTCCGAACATTTTTTGCGCGTATTCCAAACAATCAATATTCTATAGATATCCAGACCATGTTGCGAAAGAGTAATTTAGCCAAAAGGCTAGGTGAAACTCTTAAAGTCCTATTTTAATTATTGAAATGGGATCGGTAAAACAAATATTAAGGAGAAAATAATGGCAAGTGGTACAGTTAAGTGGTTCAATGCAACCAAAGGTTTTGGATTTATTCAACCAGATGATGGTGGAAATGATGTGTTCGTACATATCAGTGCATTAGAGCGTGCTGGCCTCGCGACATTGAACGAAGGACAAAAAGTTAGTTATGAACTTGCTACAAACAAAGGCAAGACTTCAGCAGTTAACATAAAGCCTCTATAAACTATTCGTAGTTTAGTTCAGACGATTAGCTGCCCTTTACGGGGCAGCTTTTTTTATAGTTGAGTTTTTCTCTGCTTCATGATAATAATGTAAGTTCGAAAGGCAGGTGATTACTCCATGGAAGTCCAAGTCCGCGATAATAATATCGAACAAGCGCTTAGGGCATTAAAAAAGAAGATGCAACGCGAAGGCGTTTATCGTGAAATGAAAATGCGTCGACATTTTGAAAAACCTTCAGAGCGTCGTGTACGCGAACAATCTGAAGCAATGCGTCGTTATCGTAAATTAATGCGAAAGCGTATGGACCGTGATGGCTATTAAGCACTTGCGAATCTAAAAAAATTTGAGAGAGGGTTTTTACCCTCTCTTTTTTATTAGGAGAAATAATGACAACCACTCCAGTATGTTCTCAATGTGGTAATGAAAACACCTACCGCGATCGTGATAATTTTGTTTGCATTGATTGTGGTCATGAATGGCTCATACAGCAAGCTGCTGAGATTAATGATGAAAAAGTCATCAAAGATTTTAACGGCAATATTTTAGCTGATGGTGATGCTGTTGTGCTTATTAAAGATCTTAAGGTTAAAGGTTCATCTATTACCCTTAAAATGGGTACGAAAGTTAAGAGTATTCGGCTGGTCGATGGTGACCATGAAGTGGATTGTAAAACTGACATGGGCCAATTCATGCTGAAAGCTTGCTTTTTGAAAAAAGCTTAAATTCAAATATATTAATTTAGATGCATGCGCAACAGGGCAGAGAGCGTCCCGGCGCGCAGGCCGGGACTCAAGCTTTATTTTTACGTGTCCAAGAAACTGCGCAATTTGCGTGAACGACTAGGGTGCTTTAATTTACGCAATGCCTTTGCCTCAATTTGGCGAATACGCTCGCGTGTTACTGCAAACTGCTGACCAACTTCTTCCAACGTGTGGTCGCTATTCATACCAATACCAAAGCGCATGCGAAGAACGCGTTCTTCACGTGGTGTAAGGCTTGCCAAAATACGCGTTGTCGTTTCCTTCAAATTCGCATGAATGGCTGAATCAATAGGTTGCATCGCATTTTTATCTTCGATGAAATCACCTAAGTGTGAATCTTCCTCATCACCAATTGGTGTTTCCAAAGAAATTGGTTCTTTAGCGATTTTCATGACTTTACGTACTTTATCAAGTGGCATCATCAGCTTTACTGCAAGCTCTTCAGGCGTTGGTTCGCGGCCAATTTCATGCATCATTTGGCGTGAAGTACGCACCAATTTGTTGATCGTTTCAATCATGTGTACTGGAATACGAATCGTTCTTGCCTGATCAGCAATTGAGCGCGTGATTGCTTGGCGAATCCACCAGGTTGCATAGGTTGAAAATTTATATCCGCGACGGTACTCAAACTTATCAACCGCTTTCATCAAGCCAATGTTTCCCTCTTGAATAAGATCTAGGAACTGTAGGCCACGGTTGGTGTATTTTTTTGCAATAGAAATAACCAAACGTAGATTGGCTTCTATCATTTCCTTTTTTGCACGTGTAGTTTCGCGCTCACCTTTTTGAATACAGCCTACAATTTCTTTAAAGCGAGCATAGGGAAGGTCAACATTTTTCTCTATCCCACTCATCAACTTTGCAAGGCCTTCTATTTTTGATGCGTGATTCTCACAAAAATCTTTCCAGCCCTTTTTGGTGTTTTTTGCAATCTTAGCGATCCATTCCTTATTGATGGTCGCGCCATTGTACTCCTTCAAGTATTCTTCGCGTTTAATACCTGAAGTTTCCGCTAATCCAATAAGATCACGCTCAGCAATATTAACCGGTCGAATAAGATCAGCATGAAGATTCAATAAATCTTCGACACGAGCGGGGTTCATGCGGATATCTTCAAAAGCAATAATAAGTTTTTCGCGCATGCTTGCAATATCTTGTGTTTTTGACTTTCCAGCTTTTTCTAGGGCTTTTATGTAAGTGTCTTGATCGATTAAAAAGTTTTTTAGCTGTTCTAGAAGGCGAGTTCTAGTAGCATCATCGATTTCCGGTACTTTAACTTCCGGTTCTTCGCCTTCTACTTCTTCTTCAAAATCTTCGACAGTGTCTTCATAAGCTGCATTGCTATCAAAAGTAATGATATCTCTCACAAGCATTTGCGCGTTCGCAAGTTTTTCTTGCCAATCATTGATTGTGTTATAAGTAACAGGGCTTTCGCATAAACTGCCAATAAGAGTGATTTTTCCGCTTTCAATACGTTGAGCTATGGCAATTTCACCTTCACGAGATAACAACTCCACGTTGCCCATTTCGCGAAGATACATACGCACTGGATCGTCAGTTCTTCCTGCAACGTCTTCCTCTTCCTCTTCAGCTTGTTCATCGAATTTAAAAGCTGAAAGATCATGCTGAAGCTCTCCCGACAATGGGGCTTCTTCTACTTCATCTGAGTCAACAACGCTTATGCCTATGTCCGATAGCGTAGTCATCGCTTCATCAATTTGCTCAGAACTTAATTGGGATTGAGGTAGAGCTTCATTAAGCTCATCATAAGTAATATACCCACGCTCTTTTCCACGATGAATAAGCTTTCGAAGTGCTGGATTTGTCTTTCCTAGCTCAATAAGAGGAATTTCTGCCTCTTGCTCAATCTCTGGTGATATATCCTTTTTTAGTGCTTTTGCCATTGTGTCTAACTTCTTTCTAGTTTTATCTCTCTTTTATTGCTTTCAATCGTTCCCAATTTGATAGGCTAAAATCATTTTTTAAATGCTCGGCGCTTTGCTGCTGATCGCTGTGCAAAAATTGCTGATTGTGCAGTTTGTTATACATTTCCAACCACCCGCTTTTTGCCATTTTTTCATCATAGCCGATTTTTGCAAAGGGTACACGACTATAGAAGCGTTCATCTGTAAAATTTTTCAAATAGCTTAACTCTGCGGGTAATGTTTTTTGACCGTCTTCATTATGGAAGTCCCCAGAAAAATATTCAATCAAGTTTAGCCGGTGTGCTTCTATCTCTGGATCTTTAAAATTTACCCCCATAAGTAACTCACCTATCTCCTCCCATAAATAGGGATGATTGAGCAAAGTTACCAGTAAAATTTTTTCAGTAGCAATACTGTTTTGCTGAGGCAGAGAAATTTGCTTTTTTCGAAAGGGTAGGCGCTCTTGCTTTTGAATACTGTTAAGTAAAATATCAAATTGTCTAAAGTATGCCTTGCGAAGTTCTATGTTTTCAACATTTTTAAGGTACTCTTTTAACAATCCTTTGATTTGCAAAAATTCTTCAGGTGTTAAATTATCAAGCGAAAAATTTTTCGTAACATTTTGCCAAAGTATTGTGTAGATAGGGTGGGTAGTACTTAGCAATTTTTCAAATGCAGTGCTTCCATAAGATTTCACATAAGAATCAGGGTCTTCGCCTGAAGGTAGAAATAAAAATTTCAACGTTTGAGTTGCGCTCAAAAAAGGAAGACTTTTCTCAATTGTACTAAATGCTGCTTTTTCTCCAGCAGAATCGCCATCAAAGGCAATAATCGGGCAGGGGGCATGGCGCCATATTTGCTGCAAATGCTCAATTCCTAAGGATGTGCCAAGCGGAGCAACAGCAAAAGGAATTCCTTCTTGGTGCAGCCGAATAACATCCATATAGCCTTCAACGATAATGGCTTTGTTGCGTAAATACCTTCTCGCTTGTTGTAAACCATATAATACATAGCGCTTTTGAAAAACTGGTGTTTCAGGAGAATTCAGATATTTAGGCTCACCTTTTTCAAGAATACGCCCACCAAAGGCAATAACTTGGCCTCTGGCGTTAGTTATTGGAAATATTAAGCGGTTGCGAAATCTGTCATAAAAATGCCCATCATCTGCCTTTAAGGAAAGTCCCGCTGAAGCTATATCTCCCTGGCTGAATTTTTTGTCTTTAAGGTAAGCAATCAGCCCCTGATTAGGTGCAAAACCCAGGCGGAATTGATCAATGCTTGCCTGGGTAACTTGGCGGTTATTTAAATAAGTGCGGGCGCCTTCTCCAGTAGAGCGCTGCAATTGTTCTTGGTACCAAACGCATGCAGCTTCAAGCACACTATAAATCACTTCATTTTGCTGGGAAATCTTCGAAGCTTCCTTCTCAGGCAGTTTGATTCCAAGCTCATCAGCCAGTTGTCTGACGCTTTCAATAAAATTCAGATTTTGTATTTCTTGTACAAATTTAAAATGATCGCCACTTGCATCACAACCAAAGCAATGATAAACGCCTCTGGCATCATCAATCCCAAAAGAAGGAGTTTTCTCATTGTGAAATGGGCATAGCGCCTTAACAGTTTTGCCCTTTTTGAAAACTTTAGTTGAGCGTGCGATGAGGTCCGATAATTTTAAGCGATTTCGGATCTCATCAAGAAAGGGTGTGAGTTCATGGTTAGCCATTTACCGATGGTACCGTAGAGCGAATCTTCGCTTTTTTGGTGCGTGCTATTATATCAATGACGCCATTTTCTAATAATGACTTAATCTCTTCACCTGATAAAGTCTCATGTTCAAGCAAAGCCTCTGCTAGCTGATGCAGTTTCTTGACATGCTTTTTCAGAAGATTTTTTGCTTCTTTATAGCATTTATCAAGTAATTCTTTCACTTCTGCGTCTATCAATTCAGCAGTTTTTCCTGAATATGGCTTAGTAAATTCACGATCACTTTCTACAGAAAAAGACTGAAAGCCAAGTTTGTCACTTAAGCCGCACTGCATTATCATTGAACGTGAAATTGCCGTAGCAAATTTTATATCAGACGAGGCACCAGTTGTCACTTTATCAGTCCCAAAAATAAGCTCTTCTGCAATACGTCCGCCCATTAATACTTTTAATCTCGCAATCAGTTCATCGCGTGATTCTGATATGCGATCTCCTTCAGGAAGCAACCTTACCTCACCAAGCGCTCTACCTCTTGGGATAATCGTTGCTTTGTGAATAGGGTCAGATCCTGGCGTGTAATGTGCGATAATTGCGTGTCCCCCCTCATGGTACGCGGTTAATTTGCGCTCATCCTCGGTCATAGTAAGCGAACGCCGCTCTGCACCCATTAAAATTTTATCCTTAGCGTGTTCAAACTCATGCATGCCGACAGCTAACTTGTTATGGCGCGCGGCCATTAATGCTGCTTCATTCACCAAATTAGCTAAATCAGCCCCTGAAAATCCAGGTGTGCCACGGGCAATAACTTTAATGTCTATATCACTAGCAAGGGGTACTTTTTTAATGTGTACCAAAAGAATTTGTTCTCTCCCTTTAAGATCAGGGTTTGCAACATCAACACGGCGGTCAAAACGGCCAGGCCTTAACAGAGCCGGATCTAATATATCTGGGCGATTTGTCGCAGCTACAATAATGACACTTTGATTTTCCTCAAAGCCATCCATCTCAACAAGCAGCTGATTCAATGTTTGTTCGCGTTCATCATTGCCTCCACCAAGGCCAGCACCACGATGGCGCCCTACTGCATCAATTTCATCAATGAATACAATGCAGGGCGAATTCTTCTTAGCTTGCTCGAACATGTCACGAACACGGCTTGCACCAACGCCCACAAACATTTCCACAAAATCAGAACCTGATATTGAAAAGAAAGGAACGCCAGCTTCTCCGGCAATGGCCTTTGCTAGCAACGTTTTACCAGTGCCGGGCGGTCCAACAAGCAAAACACCTTTAGGAATTTTACCACCAAGTTTTTGAAACTTTTGTGGTTCCTTTAAGTAATCTACAATTTCTTCCAATTCAGCTTTTGCTTCGTCAATTCCAGCAACATCTGCGAAAGTAATTTTACTTTGTTGTTCGTTCATAAGCTTTGCTTTGGATCTGCCAAAACCCATGGCTTTGTTTCCACCTGCTTGCATTTGTCGCAATGAAAATACCATTAATCCAATGAATAGCAAGAATGGGAACCACGATAAAAGTTGCTGGATCAGCCAATGCGTTTCCTCAGGTGGAACAGCCCTAAAGGTTACATTTTTGTCAGCAAGAAAAGGTACAATCGATGTTTTATCAGGGGCATAGGTTGTGTAGATGCTTCCATCTTTAGCTTTAATAATCACGTTGTTGCCATTAATGGTAACATCGCTAATTTTTTCACTCTTTACAGCATTTAGGAATTCAGAAAAAGGAATTTGCGTAGAATGGTATGAAGACTGACTGCCGCTAAACATCTGCGCAACGATAAAAACAGTTGCAAAGATTATCGCAAAAATGCCAAAATTTTTAAAATTATTCTGCAAGGCTTCCTCAAAATTTAGATCTCAATACACGGTCTCAATCTAGCACAGACAATCGATAAACGCCACTTAAACTATTATTAAGAAAATCTATTTAATATATCATCTATACTTAAATCTTCGCGCTCACCAGTGCGACGATTTTTAATTTCCACTGTACCATTAGTCAGGGTTTTTCCACCAACAATCATGTGCCATGGCACACCAATTAAATCCATATCAGAAAACTTCACCCCCGCACGCTCACTTCTATCATCATACAAAACACTAATGCCAGCTTTGTTTAAGCTCTCATGTAACTGCTCGCTAATAGCCTGTGTTTGGGCATCATTCTTTGCATCAATAAGACCTATACGGAAGGGGCTAACTTGTTCTGGCCAAATAATTCCATGTTCGTCGTGATTAGCTTCAATAATTGCTGCTACTAATCTTGAAACGCCAATACCATAAGAACCCATTTCAGGATAAACTGGTTTGCCGTCTGCGCCTGTCACTTTCAAATTCATCGATTTTGAATATTTTGTACCAAAGTAAAAAATATGCCCCACTTCAATACCGCGGCGGGAAATCAATTGATCGGCAGGAATAGGGCAGTTGGCTGGGTCATGCTTTTCATCACTAACAGCATAAAGCTTGCTAAGTTTTTCCATTGAATAATCAGCCTCTGTAATTTTCTCAAAAGCTCTATCGTAATAAATAGCGCTTTCTCCAGTATCGGCCACCACATGAAACTCATGACTAAGATCGCCACCAATAGCGCCACTATCAGCACGCATCGGAATGGCCTTTAATCCCATTCGTGCAAACGTTTTTAAATAAGCATTGTACATTTTCTCATAAGATCTGCGCGCACTTTCCACATCAAGGTCAAATGAATACGCATCCTTCATATAGAATTCACGTCCGCGCATTACCCCAAAGCGTGGACGGATTTCATCGCGGAACTTCCAATGAATTTGGTATAGGCATAGTGGTAGTTGGCGGTAACTGTTCACATACTGGCGCACCACATCTGTAATTACTTCTTCGTGTGTGGGGCCATAAAGCATTTCCCGTTCATGGCGATCCTTTACGCGTAACATTTCTTTGCCGTAGTCTTCATAACGACCACTTTCTTGCCATAAATGTGCTGGTTGAATTGTGGGCATGGTAATGCGATGACAGCCAATACGATCTTGTTCTTCTGCCACAATCCGGTCCAGATGTTTAAGTATTTTTTCTCCCATAGGAAGCCATGTATAAATTCCGGATGTTGTTTGGTTTATTAGGCCAGCGCGTAGCATCAATCGATGCGAGGGTATTTGTGCCTCGGCAGGGGTTTCTTTTAAAGTAGGCAAAAAATATTGGCTTAAGCGCATGAAAAAATCTCCTTATCTATCCTTTTTAAGGTATTTCTCTCTAAGTTGTCGAGATTTAAAAAACAAGGTAGTTGCGAAGTAACAGTCCCCATGCTACAGATTTTCTTTTAGTCCTATATATTAACTTTTACATAATAAAATTTTATGATTAAGATATTTTTTGTTTTTTTTACTCTATTTCAAGTTGATTCAGCAATCGTTGAATCTTTGCAAAAACCTGAAAAACCTATGCTCCCGAGAAAAGCTTTAATCTTTCTAGAAGAAATAAAAAAATATGAAGAAGATATGAAACAATACGAGGAATCACTAAAAAAATACAAAGAAGAATTAGCCCAATTCTGGCCAAAGGCTGAAAACAAGGCAGAAAAATGGTGGCGTGATATGCCAAAGTGGCAGGAAAGCTTTGATATAAGTAACGGAAATGCAACTGTGTACCATGATGAAAATGGAATAAGAATTGTCTCAAATTTAGTAAGTGCTTTTGAGGATCATGCTGCTAACGAAACTAGTACATATCTAGAATCCTCTGCTGAGATATATTTGCCGCAATGGCAAGCTCAAACGCTAAAGCAACCCTTGCGCCTGAAATGGCATTCTTCACGCAACGATTTTGTTATCGAACTTATACGCTCTGGTCTTTATGAAGGAACGGCAGATGAGCAGGCAATGTATGAAAATTCTGGTAATTGGCATGGGCACCACACTCTGGTCGGTCTTTTTTTTAGTGATCATAGGAATGCAAGAAATAGAATTGCTTGTCGGTCAATAGAGCATACTGAAATAGGAATCAAGTTATGGAATGATAAAGAAGACAGGATAGGCCCTGTTTATTCCAGCGTAGAATTATTTGGTCTTGATGGAAGGAAAATACATTTAAATCACAAGCAATCATATTATGAATTTATGATGCGCTTAATAGAAACAGGGCATGTTAGTTTCCTTCAATATCCTCCTTACACTATCCAAGGCAGATCAAAAATTGATCATCTAGGTAAAGAAAAAATTTATTATGAGTGCTATTATTATGGTGACATTCCGGCTACAGAAAATCCACTCTATCGAGCCAGAGAGTTAAAAAAGAAAACGCAAAAACAAGAAAGAACTCGTAAGCAGATTGAAAAGCAGCAAAAAATAGCAAAGGAAATTTGTTCTGTAGCTATTAACTCTACGTTATCAATTTTTTCAACTTTAGCTACCCAGCAAGAAAAAAATACAAACATAGCTTCGCAACCTGCATTAGTTCAGATCACCAATGTGATTGAAGATATTTCGACACAAAGAAACGATTTATTAAGCAGGTTTTTAAATGGAATTAGGCCTGCGCTTATACTGGCCTCAAATCCATTTAAAAATTTTCAGCGTTATAAGTAAATTAACAGCTTTTTAATAGCAATTTGTTAATAGTGAAAATGGACGTCGTTTAAACTCAAACTGGATGTTGGTTTTTTTTATTTTAGCGCTGAGTGTAAGTTGCGGATTTTGTTATGAACTTACAGGGTTTGAGCGTATTATTCCAAGCGCTGAGAAAATTAGTCGCTGTGTGCCCAAAACAATGCAAGAGTCAGTAAATCAATCAGTTAAACAACTGAAGGATGCTGGCAAGATTATTTCAACCTTGCGCCAAACTGTAATGGGGCCATTTGCCAAAAATTGTAAAAAGCTTGCTAAGCTCTTAAGAAGATTAGATCTTGATGAGCTGTTAAGCGAAAAAAATATAACCTCAAAGTTTAGTGCTGAGGACACGCAGACTATTTTTGCAATGCTAAACGATAAAAATACCGGGCTAAAAAATTTTTTATACATAATGGAGAATTTAGAACTACACTTTGGTGGGTACATTGCTATTTTGCACAGCATGCTCAACATGAAGCAAAAGCTAGATATTATTGATTTAATTCATTCTGTTGACCTTATCCAACGCGGTGCGCTTGAATTACAGGAAAATTTCCAGCTGCTATCTTACCTTTCATTTGCCAGAGATAACATTAATGGCTATGACGCCATTCTTGCAGGCATGCGGCATCAATTTTCATTTAAAATTGCAGAAATGATCACAGCTCTTTGCGCCATTACGGAAGATTTACGCGTAACCTACCTTAGCCTTTTAGCTAAAGGAGATTGCAATGGTGATCAAATTGCTTTGGCATTGGGAATAAATCAAAAGAAAATAGATGCAATTGCAGATGAGGATTCATGATTGCCCGTTTCTGGTGAATGACTTAAAATGATTCTACTATTTTTAGAATTTTAATCGCTAGCATGAACCGCAAGTTTCTCTCAATTCTTGTTATCCTTAACCTTATGGCAACAACAGGTATTGCTTGGTTGTTATGCAAAAAAGGTAGCTATGAAAGCGGTTCTCTTGAATTTGCTTTGGAAGAAATCGCTGAAAAAAAACCACATTTCCTGGTTTCACTATTAAACAAATCAGCAAATGCAATTGTTAAAAAAGAAGAAAAAAGCCTTGAACAGCAAGCATTTCAAATGCGTTCTCAAATACTAAAGGCAGGATTTTGCATCATGAATCATAGCGATAACAACTTGGTTGTTTTTGCCGATATGGCCGACGCAAATAGCCTTGCTTATTTAAATAATGTGAAAAAGGCACTGGCCGGTCTTAAATGCGGTGTTTATATTATTCCCATTGCTTTATTTGGGGAAAAATCAACCGCTCAAGCTGCATTAATTTGGGCTGCAGCTTTGCAAAATCCTCAAAAAGCTCTTCAATTAGCTTTAACGTATAATCCTATCGAAGACGCTACAAATGACTCAATGAAAGAAGCTACGAAGTTAGAGTTAAATACTAAAAAGCTTACCAGCGATAGTAATCTTGATGCGTTGCGCCAACAGATTTTTGATAAAACAAAGCTAGCAGAAACTCTTGGAGTCGGAGCTCCAGCCATTTTCTTATTTAAAGAAGGGCATGCCTACATTTTGCCACCCACAGAGGCAAATGATATTCCAAAGCTTATTGAACATCCTGCATCTTCTTGAAACAATCTATGTCTGACCTTTTCTTTATTTCTAGCTCTGCTTGCTTACTCAGTAAAATTGCTGTGCGTGTGCGTTTGCCTGCTGTGCAACCAAAAGCAGTGGTCTTGCTTTTGCACGGAGCAACGTTACCTAGTATTATTTTTGATCTGCCAGGATCGCCAAATCAACTAAGTATGATGTCCTATTTGGCAGCTAATGAATACGCCGCATACTCCCTTGACTATCGCGGTTACGGGCACTCTTCAAAGCCTGTTGAAATGGATGACCCTCAAATGAAAGGGCCCCCACTGATCACGCATTATGATGCGACATTTGATGTGAATGATATTGTGCAGCTTATAAAAGACCGGCATCCTAATGTGCCTATTATTTTGTGTGGATTTTCTTGGGGAAGCAGTATTAGTGGTTACATTACAGCCCGCAACAACTGGGTTTCTAAACTAATTTTGCTAGGGCCAGTTTATAGCTGTGCAAACCCTCAGTGGAAAGAGTTAGCCGACCCGAAAAATCCAACAAAACTCAACCCTGGCATTAAAAGCTATCGTATTGCGTCACGTGAACGTTGGTGTGGCCTATGGGAACGCGAATTAAAAAGTAATGCTGCAATGCAGTGGCAAGATCAGGCAACCTTGCGGGCGCTACTTGATGATATCGAAACTACCGATGCAGATTGGGCAAAGCGAACTAAAAATGAGAAGTGCATCCGTATTCCCACAGGGGTCTTGGTTGATGCGCTGCAAACCTATAACCAAACACCAATTTATGATGCGTCAAAAATACAATGCCCAACCCTTGTTTTGCGTGGAGAACAAGATACAGCAAGTCTCAGCGCTGATGCTGATGGTTTAATGGCGGCTCTAGGGGGGCCAAAAAGGCGCATTGATATTGCAAATTCTAGTCACTACGGAATCCTAGAAAAAAGGGCAGAACTATTTTTTGAAGCTATTGTTGATTTTATAAGAAAATCCTAATAAATCCAAAAAACTGCCCCTCAAAAAATTAACTAAAAATTAACTACTTTCTTCTCAAATAAAATTGGAATAACTAAAATTTGAGAGAAAATGTTGATAAAAATAATTTTACGTAACTTACTGGTGGCGCCCTTTGTGTTGATGCAACTAATGGCTGCCGATGAAAATTTAGTTCCTGAGGGCGAAACTGAAGAAATTAGCTCACTTCACCGAGCTCATATCGAAATAGAGAAAAATCCGACACAAGCACGTGCAATATACAAAGAATTGGCTGATGCGGGTGATGCCGTCGCGCAAAAATGTTTTGGCTGGTGCTGCCAATCAGGCATTGGAGGTGACACTGACTTAACGATGGCGCAAGCTTATTACGAACTCTCAGCAGCGCAACACAATCCGGAAGCACTGTATCGCCTTGGCACTTTGTATTCTAGAGAAGATGCAAGTATAGCCCAAGATTATGCACGGGCAGTAAATTACTTCAAACAAGGGGCTATTTTAGCAAACGCAGCTTCTTGTCATGACCTTGCTGTTCTTTATTATTATGGCAGGGGAGTCGAGCAAGATATGATTGAGGCAAAGCGCTTATTAAAGTTAACCGCCGAAGCACAGTATCCGGGGGCGGCCTATAATTTAGCACAGATTCTTCTAGCTGAAGGAAAAACAGGAGATGCTTTTGCATATTTGTTGATTGGAAAGTGCAATGAAGCCTTGATAAACTTTTTTAAAGCAAGAGAAGATTTACAAAAATATTTTCCTGTAAGCGCTCTCAATCCAATATTTACTACATCTATAAAAAGTATGAATGAAGCTGGTGAACCAGAATTGATTAGTTCTGATGATTTAGCTCGCGCATTTGCAGATGGTTTCACCTCAACAGGAATTAGCTGTGCTTTTGATGATCTTAGCAAACAAGAAGAAGCAAAAGATGAAGTAGAAGGTGAAGGTGGTAAATCTGCTCACACCCCAACTCATGTAGGTGTAACATTTAAATTTACCCTTGGTAAACCAGAAATTACTTCCGCTGATACAGATATTAACCCACGTATATTAGATCTTGATATTGCTTCAGTAGCTGAAATAAGCAAAATCAAACCTATCCATGACTTTATATCATTCCTGGAAAAACATAGAACTCTTGCGTGTGACCTTGCAGAAGCAGCTGAGAATTCTGAAAATATTTACTCTATGATGATAACAACATTGGAAAAATTTTATGCTTACGTTCCTATGGCAAAAATAGTCCTCTTGGCAAATACTAAAAATCCCGTTCTTACAAAAGAAACTTTTTGTAAAAGTTCTTCTCATTATCAGGGAATGGTTAGATTTTTGAATGGGTGCTATGAAGGCAGCTTGGAAAAAATTGTTTAATTTTAAATTTGGATAACCATAAAAAACTTATGCCCCGCTGCTTACTGGCGGGGCTAGTTACTGATTTTTAGAAGCTATTCTTATTTATTGACTTCCATGTCGAAAATAATCTATATAGCACTTAGGGAAGACGCAAGGAAAAGGCTGAGGCTGAAATGGCTATTTTTTCATCTCTGGGTCGTCAACAAAAAGAAGCCATTGGTCTGCTGCAGATTGGTTCATTTTTAGAGTATTTTGATTTACTGCTTTATGTGCATATGGCAGTTTTGTTAAATGAATTGTTTTTTCCTAAAACTGATCCTCATACGGCAGCTCTTTTGGCTGCTTTTGCTTTTTGTTCTACTTATGTATTCAGAGCTTTTGGTGCTTTAATATTTGGATGGATCGGCGATAATATAGGCCGTAAGTCGACGGTAATTATTACCAGCATGATGATGGCTTTATCTTGTCTTGTCATGGCTATGATTCCTACTTATGAACAAATCGGAATATTAGCTGCTTGGATGATAACAATTTGCCGAATTGTACAAGGGTTATCTTCCATGGGAGAAATTATAGGAGCTGAAATCTAGGTCACAGAAATTACCAAGCCTCCAGCGCAATATGCTGCGGTAAGTCTGATTGATTTAGCTGCCTATATGGGGGGGACACTTGCTGTTGGTGTTGCGGCACTAGTAACGGCCAATTATTTTGACTGGCGTTATGCCTTTTGGATTGGCGCCTGCATTGCGGTGGTTGGATCTGTTGCCCGTACAAGGCTCAGGGAAACTCCAGAGTTTCTGCAAAAAAAGCTCAAGGCTAGTTTTTGTAAGAATGGAACGGCTAAAAGTAGGCCGTTAAAAATGTTCTTAAGCCAGGAAAAAGTTGATAAAAAAGTTATGGTTGCTTTTTTTGCGACATATTGTGGATGGCCTCTTTCTTTTTATCTAGTTTTTATGCATTTTAACCCTGTTTTGAAAAGTATGGGTAAATCTGCTCAAGATATTATCATGCATAATTTTTTTCTCTCTCTAGTTCTTTGTGCTGTTTTCCTATTTTGGGGGTTGTTGAGTTATAGAGTGCACCCACTGAAAATTTCTAAGCTAAAGGGCGTTGGGTTTTTAGCTTTTAGCCTTTTTCTTCCTCTATGGCTTTTCTATGTTAAAACTCCCTCAGGTCTATTTTTTATACAAACGATTTTAATTATTTTTGCCCTGTCAGCTTTACCTTCTAATTCTATTTTTATTAAGCATTTTCCTATTTTAAAACGGTTTACGGTAACAAGTTTTTTGTATGCTCTAACTCGGGCTTTAATGTACATTTTTACCTCCTTTGGTCTTGTTTATTTTACTGAGTGGTTAGGCTACTGGGGAACTTGGCTAATAACTTTGCCTGTAGGAATAAGCTTTTACTTGGGAGTATGCTACTTCGAAAAGCTGGAACAAAAATATGAAGAAGCAGATGTAGTGGTTATTCCACAAAACGTGTTTTCTTGAAAAGATGCCATAGGCTTTCAATGTTTTTTTCTTGAAATGTGATATTTCCACCTTTCAAGCGAAGTGCACATTTTTTTGTACCCCTCTTTAAGTGCTGGGTAAAATTTGGTTATAATCTACATGTAATATTTAATTTTCCTCATATATGTTTCGCATTTGCTTTTTTATTTTATTTTTTGTCACTCAAGCGCATGCCCTAAAAATAGAAATCACCAAGGGTGATGTCAGTCCTGACCCTATTGCCATTGTTGATTTTTATAACCCTGATAGAGTTGATAACTTAGGTGAGGATATAGCAAGCGTTTTAACTAATGATCTTGAAGCATCAGGATTATTTGTTGCAATTGGAAAATCCGCATTTTTACAAACAGCAGAGTCACTTTCACAAAGTGGCCCTAATATGACCAACTGGCGCCCATTAAAGGCTAGATTTTTGGTTTATGGAGAAGTAAGACAGCTAAACTCCGACAAAATCACAATCAATTTTAGATTATTTGACGTGTTAACAGGGCAGCAGATGCTGGGGCTCTCATATAACGGAGATCAAAAAAACTGGCGTCGTATGACACATATTATTGCCGATAGCATCTATGGTCGAGCAACTGGTGAAACAGGCGTTTTTGATTCGAAAATTATCTTCGTGGAAGATATCAATAATGACCGAAAAAACCCAAAAAAGCGTTTGATGATCATGGATTGGGATGGGTTTAATCCTCAACCTTTAACAGACGGAAAAAATCTTGTTTTAACACCTCGAATTTCTCCAGACGCTAAAAAAGTAGCATTCCTTGCGTACATCAAAGAACAACCACGTGTTTACATCATGGATCTAAAAACTAAAGCTTATAAAGAGCTTGGGCATTTTCCTGGTATGACCTATGCACCAAGATTTTCACCAGATAGCAGTAATGTGGTTTTAAGTTATGAAAAAGAAGGGGCAAGTGCTGTTTATATAATGGAAATTGCCTCCGGTAAGTTAACTCAATTAACTGAGCATCGCTCTATCGATACTTCACCCTGTTATTCACACGACGGAAAGCAAATCGCATTCGTTTCTGATAGAGATGGTGCTACAAAACCTGGCATTTTTGTTATGGATGCAGATGGAAGTAACGTAAGAAGGATAACCCTTGGTAAGGGCAGATATTTTGAACCAGCTTGGTCACCACGTGGAGATTTAATTGCTTTTACAAAACAAGTCGAAGGAACATTTTACATAGGAGTTATCTCCCCTGATGGCACAGGTGAACGCCTTATCGCCCAAGGTTACTTAGTTGAAAGCCCAACCTGGTCGCCTAATGGTCGTTATATTATGTATTCAAGAGAAGGCAGTATTCGCGATAAAAGCCAAATCGATATGATTGATTTAACTGGTAGAAATCGCCGAAAAATTCCAACCCCCAAAGGTGCAGCAAGTGGCTCTTGGTCACCACTGCTGACCTCTATTATGTCGAATGACTAAGGCTTCAGTTCCACAAGAGAGATTTGTTCAATCAGGGTCGATTGAGCTTTGGACTGAAAGTTTTGGAAAAAGCAAAAAACCACCGATTCTCTTGATTATGGGTGTTGCAGGGCAAGGAATAATGTGGAGTGATTCTTTTTGCCAGCAGCTTGCAAAAGAATTTTTTGTTATACGTTATGATCATCGTGACGTAGGGCAGTCGTCCCATGTTAATTACATGGCTGAACCTTACACCTTGTATGATTTAAGTGATGATATCATTCGTATTCTAGATGGGTATGGCATACAAAAAGCTCATTTGGTAGGGGCTTCTATGGGGGGATATTTGGCCCAGCTTTGCATGCACAGATCTGCTGAAAGAATTTTTAGCGTCACACTCATCATGAGCACCGTCGATTTTTCACCCATGACAAAGGCTATGATGGGTACTCTTGCTGCTAATGATTTACCGCCGCCTAACAAAGAAGTTTTAGACGAGCTAAAAACTATTGGCCCCATTGATCAATCAAACTTTGATTCTTGGCTTTTTAAAAGTCTTAAGATTTTGAAGCTGTTTAATGGTAATGAATGTCCCTTTGATAAGGCAGAGTGGATACCCATATTGGAAAAAGCTTATTTGCGTCGCAATAAAGATGTGCTACCTGCCATTACCCATAATCACATTATGGCGTGCGGGCAAGGTCCGATGAGCTATTACCATATTAGTGCATCTTGCCCAGTTCACGTCATACATGGCAGTGCTGATCCTATGTTGCCCATTACTCATGCAAAAAAAACAGCGAATCATTACAATGGCACTCTTACCACCATAGATGGTATGGGGCACATTCGTCCTAAGCTTTTTGAGAATGAGCTGTTAGCTGTGATGAAGCGATTTTATGATGAAATTTCTGTATGAATAATTTTGAATCTAACAAGATTTTTGCAAGCATCTTGATTGCCCTTTTATGTATGCAAGTTTTTCATCTTATTGCTGATGAATTAGTGCGTCCAGTTCACCTGCAAAAAAATATTTTGGGTATCGATGCACGAGAACAAGTTTCAACAAGTTCTGATAACGAGGAAAAAACATTTGAGCCAATATCACCCCTACTTGCCAAAGCAAATGTAGCTAACGGAGAAAAGGTCGCTAAAAAATGCTTGCAATGTCACACTTTTGAAAAAAGGGGGGCGCATCGAACGGGTCCTAATCTTTGGGGAATCGTCATGAATGCGGTTGCTCATGCAGCAGATTATGCATATTCACAAAGCATGAAATCTCATGGTGGCAAGTGGGATTATGAAAGTCTTAATCATTTTTTTCACAAACCCAGAGAATATATTAAAGGCACGAAAATGTCATTTGTTGGGCTTTCTAACGCCCAAGAACGCGCTGATTTAATCGCGTATCTTCGAACGCTTGCTGATACCCCAATTCCCCTACCGTAACTTCTTTAAGAATTGATGAATTTCTGGCGTATGGATTGCATGTGGAGTTCCTGCTTAAGTATTGCAGGAAATTGCTAGCATTTTCGCTATAATAATATCATCAAGCATAAAATATAATTAAAATTTATCAAAAATAATAAACACAAAACATTAAAATTATAGTTAATTTGTTTTTATTAATATTCAATTTTAACATTAAATTAAGCATAACCTTTTAGAATGTATTATTATGCTAATATATGGAAATGCTGCTTGTTACCATACCTTTCTCGTATTCTGTTTACTTCTTTGGTCGCCATTAATACTGTATCTTCAGCACTAGATATAGAAGTGCAAGAAACAAAAACTTCTTCTACGCATTTTTGTATTAGAAATCCTCAGTTGTTAAAAGCTGCTGCTCTTGAAGGAGATCTAGTATCAATTCCTATTCAAAAACACTCTTATGAAATTTCAGAAGCAAGATTTAAAAGATTAGAAAAATTAGTTCTTTGTGGTGATGGTACCTCTGAAGATTGGATTGAAGTAGGTCTTGCATATCGTTACGGAGTTTCCAGATTTTTACCGCAGATAAATGCAGAAGCTCTTAAAATTTTTTTAAGGGTGGCTAGTATAGAAGAAAATATCAGCGCAATTTTTTATATTGCTTGTATGTTTGCTGACAATATTCTCACCGGGTATGGGCAAGAAGTAAAATCAGTTCTTGAAAAAGCTGAAGATTTAGCCATTCAAAGAAATGCAGAATATCTAACGGTCATGCTAGAAATTGACCAACAAACAGACAATCCTGCTCTCAGTCACTTTGAATACAAAGCTGCTCTAAGGCGTATCATAGGTTCAGCACCAAATGCTCGTGCATACATAGCTCTTGCTGAAAGTATAGATCAGGGATTTTATTGTTGGTCTGCACTTAGGTGTTATCAAAGCGCCTTAGCATTAGAACCAAGCAATATAGAGGCATTAATAGGTGCAGGGGTAACTGTATCTAATGGAAATAATAATAACGCACATTTTCCAACAGAAACTCCATCTGCGCTAAGTTATTTTTTGCAAGCCTATAAGCTTAACAAGATAGCCGCTGGGAATTATTATGGCTCAGCCCTCTATGAACAAGCCGCCATTACAACTGATCATGAGCAGGCAAAAATAGATTTTGCTGCTGCTCTAACGATTCTTGAAGAAAATGTTAGCCACGACCAAGATGCCCTGCTAAGTCTTGCTGATTATCATGCTACAGACCACCCGGCTAAACCTACAAAATTTGCTCAATCACTTGCTCATTTGCGCATATATATGAAATACAAATATGTTAACGCGTCAGCAGTTTTTGAAGTTGTTCAAACACTGAAAGCATCAATGGTACGCCTAGAAAGGGAACATTCAAGTCTTTTTGGAAAAATCATTCAATTTGAGCAAAAATGGTTTTCTGAAACCTAATGCTTAAGCAATCATTGCTTCTAAATGCTCATGCAAATGCATTGGCTTAGAACGCGTTGGCCAGGGGTCGTGCAAGTCACTAAGATACGCTTCAAGTTTTTCCACCAAAAGGCGAATTTCATAACCTTTTGAAAAAACCAGATGAACCCAAGTATCTTTAGTGCTTTGTCTTAGTTCAATGTGCAACAAGTTTAAAATGCGGTCTTTTGAGTGCTGTTCAAACCCTTTGCGCTGGACTTTTTGCACATGTCGGAACAGTAACCCTACATGAGAACGGAAGTGCAAAAGCGTGCCGTCTGCTTTTTCTTCATGATTCCAACAAAATCGATTAACAAGTAGCGTAAAGCTCTCGCGCTCGTGCACCATTGCCATAATTGGGCAAAGTCCATCGCGTAGCTGTTCCGCTATATGGTGCAAATCGGTTGTGTCTAGTGCACGCATTTTTATCATTTTATGTTGAGGTATCATCGGCGCTTTTCCCTTGGATTTTTACGCAACATTCTCTAGTATAGTTTGTAACGTAATTTAAAATTATACAAGTGATGGAAGAAGCTGCTCGCATAAATGCACAACATGCTCAAGAACTGGCTGAGCAGACTGCTGAATCGTTTCAAACAAAACGAGCAACCGTTCCGGCATTAGAAAAAATTTTGTATGAACCCATGCCTGTGCTTGACCATGGTTTTGTACGTGTTGTTGATTATATGGGTGATGATTCGGCAATTGTTCAAGCCGCACGCGTTTCCTACGGTAAGGGCACTAAAAAGGTTAGTGAAGACCGTGGTTTAATCAATTATTTGATGCGTCACTGGCACACCACTCCTTTTGAAATGTGCGAGATAAAATTCCACATTAAAGTTCCTATTTTTATTGCACGCCAGTGGATTCGCCATCGCACAGCAAATGTGAATGAATATTCAGCACGTTATTCAATCCTAGATAGAGAATTTTACATGCCAGAGGCGCGTCACCTGGCAGCTCAATCAACTATCAATAATCAAGGCCGCGGTGAAGTACTAGACGGTGAATATGCTCAAAAAGTTCTTGATCTTTTAAAACGCGATGCTATGCAGACGTATGATACTTACGAATATCTTCTCAATGAAAAAGAAGAAGAGGGCAGGCCAAGTTTAGCTCGCGAATTAGCGCGCATGAACTTACCTGTTAATTATTATACACAATGGTATTGGAAAATTGATTTGCATAACCTTATGCACTTTTTAAGGCTTCGTGCAGATTCTCATGCTCAGTATGAAATTCAAGCCTATGCAGATGTTATGATTGATATTTTGAAAAAATGGGTACCTTTTGCGTATGATGCCTTTATGGATTACCGCATGGGCGCAGCCGTTTTCTCATCAAAAATGCTTGCCGCTCTGCGACGACGTCTGAACGGAGAGGTTGTTACCAAAGAAAACAGCGGCCTTACCGCACGTGAGTGGGCTGAAATGGAGAAAACATTAGAAAGTCCTAGTATTTAGGTCTGTAATACTGGTCGTGTTTCGCAAGTAATTGAGTGGCTGTAAAGATTTTTGTCGCTGCATCATAATGACCAATAGCCACTACTCCTTGCTCCTCTCGAAATAGATCCGGTAAGCGGCCAGCGTAGTGTACAATCACTTCTGTAGTGTTGTCAGTCACCATAAATTGGTGAAAACCTCTTGTTGTGTGCAAGCTACCTTTTACAACCAATCCACCTAGTCGCAACGTCTTTGGTACTTCTTGCATTTGCAAAAGCTCACTTGGTGTCTTGAAGTAAACAATATTCTCTCTCAAGGCACCCGCTAAAAATAGACCAACGCCTGTAAGAAAACATAAAATTAAAATAATTTTTAAAGCGCGCTGCTTTGCTCTAGTGGTCATAGACCATTCCTGCTAATACTCCAAATGTTCCCATATAAGCAAGCACCACAAAGAAATCAAGGTGTGAACAGATAATCAGACCAAAGATAGTCGAAAAGCTAGCTGCTACTCCCCATTTACGCATGGTGTATCCGCTGAAAGCGTTCCATATTTATGCGGAACAGGTGCGCAAATACAGCGAAGCACCAGCAAAGAAACGCAATTGCCATCAGCACTAAAGGAACAAGCATCTCTGAAGCTATAGCTGGCTTTTGCGTTAGAAAAAATGAAGATGGCTGATGCAGAGTAAACCACCAGTCTACTGACCATTTAATAATCGGAACGTTAATTAAACCAACCACGTTCAAAATGCTGGCTGCCTTGTTCAGCGCTCCATCACAAAAGTTAATATAACCAATATACAAGAAAAAAAGCACAACAACCGAAGTTAGCCTGGCATCCCATACCCACCACGTACCCCAGGCAGGCTTTCCCCACAATGCTCCAGTTACCATGCAGATAACGGTTAGTATGCATCCAGGAACCGCTAGGCTTTGTGCGCAGATGCTGTAAAAGGGTGCGCGTAAAACAAGGCTTATAAAGCTGAAAACCCCCATGATGGTATAAATGCCTACTGCAAACCATGCTGCCGGAACATGTACATATAAAATACGCACCAAATCACCATGCAAATAATCAGAAGGCGAAAGATACAAAGCATCAAATAATGCCACAGAAGATGAAATCAGAAAAATCCATAACGCAGGAGTATGCAGGCGCGGGATAATCCGCTTAAGTTTTGCAGGGGTCATCTGGCAATATCATTCCACAAGCAAAAACTTAAGATTTATTTTCTGTTATCGCCAGATTGATTGGTCTTTCTACAATGCTTGACTTTGTGCGAATGCCAATGCCAAGAAATATGCCAACACCTATTAAAACAAGTGCAATAATTAGCAAAAGTGTGTTTTTCATTCAATGATCCTTCATTTATTAGTGGTTTCCAATCGCAGCTCTGGCTCGCTCTAAGTCTGCTGCAGTATCAACTGAAATCGGCGACGAATCAACCAGTACAACCTCAATATGAAAACCGTGCTGCAAAAATCGAAGTTGCTCTAGTCTCTCTGTTTTTTCTAAATGGCAAGGTGGATTGTTTACATACGCCTCAAGAGCCTTAGGCCGATATGCATAAATGCCAATATGATGGTAAAACACACTAGCTCCATAGGGAACAGCTGCGCGTGAAAAATAAATGGCTCTAGCCATGTTGTTTCTAGGCTCGTCCATAACAATTTTTACATCATTAGGGTTTTCAATGTCTTCAAGATCCTTAATAGGTGTGCCTAAAGTTGCAACATCAACAGCAGGATTACTAAACGGTTTTATAATTTCATGTAACAAGCTTGAGTCTAAAAGAGGTAAGTCCCCTTGCAACCCGATAATAATATCAACATTGGGTTTCCCCATAGCAACGTATGCTGCCCAAACTCTGTCTGTGCCTGAAGGAAGTTGAGGGTCTGTGATAATAGCCTTGCTGCCTGCTTTTTCAATAACGTCTGCAATTTCGCTACCGCATGTTGCTACAACAACTTCACCTACACCGCTTTTTTTAGCTTGTTCTAAAACACGCTCAATCATTGTTTTGCCTGCAATATCAGCCAAGGCCTTTCTAGAAAGTCTTGTTGATTCTAAACGGGCAGGGATGACAATTAAAGCCTTCATAAGACTCCATAAAAAGAGCAAAACATTAGAAATGGCGCGTCCTAGAGGATTCGAACCTCTGACCTACGGCTTAGAAGGCCGCCGCTCTATCCAGCTGAGCTAAGGACGCAACTCTCATAAGGTACTTAAACTTTAAGGGAATTTCAAGAGAATCCCTCACAAATTTCAAGTGACCCGTTATTTATGCTTCTGCAACAGAAGATTTTTTTACTAGCTGTATACCCGCAGAGGAAGGGGATCCATCTAGATTTTTAAGTAACTCAGATGTCCATCCAGCATGTGTGATTTCCAGTTTGTTTGTAGGAATAGATTGCATTACTGCAGTTGGCAAAGATCTTTCATTAAAACAATAGGGCCACAAAACAAGAGTGCGTGTTCTTTTAAGTTTTTCCTTAATTTCATTCAAGCTTATAGACGCAGGTGTTAAACGACCTGGGGTGTTGCGATACATTGTAACTCCCTCTGATTTAATTGTTTCTCCAAATCTATTGGAATCTATCATAGTGCTATCGCATATTTTACCAGGCTCATATGCTGTATCAGCGTTTAAAAAATCACAGCGTTTATTGGTGATAATCACCAATTCATCCAATGACACGCCTCGTGTAAAAAATAATTCGTCTGATTCTTTTACATAATCAGTTGCTATAAGTAAAATTGCATTTTCTTTCATTGTCTCTTCAATGTTTGAAATAGCCAGAGGCCATTTAGACTCTGGTATGTAATGCATGGAGTGAAGAGAAAACACAATATCATGCTTATCTACGCCAACAAACTCTGTCACATCCCGTACACCAGTTGTTATATGAAAATATTGAGGATATGCAGCATTTACTATTCCAGCCAATGCTCGAAGAATAGGCTGATGAAGTGGATCAATATCAAATAAATCAAATTGGATTGGTGTACCCAAAATCCATTGTTCAGCTTCATAAATATCAACTATTTGAGCAATTAGATTGACTGCACTGACTCCCAATCCGCACCCAATATCTGCCATTTTTGTTTCAGTGCATTCAATTCCTTCTTTACACCACTCAGATTTTCCTGTAAGCAATCTTGCGATGGAATTTACAGGGGCTTGATTCTTTTCAAAAAACGAACGTCCAAAAGAAATATTTTGGTGAGCAACGCCGTTTATGGAAACCCCGCCCCTTTTTACGGTTTCAGAAATATTGTAAAAACCTCAGTTCGGGAATAGGTTATGAAGTTTGATGGCAGGTTTATTAGATTTAAAGACATAGGCGACGAGGGTTGAAAAGATATGAATAAAGCCATTAATGAAGGAGCGGTGACGTGTATGAGAAA
>JAGOSL010000013.1 GCA_018062345.1 Pseudomonadota bacterium | reverse complement strand
GTGCAGCATGGAAAACTTCAACAGGAAGCTGCAGCCCTTCTGCGGTTAGCTTTTCCTGTAGGGAAAGCATTTGGTACAAATAAAAGTAGTACTGTTGAATTGTGTTAATTTGCTCAAGCTTGGCTTGTAAAAGCTGAGCTTGGGCATTTAATACATCAACCAATATTTTTGATCCGACCTGCATTTCTTGCGTAACGCCATTAACAGCCATCTCTTGTGCTTTTACTTGTTTCGAAGAATTTTCCATGTTGTGCTTTGTTGCCATGAAAGCTTTATATGCTTGCTTGCAATTCTGAATAATATCTTGGCGAACTTTTTCAAAATTAATACGCTTTGCTACCACAGTTTCTTTAGCTTCGCGGCGTTGAGAACGAATAATACCAGCATCATATAAAGGCATGCTTATACTTAAAGTAACTGTGTCTTCTTTTTGATTTTCTGTTGGTCTTTGTGTTGCATCAATGTTTTGAACGTTTGTTTTGTTTTTGTTAAAGGTTTGGCTTGTCGTTGCCTTTATATCAACAGAAGGTAAAAGCTGACCTGTAACAGCCCGCTTGCCTTGCTTTGCAGATGCAATTTCCTCAACAGCTTGCTTGATTTTAGGGTTTTCATTTAAAGCCACTTCTTGCAAAATTTCCATGGATTCTGGTGTATCAAGAAGATCTTTTGGTGCATCAACTTGCTCAGGCGCTGTAAGTCCTGTTAGTTGTTCAAATGTTGCTTTTGCTCCTTCTAATTCTGCAAATCCACTTTGCAGTTTAGATTGTGCCTCAACATATTTTGCCTCAGCTAAAGACTCTTGAGTGATTGTTTCTTCACCAGCTTCTCGTTTTAGTTTTGCCGCTTCATAACTTTTTTGCATGAATTTCAGGTTAGCCTTATATACCTCAACACTGGCGTATTTTGCATACATATCAAGGTAAGCCCTAATAACCTTTATGAAAGTGTCTTGTTCCTTGTCTTTTAATTGAGCCCACTGACTCATAATTTCATGTTCGGTCTGAGAAACTTTTGCCATATCAGAAAATCCTTTAAAAAGGTTTTGCGATACAGAGATACTTCCCCCGCGATTCTTATCTAGACCATTGAACGTTGTGCTGCCAGCGCCTCTGTCTGTTTTACTTTTCCTAATAGATCGGGTTGCTTGGGCATCAATCTTTGGTCTAAATCCACCTTTTGCCTGAACAATTCGTTCATGTATGGCAAGCACTGATTGGCGTGCCACCAATAGTTCTTGGTTATTTTGATAAGCTGAAACAAGTGCGTCTCTTACGTTAACACCGTAAGATGATCCCAAGGTCAATGCAGTGGCTAAAAAAACAATACGAAATTTCATGATTACCCGATTTAATATAGAGGCACCGAAGGATCAATTTCCTTACTCCATGCATCCATTCCCCCGCTCACATTGTAAACAGTAGTGAATCCTTGTTGCAAGAGAAAAGCCGCAGCCTTAGCGCTTCTTCCACCATGGTGGCATACTACAGCAATGCAAGAATTTTGATCAAGCTCTTCGCTTTTGGTTGTAAAATCTTTCAGGGGAATATGACAAGCTTTGGCAATATGGCCAATATCCCATTCCCATTTTTCACGCACATCAATAATCGTGAAATCCTCTAATTGTTCATGTAGCTGGCGAACTGAAATTGATTGCATGGTTAAAACTTAAAACGAGTCGGTTCACTAAATTCAGTGCATCTTGGCATATTTGTGTCAATTGTAAATACCTCAATCAAATTTCCAGATTTTTTCTCAAAAACACAAGCTTTCGCAGAATCTATTTTATCATTTGTCAGGCATATAGATACTCTACCACCTTCCTGCAGTTGGTCAATAATGCATTCAGGTATCGTGCTTAATCCAATCTCAATAATGGCAGCTTTGTAAGGTCCATTTTTGTTCAGTCCATCTTGTAGTGGTCCGCTGTGTACAACTGCATTGTACTTCTTCAATTTTTCGCGACATTTAGCTACCAGAACAGGGTGAGACTCAACAATGTAAGCTTTGCACTTCATCTCAAATAGTATTGTCGCTGTATACCCATAGTTTCCCCCTATCACTAAAATTTTGTCATTCGGTGCTAAATTTAGGTGCTGCAGAAAAAGACCAAGAATTTGTGGGGCAAAAAGATAACGTCCAGAAATATCACAATAGATTGGGCTGTCACTGTAAGCGATTGATAAAGAGGTAACGGGAATGAAATACTCTCGAGAAACTGTCTCGAATACATTAAGAATTACTGGGTCAACAACACCATTCGCTTTTAGCTGTGCAAGCACCATATTCTGCCTTGCATTTTGAATAGGATCGGTACGGTGCACACGCATCTCTTGACCTTCAATTGTAATTTCGTGTAATCATTATACTCGTGAAGGCAGTGCTTTGACAAAGGCAAATGGCCGGGTGGCAGAATGGTTATGCAGAGGATTGCAAATCCTTGAATGTCGGTTCGATTCCGGTCCCGGCCTCCAATTTTAAGTCCTAGAACATTCAATAAAGTTCAGAAAATCTTAATGAATCCAGCATGGGTTTCATTATGGAAGGTATCCCACCTAATACCTTTTATTCTTAATGATTTATGTGTCTTAAGCTCGAGAAAACAAGCGATTTTCTAAGTTTTCTGATAGCATGTTTTTCAATCTGTCGTACTCTTTCTTTTGTGATTCCATGGCAGATGCTAAGTTCCTCTAGTGTTTGAGAGGGGTCTTTAATATGTCTTTTTTCTAAAATATCTAGCTCTCGCTCACTTAGGAATTCGTGAAATCGTTTACAAGTACTTATGTAAAAATTCTGTTCCTCTTCTTGGATAAGAATAGAATCTACCAATTCACTTTCATCAGCTAGCACATCAATGAAAGTAAGTTCACGATCTGCGTTTATTGCTTGGTCTAAATATTTATCCTTTTGACTGATTTTATCGTACATAGATTGCACTTCATTTATTGAAGTGTTTAGCTCTTTTGCAATTGCGTTAGCAATTTGGGGCTCAAAGTATTGGGTTTCAATTTTTTCTAAGTCCCGCTTTAAATAACGTAGCTGAAAAAATAATTTTTTGTGAGTGGTGGTAGTTCCAACCCTTACAATAGACCAATTACGCATTACATAATCCTGACAATAAGCGTTTACCCACCATCTTGCGTAGCTTGAAAAACGCACACCTCGACTTGAATCATATTTATGTAAGGCAACACTTAGCCCCAGCCATGCTTCTTGAGTTAAATCTTCATGCAAAATGCCATAATGCCGATACTTTCGTACAACGCTTAAAACCCATGGCTTAAAAGCAAATAAAAGCTCTTTTTCTTCTTTCATTTTATAATGTTCTTGCCAGTTTTCTATAAGTTTTTCTTCTTGAAACTGAGTAAGATAATTCTCTATTTTGGTTGTTTTCATGAAATTATGTATTCTAAATAAGAAATTATATACTACAAATAAGAAATTTATATTTTATTAATAATTTCAAAACATCTAAATTTTTTTTATTTGAATTTTATTGTTTCTATTTTTTAAATATAAATATAATTAACTATTATTTAATATTTTTAATTTAAAAATAAATATTAGGTATTAGTTTCATGTAGGTATTTATGAAAATATTAAAATATTCATTGTTTCTTGGTGCTGCAACAGCCCTGATGACTGGTTATTCTCTTTTTGCAGCTGATGTGAGCCCACTACAATTAGTTAATGCACAACAATACGAAAGAAACTTTGATTCTGGTGCGCAAGGAATAGATCCTGACTCTGTAGTTGATTTGTATGAAAACCAGAGTGGTCTGCCGGTTTCTTTAGCAGATTCAGCTATGGGGCCAACATACGAAAAAGCAAAAATTGATGAGCCATTGCTGCAGTTTCCAGGGGAAAGCCAAAGCGAAGTTCTTAGTCCTGTTGTTGTCGAACCTGTTGATATTGAAACGATTAATGATACAATGCCAACACTTTCTGCAGAAGAAAGGGTCAACCAAGCTTTAGAAGAAAAACTTGCAGAGCGAGAAGTAGAACAACAAGCAATAGCAAGTGTGTCAGTAAAAAAGCCAAAAGTTAAAAAAGCAAAATTAACCCCAGAGCAAATTCTAGAATTGAGAGCTGCTAGTGCAGCAAGAGCCGAGCAAAAGAAACAACAGGCAATTGTACAGCAGGAAGAAGTTATGCCTTTTTCTGAGGAAGAACTAGAAGGAAAATCTTTGAATGAAATGGAAGAAATTGTTTCTCAAGAGGTAGCTGCAGAAGAAATGCTAGCTGAGCAAGCAGTAATACAACAGGTGGCAGCGCCTATTAAAAAACAAAAAGTAAGCAAAAAGACCAAATTAACTCCAGAGCAAATTGCAGCGATGAAAGCTGGTGGAGCTGAAAAAGAAGCGGTTATTGAGCAGTTAAAAGCTGAGGGAGAAGCAAAGAGGCTAGCTAGAGCAGAAGCTAGAATCAGACAGGTTGAGCAGGAAAATGCTGCTCTTCTTTATCATCAAGAAGTGCTTGCTGCAGAAAAAAGTGCTCCCGTAAGTAGCGCTGTTGTTGTCGAAAGTAGTAATGAAGACCCTTACGCAGTTCTTTATTTTAACAAAGAAAGCGCAGTCGATCTTGAAAAAACTATAAAAGAAGGAGCTCTTTTCAACACTCGAAAGATTCCAGCGGAAATAATTGTAGTTGATCCCAAAAACTCTGCAGTTAAGCCGAATGCCGATGGTGCAATTATTGTAGAGCATACGCAAGATGGCCCAGAAGTTAATCTCCTTGAATCTTCTGTTATTGCTTCCACAGAAGTAAAGGAAGAAAAAGAAGAATCGGTTGCTGAATAGAATATCGGCAGTAGAGTTTGCTTGCGTGCTAGAATAACCGAATGATGGTGCAGAAAGATAAAAACTCTAACCGTGATATTTATGAAGTGCTTGCCCTTTTGAAGGCAAGCACTTTTCTATTCTAATATTTCCCTTTTGCGGGTAATCTGGGAAAAATTTAAATATAGATATTATGCCGCGCATTGATAAACGAAATTCTGATGATCTTCGCCCCGTTTTTTTAGGGCCTGGTTTTGCAAAATTTGCCCATGGGTCTTGTTTTGTAAAATTTGGCGATACCCACGTATTATGCACTGCAACAGTTGAAGAAAAAGTTCCCCATTTTTTAAAAAATACAAAAACTGGCTGGATCACTGCTGAATATGGCATGCTTCCTTGCTCTACTCAAGACCGTATGGATCGTGAAGCATCAAAAGGTAAGCAATCTGGTCGTACACAAGAAATTCAGCGGCTCATTGGGCGAAGTCTTCGGGCTATAGTCGATCTAAAGGCCTTAGGCGAAAGACAAGTTAAAATTGATTGTGATGTTTTGCAGGCAGATGGTGGCACACGCACAGCAAGCATTACCGGGGCATATGTGGCTCTTTATCAGGCAATGCAGAGATTAGTGAACAAAAAACAGATTTCGTCTATTCCTTTTACAGACCAAGTGGCCGCTATTTCTTGTGGTATTTATCAAAAGGAAGCCTTGCTTGATTTGAATTATGTTGAAGATTCCTCAGCCGAAGTAGATGCAAATTTTGTTTTAACAGCAAGTGGAAAAATTATAGAAGTGCAAGCCTGCGCTGAAAAGGATCCTTTTGATCAACAGCAGCTTGCAGCTATGCTTATGTTCGCTCAAAAAGGTACATCTCAACTCTTTGAGCTGCAAAAAAAAGCGTTGAATCTTTAATTTTTTTCCAGAAAAAACCGCAGGCCATTGCCAGAAGTTTTCACTAAGGATTACAATCACAAAGATAAAAAAATAAGGAGAGACAGAATGTCCCATGAAAAATCAGTTAATGTTCAGGATGCTTTTTTAAATCACATCAGAAAAAACAAGACACCGCTTACTGTTTTTTTGGTAAATGGAGTAAAGCTCCAAGGAACAATCACATGGTTTGATATCAATACAATTTTATTACGCCGAGAAGGGCATGCTCAGCTTATTTATAAACATGCTATTTCAACATTAATGCCACATGGGCCCGTTAGCATTCTTGATTATAATAACGATCGTGATGACCGTTATGCGTCCAACGCAGCAGAATCAGGGATCGATGAAGATTTTGAAGAAGAAAGCGACGAAGAAGGTATGTAATGTTGGTGCGGTCGAGAAGACTCGAACTTCCACGGATTGCTCCACAGCGACCTCAACGCTGCGTGTCTACCAATTCCACCACGACCGCAGTGAGGAAAACATAGCAAAGTTAATCCATTGCCGCAAGAATTGTCTGCGTTACAGTAATGAATTCGCGTGGCTAACTGCGCAGGTCCCAGGATTTGTTTCAATGTTTATTTTTGAAACTACACTATTTTCAATAACTAAAAGAAATCTTGTGCAGCGAAGCCCCATATGCTTTTCCGTTAGGTCCAACTCTAGCCCTAGCGCTTTAGTAAGGGTTGCACTTCCATCTGCTAACATTATAATATCAGCGCTTGGCGCAACCTGTTCTTTCCAGGCTTGCATCACGTACGCATCATTAACAGACATGCAAATAATTTTTTCATAACCCTCAGAACGCAGAGCTTCTTCTTTTTCAGCAAAACTTGGCAGCTGCACCTGTGAACATGTTGGTGTAAAAGCCCCTGGTAAGCCGAATAAAATAATTTTCCCACTGAATAGTTCATTGGTGCTAATTTCTTTTTTTTCATTAGAAATTACTACTTGGACCATTAATTGTGGAATTTGAGAGCCGATGGTTAACATTTTTATTTCCCATGAAAAATCTAGTCGCAGAATAATCAAGATAAATTATTAACTCAAGCAAATAAAAGAATAATTTTTAAAACTAACATTGTTGCTAAAATGAATGAATTAATTCACCAAAGTTATTTTTTAAACCTCAAAATAGCACTGCAATTTCGAAAATTCATTTTATTTTAAAATTTGCTGACTTTTTCTTGTTTTTTACAAAGATAATTGGGTACTCTATAGATTAAATTAAGGAGATCTTCGATGCATGATGAGTTCAGCATAACCAACATAGCCCTAGTGATATTAATCGCTTTGGTATTTGGGTTAGGTATGACTCGTTTGAAACAGCCGCCTATTTTGGGCTACATCATCGCTGGTCTGATTTTGGGGCCTTCTGGCCTTGCTTTTGTTGAGTCCCGTGATCAAGTTAGTATTCTGGCAGAAATGGGCGTTTTGCTGTTACTTTTTGTTATAGGCATTGAGCTTAATTTGCGCACTTTTAAGAAAGTTTGGTTAGTAACATCTCTTGCCACTATTTTTCAAATATTTATTTGCACTGCTGTTACCTGGGTTGTCTCTTATTTTCTTGGTTGGGGTAGTGGTATGCCTATTCTTTTAGGGTTCATTACAGCAATCTCCTCGACGGCAGTTGCTGTGAAAATGTTAGATACAATGGGTGAAGTCAATTCTGAAATTGGTCAGTTAAGTATTGGTATTTTGATAGCACAAGATTTTGCTATCGTTCCAATGATTTTGATTTTACGCAACTACCATAGCGATTTGTCGGTTATAGGGCTTTTGGCAAAGCTCACCCTCGCTATCGGTATAATTGTCGGGCTTATTTATTATTTAAGTCAAAAGCAACGAGTGCGTATCGGGTTTTTAGCCGATGTAATTCGCCAAAAGGATCTTTTGCCTTTGGTAAGCTTAGCTTTTTGTTTTGCGGCAGCTGCAATTTCTGGTCTGATTGGCTTATCAGCTGCTTACGGTGCTTTTCTAGCTGGGCTTACAATTGGTAACACTCATGAGCGTAGTGCAGTGCTAGATACTATTAAGCCAATTCAAAGCACCCTAATTATGGTGTTTTTCTTATCCGTAGGAATATTAATGGATGTTGGATTCATTTACCTTCACTTAGGTACCTTTGTTTTATTGCTGCTGCTAATAACTGTAGGGAAAACAGCTATTAACATAGGCATTCTGCGCTTTTTGCAAATTCCTTGGTCTGAAGCCTTTTTTGTTGGTGTTGTTCTTGCTCAAATCGGCGAATTTGCTTTTCTTATGGCTTCCGTTGCTCACGAATCTAAAATTATTGACGAGTTCGGAGAAAAACTCATTTTATCTTTAACGGCACTTTCATTGTTGTTTAGTCCCATATGGATGACACTAGCCAGACATTTAAAAAATATTACAGACGAATCGCGCATATCAATGCGAGATGTGGTTGCCTGGATTAGCATGCCAGGAAGTCACTTCCTAAGGCATGTATGGAAAAGAGCCGCCAAGGAATGGAGAGAAGAAGAAAAAGAGATTAGAGGATCGAAGGATTCGAGCGATGATGCCTGATTTTTCTTTTGAGAAAAACTTTATTCATAAAAAGGTAGCAGGGGTTGATGAAGTGGGGTGTGGCCCATGGGCTGGCCCTGTTTTGGCTTGTGCTGTTGTATTTTTTGAATATGATCAAGCTTTCTGGAACAACGTGAATGATTCAAAAAAATTAACTGCTCAAAAGCGTGAGGAATCTTTCGAATTACTAACTAAATCATCATCGCTTGTTTATGGAATAGGCTCAGTTTCTGTTGAAGAAATTGATCAGCTTAATATTGCTTGCGCTACAAGACTAGCTATGGAGAGAGCGGTTGATAATCTGCCTATTCGGCCTGAGCATTTGCTGATAGATGGAATTAGAAAACCTTCCATTGATATCCCCTTTACCATGATCACAAAAGGAGATAGCAAGTCTTTAAGCATTGCAGCAGCTTCTATTATTGCAAAAGTTACGCGCGATAGAATCATGGGTGATCTTGCTGAAGATTATCCTATGTATCATTGGTCAAAGAATGCTGGTTATGGAACGGCTCTACATCAAGATGCTTTAAGAAAATACGGATTGACGCCTCATCATCGCAGAAGTTTTGCGCCCATCCGAGCTATGTTGAGGGAAGTTGCATGACCTATTGGATTTATGGTTGGCATGCATGCCAAGCTGCTATTAACAACCCAGTAAGAAAAATTGAAAAAATTCTCTTAGATAAACGACAAGATCCTAAGAAATTGCAGTTAACGCAAAAAATTCCTTTAGAAATTGTTGATGCAAAAGTGATTGAGCAAAAAGCAGGAAAAGAATCTGTCCATCAAGGAATTGCAATGTGTGTGCATGAATTGATTCCTGAAGATATTTCAATGCTTAAGCCAGACGCTCCAATGTTAATTGCTCTTCTTGATCAAATTACTGACCCTCATAACGTTGGTGCAATTTGGAGATCTTGTGCCGTTTTTGGCGTGACAGGAATTATTACCACAGAACGCAATAGCGCCCCAGAATCTGGTGTGTTGGCAAAGTCTGCATCGGGGGCATTAGAAATAGTGCCGCGCATAGAAGTAAAAAACCTAGCTTCTTGCATAGCTGAATTAAAAGAATACGGTTTTTGGGTGTATGGATTTTCTGAGCACTCCCAAGAAACTTTGCAGAATTTTTCTTTTGCTAAAAAAACTGCTTTAATTTTCGGTAATGAAGGAGACGGCATGCGTTCCCTAACAATGAAAAATTGTGACGCAACTCTTCAGCTGCCAACGTCAAAAAACTTTCAAACGTTGAATGTTTCAAATGCTGCTGCAGTTGCGTTGTATGAGGCCTTTAAACAGCAAACTCCTTGAGAAGTATTATTATATGGCAAAGAGAATCGTTATTATTGGCGCTGGTCCAGGTGGATATGTGTGCGCCATTCGTGCGGCCCAACTTGGGGCAGACGTGACTATTGTTGATCAAGCAGATCGGCCCGGAGGAACATGTTTAAACGTGGGTTGCATTCCTTCCAAGAATCTCTTGCATGCATCCTATCAGTACTACAAAGCTAATCACCACTTTGAAAAGCTTGGTATTTCTCTTAAGCAGCTAGATATAAATATTGAAAAACTACAAACTCAGAAGAAACAGATTTTAGATGATCTTGGGCAGGGGATCGAATTTTTATTTAAGAAAAATAATGTTAATTTTATTAATTCGACAGCACAACTAATTGGAAAAAACCAAGTTAAAACTAATGATAGCGTGTTAAACGCAGATGCAATTATTATCGCAACTGGCTCTATTCCTAGAACGCTTTCAAATATTCAAATAGATGAATCAGTGGTTTTATCTTCAGCTGGTGCTTTGAATCTTAATAGTGTGCCAAAAACTATTGCTATCATTGGTGGAGGGTATATTGGTTTAGAGCTAGGATCTATCTGGAATAGATTGGGATCAAAAGTCCATGTCATCGAGGCTTTAGACAATATAATACCTGGGCTTGATCCAGATTTAAGCCATGCGCTACGTGTTGCTCTTGAAAAGCAGGGCTTTGTTTTTCACCTGGGTGCAAAAATTAAAGCTTTTAAAAATGAAAAATCCCTGGCTGAGCTGACTTTTGAAAAGAACGGTAGCCAAGAAACCATTAAGGTGGAAAAAGTTCTAGTCTCAGTTGGGCGTATTCCGAACACTTCAGGTCTCAATCTTGAAAAAATCGGAATTAGAACAACACAGCAAGGGTGCATTAAAGTAAATGAATATTTTGAGACTGCAGTCCCTAATGTATACGCAATTGGGGACGTAATAGATGGGCCTATGCTAGCGCACAAAGCAGAAGAAGAAGGAATCGCAGTTGCTGAGTATATCTTTGGTCTAAAATCCCACGTCGATTACAATGTCATTCCAGCTGTTGTCTATACGCAACCCGAAGTTGCAAGTGTTGGCTTCACAGAATCCCAGTTGCAAGCTGCAAATATTCCTTATAAGTCTAGTAAATTCCCCTTTTCTGCTAACAGTCGTGCGAAGGTGACTTATGAAACTGAGGGGTTTGTGAAGTTGCTTAGTCATCAGGAAACAGGTCTTGTCTTAGGTGCTCATATTATTGGTAGTTACGCAGGCACAATGATCGCTCAAATAGTGCAAGCTATGAGCTTTCGCGCAACTGTTGAAGATATTGCGCGAACGTGTCATGCGCACCCAACCTATAGTGAAGCAGTTAAAGAGGCCGCATGGGCTGGATTTTCTAAAGCAATTCATTCTTAATTGCGTCTCCCCAATCACATTTTTTCAAAAACTTGTAATGTTCACAGCTACGACTAACTGTAGAGTTTTGAATTCTTCCATCTTGGGTGCAAATTTTCAAATCTATATGTCCTTTATGAAAGCGAGGTTTTGCCACTATTCGCCCAAAGTCCTTAGATTTTCTTGGTGTTTTTGAAAAAAACATATAGCTGTAAGCTTCTTGCTCAAAACCGCGTTTTCCGCTTTTAAGCATGCGGTGCTCTTTTGAGCGAGGAACATTAACAGAAAAATGACACCAGTCATTATTGTCTAATGGGCATCTATTGTTATGATAGCAGGGTGCCAAAAGATAGGCGCCTTTTGTGAGCATATAATCTCTAATTTTCAATAATCGCTCATAGTGAGCAGATGTTCCTGGCTCTACGATTAGCAAATAATTTGTTTTGTTCCAGACATCATCTAAAACTTTTTGCCAATTTGAAACTTCACCTAAGGAATAGCTAAAAATACTTAAATCAATATTTTTTGAGGGTTGATCAAAATTGATAGTATTATTGGGATGAAAGTGCCTTATAAATTGCTCAGCATAACTTTTGGCTTGGTGATCTTGTTCCACCAAAAAGCATTCTAAATTTTGGAAATATTTACTTAGCGCAAGAGACGCTGTTCCCACGCCGCAGCCCCAATCTAGCACCGAACAAATATCAACATCCTTTAAATGTTGCTCAATAAGGCTCAAGCATACCTGATATGTCCCAGGAAACCTGGTAAAAACATAAGCCTGAATTTGTTCTAAATTTTTGTATCCAATTCGTTCTCTAGTCCTATATTCTTGCTGAAGTTCTGCATAAGCAGTTTTAATAGACTGGGGTGACCATCCTAATTGCTGTTGGACATACTGTTGAAGAAAATTCATATAAAAAAAGGAGGCTTATGCCCCCTTCCTTTGATTGTAAAAAGTTTATTGTTGAACTGCAGTTTTTTCTGCTTCAACAGTTGCTACTGCTTCTCCAGCAGTTTCTTGTGCTGTTTCAACAGTTTTCTTTTCTTCTTTTTTTTCCTCAGTTTTTACATGATCAGCTTTTGCTTCCATTTTATGATCATGGTGTGCCGTTTTGTGTGCGTGAGCAGCAGGCATTGCTTTGTGGTGATGAGCAGTGTCCTTGTGCATTGCTTTGTCGCAGCAAGCAGGTGCTGGAATGCTTGCCATTGGTCCTGAGTATGGCATCATCATTTTGTTCAAGTTCTTTGTTAGGCCATTTGCCTTTTTACGATTTACATGCTCAACATGTGCTGCAGCAACTTCATGTGTTGCTTCAGCTTTAGGAGCAGCTGCTACATCTTTATGCTCAGTATCTGTTACTTCAGTTTTTGCTTCTGCTTCCACTTCAGCCTTAGCTTCTTCTGCATAAGCAGTTGAAACAACAAGTGCAACAGTCAATAATTTTAATAATTCTTTCATAATTTAAAAACTCCATGTTAAAATTTACAGTCTTCGCATACTGTACCCTATGGTGATAATCTTACCGCATAGTCTTCACAAGACCAGAGTAATTAAAATTATAGCTAAATTTTTGTTTTGTGCTGTTGTATTTTCGTGACGTTTATTGTTACAACAAATCCTAAATCTTTATCCCTAAAATTGATGGCTGCGGATCTTCATGGCTGCGCGTATAACTTCAGCAACAACCTTATAATATTCAGGCGGAATTTGCTGATCTAGGTTAACGCTGTCGTACAAAGATCGTGCCACAGGGGCATTTTCAATAACAGGTATTTTGTGCTCTTTTGCAATTTCACGAATCTTGAAAGCTAAGACATCTGCCCCTTTAGCAACAACAACAGGTGCGCCCATACTATTTTCTTCCCATTGTAGCGCTACAGAAAAGTGTGTTGGGTTCGTTACAACAACAGTTGCTTGAGGAATATTACCCAGCATTCTGTTGCGTGAACGTTCGCGCTGAGCTTCGCGAATGCGTGAGCGGATCTTAGGATCACCTTCTTGTTCTTTATATTCATCTTTTTGTTCTTGGACCGTCATTTTTAGATTTTCTTTAAACACATGACGCTGATACCAGAAATCAAAACCACTTACGAATGCATAGGCAACTAAAATAATGGCCAGATACTTCACGACAAGCTGATTAAGAGTTTCTAAGTATTCGACAGGGCTAGCCCAAAGCCAAACAGTTAATCTGGTAGCATGATCTTCGAATATGAAATAGAACAGCAAGGCTAAAAAAATTAGTTTAATTGTTGATTTTATGGTTTCTACTACCGATTGCATGCTAAATATGCGTTTGAATCCCTTTGCCAATGAAAGGTTAGACATTTTTGGAACAATAAGTTGTGACGAAATTGCTTTATAGCTCTGCCCCACTCCCACAACGATAGCAGCTAGCATAAGCGCTAAAAATGGAGCCCAAAGAGCTCCCGCCAACTTTAACAAAGTATTTTTGAATATAAATCCTAATTTGCTCGGTGTGTCCACGTGTAATTCACAGGACATACTAATAAATGTTGCTAAAAAATCCAAAACACGGCGAAGGCTCCAGGGCAAAACCCAAGCAAGTATGCCCAAGCAAGCAACCAAAAAAGCAAAATTGTTAAAATCCTTTGAAATAGGGGCTTGTCCCTTTTTATAGGCGTCTTCGTAGCGCTTGGCACTTGGGTCGAGTGTTTTTTGCTCTTTATCTGGTGCTTCATCAGACATGTGCGAATCCCATTATTGAGTATGCAGAAGTATTGATTTTTTCATAAAACAGAAGCATTGCGCCAAAGCTTATAAGCAATACAAACCATCCCAAGAGAATTTGTAAAGACATGCCAAGGAAAAAAACCTGTATCTGTGGCACTAGTTTGCCTAGCACCCCTAAAGCAAACTGAAGAACGGTATTTACCAGAAGAAAGGGAATACTAAGTTGAAATCCTGCTCTGATCAGCATATCAGCTAACTCAACAATTCCTTTGAAAAAATCATGCACTAAGGGAGACTGAAAAGAAAACCAATCAGGTGGTAGTCTCGTGTACGTGGTAAGCAAGTTTTTTAAAAGCATATGATGGCCATCAAGCACTAAAAAACTTGTTATTGCTGCTGTGGTTAAGAATACGCTTACCACCGATCCATGATTTGCTTGATTGGGGTTGAAAACAGTTGCTGATGAAATACCGGCTGAAAATCCAATTAGTTGCCCCGAAAACTCAACAGCAGCAAGAGCAAATCTTGCAATTAGGCCTAAGAAAAATCCTATAGAAAATTCGGCAAGGAATCGACACAAACCCCAAGAGAATGTTTGTATGCTTGGAAAATAGTCGTTTGGAACTAATGGATTAAACACCAAAGTCAAAGCAATGCAAATAACAGCACGAAATTTGCTAGAAACTTCCATTTGGCTTAAGAAAGGCATGCCCATTACTAATCCAAACACTCTTGCGAATACGAAGAAAAAGTGATGAAAATCAGAAAACCATACTTCAAAGGGCAACGCTAGCCTCTTTAATCATTATCAGATTGAATATATCTCCTGCAAAATCTTGCAGTGACCCCAGCATAAATGGAAGCAACAAAAGCAACACACCAAAAACTGCAAGCATTTTTGGAACGAAAGTTAATGTTTGCTCTTGAATTTGGGTAAGGGCCTGAAGCAGAGAAATTATTACACCAACAGCCAGTGCTACAAGTAAAATTGGCATGCTTAGTTTTATGATTAATAGTATGGCTTCCCTTAGCATTAGGATAGCGAGACCTTGATCCATGAAATTATACAACTTAAATCTATATAAAAATCTTGACACAAACAGGTAAATCGCGATAGATATTTTAGGTGCTATACATTTTGTGTAAGCAAGATAATTTATAATTACTTAGAGAGATGCTATGTTTGCAGTGATCAAGACCGGTGGAAAACAATACCGAGTGGAAGAAAATAACATTATCAAGATAGAAAAATTAGATTCTGCTGAGGGTGAGGCGGTTGCTTTTGATCATGTACTAATGGTTGGGGATTCAAAAAAATCAACAATAGGTACCCCACTAGTTGCTGGTGCAAAAGTTGAAGCTGAAGTCCTAAAACAAATGCGCGATCGTAAAGTTATTGTTTTTAAAAAGAAGCGTCGCCAAAATTACCGTCGCAAAAAAGGGCATCGCCAACATTTGACGGTTGTGAAAATTACAAAAATTATTGCAGGCTAACTAACAATAGGAGATTAATCCATGGCAACGAAAAAAGCTGGTGGTAGTTCACGAAATGGTCGTGATTCTGAAAGTAAGCGACTTGGTGTGAAATGCTTTGGGGGGCAACAAGTAATATCTGGAAATATTATAGTTCGCCAACGAGGAACAAAGTTTCATCCTGGGCAAAATGTAGGCATGGGCAAAGACCATACTATATTTGCAACAGCTGAAGGAGTGGTTGAATTTTCTAAAGGTCGATTAAATCGTTCTTTTGTTTCAGTTGTTCCAGTAGCGTAACAATTTTTAAGCATTATGCGGCGCTTCGAAAAAGCTCGAGGCGCTTTTTTTGTAGGTAAATCATGAAATTTTTAGATGAAGCAAAAATATTTGTGAAATCAGGTGATGGTGGTAACGGATGTCTTGGCTTTCGTCGTGAAAAATTTATTGAATACGGGGGACCTGATGGTGGTAATGGTGGAAAAGGCGGAAATATCTGGATAGAAACTTCAGATAATCTTAACACCCTTATTGATTATCGTTATCAACAGCATTTTAAAGCTTCAAAAGGCCAAAATGGATCGGGAAGAAATCGTACTGGTGCAGACGCTGAGGATATCATTTTAAAGGTTCCTGTTGGTACCCAGGTTTTTGAGGAAGACAAAGAAACGCTTATAGTTGATCTTGATCAACCAGGTATGCGATTCCGTCTTTTAAAAAGTGGCGATGGTGGATTTGGAAATAGTCATTACAAAACTTCTGTTAATCAAACGCCAAGGCGAGCAGATCCAGGTTGGCCTGGAGATGAAAAATGGGTGTGGTTACGTCTTAAATTAATAGCAGATGTCGGGCTTATTGGGCTACCGAATGCTGGAAAATCAACTTTTCTCTCAGTGGCTTCCCGTGCTCATCCTAAGATTGCTGATTACCCATTTACTACTTTGCATCCTCAATTAGGTGTGGTGTATTTATACGAAAAAGAATTTGTTTTGGCAGATCTTCCTGGATTAATTGAAAACGCACACCTTGGCCACGGGCTTGGACATCGATTTTTAGGTCATGTCGAGCGTTGTGGGGCAATGTTGCATTTAATTGATGCTACTCAAGATAATGTTGTTGAAGCTTATCAAACAGTTCGCCACGAATTAGAAATGTATTTGGAGAATTTGGTAAATAAGCCTGAAATTATAGCGTTGAATAAAGTTGACGCTCTTGATGAGGAATCGATTGCTGAAAAAAGAAAAATGCTTGAAAAAGCTTCTGGAAAAAAAGTATTTACTATTTCTGGCATATCAAAAGCTGGTGTGCCAGATGTGATTTCTACCCTTATGCGTCTTGTAAGGCCTGATGTTGATTTAGATTAATGCATCTCAAATAACATTTGATTCTTGGCAATAGAAATGGAAATTAACAGGGAACGGCAACTCGCTGTTCTTTTTCAAATTTTTTTGCAGGAATCCCCCCGTAAACACGTTTTACAGCTGCTACACCAACCAGACCGCTAAATTTCTGCAAAGCACAAGGGGCAATTCGTTCAAAAATCCAAGCCCAAAAATTTCCTATCCGGGTTGATGTGGGAAGCGTATAAAGGCCTCTCATTGCATCAACGGGAATAAAATTGCATTTTTTTAGTAACTGCGAAAGTTGCGTAAGAGAGTAAGGCTCTCCAAACCCAAAGGGTGTTTTGTCGCTGCGCACCCAAACACCTCGACGATTTGGCGCAATAATAATGATACGCCCTTCTGGGCATAAACATCTGTAGCATTCTTTAAGTAACTCACCTGCATGCTGCGCATATTCTAACCCATGAATAATAATAATCTCGTCAAAAATATGATCAGTGAATGCCCACTCACTCTCATATGCCAATAATACTCTATTTTCTTTGCTGCTTGGCCAAGCTATAGCACCAAAATGCGCTTGCATAAGCAAAAATTCGTTTTGAGTTTGTTCAGCGTAAGGTGTACCAAATCCCACAAATAAAGTTCTTTTATTTTTATCTGCTTTTCTCAAGCGCAGTAATAATTTTTTTATAATGTTTTGAGCATTGTTTGAGAGTGCAGATCGATAAAATTCGTTTAAGTCAACTACATCAATATTCATTTTTCATATATTTTCTGGCTCTTGGTACTGAAACGCATGACAGTATCCCCATACTAAGCATTAAAGTTATCATAGCTGTTCCCCCATAAGACATAAATGGTAGAGGAACCCCCACTACAGGTAGCAACCCCATAACCATGCCGATGTTAATAAAAACATATAAGAATAAAGTTGTTGTAATGCCAATTGCTACCAATTTATCAAATTTAAGTCGTGCACGATCAGCAATAGTAAACCCCCAAAATAGAAGTATGCTAAATAACCCAATTACAAGAACACATCCTATTAAGCCAAACTCTTCAGCAAACATTGTGAAGATAAAATCAGTCTGTTTTTCTGGCAAAAAATTCAAATGACTCTGAGTGCCTTTAAGCCAACCTTTTCCGGTAAATCCACCAGAACCCAGAGCAATTTTTGATTGAGAAATATGATATCCAGCATGAGAAGGATCGCTTTCTGGATTTAAAAAAATAAGGATGCGTTTCTTTTGATAATCATATAAAAAATTCCATAAAATTGGTATTGCGCTAATGATAGTTACAAATCCAGCAGCGAAAAACCACCAAGGAACCCCGCTTACAAAAAATATTGCAAGCCCAGAGCTCAATAGTAAAATTGCTGTGCCCAAATCAGGCTGTCGCATTGCTAAAAGTACTGGAACAAAAATTAATAATAGGGGAACTATTAGATTTTTTATTTGTCGAGCTTCTTCCGCTTCTAAAAAACTAAAATAGTGTGATAATGCCAGAATAAGAGCTACTCGCATAAGCTCAGAAGGTTGTAGATTGAATATATACAAATCTAGCCATCGTTGAGCTCCCATGCCCACAAATCCCATAAGCTCAACTAAAATTAGCATGGTCAAAACAATTGCATAAATTGAATATGCATGTTGTGACCACCAACGAATGTCACTTGCAACAATAACTCCAAAAAGAGCTAGACCTAAAAGAAATCTCAAAAGTTGCTTTACAACCCAAGGATGGATGCTGCCATTTGCTGCAGAAAATAAAGTAACAAGACCAATGAAGACAAGCGCTACAATTGTTCCAAGCGCTGTTCGATTCACATACAATAGGCGTCTAAAATCAAACATACAAATGCCTTGCAGCTTGCAAAATTTGCCCTGCTACTGGGCCTGCAACGCCCCCACCACTCATGCCATGTTCAATAATAACACTTACAGCATGTTGGGCTTTTTCTATAGGGGCGTACCCAACAAAAATAGCATGATCTTTTAAGTGATAAGGTAAATCTTTGTAGGTTCCATCAGCACGTTGTGCCATCGTAATGCGGCACACTTGTGCACTTCCAGACTTTCCTCCAAATGTCCAATCATTTAAGTGTGGATTTGCCCTGTTTGCTGTTCCTCTTGGGTCGTTAACGCATTTATTCATAGCTTGCTGAATCCATTCTAACCAGCAAGGCTGAATGCCATCGACAATCATTTCAGGAGAGTCGGTTTCCTTTTTAACTAGGTGTGGGCTGATAATCTTTCCCCCGTTGATTAGCATGGCTATCATGCGAGCCATTTGTATTGGTGTAGAAAGTATGACCCCCTGTCCAATTGAGATATTAAGGGCATTTCCTTTTTGTTTAAAGAAACCTTTGCGAAATTTTGCCCATTCAAGGCTTGGTATCAACCCCTTTTTCTCACCATCTAGTTCAATATTTGTAAGTTGGCCAAGCTGAAAACGTGATGCCATTTCTACTATTTTTAAAGCACCAATTTTTAAAGCCACATGGTAAAAATACACATCGCATGATTCTGCTATTGCTCGTTCTAGATTAACAGTTCCGTGCCCACCTCTTTTCCATGTCCAACAATGAAAAACATGAGATCCTAAATTATAATGTCCCGGGCAAAACACGTGGCTATCTCTGTCAATAACCCCTTCTTTTAGCCCAGCTAAGGCCACTATCATTTTAAAAATTGACCCGGGTGCGTATTGCCCAGCTATTGCTTTATTGATAAGAGGTTGATCCTCATGAGTTAATAGATTTTTCCAATCACCTTTTTGAATGCCTTTTACAAAAAGATTGCTATCATACCCTGGTTTTGAAACCATTGCTCTTATCGCGCCTGTGTTAACATCCATAACAACGGCGCTGGCACTTCGGTGGGGTTCAAGAATTCTGAAAATCTTTTCTTGTAGCTCAAGATTCAATGTTACTTCTAAATCTTTCCCTGCCTTTGGATCTATCTGGTCAATAGTGCGAACAATGCGTCGCTTTGCATTAACCTCTACTCGCTGTACACCAGGTTCACCATTAAGAATTTGTTGGAATTTTTTTTCCAAGCCATTTTTGCCTATGCGCAATCCTGGTATAGGGGCTAGGCTATATTCATCTAAATCTTTTTGAGATGCTTGAGCAACATAGCCAATAACATGGCATAAAATATCAGGGTACACATACTGGCGTATTTGAGATTTTTCAATCAGCAAACCAGGCAAGTCAGGAAATTTTAATTGAAGAGTTGCCATTTCTTCCCATGTCAGATTTTCTTTAACAATTGCAGCAATTTTTGATTGTTGTATGAGTTGCCGTTTTAATTCTTTGGCCTGCTGCTTGCTTAAACCTAATACAGACTCAAGAAGCTTCACTTCATCATCTATATTGATTTGTGATTCAGGTGTAATTAAGCACCTATAAACACTTTGATTAATTGCTAGTGCCTTCCCCGTGTTGTCTATAATTTGCCCTCTTGGTGGTGCAATAAATCTAGTTTGGATTCTGTTACGATCCGCAAGTGTCCTATAATAGTCTCGATTAAAGATTTGCAAATGGATTAATCTTCCTAGCAACCCTGTTAGCAGTACACCTTTACTCATTCCTAAAATAAAGCTTCTTCGCTTAAAAATATGGCTAAATTGCTTATTGATCATAGTGCTGCAAAAATTTGAAAATGAAAGGGTATAATGAAAATGTGCAGAGTATGCTTAAAATCAGCATAAATGAAAAAACAATTTGCTGATCCAGCAATAGGTGTAAAGCATATTCAATTTGGTTAGCCAGAATTAATACCCCTAAAAAAATAAGCCAGCGCATGTATTGATGGCTAACTTGAAGGTAGCGTTTTTGTGAGTGGAGCACAATAAAAGTTAAAAATGTTAAAAAGCTATGGAATCCAAATGGTAAATGATAGATAACATCCCAAAAGAAACCGAAAATCACAAATATCAATAAATCTCTTGATTGAGGAGTGTATAGAACCCAGCGATAGAAAATGATTAATGCAGTTTGAGTGCGTAACCCAAGTCCTTGAAATAAAATGAATGCATCAAAAAAACTGCATAGTGAAAAAAGCGCAAAGCGTTGCGCAAAAAAAGAAAGCTTATAGCGCCATATGGTCATAAAGTATACTGACAACTTCGAGAGAATGAAACGTGACAAATGATTTTACTTGTATTTCATCATTCTTAATAGCCGCAATAGCGCCAACCATAATGTCAGGAGGAAAAATCCCACCAACTCCTGAGGTAACTAGAATATCACCAACTGCGGGTGGACGTTTATAGCTGTTGGTTATCATTTCTTGGCTCTGCAAATTTTCTAATGACATGGTGGAAGTGCCATTTCCAATAACTATGGCTCCTTCACCTGTCTCAAGAATTTTAACAGGCACTCTCGATGCCATATCGGTTATTAACATGATCCTAAGAATTCGATCGGATGATTCAGTAACGCGACCAACTAATCCTTTTTCATTTGCAGCTATATCATCTTTTTGTATATTGGCATTTTGGGGGGATGCGGTGATAAGTTGAGCGTCGTAAAAGCCAATAGGAGCACCGTATACTCGTACTGTAACTTGATTAAAATTTCTAGGAAAACTAAATTTTTGCAAAGATTGAAGCTGGTCAATGATTTTCTTAGAAGTGATTAGCTCAACTTTTGCTTGCTGAAGTTCACTTTTAATTTTTTCTAAATTTTTTAGATATTCATTTAATTGTGATCTAGATAAAAACCAATATTTTATACTATCAATTTGCTTAGCTATGCTTTGACAAAAACGATTGGTGGTTCCAATTGAATAAAGCAATGAAGAAGATAAGTTCTGCAGTGCGTAATGCGGATAAGGGCTATTTGGTAAATACCAATAACTTGCACTCAAGTATAGAATTGCAGCAGTGCAAAAGAGGATCAAAACTCTACGCACTTTTCTAAATCAATTAGTAAGAGTTTACTAACACAGAACGCAGAGCTTCCATTTCTTCAAGCGCTCGACCCGTTCCAAGAACAACACAATTTAATGGATTTTCAGCAACGAAAACAGGCACATCAGTAGCATCAGCAATAACTTTATCAAGATTCTTCAGCAGTGCTCCTCCGCCAGTCAGAACAATACCACGGTCAACAATGTCAGCAGATAACTCAGGGGCAGTGCATTCCAGAGCTGTCTTTACTCCACCTGCAATTGCAGCTACTACTTCCGTAAGTGCTTCAGCTATTTGTTTTTCACTGACTTCAATTTCTTTTGGAATTCCATTGATAAGACTTCTACCCTTAATGGCAAGTGTATTTTCTTTACTGTTTGGCATAACCACAGCGGAACCAATCGTCTTTTTGATTTTTTCAGCTGTTGCTTCCCCAATTAATAAGTTATGAGTTCGGCGTATATAATTGATGATTGATTCATCCATTTTATCGCCTCCTGCACGAACAGAAGTTGCGTATACAATACCACCTAAAGATAGCACTGCTACCTCTGTGGTGCCGCCTCCAATGTCAACCACCATCGATCCTGTTGGTTCTGTTACGGGCATGCCTGCACCAATTGCTGCTGCCATCGGTTCTTCAATCAAAAATACGCGACGACCTCCAGCACTTTCAGCTGCGTCTTGAATAGCGCGACGTTCAACTGGCGTAGAGCCTGAAGGCACGCAAATAATGATTTGCGGAGCAGCAAAACTGCGGCGATTATGCACTTTTCTAATAAAGTGCTTTATCATTTCCTGGGCCACCTCAAAATCTGCAATAACTCCGTCTCTAAGGGGTCTAATTGCCTGTATGCCTCCTGGTGTGCGGCCAACCATCATTTTAGCTTCTTCTCCTACCGCTAAAACATGCTGACGTCCATCACGATTTGCTATAGCAACAACCGAAGGCTCATTTAAAACTATACCTCTACCCTTTACATAAACCAGGGTATTTGCTGTGCCTAAGTCGATAGCCATATCGGCGGAAAGATATCCAAGAAGACGGGAAAACATAACATTTCACAAAATTTAACAATCGTTATCGTAATGTACTTTGGTGGGAAGAAAGAATCAAGGTTCCATAAACTTAAATTAACTTAAAAATAATCATCAGAAATGTGGAGCCATAAAATGCCAATCGTTTTAAAATATGGGGGTGTGGATAAATCAATGAAGAAACAGTGAAGGCAATTAATCCGGGGTAAATAATTCCTAAAATCGGAGTTAAAATTGCAGATATACCTTTGAAATCTAGCAGTGACAAAGAAAAGGAAACAATGCTCGTAATTGCTAATACATAGCAAAAATGCTGATCTTTAAATTTAAATAGTCGACATAAAAAATCTGCATACAAGTTATTCAAAGCTGTTGCTGTGGTTAAACACGAAAATCCCATAGCCAATGCAATAACGATGGTAGAGTAATCACCGAGAAGGTGTTTTGTTAAAGTTGGAAGCATCTCTGTTGGTTGAGTGGATTGAATAACATCAGCGTATGCTGAGCCTAAGTAGACAAGACCTCCATATGCTAATGCAATTACTGAAGCGCCTATACAGCTGGATTTTGCAGATATCCAAAAGATAGTTTTTGGCGCTGTATTTGCTCCGCATTGTTGTTCTACATGTTTGAAAATAAGAGTCGAGAAGAAAAAACCTGCTATTAAATCCATGGTTTGATAGCCTTCCACTAGACCAAGCTCAAAGGCGCTCTGTTTTGTGTATGTTGAAATTGGTAAATAAGACGCGCTTATAACTCCAACGATGATAATTAAAGTCAAAGTTAACACCTTAATTGGTGTCATAAATTTTCCAATGATGTTTAGCATCATTGTGTTTTTTAGACCTGTTACAAAACAAATCAAAATAAAAAAGAATGAAAAAATCCATAATGGTATATTTGGCTCAAGGACATGAAATCCACCAAAAGCTACAGTTACACAACGTGGCACTACACCAAATGCTCCCAAAAGTGATAATAAAATCAATGGAATAAGAATGTGTGCGCCGAAGCCAAGTTCTTTAAAAAATTGATCGTATGATCCTTGATAACGTTTAATAGCAAAAACACCAGCAAAGGGAATTACAATACCGCTAATCAATAATCCCAAAAAACCTGTTCCCCAATGGTTCAAGCACGCGCTTCCAATTTTCATAGGAAAAACCAGGTTTCCAGAACCAAAAAACATAGCAAATATAGAAAAGCCAAGTATGAAAATTGACGGACGCACAGTTGTAACTCCTGGAAAAACGTAAAAACAATAACGGGGTAGAATGGAATTAGAGAGAGCTAACCCTTCACAGAGACAGCTACAACAAAGGAAGATAGTGTGTTTTTCTGATTATTCATAATTTCTTCCTGTTTTTTTTGCTTACGTGCCGCTCATTTTACTTTGTTTGAGCTGACACTTTCAATAGAAATCTATGGGTTATACGAGTTCAGGTAATTTGAGATAATTAAGCGGCCTTAGATAAGACTGATTTTATTGGAAAAAAAACCTGCTTGACGAAATCAATTAGAAAACGCCTCGCACTGCGAGCTTCAGCATTCGAATATAGCATTGCATCAATATATTTTCTTGCCCAAGCACTGGAAATGCTTGATCGTAATACCATTTTTGCTAACTGTCATATGATCAATTGGCGTTCAAGTTTCTGCCAAATCTGAACTTGCTATTGATATTTTTGTCTATAAGCTTCTAAACATTCCCTAGCTGAATTCAGACATTTCAGCTCATAGATTTTGCGATATTAACACTTTATTCACATCTTACCTTTTAGAATGAAGTATATATAGGGGGCTGATTCTAAAATGCTAACGCGCAATATTTTGAAAAAAAAGAGCTGTGGTCAGCAAAAGTATAAGCTTGTAAAAAAATCTAAAACGAAAAAAAATAATAATCTTGTTCCTGATTTTTTTGAGCAATTGCATCCCAGCATCAAAGAAAGCATGGAAAACTTGTGTGATGTCTATTCTGGGTTGATATCAAGCTTAATCCCGGCAACCCCTAATTTATTAAATGTTATTGACCCAGAAATAATAGCAAAGACATTTGTGGAAACTCACAAAGGTGTTTTGAATACTTTTATTGTTAGGCCGGGCATATGGGATAAAAAGCAACAAAATTATTTAAGTGACCTAGATGAGCTGCATAGACGCACTTTAGATCGTTTCCAAGGTGAAGAGCCCGAGCCAATTATCGTGCCACAAGGGAATGACAAGCGTTTTAAAGCAGTGGAATGGACTGATTTTCCGCTTTTTGATTATTTAAAGCAGTCATATTTGTTGAACTGCAAGCATATGAATGAGTTGATTGAATCCTTGGATGGTATTAATCCAAAAACTAAAGAAAAAATTCAATTTTATATACGCAATCTAATGGATGCTATTGCTCCGACAAATTCCCCGCTTACAAATCCGGAAGTCTTGAAAGAGACCATGCGTACACACGGGCAAAATCTAATGTGTGGCTATAAAAAATTTTTAGATGATTATGCAAAATCAAATTTTTTAAACTTGCCCATGTTTACAAACCTTAAGGAGTTTAAGGTGGGTGAGAATTTAGGTATTACCGAGGGAAAAGTCGTTTATGAAACGCCTCTGTTTCAGCTTCTTCATTATAAACCGAAAACAGAATTGACCTATGAGCGCCCGTTATTAATGATTCCGCCGTGGATTAACAAATATTACATCTTTGATTTACAAAAAGAAAATTCGTTCGTGAATTGGGCGCTTGAAAAAGGATTGAGTGTGTTCGTTTTATCTTGGGTTAATCCTGATGAAAGTTACGCTGATTGTGGGCTCTCAGACTATGTTATTGAAGGTGTGCTTGAAGCGATTGAAAAAGTTTTATCAATTTCTAATCAAGAAAAATTAAATTTGTTAGCCTATTGCACAGGAGGTGTTGCAGCATCCCTTTTGGCTGGATATTTGGAAAAGTGCTCCGAAAAAAATCCCATAGCAAGTCTTAGTCTTTTGGCTGTTCCTATTGATTTTGACAAAATGGGTGACTTGAAAATATTTGTTTGTAGGGATCAATTAGAGTATTTAGAAAAACGCATGAAAAATATCGGATATTTTCCAGGCAATGAAATGGTTCGCATTTTTAGTCTTTTACGTGCAAACGATTTAATTTGGTCAAATTATATAAATACCTACCTTTTAAACAAAGGCACATTTTCGCTAGATTTTTTATATTGGAATTGTGACACAACAAATATTCCAGCAACACTTCACATGGAGTATCTGCGTCATATTTTCTTCGAAAACGCGCTAATGCAGCCAAATAGTTTTTGCATTAAAGGCATAAAAATTGATCTAAAAGAAATAAAAATCCCAATATTTGCGTTTGCAACTAAGTCTGACCATATTGTCCCTTGGCAATCTGCTTATGCAATAAAAGAGTTGTGCCCCAATAACACAACATTTGTTTTAGGCGCTGCTGGTCATGTTGCAGGGATCGTGAATCCTGTGCATCAAAAAAAATATTGTTATTGGAAAGCGGATAAAATGATTACCAATCCAGATGCTTGGATGGAAAGTGCAGAAAAAACTGAGGGTTCTTGGTGGCCTGAATGGTATAAATGGGTGAAACCACGCCTTGGAAAGAAAATAAAATCCAACATGTGGAAACGTACAAAAAACATTGAATCTGCGCCTGGTAGGTACGTTCTGTCCACTAGTCCTAGCGATAATTTTTAATAACTTACTTTTTTAGCTTTGCGTCTCGAGTCATTATTTGCTAGAAAAGAGTCTGGGGCCTGCTTGGTGGAATCGGTAGACACAGCAGACTTAAAATCTGCCGCCCAAAAGGCGTACCAGTTCGAGTCTGGTAGTAGGCACCATATTCTTTCAGCGATATTATTGCTGTTTTCTTCCGTAAAATTTATGTCGTTGCTAATAATTTATTAATAATTTCAGTCTAATATTAAATAAATTGACAAATAAATGCAGGTCAAAAGAGTGAATAAATTAATTGCTTTAGCTATAATAATTGTGGGAATTCAAGAAGGCTTTACTTCGACATCTCAAGATTCAGTCGAAAAAATCGCGCCTGAAGGTGTCACTGAAAAATTAAGTGGTGCTGATTTATTACAAGAAGACGAAGGACAAATTGCAATACTGCAAGCAAAATTGGAAGAATTAAAAAAAGAAAACGACGATGGTAAGGTCATAGAAGCATATATTGAATTAGCTAGGGAAATGGAATCGCTGAACAACGAGAGACATGCTCTTCATAATGCTGTTAGGGGTTTTGAAAAAGCTGTGGGGATTTTCTCGGAAAAAATAAAAAGCATTATCCAAAAAGTTAATAACATTCTTAAGACTCAATCTGAAGTAGCTATTAATAATGCAAAAGTAGCAAAGCTTCTTCAGCCTCCGTTAGTTTCAGTATCTTCTGCTACTTCTTCGAATGACTCCGCTGCAGTGCTAACCGATGAGGCTAAGGATAAGAACTAATAACTTGGAGCGGGCGAAGGGATTCGAACCCTCGACCCCAACCTTGGCAAGGTTGTGCTCTACCCCTGAGCTACGCCCGCTTAAGTGATTACATACTATCTATTTTGAGCGGTAGTGCCAAGAGAATTTTTTTGATTTTTCGAAAATAAGTAAAAAACTGCTCCAATAATGCCTATTACCAACATCAGTAATCCCAGTAAAATCCCAAGAGAGAGACCTTTTTCAGGGGGAAACCCATATGCTAACAAATAAGTTGTAAAAAAACTTTCCCTTAGTCCCCAGCCCGATATGGAAAGCGGGATAAGTGTTACCAGCAGCGAAACAGTGTACATAGCTGAGCTTTCCCAAAAATTTAAGGGAATTTTTAGCGCATGCACTAGAAAATAGAATGCTAGAAAATTTACAAAAATAGAACTAAAGCTCGCTATTGCTAATTTATCCAGAGGTTTCGATGCAAATTTTTTTCCATAAGCTAATGCTTTTGAAAGATTTTTTGTGGGTTTGTAATTCTGTAAAATGGGAAATTGTATCAATAGTATTAAGGCTATGACACCCATCACCAAAAAACTATAAATGAGTATAATTATAGTTTTTAAAGATGTGGGCAAATAAATAAAGGGTAGCATGGGTATGCAAACGAATCCCATGCACACAATTGCAATTATGCGATCCCACATAATTGCTGCTGCACTTGATAAAGTGCCGCTTTGTTTGGCAAGAGCATAAATTCTGTATGCATCGCCTCCTATTCCACTGGGCAGCAGTTGGTTAAAAAAGGCCCCTGACCACGTGAGTCGGTGCAAAAATTTAAAAGAGGTTTTTAACTGCATTTTCTCAGCAATATAAAAAAGCCGAAGCCCGTTAAGGTAAACGCATAAGCACATGATCAATAAAGCATAAACACAAGAAAAAATTGATAGCTCTTGAAAGACAACACTTAAATGCGGAAAATCAACTTGATTTAAACACCACCATAATGCCAGCCCCGAAAAAAGAACTTTAAAGAATAAAAACATAGTTTAAGCTGAAAAATCTTCAGAAACCACATCTAAGCTGGTTTGAACGTAAGTCCAGCCAGAGTAAAGAGTGATTCCAGCCGCAATCCATAATAGTAGTTCTCCAATAGCTTGTAGTGCGGCAGAACTATGTTCAGAATCTGTGTATAAGAGTAGTGCAATAGCAAACATTTGGATGGCAGTTTTGAATTTTGCAAGCCTGCTGACTGATAACAAAATACGTGTTTCTGCTAGATATTCTCGAAGACCTGATACCAGTATTTCGCGGCATAGAATTACCACAGCAGCTAAAATACTGAATTTTGAAATTCTATCAAATCCTACCAGCATAAGTAAGGTCGAAGCTATCAAAAGCTTATCCGCAATAGGGTCAAGTATTTCGCCAAATCGTGTCTCCTGATTAAAAACCCGGGCAACCAGCCCATCAAGGTAATCCGTTATGCAAGCAAGAGCAAAAAGAAAAGCAGCAATTAAGCGAGGGGTTGGATAGTTAATAAAAAAAGTAAGTAATATAAAAGGAATTAAGCCAATACGAGCCAAAGTCAGCGTATTAGCAAGGTTCTTAAAGTGCACAGAATCAGTTCCTCACCGTTTTATTGACAAGATAATGCCGTAATTTATGTTAGATGGCAAATCCCAGAAATCGAGAAAATGTATTATTGTTTTGCTGTTACGCCAATCTGCTCAAGTTTCAAAAACTTCTCCCGTCCATTAACTTTTTTCCAAGGCATAAATACATAGTCGGCATGCAGTTCGGTCCCATGTACGAATTGTAATACGGGATCCTCGTTAGGATTGAGTATTTCAGCTCCAAAAAGTTTTGCTATTTGCTTTGTTAAGTCATAATGGCTGCAAACTAGCTGTGTTTTTATATAGTTATTCAAAGCCATATCAGCTTTTATGGTGTAGGACCATACAGGCACGTCAGCCACTTCTGGGCGCATTAAATTATGACCAAATAAGTTATCTTCCCCAACTAGCTGGCCATGATCACTAGTAAAAATAACGATGGTATCATTAGGAAGGATTCTTTTGATGTGTGTAATGCATTGTTTTACCCAGTGATCATGATAACAGATAGCATGAGAATACTCACTTTTTGTTTGATTCTCTCTTGATTCTAGGGCGTTTTTTGCTTCTGTTTTTGGGAAATATTTTTCCCAATTACTATAAGGCTCATGTACGTGGCGCACGTGAATGACAATAAAATTTCGATCCTCAAATTTGAACTGCTCTAAAGAGTCGAACAAGGCTTCATCACCTTTTTGTCTCAAAGATTTTAGTAAGTCATTTTTAAAGCTGTAAACATCAATAAACTGTGTGCCGACTTCGTTAAATAGTCCTTCACCTTGGGCTGACAGTAAGAAAGTTTTATAGCCTTGGTGACGAGCTATGCGAAATAAATTTGCTGATTTGTCTCGAATTAAATCAATGGCTCCTATGTTGTGCACATTATTAAAAAATAATTGTAATCCAGTTAGAGTATCAACACTGCTTGAAACTCCTTTAGTGTAGGCAAAATTAGGGTCATTTTTTAATTTTTCTAAAAATGGAGTATTTGGTTTTTTGTATCCATAAAGCTGCATATAGCGGCTACTTAAGCTTTCACCCATAATTAAAACAACATTTTTAACTTTGGGTGAGCTATAAGTTATTTGATAAGGCTTATAATTAAAGTTGCGTGTTTTTCTTTGTGAATCAACTATCCAGCTAGAAAAAGCTCTTAAAGTATTGTGAATAGTGCTTGAAATAGGTTTCGTGTAAAAAAGCTGAGGGCCCCTTATATAAAATAATACTGGATTAAGGGCAAGCGCTATAAGCACTACTAACCACATAAAAGGAAAATGCCGACATTTTTTTGAACCCAATACTCCAACAATCATTAGAATTAATGATAATACTTGGGCCAACCATACTTTCCATAAAATGTGTGCTTGTGAAGCTCCAGCTTGAAAAATTTCTTCATATTCAAGAAATGCTTTGGGGATATCGTAGCTGTTGATGGGGGCTCCAAAATAGGCCCAGTGGTTAAGTTGGATGCATTGGGCAATAGTGATAAAAGCAATAATGGTCCATAAAAATTTACGACTTTTAACCATACTTAGAATCATTGAGAATCCAAGAACACTTGCGAGCGTCGTAAGTGGTATTGTGCAGCTCAGCATTTTCGTATAGTAACCTAAATATAAGTCCGGTAACAAAAGCCCCAAAGAAATAAGGCAAACGCATGCAAGATTTTTTTTAAGAGTCATATGTTTAAACTTGTCCGAGCACAATCCAAAATGGACATCTTTTTAGGGTATACAACACCTTGTGATCAGTCTCAATGATTAATCGTTATTGCCATCGTTAAGTTTTGTTGATTTGCGCACGGCTACATTATAAAAATTAGCATGCTTATATTTTAAACTTTGATTTTTTTGTAAAAATTTTGTATATTGTTAGCACTGTCATTCGATGGCTGCTAAAAAATAAGTTAAAGGAGAAAATATTATGTCACGTGTAATTGGAATTGATTTAGGAACAACAAATTCTTGTGTGGCCGTAATGGAAGGCAATACAGCCAAAGTTATTGAAAATACAGAAGGTGCTCGCACGACCCCATCGATGGTTGCATTCGCAGAAGGTGGAGAGCGATTAGTAGGTCAGCCAGCAAAGCGTCAGGGTGTAACAAATCCTGAAAATACCCTTTTCGCAATTAAGCGTTTAATAGGTCGTACTTTTGATGACCCCATGACAAAAAAAGATATGGGGCTGGTTCCTTACAAGATTGTTTCTGGTGAAAACAAAGATGCTTGGGTTGAGGCGCATGGTGAAAAGTATAGTCCTAGCCAAATTAGTGCGTTCATTTTGCAAAAAATGAAAGAAACAGCAGAGAATTATTTGGGCGAAAAAGTAACGCAAGCAATCGTTACAGTGCCAGCCTATTTTAATGACGCACAACGCCAAGCAACAAAAGATGCAGGACGTATCGCAGGATTAGAAGTTTTGCGCATTTTAAATGAACCGACAGCTGCTGCATTGGCTTACGGTCTTGAGAAAAAAGCAAGTGGAAAAATTGCTGTTTATGACTTAGGTGGCGGTACTTTTGATGTCTCAATTCTTGAAATTGGTGACGGAGTATTTGAAGTCAAATCTACGAACGGAGATACATTCCTGGGCGGAGAAGATTTTGATGCCCGTATCATAGATTGGATTGCTGATGAATTTAAAAAAGAGCAGTCTATTGATCTTAGAAAAGATAAGCTCGCTTTGCAGCGTCTAAAAGAAGCAGCAGAAAAAGCAAAAATTGAACTTTCAAACTCAATGCAAACAGATATTAATTTGCCGTTTGTTACTGCAGATGCAAGTGGTCCAAAGCACTTGAATCTGAAACTTACCAGAGCAAAGCTTGAATCATTGGTTGATGATCTAGTGCAACGTACTATTGAGCCATGTAAAGCAGCTTTACGTGACGCAGGTTTGCAAGCGAATCAGGTAGAAGAAGTTATTTTGGTCGGTGGTATGACTCGTATGCCGAAGATTATTGAGACAGTGAAGCAGCTATTTGGACGCGAACCTCACCGTGGCGTGAATCCTGATGAAGTTGTTGCGCTTGGGGCTGCAATCCAGGGCGGCGTTCTAAAAGGTGAAGTTAAAGACGTGTTACTACTTGATGTGACTCCACTTTCTCTAGGAATTGAAACGCTGGGTGGAATTTTCACGCGTTTGATTGATCGCAATACAACCATTCCAACACGCAAAAGCCAAGTTTTCTCAACGGCTGAAGATAGTCAGACAGCCGTGACAATTCGCGTGTTCCAAGGTGAGCGAGAAATGGCTGCAGATAATAAAACACTCGGGCAGTTTAACTTAGAAGATATTCCTCCTGCTCCACGTGGAGTGCCACAAATTGAAGTGACTTTTGACATTGATGCGAATGGAATTGTTCAAGTTTCTGCAAAAGATAAAGCAACAGGTAAAGAGCAGCAGATTCGGATTCAAGCTTCCGGCGGGCTTTCTGAAGACGATATACAGCGTATGGTCAAAGAAGCAGAGGCCAATGCTGAAGAGGATAAAAAGCGTAAGGAAGCGATTGAAGTAAAGAATCACGCCGATGCTCTTGTTCATTCTACGGAAAAGGCATTATCAGAGCATGGAAGCGCGGTTAGCGGTGAAGAAAAAACTGCAATTGAGGCTGATCTTGCTGCTTTGAAAGAAGCTTTGCAAACAGACGATAAGGATGGTATTCAAGCAAAAATGCAAGCGCTGACACAATCATCGATGAAGCTTGGTGAGGCTATGTATAAGGCCGCTCAAACAACTGAGGGATCTCCATCAGGTGAATCTACATCTTCCGAAAATTCAGAAGGTGAGAATATTGTTGATGCTGAATATGAAGTAAAGGACGACGATCGCAAGAAAGCTTAGTTCTACATTAAGTGAAGGGATATGTGAGTGTTCCTTCACTTTTTATTCTGCTGTTGTGTTGACCTTTGGAAAAATTTCTCTTAGATTACAAATTACTGCGGGTGTAGCTTAGTGGTAAAGCTCCAGCCTTCCAAGCTGGCTATGTGGGTTCGATTCCCATCACCCGCTCCAAAAATTTCCATTCTCTTTCTTTTCCCCCATTTACGAATCTTTTTAATCGCGATAAACTAAGTCAAAATTTTTAACTAAATCACTTGAAGGATTACCATGTCAAAAGAGAAATTTTCGAGGAATAAGCCCCACTGTAATATAGGAACGATAGGTCACGTTGACCATGGGAAGACGTCGTTAACGGCAGCGATCACGAAGGTATTGGCCGAGGTTGGTGG
>JAGOSL010000012.1 GCA_018062345.1 Pseudomonadota bacterium | reverse complement strand
CCTACCAAGAGCTTATGCATATTGAAGGGATTGGCCATGGAATTGCTCGTGATGTTGTGGACTTTTTTCAACAAAAGCATAATTTACAAATGGTTGTGAGCCTATTAACACATATAAATGTGTTGCCTTATGAAATTGGCAGTGATCTGCCTTTAAGTGGAAAAATAGTAGTGTTTACAGGTGGTCTAGAGCATATAAGTCGTAGTGAGGCTAAAGCTCAGGCAGAAAAACTTGGGGCAAAAGTAGGCAGTGCTGTTTCTGCGCATACGACATTTGTGGTGGCTGGAAAAGACGCGGGGCAAAAACTTAAGGCGGCCAAAGAGTTAGGTGTTGAAATTATTGATGAAGGCGCTTGGCAAAAAATGGTAGAAGCAGGATAGTTTTTTCTTGAAAAAAGCGTTTAGCCTCGCTAGCTAATGTAAATGCATCGTATGAGGATAAGCCCTTTATGAAATTTTTCAATTTTTTAATTTTATTGTTTTTAGCTGGTTTTGAAGGAAAAGCTGCTTCTTGGCAAACTTTGAATGTGGGAGATGAGATAGCGCTTGTTGCACCGAGTGGAAAACCTTCAGCTGCGGCAATCACCAAAATAAAAAGCTTGATAGCTGAAAGAGGGTATATTCCCGTTGTATATTATGATGAATCTGCTTCTGGAGATTTTGGGCGTTCAGATACCCTAGAGAATAGAAGAGACTTTTTTATAGATGCTTTGCGTTCACCTGCCAAGATTATCTGGAGTTTGCGTGGCGGTAATGGCGCAAGTGGTATATTTAAAAATCCAAGACTTTTTGATGAATTTCGGACTATGCCGCCTAAATTACTGATTGGATTTAGTGATTTTACAGCAGTTCATCTTTGGGCCAATAGTATAGCGTGGCCTAGCTTGCATGGCATTGTTGCAAGCTTTTGTAGAGAGAATGATCGCGCTGTGAATGCGCAAACAAATATTGAGCCATATTTTGACATACTGAGTGGGCTAACTCTGGAAATAACCTACAACCTCAGTTGTGAAAATGAAGCTGCCAGAACCATCTCTATTGAAGATAGTAGTATCGTCGGGGGCAATTTATCGCTTATTCAGCGCGCGATGGGTACTCCAAGACAGCTAAATATAAGTGGGAAAATTCTTTTTGTTGAAGATATTTTAGAGCCAGGAAGAAAAATCAATGAAGCTTTAGTGCAAATACTAGAATCTTCACTTTTTGATGAGGCAAGAGCTGTTATTTGGGGTAAAATTTCTGGTGATGCAGCAGATATAGGTATTGCAAAAAAGCTTCTCAATGAAGAATTGACTCAAAGGGGAATCCCATTATTTGCTGCTGATTTTTTTGGCCATGACTCACTAAATTTACCATTACCATTCCAAACACTTGCAAGAATAGAAATAGGTGGTCGGTTAATAGTTAAAACTAATAACTAATAACAACTAGTTAAAAGCTTACTTGCTCCGCCTGTGAATTTTATCAGATGTAGAAAAATCATTTAGAGTGGGCTAATTGTTGTTATGAAGATAAAGAGAAGCTTTTGCAAGATAAAGAAAAACTTGGCAAACAGTTTACCAAAAGCCCTGATTAAGCTACGGTATGCCTATATTTTAAAAGTTGTTTCTTATGCAAAAATCATTTATTGAAATTCCATTAGGTCATCCATTTCCTTTATATAATTTGCCCTATGGTGTGTTCGAGTATCACGATAAAACATCAATTGGTGTGGCTATAGGTGATTTTGTTCTTAATCTTACATTGCTTGAAGAAAAAGGATTGTTAAAAGTTGATGCCTTGGAAGGCAAAAAGGTTTTTAATCAATCAACGCTGAATGCTTTTATGAATACAAGTAAAACTTGTTGGAGTGCGGTGCGTCAGTTTTTGATTCATTTGTTAAATGAGGATACCGCTGATCTTCGTGATAATGCAGCGTTGCAAGCAGAAATTTTAATTCCTCAAAGCCAAGTCGTGATGAAAATGCCTGTGCACGTGGGAGGATATACTGATTTTTATTCATCATTGGAGCATGCAACAAATCTTGGCAAAATGTTTCGTGATCCTGTTAACCCGCTTCTGCCAAATTGGCGTCATATTCCTGTTGGTTATGATGGACGTGCAAGTGCAATAGTTGTGAGCGGTACAAAAATTAAGCGTCCTTGTGGGCAGCTAAAAATTGGGGAGAGTGATCCTATTTGTGCGCCGACTCGTCAGTTTGATACAGAAGTTGAGCTTGGATTTATTATTGGCACAGGAAATGAGCTAGGGAATCCTATTTCTATTAGTGCTGCTGCTGATCATGTGTTTGGTGTGGTTATGCTGTTAGATTGGAGCGCGCGAGATATTCAGCGTTGGGAATACGTGCCGTTAGGTCCATTTTTGGGTAAAAATTTTGGAACAACTATTTCTCCATGGGTAGTTACCATGGAAGCTTTGCAACCATTTAGTGTTCAGGGTCCAGAGCAGTTGCCTAAACCTTTGCCATATCTTTCAAGAAAGAATACCAATTTTAATATTGATTTGCATCTTCAGATCAAAACGCCAAATATGAGTGCGTATCAAGAGATATCGCACACGAATTACAAATACATGTATTGGGATATTGCGCAGCAAGTTGCACATCACACGGTCAATGGTTGTAATTTACAACCGGGCGATATTCTGGGTACCGGTACAATTAGTGGCCCAACACCAGACAGCTACGGAAGCTTGATTGAGTTAACTTGGGGTGGGGCAAATCCTATACATCTAAATTCAGGGGAAGAACGAGTTTTTTTGCAAGATAATGATTCAATGAAAGTTGTTGGAATGGCCAAAAAAGATGATCTGTGTTTGGGGTTTGGTAGTGCAGAAACCACCGTACTTTCAGCTGATGTTTTATAAAGCTTTATATTGAAAAAATTATGGATAAATATAACTGAAATCATGACAACAAAGAATTAAAATGATGCAATTTTAAGACGACAATTTAATCAAAAAGGTGTACCTATGAAAGCGTGACAAGAATGTCGAAAATACCCTGTTAAAGAGGAGTGCGATGATACAACTTGTAGCTAGAAAAACAAATATAATTGAGCCCTTATATGTGCCCCCTCTGATTAAGCAGAGTAATGAAAATACTCAACGTTGCGATAATCATCTTTTTAAAGAACACCTTTCATCATTAGTTAATCATGTTCCCTTGGCTATGCTTTGCCTTGATACAAATTTTAATATTACAAATTGTAGTCCGGCTGCCCTTCTTTGGTTAAAGCGTTATTGTTGTAAGAAAAAGAAAAATTTTTCTTCTGCTGAGGTTTTAGAAAAGAAAATTAGTGATATTTTTAGTCCGTGCCCCAAATCATTAAAAGCTGCGCTTAAATATGCTTTGAAGGGCAAAGCTTGGCATTCTCAACCAATAAAGCATGAAATAAAAAAAGGTAGTGGGTGTTGCTGGTTAAAATGGGAAATTTTTCCCTTGCTTGATAAAGATTCGGAGGTAGTTGACCTTATTGTGTGTTTTGAAGATGTTACAACTTATCAGGAGTTGCTTTGCTCACATAAAAAGCTTCAACAAAACAATGAAATACTTGAAAGTTTTAATATTGTTTTGTCACATGATCTGATGCAGCCATTGCGGCAAATTTATAATTTTTTTGAGATTCTGCAAGAGAAATATAGAAGAGTTGCTGCTAATGAAGATTCGATAGAATATATTTTTAGTGCTTTGCAAAAAAGTTTTGGGTACATCAAAAATTTAAGCGAAGGGATGATTCTTTATTGTAGGGAAGGAGACCTAACGGTTGAGCCTGAAAAAATTTCCCTAAAGAGCCTGCTTGACGAAGTGCACGAAAATATTTTGAAAACAAAAAAGTACCAGCTTAATTTACAATTTTCAGATGATATTTTTTTGCACGCTAACCGAACGTGTATGTTGCAGCTTTTTCAAAATTTATTGGCAAATGCAGTAAAACACAGCCCCGATGACAACTGCATTGTGACTTTGTTTGTCGTGAAGGAAGATAACAATTTTTATAAATTTTCTTTGCATAATTCTGGTTACTGCCCTTCGCATATTCGAAAAAATAATCTTTTCCTACCTTTTCATTCGTCAGTATCAGAAGGGGCGGGGCTTGGTTTGATGATTTGTAAAAAAATTGTTTCAGCTTACAAAGGAAAAATTTCTCTTAGTTCGAATAAAAAAAGAGGAACTGTTGTAACGTTCACGTTGCCGATTTATGAAATCAAAAAGTGTTCTCAAGAAAATTCACTTTCTGAAACATACTTAAAGAAAGAATATGGGGTATTATGTTAGTTGATCAAAAAGATGTATTGCTGGGCAGAAAAGTTGCTCTTTTTCGTAAAAAGATGAACTGGCCATTAAAAACACTTGCGGCAGATTTAAACGTTTCAATTCAGCAGTTACAGCGATATGAAAAGGGCGCCAATAAAATTTCTGCAACGATGCTATATCATCTGTCGAAAATTTTTCACGTTGATTTAGATTCTTTTTTCGAAGAACTTGAAAACCAAAATGAGCAAGAAAAGGATGTGTATAAAGTTTTGCTTATTGAAGATAACGCAGGAGACGAGTTTCTGCTGCGCAAAGCGCTTGCTGATTTTCCAAAGAAATTGCATATATACACCATTAACGACGGGCAAACCGCTTTAAATTTTTTCAATGATATCAGCCATGGTACGGCGCAAACTTTGCCAAAGCCTGATCTTATATTTTTAGATCTAAACCTTCCTTCAGTTCGTGGTTTAGATGTTTTAAGAGAGCTTAAGCGGCGAACTCAGTTAAATGAAATACCGGTTGTGGTGCTTAGTAGTAGCATAAGTGTTGACGATAGGACTGCTGCGTATAGTTTACAGGCTAGCGGATTTATTAGAAAATCATTTACGTATAAAGAATTCAAAAATCAGCTTTTCAAGGCAATGATTTATTGGACAGATATCGTAGAGCTGCCTCGTTTTTCAGAGCAGAGAACGCCTGTAACTTAATAGGGGGTTATTCTTTCATTAAAATATTAAGAATGCTTATATAGCGTATATAAGCTCGGTTTCTTACGCCTTGAAAGCAGCCACCTTGAGTTAGGAAATTTTCAGCAATTGCATCAAATAGATGCTTGGTATGTGCGTTGAATTCTTCTGCTGCGATCTCATTCTGTAATCGTTGAAGGATGCTTGTAATGCGTGAATATAGGCCAAGCGTTATTGGATCTTGCGCTGCAGTATTTAATGTGGTTGCAATATATCCTTGTAATTGGGTGCTAGAAACTGCCCGCCCTTCATAGCCAGCATAAGTAGTCGTGAATGGATTGAGGTATGCTTGTATTGCCGCAATACCTAGATTTGGATTATCCACACCAAAAGCGTTTCCTATAACAGGTAATTTTGCAATGTTTGCTGCAACATGGGCGTCAATGCTATGCACGTTGCTATCTTGACGAATTCCCTTTAAAAAAGTGATAAGAGGTTCAAGCGTTGCTCTGTGCGTAGCAATATCGGGGCACCTTTGCACTTGGTCAAAAATAGAATCAGGGATATAAGCCTGTATCGGAGGATGATTCTCTGCTTCTAACCTTGCTATGAGCGCAGCAGTTTCTGGATCTATTTCTTCTTGTGCAGAAATAGCAGTGCTTGCTAGTTGAGCTCTCATATTTTCTGTCTGTTCTGAAAGTACAATTTGTAGCGCGTTTTCAAACGTCATTCCTGCACGGGTATATGCAAATACATTTTGAAGTTCTGCTTCTGTTAAGCCAATCGCGGCACAGTTCAATGGCAAAACAGTTAGTAGCAATAAAAAACTTAACGATGCGACGTTCATGTCAATCTCTGAGTTCAAATACCTATGATGACTCTTATATAGTAAATGCGTTAAGGAAGTGCAAATTTAATCAATAAAGCGCGGATTTTCTTTTGCTATTTTATCGAAAGCTTTCAGTTCAGTTAAGACTTGTTTCATATCAGAAAGGCGGATCATATTTGGCCCATCACTTGGTGCATTGTCTGGATCTTGGTGGGTTTCTAAAAATACACCAGCAACGCCAACAGCAATAGCAGCACGCGCCAGTATGGGGGCAAACTCACGTTTTCCACCAGTTGATGCGCCTTGCCCGCCTGGTTGTTGCACAGAGTGTGTAGCATCAAAAATTACCGGATAGCCAGTTTGAGCCATAATGCTAAGACTTCGCATATCGCTTACTAATGTGTTGTAACCAAAGCTGGCCCCGCGTTCGCATAGCATGACATTCGAGTTACCAAACGATTCCATTTTCTTTACAACGTTTTGCATATCCCATGGAGCTAAAAATTGCCCTTTTTTAATATTGACGACTTTTCCTGTTTTCGCAGCTGCTTGTAACAAATCTGTTTGTCGACATAAAAATGCAGGAATTTGAAGGACGTCAACGCTATTAGCGACAACAGCGCACTGTTCTGGTGAATGCACATCTGTAGTCAAGGGCACATTAAAAGTGCTTCGAATTTCTTCAAAAATTTTCAGACTTGCTTCAAGTCCAAGTCCTCTAGCGCCTGTAATGCTAGTGCGATTTGCCTTGTCGAATGACGTTTTATAAATAAGAGGAATGTTCAATGTATTGCATAGGATTGTTAGATTTTCAGCCATCATCATTGCATGATCACGACTTTCAAGAACACATGGTCCCGCTATTAAAACGAAAGGGTTGGTATTGGAAATAGCTAGTGATTGAACGGTAATGGTTTTCATGATTGGTCATCAAATAGTAATTTTTTCATACTTTAGCAAAGGTACTTGGGTTTTGATACAGTCTTCGGTTATACTTTTACAAATTACGCATAAAGATTATGTATGAATCCCCTTGCAGTGGTCGGAAGACTGTTCCTAAATTTCATAGGTTTAACCGGAAGAATTAGTATATTTTTTTACAATTCTGTTCGACATGGTATCCAGCCACCTTATTACTGGGGGCAAATTTTGAATCAATTTATTCAAATTGGGTACTATTCATTGCCGGTGGTTGGCTTGACGGCGATTTTTACAGGTATGGTGCTGGCTTTGCAAAGCTATACCGGATTTTCAAGGTTTTCTGCAGAAGGGGCAGTTGCAACTGTTGTTGTGCTGTCAATTACTCGTGAATTGGGCCCAGTACTAGCAGGGCTAATGGTTGCTGGGCGTATTGGTGCATCTATGGCGGCTGAAATTGGTACCATGCGTGTTACTGAGCAAATTGATGCGTTGATTACGCTTTCTGCCAATCCTTTTAAGTATCTGATTTTTCCCCGGCTTCTTGCTGGTGCTGTAATGTTGCCGCTGCTTGTTATTATTGCTGACTTAATTGGTGTGATGGGTGGATATCTTATTGGAGTGCACGAATTAGATTTTAATGCAGGAAATTACATGCAGCAGACCCTTAAATATTTAGAATTTTCAGATGTGCAGTCGGGGCTTATTAAGGCGACAGCTTTTGGGACTTTGATTGCTTTAATGGGATGCTATCATGGCTTTAATTCAGGGCGAGGAGCAGAAGGAGTAGGGCGCGCTACAACTAATGCGGTAGTGTCTGCTTCAATTTTTATTTTGTTTACGAATTACGTTCTCACCAGCATTCTATTTCAGCGGTAATATTTTATGTCTCATCCAATTATTTCTGTTAAAAATCTTCACAAATCTTTTGGTGATAATCACGTGCTACGTGGTATTAGTCTTGATCTTAAAGAGAAAGAATCTCTTGGTATTATCGGTGGCTCTGGTACAGGTAAGTCGATTTTAATCAAATGTATTTTGGGGCTAATTGAACCCGATTCAGGAGAAATTCTGATTAATGGAAAAAATATTGTAGGCGCTAGAAGTGCTAAGCGTCAGCAGCTTATTCAATCATTTGGAATGCTATTCCAAGGTGGCGCATTATTTGACAGTCTTACTGTGTGGAATAACATTGCTTTTGGTTTGATTCATGGGCAGCGTATGGACAAGGCCAAAGCGCGTAAAATTGCTATGGAAAAGCTGGAGGCTGTCGACTTAGATGAAAAAGTTGCAGATATTTACCCCGCAGAATTATCAGGTGGAATGCAAAAGCGCGTAGCATTAGCGCGAGCTATTGCCACAAATCCTAAAGTTATATTTTTTGATGAGCCTACCACAGGTCTTGACCCTATTATCAGCGGAACTATTAATGATTTAATTCGAAGATGCGTGAAAGATATTGGCGCAAGCGCTATTAGCATTACCCATGATATGCATTCGCTTCGGATTATTGCTGATCGGGTTGGGTTGTTGTTTCATGGCAATTTTGCTTGGGAAGGGACAGTTTCTTCTATGGATACAACAAACAACCCTTATGTGAAGCAGTTTATCAATGGCCTTCCGCATGGACCATTTACTGATGGCTAAAGTTGGGGTTCGTTTTATTTGCCAGGCATGTGGCACATCTCATAATCGCTGGAATGGTAAATGTGAGGGATGCGGTGAGTGGAATACTTTGGTTGAGGAAGTTGTTGAAAGAGGCCGAGCGTTGGTTGCGTCTGCTAATGCGCCATTGCCAAGCTTATATGCGGTTGATGATACATCCCTGGTTGACCTAACAAAAATTCGTTATATCACGTCTTTTGGCGAGTTTAATCGAGTGTGTGGTGGAGGAATTGTTCCAGGTTCGGTGATTCTTGTTGGGGGTGATCCCGGGATTGGTAAATCAACGTTGCTGTTGCAGGTAATTTGTGACATTTCAAATCATACGCCTTGCTTATATCTTTCAGGAGAAGAATCAGTTCAGCAGCTTCAAATGCGTGCAAAACGCGTTGGAGTTAAAGCTGAGCATTTGCAAATTGGTAGTTGCACAAGTCTTGAAGAGATACAAAATTTGATTGCCAAGCATAAGAATACAAAACTCTTAGTTGTTGATTCTATCCAAACTGTTAGTTCAGATGCCTTAGAGGCGGCAGCAGGATCGGTAAGCCAAGTTAGGGCTTGTTCGCAAAGCCTTATTCATTTGGCAAAAAAGCAAGGGATTTCAGTTATTTTAGTTGGGCATGTTACTAAAGAAGGCACAATAGCGGGGCCTCGTGTATTAGAGCACATGGTCGATACGGTGCTGTATTTTGAGGGGGAGCGTCACTATGACTTTCGTATTTTGCGAGCGGTCAAGAACCGGTTTGGTGCGACTAACGAAATTGGCTTATTTGCTATGGAGCAACAAGGTTTAGCTGAGGTTACAAATCCATCAGCTTTGTTTTTATCAGACCGGGCAAAGGGTATAAGTGGTACCGCAGTTTTTGCAGGTATTGAAGGGACGCGTCCAGTTTTATGTGAAATTCAAGCATTAGTTTCTAAAAGTTATTTAGGTATGCCGCGTCGTACAACAGTGGGGTGGGATTCAGCCCGACTTTCTATGATATTGGCAGTATTGGAAAGTCGTGCAGGGTTTTCCTTTGGAAATTTAGATGTGTATCTAAATGTTGTTGGTGGATTAAAAGTAAATGAACCTGCGGCTGATTTGGCTGTTGCAGCTGCACTTATTTCGGCCTTGATTAATAAGCCTATTGATCCTTCCTATGTTTTTTTTGGTGAAATTGGTTTGGGGGGCGAAATTAGGCCTGTGCACCAGACAGATGCCCGTTTGAAAGAAGCAGAAAAACTGGGATTTGCAAAAGCATTGTGCGCGTATAAAAAAAATATAGAATCTGCTCTAGCGCTAACAAGGCTTGAGCTTTTGAAAGATTTATCGGGAAAACTTGGGTAAAATGTTCTTGCTATAACATCTTTTTTTGCTTATAAACGTATGACTAGCGCCCGTAGCTCAATTGGATAGAGCGTCAGACTACGGATCTGAAGGTTAGGAGTTCGACTCTTCTCGGGCGCGCCATCTTGATGTATGGTCATAAAAAACAACTAGGTGATTTATGACTTTTACACTTCCTCCACTTCCTTACGAAAAAAATGCTCTTGTTCCTTACATTAGTGAGCAGACTCTTGAGTTTCATTATGGCAAGCATCATCAAACCTATGTGACAAATTTGAATAATTTGGTGCAGGGCACAGAAAATGAATCAAAAAGCCTGGAAGACCTTATTATGCTTTCGCACGCGAAACCAGAAATGTTAGGTGTTTTTAATAATGCGGCTCAGGTTTGGAATCATACTTTTTTCTGGCATTGCATGAAAGCTAATGGTGGTGGTGTGCCCACTGGCATGGTTGCTGAAAAAATTAATGCAGCTTTTGGTTCTTATGAGAAATTCGCTGCTGATTTCAAGCAGGCTGCGCTTTCTCAATTTGGAAGTGGCTGGGCTTGGCTTGTTCAAGAAGGAAATGAACTTAAAATTACGAAAACAGCTAATGCTGATTTGCCAATGGCGCATCAGCAAAAAGCCTTGCTAACCTGTGATGTTTGGGAGCACGCATATTATCTGGATTATCAAAATCGTCGCGCTGATTTTGTTCAGACGTTTTTAGACCATTTGGTAAACTGGGAGTTTGTTAATAAGAACTTGGACTAAACATTTTTAAGCATGTGTTTATAAAGTTACAAGTGCAAATTATATTTTTATTGAACCCAGAGAGATATTGATAGATTCTCCTGGGTTTCTTAGTATGCACCAACAACAAATATGGGGAATAAAAATGTTTAAAAAATTCACTTTTCTAGTAACTGGTTTATTAGGCTCAAGCTTGATAGAAGCGGCGCAGGCGCCTACACTTCAGATGAACGGTTTTACATCAATGGTAGCTGCTGGATCTAAGCAAAAAGACAATACAAATGGTAAAGGTGGCAGTCCTCATTTAGCGATTGGCTCTTCTAACATATATTTTACTGCAAAAGGTAGTTCAGCTAACGGCTTTAACTACAAGTATCGTGCTGCGATGGAATCGTATCCAGGTGGAAAAGGCACCTCAGGAAGCCCAATTTATTTTACGCAAAACTACATTGAATTTTCTCAAGATAGCTGGGGTATTGCTCAGGTTGGTAACTTAACAGGTGTAGAAGATACAATGACAGAAAGCGGCTTCAACCTGATGGGTGGTGCTAATTCTATAGATGGTACTTTTACGAACCTTATCAATATGCCTGAAGGTGTTATTAGCGGCGTGCAAATGCAAGCGCAAACAAGTAAGGCGATGAAAATGGTATATTATACGCCAACTATGAATGGTGTAACTTTGGGAATTGCTTTCACCCCAAATACTACTCGTTTAGGTACTGGTGGAAAAGATAACTCAGGTGCTACGCCAGATAATGCTTATGGTAACGATTCTGGAATTTATCCTGATAAAGGTGTTGCTGCTTATGGTGTGAACAACGTTGCCGTTGGTGCAAACTATAAAGCTGATTTCAAAACATGGAACATGGCATTAGCTGCTGTTTATATGATAGAAAAATCTAAACGTGGTTCTCCCACATCAACAGGCGCCAATAATGGCTTCAATGATCGTGACTTGGAATTCTTCAAATATATGAAAGTATACCAAGCAAGAACTTCTCAGTTTACTGCTGCTGTAGGATTTGGCCAATGGCGTTTTGCAACAGGATTTATCCACAATGGCAAGGCGCGTTTGCCAAAGGCTCCAGGTTATAAGCCAGGCAATGCTGGTAGAGCGTGGAACATTGGTGGTCAGTATACTGTTGGTGCTTACCAGTTTGCTTTGGGGTATTTTAACACTTCTCGTGCGTTGCCTAAGTTGCATGCAGGCAATGCTGTTACGTACCCTTATGGTGCTGTTGCGGGTAGTGCAAAAAGTGACATTGTTTCAGCAACAATAGATTTTAATGCTTTGCAAGGTTTAAAGTTCTTTGGAGAAGTTGATGTGTTCAAAATGCGTACTAATTCTAATTATGCAAAATTTGTAGGAAACACAGAAAAATATAAAAAGAATGCAACAGTTCCGACTGTGAAGAATTCAGGTGCTGCAGTAATTGTTGGTACAAAACTAAGTTTCTAATTTTCTTTAAATTTAAAATTTTAAAACCCGCCTTCATGGCGGGTTTTTTGTTGCATATGGTGAGGTATGAGAGTAAATATTGCTTAATATCAATTTTTAAGAGAATTTTATGAAGAAATATTTAATGATAGTGGCTGTGCTATTTGGGCAGTTATGCGCGATGGAAGATATGACGAATCTAAGCGAAACATTGCCTGTTGAGCGAAGTTTAACTGCAGCCTATATATCAGAGGAACATTTTGAAATCCCAAATCTAGCTGAGATAACAGGAGTTTCAGATTTGGAAGCGGCAAAAGCAATCTGGAGAAATCAGCAAGGTGTTGTTCGCAGAATTTTGTTTTTCAATGAAGAAAGCCAACTTTTTGCAACCGGCACTTGTGGCTCTATGCCCTTTCACGTGTACCCAGCAACTCAAAGTGAGACTGGAGAGTATCAGTTTTCTAGCAACCAGAGCAATATTCCTGAGGCTTATAGAAATTTATTAGCTGGTGCTAATACAGTTGAAGACCTTTTTCAAAAGCCTAAGTTTGATGAGGGTTTGACATGGAGAATTCAGGTGGTTAACGAAGAAGGGAATCCAGAAGAAGTATTAGCAATATCTCCATTTGTAAAAGTTGAAAATCCATTTATGGTTGCTCAAATGCACAAAGCTGCTTTTGCATTGCCTAGGTTACCTTTAGCGGGTTCAACTGATAGACTTCCTTCTTTATATGTAGCTATGGTTCGAGCAATTCCTGGCATTGCTGATCAAGATTTTGGCCCTGGTTTAACTTTAAGTGCAGAATTATATGACTATTACCCAAATAGTGAATTTAAGTATCATCTGCTTACTGGTGTAATTAGCTGAATATATTGCTAGTGCAATAACAAGACAAGGCTCCCCTAACGGGAGCCTTTCTTATTTCTTTAAAAACTCATATAATAAGCAAAACTCAAGAAAAAGATAACAATGCGTATTTCGGTTGTCAAAGAAACCGCAGAATTTGAAAAACGTGTGGCGCTTACGCCTGATATGGTAAAGCGTTTATGCGATGGTGATCATGAGGTTATTGTTGAAAAAGGTGCTGGCGAAGCTGCTGGCTTTTCAGATAATGACTACAAAGTAGTTGGGGCGAAAATTGGCAAAGCATTTGCAGATACTGTTAAGGGAGCCCAGGTTGTTTTGAAAGTTGGTGAGCTGACAGAAAAGCAACTTCCAGCGTTGGACGAAAAAACCGCTGTTATAGCTATGCATAAGCCGCATGATAATAAAAAGCTTTTTGCAAAGATTGCCAAGCAAAATATCACAGCATTTGCCCTTGAATTTGTGCCGCGTATTACTCGTGCTCAATCTATGGATGTGTTATCTTCTCAAAGCAATTTGGCAGGTTATCGTGCGGTTGTTGAGGCTGCGTACGAATTCGATCGTGCCTTTCCACTAATGATGACAGCAGCAGGCACTGTAACTGCGGCAAGAGTATTAATTATTGGAGCAGGTGTTGCAGGGCTTCAAGCTATTGCGACGGCTCGCAGGATGGGCGCTATTGTTTCAGCGTTCGATGTGCGTGCTGCTGCAAAAGAGCAAGTAGAAAGCTTAGGTGCGTCATTTGTTGAAGTAGAAAGTAAAGAATCAGGCGAGGGTTCTGGTGGCTATGCTAAGGAAATGAGCGAAGCTTATAAAAAAGCTCAGGCTGAAAAATTACATGAAGTATTAAAAACGCAAGACATTGTGATTACGACAGCTCTAATTCCAGGAAAGCCAGCGCCAATACTTATTTCTGAAAAAATGGTGGCCGATATGAAAGTTGGTAGTGTTATTGTTGATTTGGCGATTGAAGCCGGCGGTAACTGCGCTTTATCAAAGCCTGGCATTTCGTTTACCAAAAACGGTGTAAAAATTGTGGCACATCCAAATATGCCAAGTCGTATCGCATATAATGCAAGTCAGCTGTATGCTAAAAACGTCTTTAATTTTTTGAGTCTTATGATTGATAAAGAGTCAAAAGCCTTGAAAATTGATTTTGATGATGAAATTATTAAATCTGCGTGTCTATGCCATAATGGTAAATTAGTCCACGATATTTTTAAAAGTTAGGAAAATTTATGGATCTTCATTCGGTTGCTCAGCAAACGGCTCGTCTTAACGGCGTTATTCAAGAAATTTCTGGTGAGCTTAATAATATAGAAAGCTCAATCAGGCAGGCGATTGCAGCTCAAGGAAGCGGAAGCGCTGATCCTTTTGTGCTTGGGCTTATGGTGTTTGTGCTGGCTTGTTTTGTTGGTTATTACGTTGTTTGGAAAGTAACGCCTGCACTACATTCGCCGCTTATGGCTGTAACAAACGCTATTTCTAGCGTTATTATTGTAGGGGCGCTTGTTGCGGCAGGACCTGCAGTTTTGGGAATTTCTTCAACCTTTGGCTTACTAGCAGTCGTTCTTGCATCCATTAATATTTTTGGTGGATTCATTGTAACGCATCGTATGTTATCCATGTTTTCTAAAAAGAAATAAGAGCAGATTATGACACCGACAATTTCTACCTTTTTATATTTAATCGCCGGCGTATGCTTTATTATGGCACTGCGTGGCTTATCATCAGCGGCATCTGCACGTTCAGGTAACCTTTATGGTATCTGTGGTATGGTCATTGCTATTTTGACAACTCTTTTAACCCCAGCAGTTGCTAAATACTCAGGCATTATTGTTGCCATTGGTATTGGTGGTGTGATTGGTGCATACATTGCTAGAAAAATTAAAATGACGGCATTGCCTCAGCTTGTTGCTGCATTTCACAGCCTTGTAGGCCTTGCAGCAGTGTTTGTTGCTGCGGCAGCTCTTTATAATCCAAGTGCTTTTGGCATAGGTGTGGTCGATGCAATTTATACAGCAAGTCTGATAGAAATGAGCTTAGGAACTATCATCGGTGCGATTACATTTAGCGGTTCAGTTATCGCTTTTGGAAAATTGCAAGGGTTTATTGCTGGAAAACCTTTGGTTTTTCCAAAACAACATTTGCTTAATGCTTCCCTTGGAATTGGTTTAGTTGTTCTTATTGTTATTTTTTCCTTATATCAGCACCACAGCTTATTTTGGTTGATGACAGTGATTTCATTGGTACTTGGTGTATTGCTTATTTTGCCAATTGGTGGGGCTGACATGCCCGTAGTAATTTCTATGCTTAACTCTTATTCTGGGTGGGCAGCAGCTGGTATTGGTTTCACGCTTAATAACCATTTGCTTCTTATTACTGGTGCTTTAGTGGGCGCATCTGGCGCTATTCTTAGCTACATTATGTGTAAGGGCATGAATCGTTCTATCATCAATGTAATTTTGGGTGGTTTTGGTACGGACCCTGCTACAGCAACTGCAGCCGCTGAAGCTTCTGACAAACCAGTTAAATTAAGTAGCGCAGAAGATGCGGCTTATATGATGGAAAATGCCCGCAACGTAATTATTGTTCCAGGCTACGGTATGGCTGTTGCACAAGCTCAGCATGCATTGCGTGAAATGGCAGATATTTTAAAATCTAAGGGTGTGAAAGTGCGCTACGCGATTCATCCCGTTGCAGGTCGTATGCCCGGTCATATGAACGTGTTGCTAGCAGAAGCAAACGTACCTTATGATTCAGTTCTTGAGCTTGATGAAATTAACAGTGATTTTGGCTCAACCGATGTTGCTTTTGTGATTGGTGCAAATGACATTACAAACCCTGCAGCTAAAACAAATAAGGCATCACCAATTTATGGTATGCCGATTTTAGATGTTGAAAGAGCGCAAACAGTTTTCTTCGTGAAAAGGTCATTGGCTTCTGGCTACGCTGGTGTTGATAACGAATTGTTTTACCGCGATAACACTATGATGGTGTTAGGTGATGCTAAGAAGGTTTGTGAAGAGCTTGTTAAAGCATTAAAGGGCGGGCACTAATAAAGTGATTCCTGTTATTTACGGCTGCGAAGGTTTAATTCTTTCCCAAGCAGAACAAGAATTTTTTAATAAAGCCCAACCTCTGGGCTTTATTCTTTTTGAGCGTAACTGTGAGTCACCCGCTCAAGTGAAAGAGCTAATTGCGCAACTCAAATCTTGTGTTAACCATAAAGATGTTCCTATTTTAATTGATCAAGAAGGTGGTAGAGTAGTGCGGTTGAAACCGCCGCATTGGATGCCTAGGCCAGCTGCTAAAACGCTTACATCTGCTCAAGCTGTGTATGAAAATGCCTTATCTATGGCGCATGAATTAGCTGACTTAGGGGTAACCGTAAATTGTGCGCCCTGTGCTGATTTATTAATAGAAGGCGCTGATGATATCATTGGGGATAGGGCCTTTAGTGCTGATCCACAAATTGTAATGGAATATAGCTTGGCTATGTTAAAAGGTTTAGAAGACGGTGGAATTATTCCAGTTATTAAACACTTGCCAGGCCACGGACGAGCACCGGTTGATAGTCATGAGGAATTACCCATTGTTGATATGAGTTACATAACTTTGCAGCAAACAGATTTTGTTCCCTTCAAAGAGTTAGCTAAAGCTAGCAAAAAAGCCTGGGGTATGACGGCACATGTCATCTATTCTGCACTTGATGCTGAAAATGTGGCGACCCAATCAAACAGTGTTATTCAATCAATCATTCGTGGTGAAATTGGTTTCAAAGGATTCTTAGTAAGCGATTGCTTAACCATGAAAGCTCTTTCGGGAACCTTTGAAGAAAAAGCTAAAAAATCTTTATTAGCCGGCTGCGATGCTGTTCTTATGTGCAAGGGCACAATTGCTGAATTTGAAGATGTTGCGCGTGGATGCAGATTTTAAAATTCAATTAATATCTTGAAAAATTCTTAATGAATATCTATATATCAATCACGGTAATATATAATTTCTATAAGGGTATAAAAATGAATAAATTTGGTTATTTAATGCTTGGATTTCTAGCAACATCTGCAATGGCGCCTGCCATTATTGCAATGGAAGACACTGAAGCTTTGGCTTTTGATTACGATGCTCGTTCAGGTACAGCTGCTTATGAAGAAAAGCAGGTGTATTTTATTTTTCAAAGTGCACTTTCACAAGTTCACAGATCACTTAGTGTAAGAATAAAAGAGAAGCTTATTCCATATCTGACTTATGAACCGCGCGGTGAACTTCTGCCAACAATGCAAGCTGATTTTGGTCAAGCTGTACAATCTGGATTTGAAAGGTTGAATGCTCAGTTAGATAGGGCGCCTAGGTTAGACCGGGGCAAGGTGCTCGATTTATTCAATGGCTTAGTTGGGCGAGAATTTCGCACATATGAGGGGTTGCTTGGTCGCGCTAATGAAGTGATCGGCTTTATTAATAGTATGACCCCACTACCTAGCTATGGAGAAGCTCTCAGCACTTATGCTTCTTACAATTGCCTTTCAATTACAATTCATCCCACTCAAAGCGAAGCTCAATTTCATTTTTTGGACGTGACTAGTTTGCTGAGTTCTGAAAGTGAAAGACTCAGTATTTTGAATCCTTCTTTGATTAATTCAGGTGAGAGTAGGTGGTCTCTTCTTGCTTATTTAGTGAATAGTAAGGTTGTTTTATGCGGTAGTGATAATACGCGCAAAGAAGTTAAGCAAGAATTGCTGAATCTGTACCACGCTTATGCAACAGGATTAGATCCAAGGGCTGCGGAATATAAAGTATTAGAAGTATTGCCTTTGCGTGATGCTGTATATATAGCTCCTTCAACATTTAATTTAGCTCAAGCAAGAATAATTGCTGAGCAAATGAAAAACGGTAATATGGCACAGTCTACGCCGCTACCTCAGATTGCAGTAACTTCTGCTGATATTTTAGCCGCAGCAAGAGCAAAAGGTGGAATAGATCTGCCTATAGTAGCATGGACTCCTACTGTTAGTGTTGAAGTTGGTTCTGGTGAAGAAGAAAAAGCCGATGAAATTATTGCTCCGTTAGTTATACCTGCGCCGCGTAGTGTTGAAATGTTTGCAGCTGCAGATATTGATATGTTTAATAGCATTACAAGTACTCTTGATACGCTTCATTCCGTGCAAGAAGCTGCATACAGAGCTGGCAAAAAATTCCATGGCTATTCAAGAGATGAGCAAATTATGGCATTTGGAGATGCTAGTGTGATCAGAACGGAATTGCGTACAAATGTTCGAACATTACTTGAAAAGCAGCTTACCAAGCGTGGTATTGCAATGCCAGGTATTGCTTCTGCAGGTTATGATGCTGCTGCCAGGGATTTGGCAGATTGGATAAGGGGAAAAACAAGAGCAGCAGGCCTAGCAGTAGATTCTGAAGATGCAGTAACTGGCATGCTGTATACAAAAAATAAGGCTAAAAACTACGAGGGGTCTGATAGAGATTTATTCAATACTATCAGAGCGCTGCATGCTATGAGCATTCAGTACGATAATGAACCTGAGGGAAGTTTGCGTAGAAACGAAATTGAATCGTTACTTACGTTGAGTTTCAACATGATTGTTGAGCATAATGGTAGATGTGCTACTGGGGCAAAAGGTCGCGATTTCCTTATGCAAGTGAACATGTTGAAATTTTTTAAAGAGCAGCATCCAACTGTTGAAATGCTATAATTGTTATAATTTGAGTTTCTGTGGGTGCAGTGTGCACCCACTACATTCATATTGAGGATTTATATGAAAAATGTCCTATTTTTTCTGATTGTTAGTTTCTATGCTTGTGCTTTTGCTTCTGAAGAAAAATTAGACGTAGATCAATATATTACAAGGCTAAGAAGGGTTTTACCAGAGTTTCCGGCTGCCTGTTTTGTAAATGTTTGTGATAACACAACTAGAAATTATGGAGAGATTCATTTTACCCAGGATAAATATTTTTTTGTAAATGCTGAATATGTTGCTGAGTGTTCCAAAAAAGGATTGGAAAATGAGTTAGGGGGAGCTAATGCAACGGTTTATGGTGAAATAAAAGAGATCTTACGGTTTTGGATGAAAGATCGGCAGTGCAAATTTGCAACATGCGCGGATAATGTAAATCAAGTTATGCGCCACCGAAAAGAATCTATTGCCTATTTTGAAAGTACCGATTTTCCGTCTATGGGTTTATATAAACGTGATTCATTTTTGAATGCATGTTTACAGTCAGAATTGGCTAAAAGACGGGCAAGTAAACAGACAGTAACACGATCAGCAAGTGTTTTAAGGCAAAGACCTATTCCTACTATTGCTGCGGTAGTAAAGGCTGAGGGAAAACAGGACGAGAAAGTAACGCAAGTTGTGGATAATGGTATTACGTTGGGTGATGCAATGCCTAATAGTGCTCTTGAAGAGAAGTCAGCTGCATCATCATTTTTAGCATATTCTTCAACATCAGCTTCGACTCCTGCTCCAATCGATTATTCTGCCATTGCAAAAGAATTAACGGCTAGTCAGTTGGCTGCGCTTTCTAGAGAATATGCAGGAAGGGGCATGTCATTTAAAGAACAGTATGAGCAAGCATGCCTGGATGACCTTTTTGCAAAATTAAGAGAACCTTCGCCTAGAAGGAATTCCGTTTCACGTTCTCCTGGGAAACCTCGCTCTGTTTCAAAGTCTCCGGCTAAAAGAGATGCAGCATGTAATGCTAATGAAGAAATTACTAGATTTTCAAGCCCTGCAAGAGCAAGACCTTTTAGTATATTTTACGAAAGCCCCAAAGTTGAACAAACATATAATGAGTTTTTTCAAAAGACACAAAATACCGCTGCAAAAACACATTTTAATGATTTTACCTGCTCAATTTCAACGCGAGGTTTAGTTGATTATATGGGGAAAATAGAAAAATTTAATTCAATTCCAGGTGTGTATAAAATAAAAGTTGGAGACAGGGCGCGTATTCTTTTTAAACGCGGGGAAGGTGATTCTATTATTCTTATGGGAGATCCTGACCATTATGGTGACGCTTGATCCTTTTCATGCTCTAGAGGCTTTTGAAAGAAAAGTGTTTACCCTATTGCCCTATTTAGTTTTGATAAGCAGACAATAATTTTTCCTTTTTAGTATATAAAATTGACACCCAAGTTAAAAAATTGGGTGTCGTTTCAGCTGTTATATTGCCTTTTCTAGCCACTTTTTGACTTCTCGGACTTTTTGTTTTGTTTCGATAAAGTCCGTATCATCATTATTTTCTTGAAGTTGATCTCGTTTATCATTGGGAATAAAGGTATATAAACCAATTAATGAAATTAGTGCTGAGCCAAATAATAGGGCTCCTAGTCCGTAAAAAGAGGTTACATTTTCACATACATAGGCTGTAAATAAATACATTAACGAATGGGAAAATGCCCATACAAATAAAAGATTCGTGTATCGGCCAAATACAGGAAAGCTTTTATTGATGATGGGTGCATACGGGGTTAATCCTTGCCCTAGTACGCCAATAATAACTTGAACAATAAAAATACTTAGCACTGTATGTTGGGTATAGAAGAACACCATTGCCAGTATAGCGAACAATGCGGCTATTAATTTGAACCTTGCTATATGGAAAGGGTGAAATCTTAACCCTAAAATTCCATATCCAACTTCTGCACACATAATAATAAATAATACCAAGGTTGTTTGTGCCATGACATAATTAGCTGAAATACCCAGCTGATTTATCAATACAGAAGGTAGATAAGCTAAGCAAAAATAAAATTGTACAGCAGGGAAAAAGTACATCGCAAACAATGCTGGAATATTGCGGTTCTTATAACTGATAGTTTTATAGACATCAGAAGCTTTTCTTTTTTCAATTTTAGAATGAAGTGTTTTTAAAAATTCTGGGGTTTCCTTCAGCGTTTTTCTTGCAATAGTGCCTAAAACTGCTACGCCAGATCCTATATAAAAAGGTATCTTCCACCCATTTTCAGGAGAAAGAAATAAACATAAAGCACCAATCCCACAAGCTACCAGCCCACCTAAGGAGCAGGTTGCCTCTACAAGTGCGCTACAAAAATAGACTTTTGGTTTAGGTACTGTTTCAGTAATAAATACATCAGCTGCTATACACTCGCCACCAGAAGCAAACCCTTGCACTAATCGCATAAATAAGAACAATATGGCTGAAAGTATGCCCCATTCAGCATATGGAGGGATATTAGGAATAATTAAGCACGATATAGACATCAAAAATGTCGTTGAAATCAATACTGGTACGCGCCCAATAGTATCGCCTATATATCCCCAAAACAAAGCGGCAAGAGGTCGTATGCAAAACGATGAACAGAACATGAACGTAGTCAGTAATACTTTGCTGGAAGAGTTAGGGGGGATAAAAATTGCAGAAAGTACGACAGTTAAATGAACGGCTAAAAGTAGATCAAAGAAATCTAAAAAATTACCAATTAAAACAATAGCGACTGATTTTTTTATTTCCTTGGGAAGATGAACTGGTGAGTGCATTGATATTACCTCATATCTCACATTAGTATCTCCATTTAACACATCTAAATACATTAAGATACCTGTTAGATTATATAGGTAAGTAATATAATTAGTTTGCTTATTGTTTCTATCCTTTTGAAAAAAATTAACGCTTATTCTTTAAATTGTTGACAGATACGTAATAGTTTTCTATTTTTTCCCATACCAGGGGTGCCCTAAATGGGCTGAGAGGCTTTTTGCCAACCCTTATAACTTGATCTGGTTAGTACCAGCGTAAGAAGGTTTTTATGAATAAAGCTCGTATTGCCACGTGTTTGGCAAATATTTTAGATCATTTCGATACATCTTTGTATGGGTTCTTAGTACCCATATTGGCACCATTATTTTTTCCCAAAAGTGATTCTGTTGTGGCGCTTATTCAAGGGTACGGAATTGTTATTATTGGGTTTATTACTAGGCCGTTGGGGGCTTGGTATTTTTCAAAACAAGCGCACATAGTTGGGCCCCATAGGGTGTTAGTCACTACGATTTTGGGAATGACAATCACAACATTTTGTTTTGCATTACTGCAGCCATATGAGCGATGGGGTATGAGTGCTGCTGTTCTGTTGTGCTTGCTTCGAGGTATTCAAAATTTTTTTGGCGCTGGAGAAACTAGTATTGCAGGTTTGTATGTTTTAGAAGGAATTGAACCTGAAAAACAACACCCGATGACTGCCATGTATTTGGTAACGCAAATGGGTGGGATTTTGCTAGCAGGCGCTGTTGCAAATTGTATTTTTCATGCAACGCAGCCTGACCTGTATTGGAAGTGGCCTTTTTATGGTTCGGTAATCACAGGTTTTGCTGGTTGGTGGTTGCGTTGTCAATGCACATTAAATTTTACCAGAAAGGAACCCATTCAAACACAGTATGATTGGCGAGGAATTGTGCGACTAGCTCCCATTACAGGATTGTCGTACATTTTGTATAGTGCGCCGCTGATATTTTTTAATGGTTTTGCAAGCTTAGTGACGGCAATACCTATGAAGGATATGATGGCATCAAGCACAGCGCTGATGGTTTTTGATTTGGGATTATTGGTGCTTCTTGGCCCCCTTATTCGCAAAATGGATTCTAAAAAGCTTCTGTTAAAAATTTGTATTTTATGCGTTTGCATTATTCCTTTTTTATTTTGGTGGATTCCGTCAGTTGCATTATTTGGGGCTACGGTTATTCGCATGATTATTATAGGTTTGGGAGTTGCTTTTTGCATTCCATTGCACCGATGGTATATGGAAGAGTTTCCAGATAATAATCGCTATTCAACAACAGCAATTGGTTATGCAATTGGGTCAGAAGTGTTTGGTAGGAGTTTTCCAGCTGTTGGTTTGGCTTTGTGGCATATTTTCCATTTGGCAGTTGTGCCAGGCATATATATCGCACTTATAAGTTTATGGGCATATTTGAGCATTATTTTCTCTAACAAAAAACCTTATTGACTTGTAGGGCGTAATAATTATCTAATTATTTTAGGGGTTTATGAAAAGATAGTATTTAAATGCATAAAAGTACAAAATTTTTATTCAAAAGGTTGCTTCTAGTATTTTTCTGCTTAAATGGATTGGTTTCTATGGAGATTGATCTAGAAGAAAGTAAAGAAAATAGAAGTCTTGTGCAAACGTTTAGTAATGTTGATTGCACAGGATGCAGAGACCGTTTTGTGCAAGGCGCTAAATATGTTTGTGAGCTTGGCGCTGAAGTTTTGGTTTCTGCAGTTGTTGTTGGGACAAGCGTGGCTTTATTGTCGGTTGCTTCTTCTTTGCAAGCACAAGGAGAAGAGCAAGGTGCGCATTATGAAACGCGTTCTCGCTATGTTTGCAGTTACGATTCTGATGGGAATAAGAGTTGTAGAACTGAGCGCTACACTGAATGTGTTGGCCCATACGAAGCATGCCGTGATCTAGACGCAGCAAGCACTCTGTTCGCCATTGGTGGCCTAGGAATTTTAGGAACCGGTGTTTTCTGGGTTTATAAATTTTATTATGATTATGAAAGATATTGTCTTGGGCGCAGAGAGCACGTTTAGCTCTATCTAAACCGTTTAAAACGGGCTATAAATAAGGGTAAATCATAAATTTTTTGTCTTATGGCTCAGTTTTCTTTATCAAGTATTTATCGTACGCACACTTGTGGTGAGTTGCGCGAAACTAATGTTGGGCAACAAGCTCGAATATCGGGATGGGTGCATCGCAAACGTGATCATGGGAATTTGGTTTTCATTGATTTGCGTGACCATTATGGAATTACTCAGTGTGTGTTGCAAAGTGACTCTGCTGCTTTTTCAACTGTTGAGGGCCTGAAAAATGAGACAGTGGTGACATTTGATGGAAAAGTAGTTAAGCGTAGCGCTGAAGTTATTAATGATAAAATGCCAACTGGATTTGTTGAGTTGGTTATTGAATCGGCAACGGTGCAATCAGCGGCTGATATGCTGCCATTGCAGGTGAATGCTGACACAGATTTTCCTGAAGAAACTAGGCTTACTTATAGATTTCTTGATTTGCGCCGTGAAAAGTTGCATCAAAATATTGTGTTGCGTTCGAAAGTGATTCAGTCAATTCGTAACCGCATGGTGGCGCAGAACTTTTTAGAATACCAAACGCCTATTTTAACATCGTCTTCTCCGGAAGGAGCGCGTGATTTTCTAGTTCCAAGTCGTATGCATGCGGGGCATTTTTATGCGCTTCCCCAAGCACCTCAACAGTTTAAGCAGTTGTTAATGGTGGCGGGTTTTGATAGGTATTTTCAAATAGCGCCATGCTTTCGTGACGAAGATGCGCGTGCTGATAGGTCTCCTGGAGAATTTTACCAGCTCGATATTGAGATGTCATTTGTAACGCAGGAAGATGTTTTTAATGCAATTGAGCCGGTTTTGACAGGCGTTTTTGAAGAGTTTGCTAATGGTCGGTCAGTAAGTGCTTATCCTTACCCGCGTATTGCTTTTGATGAGGCAATGCTAAAGTATGGAAGTGATAAACCTGATCTGCGTAACCCATTATTAATTGCAGATGTGTCTGAAATTTTTAAAGATTCTGGCTTTAGTGTTTTTGCTAAAATTGTAGCGGGTGGCGGGGTTGTGCGTGCTATTGGTGTGCCAAATACTGAGAGTCAACCAAGAAGCTTTTTTAATACATTAAATTCATGGGCGCAAGAATCTGGCATGCCAGGTCTTGGTTATATAAGCTTTGCGCAAGATGGCGCAAAGGGGCCAATTGCGAAATTTTTAAATGATGAGCAATTAAATGCTTTGCAGAGCAAATGTGGAGTAGGTCAGGGTGCTAGCATATTTTTTGTTTCTGATATGAAAGCAATGAAAGCAGCGAAAAATGCTGGTTTAGCGCGTACAAAAATTGCACAAGAGCTAGACATTATTGAAAAAGATTGTTTTAAATTTTGTTGGATTGTTGATTTTCCTATGTATGAGCAAGATGAAGATACAGGGAAAATTGACTTCTCACATAACCCATTTTCAATGCCCCAAGGTGGCTTGGAAGCATTAAATTCAATGAATCCATTAGAGATTAAAGCTTTTCAGTATGACATTGTGTGTAATGGTATTGAGTTGTGTAGTGGTGCTATTCGTAACCATCTGCCAGAGGTTATGTACCGTGCATTTGAGATTGCAGGATATACAAAGCAAGATGTGGAAGATCGTTTTGGTGGATTATTGAATGCTTTCAAATTTGGGGCGCCACCGCATGGTGGTTGTGCTCCTGGTGTTGATCGTATTGTAATGTTACTTGCGGATGAACCTAATATTCGTGAGATCATTGCATTCCCACTTAATCAGCAAGGGCAGGATTTGTTGATGCAAGCGCCTTCACTTATTGAAAATGATCGATTGAAAGAGTTGAATATTCGGGTGCAGCTACCACCACAAAAAGTTGTTGTGAAAGAATAGTAGAAGATTACTATTTATCCTCGGGCTGCTTGGCCCGGGGATATTATTTTTTTTCTTAGGTTTTTAGTCTTCAATAATTCCATCATCTGCAAATTGCTTAGGAACAGAAGCTTCGTAGCGGCCTTCTGTTTCCAGAGATTTTGCTATGCGCTCTTCTTCTTCATCAAGAGCTTTGCCGTGCTTTACATTAAAGTAAAGCAATAGCGGGGAAGCAACGAAAATAGATGATAACGCGCCTATGATAAGACTGATAAGGATAGGTAGCACAAATACCGCAATGACTTTTCCTCCAAATAGGAATAAGGCAAGCACAGAAAGAAATGTTGTAACAACTGTTAAAATTGTACGAGAAAGTGTTTCGTTAATACTTTTATTCAAAATTTCAACAAGAGTAATTTTGCGGCAACGTTTAATATTTTCGCGAATTCTATCTAGCACAACAATTGTATCGTTGATCGAATATCCGGCTGTAATCAAGATGGCTGTGATTGCTGTTTCATTAAATTCTAGTGGGAATAGTGAATACATTCCCAGAATTAGAAAGCAGTCATGGCCAAGGGCAATAATTGCGCAAAGGCCAAAACGCCATTCAAACCTGAATGCAACATAAATCATGATCCCAAGCAAGGCGTATAATACTGCCATTAAGCCATTATGAACCATTTCATCGCCTACTTTAGGGCCAACGGTTTCAATTTTGCGATACTCAACCCCATCACCCAGAATAGCTTTTATACTACTTACTGCTGTTTCTGGAATGTTTGTGTTGCCTTCTGCATTCTCAAACTTAATCATTAAATCTTGTGATGATCCAAATTCTTGAATCGCAACTTCACCAAGCTTTAGTGGTTCAAGTTGCTGGCGCAATTGGTGAATATTTGGAGCGCTTGGCATGCGTACTTCCATGACAACGCCGCCCTTGAAGTCTATTCCATAATTTAACCCTTTAGTTAAAAGGCTGAACATAAAAATAAGAGTTGAGACTATAACAATAGAAAACGTAATTTTGCGCTTGCCAATAAAGTCAAAATTAGTGTTATGAGGAACAAGATTTAAGACAGCCATATTCTTCCTTAGATGGGCAGAGTTTGAATTTGTTTATTTTTAAACCACCAGGCAGTTATTAGTTTAGTAACGGATAAGGCGGTAAACATTGATACTGAAATGCCAATTGCTGTAGTTACTGCGAAGCCACGAATTGGTCCAGAGCCAAATTCATATAGCACTGCAGCGGCAATAAGCGTGGTAAGATTTGAGTCTATAATGGTTGTCATTGCGCGCTCAAACCCTGCTTCTATTGCGGCGAGTGCAGAGGTTCCTGCGCGAATTTCTTCTTTTATGCGTTCATAAATGAGTACATTAGCATCAACAGCCATACCAATAGTCATGGCAATACCTGCAATACCTGGCAAAGTTAGGGTTGCTTGAAGTAGCGAGAGGCCAGCAAAAAGCAAAACCATATTGAATATCAGGGCAATATTTGCGAAAAAGCCAAATGTTGAATACCCCAAAAACATAAACACTGAAACAAGCAAAAATGCAATTACTGTGGCGTTACGTCCGTCATGAATAGAATCAGCGCCAAGACTTGGTCCTACAGTTCTTTCTTCAACAATTTTCAGTGGTGCTGGCAGGGACCCTGCACGTAATAGAAGGGCCAGTTCATTGGCTTCTTTTATGCTGCGAAATCCACCTGAAATTTCGGCATTTCCATTTGGAATAGCTGACCTGAACACAGGTGCTGTTAAAACTTTTCCATCAAGCACGACAGCAAATTGTCTTCCAATATTGTTGGCAGAAATTTCTGCAAATTTACGGGCGCCAATATTGTTGAAGCGTAATGCAACGCCAATTTGGCCTGTTTGTGCATCTGTTGTGGCTTGAGCATCAACAAGATGTTCTCCGCTTACTGAAATCTGGTTGCGTACGGCTATTTTGTGGCCGCCTTCTTCTGCATTGCGTACATACTCTAGCATGGTTGAATCTGGCCCTGCATGACCTGTATTTTGTGCTCCGCTATCCACCATGTGAAAGGCCATTTTCGCAGTTTGACCTAGAATTTTCTTAACTTCTTGAGGGTCATCAACGCCTGGAAGTTGAACAATAATACGATCAGCGCCTTGGCGAATGATTGTTGGTTCTTTCGTTCCAGTTTCATCGATGCGTCTGCGGATAACTTCAATAGATTGTTCGATGATTTGCTTTGATCTATTTTTTGCCACAATAGGATCAACTGTGATTGTTACCTGCCCATCGGGTGAAATGGAAGTTAATAAAGAGGAATCGATCTTCTTGATGATATTATTGATTTTATTTTGATGTGTTGGATCTCTCAAGCTGAAGAGAAGTGTAGGGCTACTTTCCTGACGTTCAACACGTAGGTTTAAGTATCCAATGTTTTCTTTGCGAAGGGAACTGCGTACATCAGCTAGTAGATTGTTTAAAAACTCAGCGTTCACTGCTTTTAAATCGACTTCTAGTTGAATGTGAGAGCCTCCTCTTAGATCAAGGCCAAGGCTAACCTTGTTCTGTAACCATGAAGGAAGTTTCTCAGCGGTTTCTTCATTGACCATGTTTGGTAAACAAAGAAGTATGCCGGCTAAGCAAATTATAACTGTCGTAATTTTACGCGCTTGAGAGAAACCAAATAACATCATTAACCTTAATTATTTATTTTTTAGATTTTTGTTTTTTCTTTGGAGCTGGTTTTGTGGCTTTTTTCTCAGCTGGCTTTACAGCTGGTTTAGCTTTTGAAGCGACCAATTTTTTCACAGGGTCAGAAGCTTTTGACATTTTTGGAGCCGGTGCACTTTTTGCTGTTTCAGCAACTGGACGTGTTTTTGCAAGAACTTCGGTCACGGTTGCTTTTACAACGCGTATTTTTACATTGTTGGCAATTTCTAAGCTAATTTCATTGTCGCTGACTTTATCTACAGTTCCTAAAATTCCACCAGCAGTTACGACGTGGTCGCCGCGGTGTAATGCTTTTAGCATTTCTTGATGGGCTTTAGCCTTTTTTTGTTGAGGGCGAATAAGAAGGAAATAAAAGATAACAATCAATAAACCAAATGGAATAAGTTGCATCATATCAAACCCGCCTGCGCCGCCATTAGCAAATAATGCTGATGTACTAATAATTAGTGCTATTACAAGACTTTTCACAAATCTCTCCTTCGTAAATAAAAATTTCAATACACAACCAGAGTAACAAAAATTATGATATATTCCCAGCAGATATTTAGAATTTTAGGAAAATAATAGTGAATTTTATTTTTGAGTATTATTCTTGGATTAAAGTGATCCATGTTGTTGCGGTTATTTCATGGATGGCTGGCTTGTTTTATTTGCCTAGACTTTTTGTGTATCACACTGAGTATCCGCAAAATGGCAAAATGCTTGAAATAATGGAGAAGAAGCTTTTTCGAGTAATTATGCAGCCAGCAATGCATATAGCAGTTTTAACTGGTGTTGTGTTGCTTTTTGTTCCGCACCATGAGTTTGAGCTTTGGGCTCATGCAAAACTTGCTTGCGTATTTTTGCTGGTTATGCTTCACTACTATCTAGACCATTGGAGAAAGCAGCTTGAACAAGGTGTTTGCTCTAAGTCTTCAAAGTTCTTTAGAGCTATCAATGAGATTCCTACAGTCCTTCTAATTTTAATAACTATCTTCGTTATAGTGAAGCCTTTCTGAGAGAGTTTATGCATTTACAAGATTTAAAAAAGAAAACACCTTCCGAGCTTTTGATGATTGCGGAAGAGCACGGTATTGAGAATGCAAGTAGTTTGCGCAAGCAAGATTTGATGTTTGCTATACTAAAAAAATTAGCTGAAAAAGAGATTGCAATTTTTGGCGATGGTGTCATTGAAATTTTGCAAGACGGCTTTGGTTTCTTGCGCTCTCCTGAATCTAACTATTTGCCAGGTCCTGACGATATATATGTTTCTCCGAATCAAGTTCGTAGACTTGGTTTGCGAACTGGTGACAGCGTTGAGGGTGAAATTCGTGCGCCTAAGGAAGGTGAGCGTTATTTTGCTTTGGTAAAAATTAAGAAAATCAATTTTGTTGAGCCAGAAGAAATTCGCCATCGTATAAATTTTGATAACTTAACACCATTATATCCTGATAGGCGATTGAGTCTTGCGTTTGAGGATGGAAGGCCTAATAAGGATTTCACGACCAGAGTGATTGATTTGGTTGCTCCATTAGGTATGGGGCAGCGTGCGCTTATTGTTGCTCCTCCTAAAACCGGTAAAACTGTAATGTTGCAAGGTATTGCTCATTCTATTACGGCAAATCACCCTGATGCTTATTTGATTGTGTTGTTGATAGATGAGCGCCCAGAAGAAGTTACTGATATGGCTAGATCTATTAAGGGTGAGGTAGTTAGTTCTACTTTTGATGAGCCAGCAACGCGACACGTTCAAGTTGCTGAAATGGTTATTGAAAAGGCAAAGCGATTGGTTGAGCAAAAGCGAGATGTAGTTATATTGCTTGATTCTATTACTCGTTTAGCGCGTGCTTATAATACAGTGGTGCCATCATCTGGTAAAGTTCTAACGGGTGGTGTAGATGCTAATGCGTTGCAGCGGCCTAAGCGCTTCTTTGGTGCTGCTAGAAATATTGAAGAGGGTGGTTCGTTGACTATTATCGCTACTGCCATGATTGATACTGGGTCGCGCATGGAAGAAGTTATCTTTGAAGAATTCAAGGGGACTGGAAACTCAGAAATAGTGCTAGACCGTAAGCTTTCAGAAAAGCGAGTTTTCCCAGCTATTGATGTTAATAAGTCAGGTACGCGTAAAGAAGAATTGCTGGTTACTGAAAAGGCTGAGCTTACAAAAATGTGGGTGTTGCGTCGTATTCTTAACCCTATGGGTACTGTTGAGGCAATGGAATTTTTGCTAGATAAACTTAAATTTAGCAAAAACAATCATGATTTTTTCCAGACAATGAATACCTAGGATTGAGCACGTGTTAGCGTTAAATTATTGTCTTTATGACAGTTTCGCTGAGGGTCCGTTTCAGGGGCACCCTGCGGCAGTGGTGCAAGTTTCAAAAAAGCTTGAGCAATCAATGGCTATTAAAATTGCTGTTGAGCTTTGCCAAACGGTAACGTGTTTTGTTTGGGAAGAGGATCAAAAAATTTGGGTTGAAAGCTTCGCGAAAGATGGAAGCATTTGGCCGATTAATCATGGGCTTTTAGGCGTAGCCAAGCATTATGCAAAACAAAAAAAGAGTATTTTACACACCTTAGATCATGTTTTTGATGTTGATGTGATCGGAGATTCTGTTTCTATTTCTGTGCCCAAGCGGTCTCTTGATATGACAGAGATGCCAGAGAGATTAAATCAAGCATTTGATGTTATGCCTGTGTCTGTTCGCGAGCTTGGTAAAACTTGCGTGGTAGAGCTGCGTACTGTCGAAGAAGTGGTTAAGTTAGAAGTTGATTTTAATCGAATTGCCAAGCTTGATTACGAAAGAGTGGTGCTTACAGCAGAAGATGATACTATTTCTTGTGATTATGTTTATCGCTATTTTTCGCCTAAGCACTATGTTAATGAAAATAACGGTAGCTTGTTTGTTCAAACGTTTTTGCCTTTATTTTGGGCGGATCGTTTGAAAAAAGACAATCTTTCTTTTTTGCAGGTTAGTCCGCGCAAGGCTGCTGGAAATGTGAGGATTGAAAAAGATTTTGTACGCGTTACTGCGCCGGTTAAAAAGATTTTTGAAGGTGTTTTGAAGGTATTATGAGGCTTTTATATTTTGTGGCAAAAGCAGAATACTTTTTAAGTCACAGGTTGGATTTAGCAAGATATGCCCAGACCTCAAATTTTGATGTGGCAGTTTCTACAACATTATTTCAAAAAAATGATACAGCTAAAATAAACGGGATAAAAAATTTCGCAGTAAGATTCAAGCGAGGAAGCTTAAATCCATTTAGAGAGATTCAAACATTAATCGATTTGTTTTTTGTTTTTAAAAAGTTTCGCCCTGCCATTATTCATAATGTTGCTTTGAAACCTTCTTTGTACGGAGCGTTGCTGGCAAGATTTTATGGAATTCCCAGTGTGAATTCAATTAATGGTTTTGGGTATATTTTTACATCGCGCCACTTGAAAGCAAAATTGTTGCGCCCGCTTGTTAGGTGTGCGCTTAGGTTGATCTTAAATCATTCGACGGTTGCTGTAATGGTTCAGAATCAGCAAGACTATATAGCATGTAAGGCGTTGTTGCCAAAATCTGATTTGTACCTTGTCTCTGGTTCAGGTGTTGATGTGAAAGCTTTTTATCCGGTAAAGGATAAGAGTGCAGAATTTTTTACATTTAGTCTTGTGGCTCGTATGTTATGGACTAAGGGGATAAAAGAATTTGTAAATGCTGCTGAAGAATTTGTACGAGATAACCCTGCTCAAAAGGTGCGCTTTTTGCTTGCGGGTTCGCCAGATACTGAAAATCCTGAATCGATTCCGCAAGATATTTTAAGAAAATGGGCTAGCGAAGGTGTTGTGGAGTGGCTGGGTCATGTGGATGACGTGAAGAGTGTTTATGCCCAAACACATGTAGCGGTTTTGCCAAGTTACAGAGAGGGCATGCCTAAATCGCTGTTGGAGGCGATGGCTTGCGGGTTGCCGATTATTACGACTGATGCGATTGGGTGTGATGAAATTGTGCATAGTGATAATGGTATAAAAGTGCCAATAAAAAGCGTTGAAGGCTTAAAAAAGGCATTTGAAAAATGTGTGGCGGATAAAATTGCATGTGAAGTTCTTGGTAGTAGAGGCAGAGAATTGGCGGAGAATTTGTATTGTAATGATGTGATTAACGCAAAAATTGTAAATATTTATAATAAAATTTTAAAATGAATTTAGCGATTCTTAACTTGCTTACAATCGATAGATATGCTACTTCTTTGGGTAGCTTGAAATGTCCCTACTTTTTGTGACCTACGTTGTTACTGAAGCATGTATAAAATGTAAGTACACAGACTGTGTAGAAGTCTGTCCGGTGGACTGTTTTTTCGAGGGAGAAAACATGCTGGTGATTGACCCTGATATTTGTATTGATTGCGGGGTTTGCGAATTAGAGTGTCCGATTGAGGCGATATTGCCCGACACAAAAGAAGATGCTGGGCAGTGGCTAGAGCTTAATAGTGAGTATTCTAAAAAGTGGCCGAATATAACACGTAAAAAAGAGCCACCGCCAGACGCAAATGTTTGGGATAAGGTGCCAGGTAAGTTAAAGTACTTTAGCAAAGAGCCGTCAAAGAAGTAGCTCTTGAATTTTTAGGAATGATTCCCATATCTAGTGGAGTTGTGAAAGTTTTTTTTGAGGAATGTTTAGATTATGGCAGCAAAGAGTTTTAAGGTTGGTGAATATGTTGTGTATCCAGCTCATGGCGTGGGAAAGCTTATAGGAAGTGAATCTCATAGCATTGCTGGTACAGAGCTTGTGTTGCTGGTGATCAATTTTGAAAAAGATAAGATGGTTCTTCGCCTACCAAGGGAAAAAGCAAAAAATGCTGGCTTGAGAGCTTTGAGTACAAAAAAAGAAATGGATGAAGCTCTTAAAATGCTTTCTGTGCGTACGAAGCCTCGTCGAGTTATGTGGAGTCGTCGTGCGCAGGAATACGAGTCAAAAATTAATTCTGGTCTGCCTTCGTCGATAGCGGAGGTTATACGTGACCTGTATAGGCGCGGAAATGATACAGAGCAATCTTACAGTGAGCGTCAAATTTATCAGGCGGCTGTTGAGCGTTTTGTTCGTGAGCTTTCAGCTGTTGAGCAGTTGGATGAGCAGGCTGCAATTGAAAAAATGGAATGTTCGCTTCGCGTTGCTTAGTGACAAAAGAAAGTCTTGACTTTGCTGGTAACCGTTATTAGGATACACGAAGTTTAAAGGGAAATTTGATAAATACTTAACACCTAGAGATGTAATTTATGCCAACAATTAATCAGTTAATACGAAAATCACGTGAACCTAAAATGGATCGTAATAAGGTTCCTGCGCTAGAGGCCTGCCCTCAACGTCGCGGTGTGTGTACACGTGTGTTTACGACTGCTCCGAAAAAGCCTAACTCTGCATTGCGTAAGGTGGCTCGTATTCGATTGACTAACGGTTATGAGGTTACTGGTTATATTCCGGGTGAAGGGCACAATCTTCAAGAGCACTCTGTTGTTCTGATTCGTGGTGGTCGCGTAAAGGACTTACCTGGTGTGCGTTATCATATCGTGCGTGGTTCATTGGATACGCAAGGTGTTAAAGATAGAAAACAAGGTCGTTCTAAGTATGGTGCTAAACGACCAAAGTAGTTAATTACTGAAGTTCTTTGAAATAGTAAAGAGGTTTAAATATGTCACGACGTCGTGCGGCGGTAAAACGCGATATCAATCCTGATGCAAAGTTTGGCGATGTAGTTGTTGCTAAATTTATGAACTGCATGATGTTGCAGGGCAAGAAATCAGTTTCTGAGAAAATTTTTTATGCAGCTCTTGATAAAATCCAGGAGAAGAGCGGAAAAAATTCAATTGAGCTCTTTCATGAGGCTCTTACAAATGTAAAGCCAGCGTTAGAAGTTCGTTCGCGTCGTGTGGGTGGTGCTACTTACCAAGTTCCTACTGAGGTTCGAGCTGATCGTGCTCAGGCATTGGCGTTTCGTTGGCTTATTAATGCGGCCCGTTCTCGCTCTGAAAAAACGATGATTGATCGTTTGAGCGGTGAGCTTATGGATGCGGCTAATAGTCGTGGTGCTTCTGTTAAGAAGCGTGAAGATACACATAAAATGGCTGAAGCGAATCGCGCTTTTGCACATTATCGCTGGTAGGTCTGTAAATCATGGCACGTACAACGCAATTAAATCAATATCGCAATATCGGAATCATGGCGCACATCGACGCCGGAAAAACAACAACAACCGAGCGTATTCTTTACTATACTGGAAAATCATACAAAATTGGTGAAGTTCATGAGGGCACTGCCGTTATGGACTGGATGGAGCAAGAGCAAGAGCGTGGTATCACGATCACCTCTGCTGCAACGACTTGTTTTTGGAATGATCACCGTATTAATATTATCGACACCCCTGGGCACGTTGACTTCACTATTGAGGTTGAGCGTTCTTTGCGTGTTCTCGATGGTGCTGTTGCTGTATTTGATGGTGTTGCAGGTGTTGAGCCTCAATCAGAGACCGTATGGCGTCAAGCTGATAAATACAATGTTCCAAGAATATGCTTTATCAATAAATTAGACCGAATGGGCGCTGATTTTTACCGTTGCGTTGACATGATTGTTGATCGTCTTGGTGCTCGCCCTCTTGTGACTATGCTGCCTGTTGGTGCTGAAGCTGATTTTGCGGGAATTGTTGATCTTGTTAATAATAATGCTATTATCTGGCGCGATGAGAGTCTTGGTGCTCAGTTTGATATCGTTGAAATTCCAGTTGATTTAAAAGAAAAAGCTGCCGAGTATAGGCATCGTCTAATTGAGACTGCCGTTGAAGCCGATGATGCTTTGATGGAAGCTTACTTGGAAGGTAAAGAGCCTACGCCAGCGCAATTGAAGGCTGCAATTCGCCGTGGAACTGTGAAAAGCATGTTTGTTCCTGTGCTTTGTGGTAGCGCCTTTAAAAACAAAGGTGTTCAACCGCTTCTTGATGGTGTTGTTGATTATCTTCCTTCTCCTGCTGATATTGGTGCTGTTACAGGAACTGATGATCGTGATAATGAAGTCCTCAGAAAGCCAGAGGATACAGAGCCATTTTCAGGTCTTGCATTTAAAATCATGACCGACCCTTTCGTTGGTTCTATTACTTTCGTTCGTGTTTACTCAGGAAAGCTTGAATCGGGTTCTGGTGTTGATAACTCAACGAAGGATAAAAAAGAGAGAGTTGGCCGTATGCTTTTGATGCATGCAAACTCTCGTGAAGATATTAAAGAAGCTTATGCTGGCGATATCGTTGCATTGTGCGGATTAAAAAGCACAACAACAGGTGATACTCTTTGTGACAGCAATAAACCAGTAATTTTGGAAAAAATGGAATTTCCAGAGCCAGTTATTGAAATTGCTATTGAGCCTAAAACAAAAGCTGACCAAGAAAAAATGTCGGTTGCCTTGTCTCGTTTGGCTTCGGAAGACCCTTCATTTAGAATTCATTCTGACCCAGAAACTGGTCAAACAGTTATGAAGGGTATGGGAGAATTACACCTTGAAATTAAGGTTGATATTCTGAAGCGTGAGTACAAAGTTGATGCAAATATTGGTGCGCCGCAAGTTGCTTACCGAGAAACTATTACGAAGGCTGCCGATTACGATTACACGCACAAAAAGCAAAGTGGTGGAGCTGGTCAGTTCGCGCGAGTTAAATTTACATTTGAGCCGCTGGAGCCAGGCTCTGGATTTGTTTTTGAAAATAAGGTTGTTGGCGGTTCAGTTCCAAGAGAATATATTCCCGGTGTGATTAAGGGATTGGAGTCTGCAATTACTACAGGTGTGGTGGCAGGATTCCCAACAATTGATTTTAAAGCAACTCTTACAGATGGTGCATACCACGATGTTGACTCAAGTGCATTGGCGTTTGAAATTGCGGCACGTGCAGCATTCCGTGAAGGTGTTTTGAAGTGTGCTCCGAAATTATTAGAGCCAGTTATGAAAGTAGAAGTTGTTACACCAGAAGATTATATGGGTGATGTGATCGGTGATTTGAATAGTCGCCGTGGTCAGGTAACAGGTATGGATCAACGTGGTAATGCACGAGTGATTAATGCCTTGGTGCCATTGGCAAACATGTTCGGGTATGTGAATACTTTGCGTTCAATGTCGCAAGGGCGTGCTCAGTTTTCGATGGTGTTTGATCACTATGAACAAGTTCCGCAAAACGTAGCGGATGAAATTAAAGCAAAGATGGCGTAAGGAGTTACCATGTCAAAAGAGAAATTTTCGAGGAATAAGCCCCACTGTAATATAGGAACGATAGGTCACGTTGACCATGGGAAGACGTCGTTAACGGCAGCGATCACGAAGGTATTGGCCGAGGTTGGTGG
>JAGOSL010000031.1 GCA_018062345.1 Pseudomonadota bacterium | reverse complement strand
TGGACAAAATGACTCCAGATGAGTTTTACTATGACCAGCTACCACAACAAAATAAGGTAGCTTAACTAGAGCAGAGTATCACTTATAAATAAGCTTTTAGTTGTTCAAACATGTGGGACCACCTCTATTTAAAAAAAGGAAAGAAGATGAAAATTAAGTTTTTAACAGTTTCATTGATGCTTATTCTGCCATTTTCTGTTTTTGCAGCAAATACTGTAGTAGAAAAAGCGGTCATTGAATCAAATAATACATATAAGGCGAAGTATAACTTAGAGGATATGACTGAGTTTAATCAGGCTCAAAAGGGCTTTATTGCCAAGCCAACAGGTCAAATTAAAAGTGAGAAAGGCAATGTTATCTGGGATTTTGATGCATTTAGTTTTTTACAAGATCAAGCACCAAATACCGTTAATCCCACTCTATGGCGACAAGCAAAATTAAACAACAATGTTGGGCTATTTAAAGTAACAGATCGAGTTTGGCAAATTCGTGGTTTTGATTTGGCAAATATGACCATCATTCAGGGTGATACTGGCTGGATTATTGTGGATACATTAACCTCTAAAGAAACGGCTGAAGCAGCACTTAAATTTGCTAGACAGCATTTAGGTGAGCAAAAAATTTCAGCCATTATCTTTACCCATAGCCATATCGATCATTTTGGTGGTGCATTAGGCGTTCTTTCTAGCGAAGAAATTAACGCTAGAAAAACTCCAATTATTGCGCCAAAAGGCTTTATGGAAGAAGCGACCAGTGAAAATGTGATGGCAGGTTCAGCCATGATACGTCGTGCGACTTATATGTATGGAACTTTTCTACCTAAAAATGCGGAAGGATTGGTGGATACAGGTTTAGGTAAGGCTGTTGCTGTGGGAAAAATGGGCATCCTTGAGCCTACACAACTGATCACTCAACCAGAACAGAAAATGACGGTTGATGGCTTGGATTTTGTGTTTTATAACGTGCCGGGTTCAGAAGCACCAGCAGAATTAACGTTCTCTATCCCATCATTGAAACTTTATAACGGCGCAGAAATTCTATCTCATACCATGCATAATCTTTATACCCTTCGGGGTGCTAAAGTCCGTGATGCCTTAAAATGGGTGGGCTATCTAGACCAAGCAATGCAGCATGCCAAAGCATCCGATGTATTGATTGCACAGCATCATTGGCCTGTCTGGGGCAATGACAATATTCAAGATTTTATTAAAACCCAGCGAGATGTTTATAAGTTCACGCATGATCAGACGGTGAGATATATGAACTCTGGTTTTAATGGCGCTGAAATTGCCGAAAAAATTAAGCTTCCAGCGGCACTTGATCAAAAACTATATGCTCATGGCTATTATGGAACCCTAAAACATAATGTAAAAGCAGTATACCAATATTATATGGGATGGTTCGATGCCCATCCTTCCAATTTAGATCCATTACCCCCTAAAGCTGTTGCAAAAAAATATATTGAGTTAGCAGGTGGGGAGAACAATGCATTGAAAAATGCGCGGGATGCCTACGCTCAAGCTGACTATAGATGGGCTGCCGAGATTTTAAAACATATTGTGTTGAATAACCCTCAAAACCAACAAGCAAAAGACTTATTGGCGAATACTTATCGTCAATTGGGCTATGCTGCTGAGGCTTCAACTTGGCGTAATTTCTTTTTGGTGGGCGCTCAAGAGCTACAAAATAATGTACCCCTACAAAATACTTCTGATCCGAGTGATTTATTGATTCATACACCAACTGAAAGATTTCTTGAAGCTATGGCGACAAATTTAGATGTGGAAAATTTAAAAAATGAAAACCAGTGTATCAATCTGGTTTTGTCGGATACCAAAGAGCATTTTTCATTATGGGTTGAAAACTCAGTCATGCAGTTTAAGCGTTATGATGAAAGTAAAGATTTGGCATTGGATTGCCCTACATTAACCTTAACCAAGCCCTTATATCTAAAAATGATTACAGGTCAAATAGAAGGGGTAAAAGTCCTGCTTTCTAAAGACAGTAAAGTCAAAGGTAATCCACTGAAAATTGGAAAATTCTTTGCAATGTTTAAACGTCCAGATTCAATTTTCCCGATTGTGACTCGACCAAATGGCTAAGCTCAAATAAGTAAAGTCGAAACTTAAATTAATAGATCCAAAGAAATGGGTGAAATTATCAACTTGGTTCTCCCAATCTTATAACAGGAATACAAGAAATTATTTCTTGTATTCCTCTTTAAAATTAAAAGTAAGCTATATGTATTTTAACTCTATTGATACTTTATTAAATGGTTTTTGAATTTTTATACTTTATTTTCGATGGAGATATTTTTATTAGTAGCTTGTTTAAAAAAGATTTGTTTATTTTTCTATTAATTGCTTCTAAATAATAACTTCAATATTTTTGTGGTTAAAAGGCAAGGGGGTATTATGATGTGTTTTTTATTGAAAATAAGCTTTTATATTAGGGCGAATTCAAACATGAGGTGCGACAGTTTGAAAAGTCTTATGATAATCAACAAGCTGAGCAAATTTCTCTAATGGTGTAAGCCAATCTAACGCTTTTCTAGGACGAGTATTCAGTGACATGGCAA
>JAGOSL010000030.1 GCA_018062345.1 Pseudomonadota bacterium | reverse complement strand
CAAGCTGACCGACAGAGGCGCGGTTTCATTCTTTAATCCGCCAGTAATTGCACTCGCGTTCCGTTAGGCATGATCGCCTGTAAATCCAGTTTAACCCCAATCCCATGCAAATATTGTAGCAGCTAGAGAGCTGTATATCGCCTCGCCCTTCCATTTGCGCGATGTTGGATTGCGATACATTCAGCTTTTGCGCTAATTGCTGTTGGGTGGTGTTTTGTTCTTTGCGAAGCTCCGCTAAACGAATGCTGGCTTGACGATTAGAGTGTTTAGATTGGCTATTTATTAAATAGTACAAGTGCTAAGCAGCATATATGCTGCTTAGCATTGCATAATTTTTGCAAATTTTCAATACATTTTTATCGCAAGCTTGTGATTTATATATAAAAAATAATTGATTTTTTTGAAATAATAAGCTATCATAAAGGTCATATATGACCTTTATGAAGGAAATAATGAGAAGTGGCGAATAAAACTAGATTAGAAATAGCAAAACAAGACATAGTAAAAGCGTTGTCTAGTGAGTCACCAGTATTTCGAGTAAAGGATATTTCTTTGTTTTTTAAAGAAAATAGGGGTTTTTGGCGTTTGGCTCAAAGTACATCTTTGCGTCAATTTATTAGTTTTTTGCTTAATAAAACGGAGTTAAAAGAAGTTAGATTTTCGTTTCCTCATAGGGAGGTCGTTGGCTATACATGGGGAAAAGTAGATTTAATGCTAGTCCTGATGAAGTTAATTGAAAATAGCTTTTATAGTCATTACACAGCGTTACGTATGCGTGGTTTAACGGAGCAAACCCCAAAAACAATATACATAAGTACAGAAAAAAAACATATTGTTGCAAATCAACAAACGCTCACACAAGAGGCAATAAACAGCGTATTTCAAAATCCCCCTAGAGCCACTCAAAATATAATTGACCTGCCTGATGAACATAGTCGTATAGCATTTTTACAAAGTGCTTGTCATGAGGGGGTTGGAGTTGAGGATTTTGTACTTTTTAACGGTCATATTGAAGGTGTTTCTATTAGGTGTACTAATTTAGAGCGTACGATGATAGATATAGCAATACGCCCTTTTTATGCTGGAGGTGTAGCAGAGGTCGCAAAAGCCTTTGAAAATGCGAAAGATAGCCTTAAAGTTAATAAAATGTCAGCTATGTTAAAAAAAATGAAGTTCTTATATCCATACCATCAAGTGATTGGATATTACTTGGATCGAGCTGGCTATAAATCAACGTTGGTGGATATTTTTCGCGATCAACCAATGAATTATGATTTTTATCTTACATATGGCATGGGTCATACCACTTACTGCAAAGAGTGGCGTTTATTTATCCCAAACGGGTTTTAATTTATCCACCTCATTTGCAATAAAATCAAAGTAATACTCAAATGACTGAAGGGTAACATTCGGTAAGACGGTATCTCTTACAGAGTCAAAGTCTCCCTGATGAAAACTTTTAATTTCAGGATTTGATATTTTGGCCAAAAAATCTAGTGGAACTTTTTTTATTTCAAATACTTGTCTTAGTATTTTTTGAAGATCTGGTCTTGTTAAATCAATCTTGTATTCACGTATTAATGTCTCGATATCAACAAAGTCTTTAGCTCGCTGTCTTTCTGGTCCTTTGCGCTGAATTATTTCGGCATATTCAGGCATTTGTTGGCAAATGGCTCGTAATTTTTCGCACACAATCATTTCTGGGGAATATACATAAACGGTATGTTCTTCTAAGTATCGTTTTTGCTTGCCTTCTATATACTCATGACAGCTAATATCAATTGTAAATTTTGTGCCTTCCCCTAAGTTTATTGCCTGCCTACGCATATTATCTATATTTCTATTTAACTTATTGGCGTTGGTAAGGGAGATAATTTTGAATTCAACGGCATACCCACCCCAAAATGATGCCAGCACTGAGGGCAAATTTTCTTTTGGCTTTGGTGTCATTTTTAGATCAAACGCTAAATAGCCTATTTCATTAAAACCATTTTCAATGGACTGCTTAACCTTTGGTTCCACAACATCAATATCTAAACTTCCACCTGTTGAAAAATCAAGATCAACGGATGCTCTTGAGCTAACCTTGTGAATAAGATCCATTGCATTACCGCCCTTTAGGACAAATAAGTCGAATAGATCATCATCTGAAAATATTGAGATAACGGTAGTTTTCTTAATTGTCATTAAAAGATCGGGGGTGATAACTTGTGCAGAGTGAGGGTTCACTATAATCATCCTAAATGGAACTATTATTAGTTTAACCGATTTTTGTATTAGGTATTGAACGTAACTTAGATATAAAAAGACAGATCAATTAGAAGCAAAATCAAACAGATAACAGAGACGAAGCATGGTGGGAGTCTCAATTTTATTGCGTTGGCAATTACCACATCGCTGCTAAAAGTGCCATCTGTGTAGTATTTTTAGGATAAAATTTTACCGCTATTCATTCCCATATCACCCAAGGTTAGGCCATGTCTGAAAATCGCAAATCGGTCTTTTTATCAGACAGCTCTCTAGATATTCTTGGTCCGTTTTCCAGTGGCCGCTTAAATGGCATCATTGAAAAGTATGGTTATCTCATCCAAACACAAGAACTGACCACTGTTTTTAGCCCTACCGAGCTGGATATTATCTACCAAGCGACGAAAG
>JAGOSL010000029.1 GCA_018062345.1 Pseudomonadota bacterium | reverse complement strand
TTTCTACAATCGAATGCGAATTCAAGCTAAACTAAATTTTAGGTCGCCAGCTCAAGCATTTGAACAGTTTAAGAGGGCAGCTTAATTTATCCCAAGTCCAGTCATACGGTAAACTCAACACATATCACCTACCATCTTGCGAATCTTCCGAGGTAAAAGATATTGTTATTGAATTGGTTGGAGCTAATTATATAAATGGCTCGGCTTGTGTTGTGGTTAGTGATGATAAATTTAATACTTATAACTCAGTCACAGCAGTATCGGATGCCTCGGAATGTGAAGAAGGTGTCGCGCGAATAGAAAGCGAAGACGAAGAGAAAAATTTTAATATAATTCCTCACGCATATCAATTAAATAGAGGGCCTTTCAATATCAAAGCTGTATATGTCGATGACATGGTAACTGATTTTTCAAAATATGTTGTTCGCTCTCAAGAAAAATCTAGTGACAAGCTATCAGTTTCTTGCTCTTTTAGTCTACATGCCGAGCGAAAGTCTGAAAAAGCGAACTGGAGCGACAGTCTTAATATTCGTAATTTGAGTTTAACGCTGTTTAAAGAAGACGATAAGGGTAACAGGCCTTATGAATATCGGTGGAATTGATTACCTATGCAATCACAAGATTTAGCAAAATTAACCCTATACGGAGATACTAAATGAGCATGGTTTTTTGTCGTGGTTGTGGTAAAGAAATTCACGAAACAGCACTAACTTGCCCACATTGTGGCGCACCTCAAGCACTAGGAGGGGGAAATAATAATCAGTCAGAAATCCCAAATGGGGTTAAGGGTTGGTCTTGGGGAGCATTCCTTTTGAATGGAATTTGGGCAATTGGTAATAAAACATGGATTGGCTTACTTGCTTTTGTGCCAGTGTTTGGCTTCGTTATGGCTATTATGCTTGGTTTCAAGGGAAGAGAGTGGGCGTGGAAAAATAAGCAATGGGAAAGTCTTGAGCATTTTAATAGAGTTCAAAAAAAGTGGTCATTTTGGGCAGTCGTTACTATTATCATCGTATTTTTGTTAGGTGTTCTTATTACTATAGCTATGTCAGCTTATGATGGTTATATTGAGCGGGCAAAGTCGATGCAATCAAATCAAAGTCAAGAAATTACTTATAACACTAATACAAGTAGTACAGAGAGTATGGAAAGCTCAAAAATGGCTGTTACATCGTCAAGTACGCTTGACCGCATCTTTTCTCCTGAAATGTTTGATGTCGATATTGCTTATTTTGAAAAAATTGCAGGGGCAGCCATTAACACTACTGCTAATGTGCGAGAATATAAAATAGACGGTTGTGATGTGACGGCCAATATAGGTGGCGATAAGATTAATTCTTTGAAATTAAATGTAAATCAAAATTGTACGTTTAATCTAAACGCATTCGTAAACAGAGGTTTTTCAAGTGTCAATACATTGACGTTTGGGCAATTTAACGAGTTATCTACTTCTAGTGGGCAATTTATTGCTGACTGTCTTATGAGTTGCGGTAACTCCTCTGATTCTATTGTATCTGAATATTGGATTGGCTCAAACGCTGAACAATCTCTTGAAATAAAGCTAGATGTTGAATTAGTTGATACTGCTGCTATAGATGCGGCGCACAATTGGAAAGAGGCTATGAGTTCAAAAGGAGAAGACTGGATTATTGAAGCCAAATTTAATTGTGACGGTGCAGAATATGATTCTGTTGCTCATGAAGCGTTTAAAAACGTGAAAATTACGGCTATCACAATTGGCTATTATATTGAAAAACCTAGCTGTTGATAAATTTCTATTTGAATTTTACTTGAGGTATTTATATGAAATCGGCATTGTTAAGTATATTAAGTTGTATTTTTATACCATGCGTGGCTTTTGGGGCATCACAAATTCCTAGTGCGTTTCAAGGAAAATGGGCAGTAAAAAAAGATTGTCATATTTTTGCTGAAATTGGTACGCCAGACGGCGGAGTTGAAGTGACAGCAACAGAATTTAATCGCTATGAGTATTATTGCAAGCTTGAAAAAGTAAACAATGCCAGTGCTAAGTTGTTTTCTGGCGAGTTTACTTGTGCTGTTGAGGGAGAAGAATCAAAAGAAACCATTGCAATCAAGTTGAATGCAAAAGGTAGGCTCAGTTACGAAGGCTCGTCTGTTTTATCAAAATGCAAATAGTTTAGTTAGGCTTAAAAGGAGATAATAATGAGGCTTTGTGTAGTCATTCCTGTTTTTACCATTTTTTTTTGCGTCAAGTGTGTATGCAAAGTGCGAAGATGGCAGCAAGACGTTATTTTCTTGTACGACTCAAAAAGGGAAAAAAATAGAAGTTTGTGACGCTCAGAAAACGATTCAATACTCTTTTGGAAAACCACAAAGAAAACCTGAAATAGTGCTTTCAATTCCGCGCAATCAAGTATCGACCTATCAATGGAATGGTATGGGTAGCCATATCTCTTACTCTGTGAATGTGCCAAATGGAAATACTGTTTACAATGTTTTTTATGCAATGGATAGGCTAACGGAAAAGCATTCTATAGAGGCTGGTGTTAATGTCACTATCAATGGTAAGCAGATTACAACAGTTAAGTGCTTAGAAAAAAATCTTGTGGCAAATTTGGAGGGGTGATCTGCCCCTAGAATAACGGACACCTTTAAAAGAGAGTAAACTCTCGTCATGTTAGAGGTGTTGAAAATGAGTCAATCAAAGATTAAATCATCGCGTAGTTACACACGTCATAGTGCAGATTAC
>JAGOSL010000028.1 GCA_018062345.1 Pseudomonadota bacterium | reverse complement strand
GTTAACCTTATCTCAAAGCTTTTTCCTATTTGGGGCAAGAAATACTGGAAAAAGCACCCTTTTGAAACATGTTTTTGGAAACAAGAAAGCTTTCTGGATTGATTTACTAATCCCCGATGAAGAGGAACGCTATGCCAGAGAACCTATGAGCCTTAAACAAGAGGTATTGGCATTAGATAGCCATACGAAATACGTTATCATAGACGAAGTACAAAAACTGCCTAAGCTTTTAGATATCGTACACCACTTAATAGAAAATACAGATAAAACATTTATTATGACCGGTTCTAGCGCGCGTAAGCTGCGTCATGGCGGTGCAAATTTGCTAGCAGGAAGAGCATTTGTCTATAATTTATTTCCATTAAGCGCTTTAGAAATTAAAGAGCAATTTAGTTTAGATGCCGCATTGCAATGGGGAACAATACCAGCTGTTGTTTATAAAATGCAAACTCCCGAAGAAAAAACCAGCTTTTTGCACGCCTATACACAGACATATTTAAAAGAGGAAGTATGGCTAGAACAGTTCATACGAAAAATTGATCCTTTTAGAAGATTCTTGGAAGTTTCTGCTCAAAGTAACGGCCAGATCATTAATTTTTCAAATATAGCAAGAGATGTTGGCGTAGACGATAAGACTATTGTGCAATATTTTTCTATTTTAGAAGATACATTAATGGGATTTTTTTTAGAGCCGTACCATACTTCTTTTAGAAAAAGATTGCGCGCCAATCCGAAATTTTATTTTTTTGATACTGGGGTTCGTAGATCGTTAGCCAGGCTATTATCAGTCCCCATCGAAAAATCTACCAACGACTATGGAAATGCGTTTGAACATTTCATTATTTTAGAATGTATGCGCCTTGCAAATTACTATTATCCTGAATATAAGTTTTCTTATCTGCGCACCAGAGATGACGTGGAAATAGATCTTATTGTGGAACGTCCAGGTAAAAAAATTCTTTGCATAGAAATAAAAAGCTCAGACAATATACGCGAAGATAAATTGACTTCTTTTATTAATATTGTGAAAGAATTTGAGGACGGTGAAGCAATTTGTATTTCTCAAGAAAATCGAGCGAAAAAAATTGGTGAGATTTCGGTTTTACCTTGGATGGATGCATTACTCAAGTATTTTACGAAATGAGTTGAACAAATAAACCACTAAAAGTCTTTTATGATCGCTTAATTTTAAGAGGGAAGTCTGCTAAAACCAGCCTGGTGGCTGTTATGAATAAGTCGGTAATTTAGGAACCCCACCTTATCCAACAGAAGCGCATCAACCATTTCTTCGGTATAATCTGTAACCCATGTATCCGGTATGGACATGATTTTGTTGGTGGGCCATGACGGGTTTGAACCATCGACCAACGGATTAAAAGTCCGAACAGCAAGCTTAACTTATTGATTTTTAAATAAATTCTCTATCGCAAAGCCTGCTGCAATGGCTAGCAAGGGAGAGCAAAGCACTACTGATGCCCACAAAATCCCCAGATCCGTATAAGCTCTTACATTGGCCAGCTCGATTTTGCGGTGAATGGCGACCTTAATCACCGCACAACATACGGCAATTAAACTTGTTATTGCGGCGAATAAAAGCTATAATCACCGCAAGTATTGCGAGAATTAATATGTGGATATATCAACACTTGGATTGGCCAAACTTTGTCTGGGATGCCCAACGTTTGGCTTCCAAACTAGCTGACCTCCGGTATCATCAAGGTCGTTTACTTGGCAGAATGGAAAGTTTAGGCTTTGAGTTTAAACGTGAAGCCAATCTTATCACTTTAACGAGCGATGTAGTGAAGTCCTCTGTCATCGAGGGAGAAAACCTTAATCCTGAAGAGGTGCGCTCATCCATCGCACGTCGTTTAGGGATGAATATTGCTGGGCTGATATCTGCTAGTCGCGACGTGGACGGCATTGTGGAAATGATGCTTGATGCTACGCAGTCATTTCCCAAGCCATTAACAAAGAAGCGCTTATTTGATTGGCATGCTGCTTTATTTCCTACGGGACGTAGTGGGATGCATTCAATTATCGTGGGAAACTGGCGTAACGATGATAATGGTCCTATGCAGGTTGTCTCTGGACCAATTGGACATGAGAAAGTTCATTTTGAAGCGCCAAGCGCAGACAAACTTGAAAAAGAAATGAGAGCATTTTTTTCTTGGTTTGAAAAACAGAATAATATGGATCCTGTTTTAAAAGCAGGGGTTGCGCATCTTTGGTTCGTTACTATTCATCCCTTCGAAGATGGAAATGGCCGTATCGCAAGAGCCATTGCCGATATGACGTTGGCTCGAGCAGACAACATACCAGATCGTTTTTATAGTCTTTCCACGCAATTTGCATTTGAGCGAAAAGACTATTACAACCAACTAGAAAAGCAACAACGCAGTACGTTGGAAATTACTGATTGGCTAGAATGGTTTTTGGATTGTTTTGGTCGCGCAATTTCTAGCGCAGAAGAGACATTGAGCAAAGTATTATTTAAAGCTCAGCTTTGGGAAAAGATTAATCAAAATTCTGTTAATGCGCGGCAGCGTCTTATTATCAATCGCATGTTGGATGATCGGTTTAAGGGGCATATGAACACATCAAAATACGCTAAATTAGCAAAATGTTCGACAGACACCGCTCTCAGAGATATTCAAGATTTGAAGAGCAGAAAAATTTTCATACAAAACCCTGGCGGTGGACGGAGTACTAGCTACCATTTACCAGATCAGATTTCACAAATCGGTAGT
>JAGOSL010000027.1 GCA_018062345.1 Pseudomonadota bacterium | reverse complement strand
ATTGTCGGTTCTCACAAAGCTCTTGACTCTATCTAATAAAAAATAAGAGACAGTCTCTGTAGGAACCCATATCATTTCCCACCGACTCTCTTACCTTCCACAATTCTTCTTAACTTTTCAAACTTGCTTCAGAACCCATTGGCCCTGTATCACCGTAATCTAATCACTTAACTTACTTTTGTCAACGAATTTATTCATTCTTTTTTAAGAAATATTAATAAAAACAAAAACGCTAAATAAATGAAATAATATGTTTTTTAAGGGGCATTAAATATTAGAGAGTTGATTATATTTTGCATAACGTCGCCCTAGGCGCAGTTCACCATTACCTGGATGGTCTAGCATTCCTAGAGCTTCGCTCTCGAGCACAAAGCCACAACGCTCAGCAACGCCAATACTTTTGATGTTTTCACTGTCGCATAGTATCTGGAGTTTCTGGCCGTTTAATTGATAAAAAGCAAAGTCAGTCATAGCGCTTACAGCTTCCGTGATATATCCCTTCCCCTGATGCTGAGCTGAGCACCAATACCCTAAATTCATCCGCCTAATTTTCCAGTTAATGTAACTAAGACCTACCCCACCGACAATTTGGTCATTCAGACACACAGCAAAATGAAACGCTTTGCGCAGAATGAAATCTGCATAAAAAGTGCGTGCAGTTATTTCACTGTCTTCTTCACAGCGAACAAAGTCTACCCAAGGCAGCCACTTTGACAATTCCTTTCTGTTGGAATCAACTTGCGCAAAGAGCTGCTTTCCATCACCTGGCTGCATGGGACGAATAGCAAGCCTTTGCGTTAGAATTGGTAAGGATAAATCAAGTAAAATAGGTAACATTGTATACCTTATTTTAATTTTCCACTTGCTGGGCAGGCTTCTGAATTTTTAAAAACTGACAGTATTTCCAATATGTCCATGGCAAAGACAAAATATAGCCAAAAATTGTTACACTTAGCGTTAACCAGGGTTCGCTGTAAAGGCACCCCAGCAAAATAACAACAACAAGCACTACAGGAATTGTATGGTGGTGTGTAAACGGCAGTTTTTTTAGCGACAACGTAGGCACACGACTAACCATCAACCAACCAACAACAACCATCACGATTGCAACGCCAAATCCGCTAAAACGGATAGATAAGGCTTGTTCAAAAATCAAAGGACTCATGCACAACAGTGCCGACGCAGGAGCTGGCGCCCCCACTGAAAAGTGCTTTCCCCAAACAGGCATTTTTGATTCATCGTAAGCCATGACGTTAAACCTAGCTAAGCGCAAAACCATGCACACGCAAAAGAATAAAATTACAGCCCAACCTGGATTGCCCAGACTATGCAACGAAAAGAAGTACATAACAAAGGCAGGGGCGATTCCAAAATTAATGACATCTGCAAAGGAATCAAGTTCTGCACCAAAGTGGCTTGAGGTACCGAGTAAACGCGCTAATCTTCCGTCAACCCCATCAAGGAAAGCAGCCAACAAAATTGCGAAAACCGCCCCCTCCCAGTTGCTAAGCAGAGCAAAACGAATACCTGTAATACCAGAACACAAAGCTGTTACAGTAATAATGTGAGGTAAAAGCGCTGTAAAAGGCTCAACCTTTAAGCGGCGCTCGCCTAACTTCTTACCTAATCGCCCCTTGAGCAGCCCCCTTCTCTTTTGAGCTGGCTCTTTTCTTTTTATGGCCATTAGCGCCTTACTCCACGGCGTGCTGGCTCTGGATTATTTAAATCAAGCAGAACCGTTTCACCTGCGATCATGCGCTGACCTTCCACCACAAGAGGATCCATGCCTTCTGGCAGATATACATCCATACGGCTTCCAAAACGAATCAATCCAAAAACCTGTCCTGTTTCAACAGATTCCTGAGGATTGATATCACAGCGAATACGCCTTGCAATTAACCCTGCGATTTGAACAAATGCAATGCGTTCACCGGTGACTGCATCAATTACCACAGTATTTCGTTCATTTTTGTCACTAGCCTTATCAAATGATGCATTCAAAAATTGACCTTCGTGATAAATAACCTTGCGAACAACCCCTGCAATAGGCACACGATTCACGTGCACATCAAATACATTCAAGAAAATACTAACGCGTGTACGTTCCTTTTTACCCAGTTCATATTCAGCAGGTGGAACAACCGAAACAATTTGGCACACGATTCCGTCTGCAGGACTAACAATAAGCCCTTCGCGCATTGGCACAGTTCTTGGGGGATTTCTGAAAAAATACATACACCATACGGTCAGTATGGCACCAATCCAACCTAAATTTGGATTGATCATCGCCATAACAAAAGCTACAGCAGCAAAAATGGCGATGAATTTCCATCCATCAATATGAATCATTTGTAAAATATTTGGCATTTTCTAACAGTATTTTTATTTTCCTGCCCACTACAGTGCCGTGGTTGCAAAAAATGTTCAAGAGGAGATATGCAAGAGATAACACTATACGCGTCTCCCGCGTTGTTCTTGAATTTGCTCTATATCCAACCTTAAGCTAAGTGGCCGCACTTTGCGAATTTTTTCATATGCTTCTTTAAAATTTTCAGAATTTTGCCCAAGCAAGTATTGCTGAGTCAGATATTCTTGAATGTCTTTCGCGATTTTTGGCCCGTCTTTAAAAAAATCTCCATACCCGATATACATTTTAAGCCCTGCAGCATTATACCCAACCAAGAAAAGATTTTCACCACGCGACATGCCTAGGGGATGTTTTTTTATATAATCGGGATGCCCTTTTATATAAACCTCAGTTCGGGAATAGGTTATGAAGTTTGATGGCAGGTTTATTAGATTTAAAGACATAGGCGACGAGGGTTGAAAAGATATGAATAAAGCCATTAATGAAGGAGCGGTGACGTGTATGAGAAA
>JAGOSL010000026.1:1517-2913 GCA_018062345.1 Pseudomonadota bacterium | reverse complement strand
CTCATAGATTCTTCTATTTTCTGCTATCATTCTCTCGACATTTATATAAGGCTTATCAAAAGTAACAGTCTCACCAAGCTTTAAATTGCTATAATCTGTAAAAACTTCCGTAACATTTCCATCTTTATCTAAGTCTATTAAGTTTGTCATTTTTCCCACCTCATCCCAGCTTTATCAAAATCAACTTTGAGCTTACCATTAGATGCTCTAAATAAGCGTATCTGTGACTGTATCGGTACATACCCCTTTGCATGCCAGTTAACCCAATTAGTATGCGACATACCTGTTGTTTTCTCAAAATTATAACTGTTCTTATAAAACTTTTTGATTTCATCTAATGTCATTTTATTTCCACCTGAATTAATTAAAAATTATTGTAACAAAAAGTGTTGACATATGCAATGAGCGTGACATAATAGCAGCACGTCAATGCCGACGCACATATAAAAGGTAGATAAAAATGAATGATACAAACATGATGCTAGATAAAGTTAAAATATTAAATCTTATCAATTACAAAATTGCAGAATTAATTCAGGATAAAGAGCAGCTAGAGGCTCAGCTATTGGCTGAAAGTGGTCATGGTGATGAAGGTTCAAAGACCTACAAAATAGGCACCTTTAAATGCACAATCACAACGGGTTATATTTATTCTTTAAACAAAGAAGAATATGAGATCATGAAAAGCAGATTGCCGAAAGAGTTTGACCCCGTTAAAACAAAAATTTCCTACGAAGTTAATCCTAAAATAATGAAAGATGCTGAGAAATACGCTAGCAAAGAAGATTTGCTTTTGTTGTCTGATGTAATTAGTAAAAAGAATAAGAAGCCTCATTTTAAAATACAAGCTGGAGTTTAAATTAATGAGTATATTAAACAATGTAAAAAAGCTATTGCCTAAAGCACCAAGGATCACGGTGTTTGGCAAACCAGGCGTGGGGAAATCCACGCTTGCAGCATCCTTCCCTGACCCCCTGTTTTTATTAACAGAGGAAACGGGGCTAGTCGGTGTAAATGCACTTGATGTACAAACGCGGTTTGAAGGCATGTGGGATAATGTCACGCAATTATTAGCGCTTGAATCAATTCCATTTAAAACAATTGTCCTAGATAGCATTAGCAAATTTGACGCTTTAGTCGTGCAATACATTCTAGAAAATGAAAAGCCAGACAAAAACGGCCACAAAGCTACTACGTTAAACACTGCATGTGGCGGATATGGTGCCGGTGCTTTACGAGCGCAAAGCCTGCATAGAGCATTTAAAGCCAAGATGGACAAGTTCCAAGAGCGTGGTATCACGGTTGTTTATGTGGCTCATTGTGGCATTAGTAAGATAAAAGCGCCGGATGCGGAAGACTACGACATGTTTAGTATTGTAATGTCTAATGACAAGTG
>JAGOSL010000026.1:0-1417 GCA_018062345.1 Pseudomonadota bacterium | reverse complement strand
ACAGGTTCAGAATTAAGCGGATCGGATGAGGACTCATTTGCTAGTGGCTTTGGTGTCATACCAAATAACACGACCGCTAGAGCCGTACTAAAGAAAATAGAAATTGAAGATTATAACGGTGAATCTTTTATTCAATGCCAATGGAAAATCATTGAAGGTCCATTCAAAGACCAAGTTACAAGACAAAAAATCCATGTATACGACACGAAGCCCCAAAAGGCAGACAGAGCGCGAAACATGCTGGTTAGGCTTTATAAGATAGCCGCTACGGCGTTACCAACAACAGCGCCTACAGATAAAGATTTATCTGTGTTGCAAGGAAAAATAGTCGGTATACGTGTTTTGGAATATTGGACCGATGAAGGTAAAAATGGCAATTGGGTTAGTGAAATACACGCGCCAACGGCTGATTTCGTTTGCAAGGTTGGCGAAAAGCTTTCTGCGCCTGCTCAAAAATTCTCTGTTAAACAGGCATCAGATGCATTTTTTAACCCTAGCCAATCTGCAGCACCAATGATTGACGATGAAATTCCTTTTTAATCATTAAAAACAAGGACGACCGTTAGCATGATTATTTCGCTCATAGATTACATTAACGCAGGCATACAGCTTGCAGACGATACGCCTAGGAGAGATTACCTAGGCGCTTCTAGCATTGGTCATCCGTGCGGTAGGAAAGTTTGGTATCAATATAAAAAAGAAAGAACTCCGCCATCTACAAGGCAAGCACTTATCTTTGATACTGGCAAGCGTTTAGAAGATATGGTTTTAGATAAATTGGAAATAGCTGCGAATCACATTCAAGGATTTGAGTTGATACGCCCATGTGAGGAAAACAATTGGCTACATACTCAGTCCAAGGAAGTTCCGCAATTTCAGGGCCATATGGATGCTAAAATAGTTATTGCCGGGTCGTTAGTAATTATTGTTGAAATTAAATCAGCTAAAGATTCTGAATTTAATAACTTTAAGCGGAAAGGCTTGCAAGAATGGAGGCCGCAATATTTTGCACAAACCCATTCATATATGGGTATGGAAGAAATACCTAATGCTGTTGAGTTAGTCATTAACAAAGATAGCCAGGAAATGCATGAGGAGTGGCTGCAGTTAGATGCGATCTATTATGCTGAAATGGAAGAACGCGCAAGACGCATTGTAATGGCCACTGAGGAGCCTGAGCGTATTAATAAGAACCCTACATTCTACTTGTGCCAACAATGCGAGTTTAAAAATGAATGTCACGGATGAGGATATTAAATTGTTAACAGATAAAGAAATGGTCGCAGAGATTAACATCATGATTAAGACACTTGAGCGACTTCGCAAAGAGATTAAATCCGGTGGAGAGTTCAAGAAAAACGTATCCATGATTTATTTTTCTGGATTGCATATCTCTTGGATTGACACGACTAAGAAA
>JAGOSL010000011.1 GCA_018062345.1 Pseudomonadota bacterium | reverse complement strand
TGACTGGCATTAAGAAAAACATGCAGAATAAACTGATGCTTCTCCAGGAAAAAATATTGTTACGCAAGCGTTCAATTATCGAAACAGTGAATGGTGTTCTAAAGGAAGATTTTCAACTTTCTCATACTCGTCACCGCTCCTTCATTAATGGATTTATTCATATCTTTTCAACCCTCGTCGCTTATGTCTTTAAATCCAATAAACCTGCCATCAAACTTCATAACCTATTCCCGAACTGAGGTGTGTAACCTCTTCAACACTTGTTTGCTCGGCTAAATGCAAAGCCATTGCTATTTGTTTCTCACTAAATTTTGTCTGTTTCATGGAAAACTCTCCTCTCACTGTATCTATGATTCATAATGAGAATTTTCTCAATTCCTATGGTCCGTTTTTACGGGTCAAGACCACAAGCATATTCATAGGTTGCTAAGAAATCTTCAACTTCTCTTTCATATTGTTCTTGGGCATGAAATTGTTGCATCTGGAAAGCATGGTGCTGCATACGCTCGGTGATAGCGACGGGAATGACCCTTGATTTGATATCACTTCCTCCCATTTGACTGAAGAAGCTGTTGATCGTGGCATTAACCGCTCTAAACCCTTCATCGAAATCTGGCGTTCGCTTAGGAACACTGCGTGATATTGCTGTAGCAAACGGATTTCTTGTTTGTGTTATTCCTGGTCCTGGCGCAAATCTAGAAGTAGTTCCAGTACCCCCCATACTCAATTGGAAAGCTGCCGTTTCCGACATCATGTTAAACCCTGGCATCTGCATTTGCCCACGAGGCATTTCTTCTTGCTGGCGACGCAGGATTTCTTTTGTGTAATCCCAACTACGTGAATAGAGAGGTGTTTGGAGTTGCAGGTAAAAATAACCTCAAAATAAACTCAACCAAATGTCACGATATTTCTCATCCACTCCTAAACGCTTTAAGCGATCTAAGAATTCTTGTTTTTTTGCTGGAAACTCTTTGCTATCAGCATTAACTCCATCTCTACCCAAGTTTGCCGCGACAAGTATAAATTGTTCAAAATCCTTAGCAAGGTGATGAACTTGCGAATCTTCCGGATTGTAAATATCAAACCCTTCATCCACAAACAGTACTTCTCCATTTGCAAATTGATCTGTTCCCACAGTTACACAGATTAAATCTGTATTATATGATCCGACTTGATACATACGATGTTTTTCCATAAATTCTTTAGGAAAAAATGAATCGTTTAACGCATCAATTACTGAATCTTCAAGGGTTTTAAATCTTCCACCAGGCCATAGAGAAAACATACCAACAGATACGTTTAGTAAATTGTATCTTCTTGCAACATCTAGATAACTTTCTGGTAGATCTACTATGTTGAGCTTTAACCTATCTTCTCTTTCTTTAGATAATCCAGGTAAATAGATCTGAAATATTTTTCTATGCATTTCACTATTAAGAAATTTTTTTTCCAAATCTTTCATTTCAACAATTAATTCAGCCATATTACTAATCATTTTCTACCTCCTAAAATATCATGAAACATAGCTCTTCCGGGTGCTTTTCCGTGAAGTGTGAACGGTAAAGCATTGACTAAAAAGCCATGATCAATATGATGATGAAATAACGTTTCATTAAGGTAAGACTGATGTTCTGGGAAATATTTTACCCAGGTTTGATCAACAATAGGCGCCACAGGTCTATTTTGCCTTATTAAGGCTAAATTCTCAGGACTCAACGTTTCTGGGTATTTTTCTTTCCATAATTTCCAGAACTGATCTTTATTCCTCGGTGCTCCTGTAGCTGTATAAGAGTCTGCCCTTGTAAAGTTGCGTGAGTCAATATGCATGGGTCCTTTTCCAGTAAGTGGATCAAGGCGGAGGCTATATGCTGCGCCTTCAGAAGCATAGTTAAATTTAATTTGAACTGTACCTGGTTTTACAGCTTTTCCAACACTTCCAACGCCTTTCATGCCCTTAAGACCAAGAAGTGAAGCAACTACTAGCCCTTTGCCAGTCATCTCCAAGAAGCTTTCTCTTAATCTTATTGATTCTTCCTGTGTTTTGCCTGAAGCTGCCGCATGATCAGCGCTTAGCTCAATGGTAGCTTCTAAGCTTTCTCCCGCCGCCTTTTCCACCATCATTAGTGCCGATATACTGGCAGGACCAGAGGACACTCAGAGATTTATCCCTTAATCGCGCCCCCTTTATATTTCGTTTCAAAACTACGGACTGCATCAATACGAGTTCTTTTAAGATGGAAGCCTCCATCACGGGCAGTGATGCTCAACTATTGATTTAGGCACTTCTTGAGCTGGAATGAGTAGATATGCTTCCAATGTCGGCGCAGAATCCGTACCGGTTTGGCCATTCCTTAAGCTGTACGCCGCTTGAATAACGATTTCTATGCGAGAAATGCCTTCTTGATCCACGCGTAAAAAATGAGTCGCAGAGAAGCCACCTAAGAGGAAATGCTAAAATTTTCAAGATAAACTTACCACCAAGCACTGCAATACTTTTTATCAACTTTTAGCCGCTTTAAACGATCTAAAAACTCCTCCTTTTTTTCAGCATAATTTGATTCATCTTTACTTAGTTCACTACGTACTTGACCAAAGTTGCCAGCAATAATTAAGAACTGTTCAAAATCTTTTGCTAGTAAGTGAATCTGAGAATCTTTAGGATTATAAATATCATATCCTTCTTCAACTAATAATACTTCTCCGTTTGAAAATTGTTTCGTTCCTGCTGTAATGCAAATTAGATCTGTATTACAGGAACCAACCTGATACATTTTATGCTTTTCCATAAATTCTTTAGGAAAAAATGTGTCATCGTTTGCTTCCTTAAGGTTAGCGAGTATTCCGTCAGGATTATACGAAAATGGGGAAACATTAAAACCACCAACATTTACACCATTAAGATTATATTGTTTCAATACGCTTATATATGAAATAGGAATATCTAAAAATTTATTTTGTATGCTAAAATACTCACTCTCTGTTATACCTGGCTTTTCTAAGAGAATATCTTTGAAATGGCTTTTGCTACCTAATAATTCAAACTCCTTTTGCGTATTTGTAGAAAGCTCTTCTAATGAAGAAATCATTATTTTTTTTCTCCTAAATTATCATGAAACATTGCATTTCCAGGTGCTTTTCCGTGAAGTGTGAATGGTAAAGCATTGACTAAAAAGCCGTGATCAATATGATGGTGAACTAAAATTTCTCCTAAATAGCTTACATGTTCTGGGAAGTACAGTAGCCATTTGTTTTTTATTCGTAATATCTACAAGTATTCCGCCCACGAATCATAATATTTCCTATCAACTTGCAGTAGCTTCAGACACTTAAAAAGCTCTTCCTCACGATCTTGAGTATTCTCCATAGTGCGATATATTTCATTTAAGTTGCCAGCAATTATTAAAAACTGCTCGAAATCCTGTGCTAGTCTTAGAATGTACTGCTCACAGTCCTTTTCTTCTGCATTTAAAATAAACTCATGGATAGCTATTACTTCACCCTCCAAGAACTTTGAATTTTTTCCCGCCACATAAATTGTGTCGTTATTATTGGTGCCTACCCAGTATAAATCGTATCTATCAAGTAAAGATCTGGGCAAGAAGGAATCTTGCTTAGTTTGTGCTTTAATTAGCGAATCAACAATATTATCAAGATCATGAGTTAGAGGAGAAAGAGAAAAATAACCAACTTCTACTTCAAAAAAATTATAATTGTGTAGCAATTTTGAATATGAGTTAGGTAAATTTGGTAACTTTTCTTGCAACAGTTTCATCTTATCATTATTAATTCTTGAGGGAACGATTAAAAAGGATTTTTTATAAAAATCTTCATCAAAATCTATAGCTTCTAACTGCATTTTTTCTTTTAAATCTTCTAAATTCCTTATCATTTATCATTTCCTCCTAAGGATTGATGCCACATTTTATAGCTTTCACCTCCGCGATGAGCTCCCTTAGGTAAGGGATATGCCAAGCTACCATAATCTAAATGATGATGCTCAATAATTTCCCCAAAGTATCTGTTATGCTCTGGAAAATGCTGTATCCATTGCGCATCAACTATTGGAGATTTTCCTTTACTTGCTAACTTCATATTACCCTCGCTTAATGCATCTGGATATTTTTCACCCCAAATCCTCCAAAATTCCCCCGCATTTCTTGATGCTCCTGTTTTTGTTGTACTAATTGCTGGCACTTTACTCATATCAATATGCATTGGCCCTTTTCCGGTTATTGGATCAATGCGGAGGCTATATGCGGCGCCTTCAGAAGCATAGTTAAATTTAATTTGAACAGCACCTGGTTTTACAGCTTTTGCACCTTTCATACCCTTGAGGCCAACGACAGCTGCTACCATGAGTCCCTTGCCAGTCATCTCCAAGAAGCTTTCTCTTAATCTTATTGATTCTTCCTGTGTTTTGCCTGAAGCTGCCGCATGGTCTGCACCTATTTCAATTGCTGCCTCAAGACCAGCTCCTATAGCTTGTTCCACTGCCATGAGTGTTGCTATTCCAACTGGGCCTCCAGTCATACCAGCGCCCACATACATACCAACATGCAATGCTACTGCTCCCCATTCCATCACCTTTACCGTATAGTGAGTCAGTTCTGGGTGCTCTTGAGCAAAAACATTTAATCGATCATTGGCCGTTGCAATCATTTCATATGCTTGCTGTCTCAGGTTTGAAATTGCTACCTGTCGAGCGCTGCTCACCGATTGAATATCCAATGACTCAACCAAAGAATCACGACTTAGTGAGTGTTCCTGCCTCTCTAATTGCGCAGCAAGATGCAGTTTTTCTTTCGCACGTCGTTGTGTTGCTAAGGCTTTGCCTAATTCAGGATTATCCTCAATAGCTTTTTTAAGTTCTCTATCCTTAACGTGCTCTGTTGAAGAAGAGGGATTATTGATTGGTTCTTGATCCGCGTATTCATAAGTAGCCAAGAAATCTTCAACTTCACGCTCATATTGCTGCTGTGCATGGAATTGGATCATTTCATCACGATGCATCTCCATACGCTCAATGATACCAACGGGGATAACTTTAGACCGAAGATCTTCTCCACCCATTTGACCAAAGAAGCTATTAATTTGTGCCGTGGTCTTTCTAAACCGCTCATCAGCTTCTTGAATCTTCTTGGCTGCAAAGCGCATTCTTGAGTTTTCAATCTGGCTCCAGTACTTACCACCACCTGGCGCAAACCCTGATACGCTGCTCCCACTACCCCCAAAGCTAAATCGGAAGGCCGCAGTCTCTGGCATCATGTTGCCTGACATGCCACCAGCCATCATACTGCGTCTCTGTTGCTCGAGAAGTTCTTTTGTGTAATCCCAACTACGTGAATAAAGGAGTGTTTGTAGTTGCGTGATGTTAGAAGAGATGTGCGCTCCGTCTTTGGCTTCTACCTGCACGTTATCCATGAAGCCTTCTTCTGCATCAATCATCACTTGCCCTTGCGGTGCCTGGATTAGGAGGGGATCCATAAAGACTTCATATTCACACCCTTTAACAGCATCCCCCTCTATAACTCGTTGACGGCCACGTTTCATGTCAACTTTTTTAAACTTTCCTTGGACACCAAACTCACCTACCACCCCTACCGAGCTGGTTGGAGCTTGTTGAGCTGGGATCATCAGCGTCATATCTAAAGTTGGGATTTCTTCGGAGATTTCACGTGGCGCGTTTGTGTTAGCTAAGCGTCTGGAAGCTTCTATATCATTTTCAGCTCGGGTTTGTCCTTTTTTAAGCTCAGCAAAGATCATCGCGGTTGCTGCTTGTTCTAGCTGTTGCTTGGTAAAGTTAACCCGCCCAAACGTGACCACCTCACCCGAGGTTGTTTGAGCTTCTTCTCTCATAATGGCCTGGTGATCTTGCTCATCAAACTGAAACGCATTATTAAATAGCGTTCTAAGAGCAAGAGGCCCCATGTTCACCGTTTTAAACGACAGACCCATGATTAGTTCTCGGGCAAAGTCTTGAATAATCGGTAATGTAGAGCCCAGATGCACGGTGCCCGGTAAATGCTCTGCTCCCATTAATGGGATGATTGGGTTATCGTATCCGAGGCTCAAAGGCGCCACATGCTCAACCATCGGGTAAGCATCGGATCCAGTTAAAGTTAACCATGGACGCTTTTTAGCAAGCATTTTTAAAGCATCGGTGAGATTCACCAATTGCATCGGGCGACCCTTGTCATCCGTGATACCCAGCGATGCCATGGCAAAATTTACAGCCGACATAAATATGGAAGATCCTTCAAGCCGACCTGTAATATCAAGATTTGCAAGTTCAGCTCTTAGATGTTGTCCTGCGCGTACAACTGCCGTTGCTGTTGATCTTGACCCTACCTTTAATCCACTCACCGAATCACCACGCACGGTATCAAAACGCTCCCGCCAATTTCCGGTCTTGAAGCGAATATTACCCAGTGCTGTAATCTGCGAACCAAGAACTTCTGTTTGATCCACATTCAAAAAGAGATCTCCATCCACCCGGAAAATAGCCTCTTCGGAAAGCTCAGTGTAGGTGGTAACCCTAGGAATACAACCACCACAAGTTCCTCTAACCCAACCATGCATTGTATAAACTTGATGTCCAGCACAACCACCACCTGAAGTGCTCGCTAAAGGATCTATTCTTTTAACAATAAATTTCTGTGCATGAACTTCTCCCCCCAGCAATCCATACATAGTGCCAGCGAGATTGGTAATAACCTTTCCATTTAAAATCAACCGTCCTTTATCCGCTGAAATTTTCCCAAAGCTATTAGTAATATTCTCGGCTTGCACATCAATATCTCCACTATCTGCTTGCCACTTAGCTTGATTTGCTACCCATTTGTATTTAGCATCAACATCAGCATCTGTTTTTTCACGATAACTACCATGAGCAACGCTTTTAGCCCGAACATGTATGCCGGTCTTGCCAAACAAATACCCTATAGGCGTTGTAATTTCTTCTTCTAGGTTCAGAACAAGTGGACCAACAGTACTGATCAACATTCCTACATTATTACCTGATTCAAGTGTTCGAAGATTTTTAGCGCGCAGCACCTCAATGAAAGGAGATCGTAATTTCGCCTTAGCGACAATATCCCCAATAATATCCAGAGATAAGGGCGACATCACATTGAAATCTTGCATAATTTCAAAATTTCCAGGTCTTTTATAAATGATTTGTTTGGTTTCAATAGATCCTGGTAAAAAGTATGAAAGATTTATCCCAACGTCTGCATACACACTAATAGGTGAATCTCCACGTATTTTATATAATGAAGGGGGATATCCCACACTTGGCAATACAATGTCGTAGTTGCCCTTCACATCAAGCAATCCACTATTCGCAAAATCTTCTTTCCAAATACTGGCACGTTCAATCACCACAAAGCCGGAATTCCTATTAGAAGAGGCTCCCAGTCTAAAATCTCCGTTAGCCAGGCGCAGCATGCCTGATCCTTGGTTGATAAATAGTAATGGTAATGCACAGTCCTTTGGTGTGCTATTCACAATTGAGGTTGCGCTACTTGATTGACTCGCTGATCCCACTCCTATACTACTGTTCCCTTGAGCCAGCAAATAATCGATCTGGTGTAAAGCCTTAATACCGATTTCTCGAATTTGTGTAAGGTCTCGTACAGCACGTAATTCGGCATGATCACCTTCAAATACCACCAACCCAAGCAAGCGGTCGCGTTTTTTTAAGGCATCGTTGGTCACGTGTTTAATATGGACGGCGTTACGCGCAGCTAGCATAGTTGGGTGTTCTGTGAGAGGTATAGACACACCAGCGAATGAAGCTAGTGATTTTGCTGTATTTTTTGCTTCTTGAATCGGACGGATAGCTATTTCATTCTGCTCCTGAATAGCTAGTTCTTCGAATTCGCGTTGTAGTACTGCAGCTCGCTTTGTATCTTCTATTTGCTTTTTATACTTAATAGCTACCGTTCTGGCTTGATAAACCGAGGTTATTTTTTGGATTTCTGAGTCTGTATCATTAACTGGTATACGCAAAGCTTCTTGCTTATGTTGCTTTGCTTTACTTTTTGCTGTTCTTATATCGGTTATTCGTTGAATATCCGAAAAATTATGAGGTATAGGAGCATTATAATCGGCAACATAGATATGCTTTAGCTCTAAACTTGATTTTCCATCCAGGTCTTGCTGTTTTTTCTCCACCGAACCATTGGGAGTGTTTTTGCGGTACTGCTGCAGAATCATTCTTTTAAGCTGATCGGCGGACTTTTCCGCAAGAAGTCCCGAAGCAATCGCTCCTCTTAAAGAAAGAGCAGCAAGTGGTGCTTTTGCTGTTGGTTGCTCTAGAGCAATAAAAGGATAATCCGAGGCAGCAAAGGCAGGAAGAGGTGTACCCGTAGGTGTAAAATCCGCGTGTTGGTCAATCGTTAGTGCACCTGCATTAATAATGTTCCATGAACCTTTTGTAGATGATGCCGCAAACTCTGGCGAAAAATGCAAAAAAGTTTTTCCTTCGTTGTGAATGATTTTCGGTGTTGCTAGAGCTGAAAAATCTTCTAAGGCAAGCCTTCCTACTCCTTCAGTGACAATATCGCCACCTATAAAGCTACGCGTATGTGCATTGACGAGCCCACCAACCGTTAAATCTCCCTCAACCGCAAGATCCTCGGTGAAAAAATCTCCTTTAATAGGAACGTGTAGTTCTTTAACATGGGCGAATTCTTCCGCACGGATAATGCCTCTACCGATAACTTTACGCAAAGAAACGAAGCGCTTAACGTGTACATCACCCTCTAGAACTGCGTCTCCTTCTCCAGCAAACTCCAAAGTATCAGCATGCAACTCCGAAAGCTCCTTGGTAATGAGGTGAGCGCCTGGTTCAATAGCCATTGTCGCGACTTGAATATCGCCATTTTGAGTAAATCTTCCTTGTTGCATAAAAAAGCCTTTGGCTTTAATGCGACCGTTGTTCGTGAATACACCTCCCACATCCACGTCACCTGTTAGCTCAACGTCTCCATCATTGGTGAAGGTTCCTATGTTCATTTGCGCTAACAACGCACCGCTCTTGAAGGTGCCCTTACTGGTGTTGATTAAAATGGCCTCTTCACCGCTTGTTAAAGACGCAATAATGGCTTCGCCAGCGTTTTCAAAATGCGTTGACACAAAAAGAGATTCAACCCATGCATGCTGTGTGTTCACAAATCGTTTAGCTCTAACTCTATCTGTTACTTGCTTAGACCCAAGATGCAAAGCTCCAGCATTTTGCATTAGCTCCACGGTGATATCTGTTTGTTCAATTTCAATAATACCATCCGTTGATAGTTCTTTTATCGCACCTTCCCAAGCAGCAAACTTCATGTTCCCTCTGTTATGAATGGAAGCATTCGCCGTTGATAGTAACGCTGATCCTACAATAGCTCCTTCATTAAGAAGATTTCCTTTTAGGCTTATCCCATCACCTTCTAAGATAGCACCTGCATGATTATGCAATAGACCTTTTCCTCCCAGGAATTGTCTCGTCGTAAAAGTTCCTGCATTTTCTAATCCAAAGCTTTGTTCAGCAGACGCTCGGGTAATATTTACGGAACCACCATTCTCGACCCAAAGATTCGCAAGAAAAGCTTGTTTGCCACCAAATGCTCCCGTATTAATCCATTGCGAATCAACAGAAATACCACTTAAGCGTAAATCATCTATAGAGGTTTCGCCGGTTGTCACTATAACTGGTGAAGAAATATCAAAATCTTTGGCATGCACATCTTCCAAAACAATTGACGCCGCTGTCTGGACTATCCATTTACGTGTTGGATGAACCGATCTGCCTTTAACAACGAGCTGTCCATCCCTGGTAGCTATAAAGCGCAAACCATCTACGTCCCAGACCAGTCCTTCTGAAGTTGGTGTCATTTGCTTAGTATCGATATCGAGAGCAATGTCTCCTTTTGCTACACCTTCTAACGAAAAATCTTCCAGCAAAGTTTCTGTTTTTGTCGTGGGATCAACAACAAAAAGTTTAAAAGAAGGTAATGGTATATCTGGACTCGATATACCTATAGAGACACGATAATCTCCCGGTATCTCATCGTAGATACCGCCATAGATCAGGCCATGAAAAAAAGTACTGTAAATTTGGAAAAAAATTAAAACGCGAGCAACGAATCTTTTAAACATAGTGTTCTCCTATAATCTCAAACCTGAGGAATAAAATTGCAGCACAGAAAAAATAAAAAGAAAATACCAAAAATTGAGAAAAAATATTATTTTTTAAACTTTTTAGAAGAATTCCAGAAAATATAAGTGGTTCAAGACGGTAATAAAAACTAAATAAGAAGTTTTTTATAAAGATCGAGAAGATGCCAAATGTTGGCAAAACCTCTCTAACTTTTGAGAGGGCGCTGCTGAAAGCAAGATTTTTAAACGCGGCTATACACATGTGAAGCAACAGTTTTGTCAGCTACTTTTTTTACTACACCCACATCTGAAAAAAAGATACCTGGTAGATTATACAGGTATCGATAAAATTTCTCTAAAATTTTGAACATTCACGACATCTCCTCAGGCTTTTCAATCACTGAAATAAAACGTTTGGTTTGGTTTTCAAAAGGGCTGTAGGGGGTAAAGATTTCAATCTTCACTCGATAGCGTCGTTCAAAAGTACGAATAGAAGAACGCAAGCGATCAGAGACGCGTTGAATTTGTTCTTCAATCGTATACATATCGGTATAGCCTTCATCTTCGCGCAAAAGCTTTGCCACATCTTCCATACGACCCATCGAGCTCATCACCCGTTCCAAGCTAATGCCAATGCGTGGCCATGTTTCCAAGCGAGCTTTTTCTTCCTGAGGAGATGCTTTGTATTTTTTGTTCATCATTCACCGCGAACAATTTTCTAGAGATAGATCATCTTATTTTTTGACTACTGTCAAGTATTTATTTTGATGTTCTTGATTCATAATTCCTTTTGCTATGAAAGACCTTACTGAACCTCAAATTGTTGACTCTGTTCTGGATGCAATTACTGCCAGGCGTAAAGAGCTTGGTTTGTCTATTGTAAAGCTTGCAGATCGATCACGAATACATTACTCAACGATCAGTCTTCTCGAACACAAAAAGCGCAACCCAAGTTTTCTAGTGATTTTGAAATTATGTAAAGCTCTAGATCTTTCTTTGCTTGATCTTCTCAAAAAAGAAGAAAAGTAAAAGAAAGAATTGGTCACCTTCATATCACCATAGATTTTGAAATAATAATTCGTCCCACACTACCCCTCACTAAAAGAGAGAGACTAGCGTAGATAGGGATTTGAGGTTATTTTTCGGACAATACTTCTAAAATTGAATGAACTGAAGAGAATACCCTTTGGGGCAATAACTAATAGATCTCACATTTGACTCTTCTGCAATAAGATCTATATCTTCTCTGCAAACTCGTATGTATCTATTATTTGATACGTAACAACGTATCCTTGCATTCAATCACTCACGTAATACGTTAGACTAGCAACTCGACCAGTAAAGAACAGACCCAAAAGGTCTGTTCTTTTTGCTGTTAGCAAAACCACAAAATTTGTTGGCCAAGCTTCAAACTTCTTCGTTTATACCCACCTCTAATTAATTGAAAATCTTTATTTTCCGCAACATTTTTTATATTTTTTACCGCTGTAACACGGGCAATAATCATTGCGTCCAATTTTGCCTTTTATTCTTTTCAAACGATCTTTGCGTAATAATGCGGAGTTATATTGAAGCTCTTTAATTTCTGCGGATGAAAGATTATCTAGTTTTACGTGATGCCAGATAAAAGATTTAAGATTTAAATCTTTATCGTAAGTAAGTTCTAGCATTATTCTATTAGATTCACCACGTAAAAACATTACTGCTTTTGTATGATCTAAGGAGTTTGTTTGTGTATTGCTTTTGGGAAAGTCTTCTGTCCAGCAAAATACAGTAATGCGTACATCATCACTATAGATTGAAAATGAGTAAGATCTATTAAAAGAAACGTCCTCAATCTGCTGATTAATTTTATTACTTAAAGCTTCTCGTAGACTTCTATCCATATCAAGCAAAAAACTTACGATTTTAGCTCGCTTAAAATAAGAGGAATTTTTTAAAAAATTTATAAGTTCAGCAAATCTTTTTGGAAAATTTTGTTCTGGACGTGGCAGCGTTTCGTCTCCCGAGAGCTTCACAAAAAAATAAGAATCAATCGGGTCCCTGTAACCTGAAAAATTAATTTTGCTATAAGGATGCTTCTCTCTCTGTTGTTTTGCGTAGAGAGCATAATTATTATGCTGGAAGTAAAGACCAAGATGATCTAATTCATCATCTAATTTAATTTCAAGAGAATTAGCCGCCCTCATACGTTGTTCTACAAAGTGAAGGAAGATAAGAGGATTATAAAATATATCAGCATAAACTCTAAGATCATCAATTGAGAATACCCACAATAATGGATTATTAACTTCAATATTAATTTGCCGCATATGCTGAGCTTTTGCCGCTAGCTCTGTAAAAGAATCAAGGGTTATAGCGCAGATCGTTATATGTCGGTAGCTATTATGACTTATGGTAGAAATATGTTTATGATCTTTACTATAAAGTTTACTTTCGTCAGAGCCTTTTAAATATTTAACAAAGCGTTTTCCTTGCTCAGATGGTTTTAAAATTAGATTTTTTAATGATTCAATTTGAGCATTCAGGTCTGTTGCTGGCGTTGTATATGTAAATGCCCCAGCTCTAGCTTCTAGAATAAATAAATGATCTTCGAATGCGACTAGCCCATCAACTTCGCACCATTCAGTTTTGCTATTGATTCTAATAGGGTAATAAACATCCCTAAATACCTTTGCCCCAGGCATAAGATTATTTAAATAAGTAAGAGGCAACTGTTCCGATATATCTTTTTGAATTATATTCCAAGTTTCTTTGTATTCAGGTTTTAAATTCTTAATATTTTGTTCTAGTACACGATATATTTTGTCGAACAAACTAGTATGGTCAAAACAATAATATTTATTATTCAATTTTAAAAAAGGACGCTTAAATGTAGGCCATATTCTTAATGGCCATCCTTTGAACTCCCCTTCAGCAAAAAAGTCCTTATCTTGCCCTTTTTCCCAAGATAATTTATCCAATAACAGCTTCGGGAGATTTGTAATTTTTTCCAGATCAAAACGATCTAAACCAAACAATTTACCAAAGGCTTCTTGGCCTTGTTTCATAAGACTAGAATTTTCCATTATTTTAGATATCGGAACTCCTCCCCTATTCATAGAATTAAGGGTATTTTCTCTGAATTTGTTAAAGGATATAAGGGAATTCTTATAACCAAATATCAAGCTATCTTGAACTTTACAAAGTTCTTCAACTAGTTGATTTGCTGTTATTCCAAACAATTCTTTAATAATGGCTGAATGAGGTGTGATAATATCGAGGAGTGATTGCCGTTCATGTACATGATACCGTTTGCCTCGCACAAAACACCAATACCATTCTGCTCTCACTCGAAATTCTTCTAAATACATATCTAGCGTTGGATTTTCAGATAATCTTTTTGCGGTTAAGCATTGTTGATACTCAACCATAAGTTTATTAAAAAGTTTTTCTATAGTTTCTTTTAAATCTACCCACTCCTTTTTAGTTATTTTATCCCGTTGATTTTGGTGAGAAGGAACAGAAGCTACAAGACTTTGTATGTATTCTAATAAAAATTTAGAACTACCTTGCCTAACTCCGATCTCCGTTTCAGCTACGACACCATTAAAATTCTGAATAAATTCTTGAGAAGTGCAAAGAAGGAGCTGATCAGAAGGTAGCTGACTTACAAGCTCTGCTGCATAGGCAATGAGATCATTAATTTCTTGTACTACTGTAGAATAATTTTTAATCATATCAGCTTGTAGTTGTTGATTTTTATCTTTAGCTAAATGAGAATTTAAAAATTGCATTCGTACCAAACCGTTCATATTCAAAAGAATTAAGCTTAAAATAGCTTCCCAGTTTTGTTAGTTATAAATATGCGTATTTATCATATTTACACATGATTCTTTAACTTTAAACTTGTGTAAAAAGATATCATAAAGATTTGAAGGTGGATAGAAATGGTTTAGTTTTTAGATTTATAAAAGAAAGATCCTTTTTTTAAGGTAGAGATCGTTTCATGTAATCAGTTAAAAAATCTCAAATAATTAGCCACCAACAATTAAGATTTTGGAAATCTGGAATTGAACTGCACTTTGAAATTTGAAAAATGATAGCTAAACTTTAGGAGGTATATAATGAGTCTTAATTCGTATAGTACTCTGGCGTTATGAAAATAAAAAACCACTTAAAAATTTTAATAACACAAAAATATCACGACAGCTTCTCGTGCTACCTATATGCTACCTAAAAATTTTAATGAAGATAACTACTCTCTAGAAAAGTCTTTATTTTCCGTGGTGGGCGCCGTAGGAATCGAACCTACGACCCGCTGATTAAGAGTCAGCTGCTCTACCAACTGAGCTAGGCGCCCGCTTGGCTATATTACTAGCCTAAATTAGATTTTCTGTCGACCCTAAAAAGGTATACAACGCGTTATTAAGAGATTCTAGTCCGCATCAATAACGTCAACCAACTCAACATCAAATATCAAGGTTGCATTTGGTGGAATAATTCGGCCAGCGCCTCTTTCCCCATATCCTAAATGCGCTGGAATGTGCAAACGACGTTTGCCACCAACCTTCATGGTAGCCAGACCTTCTTCCCAACCTTGAATCACCATGCCAACACCATGTGTGTACTCTAATGGTTCACCGCGATCTACGGAACTATCGAATTTTTGGCCATCTTCTAGGGTGCCTGTGTAGTGAACAAAAATCATTTGTCCTTTTTTAGGAGAAATGCCAGTACCTTCTAAAACATCTTCGTATTGTAAGCCGCTTTCAGTCTTGATCATGAATTGTATCTCTAAGATAAAAAGAGATTCTAGCTTTCTAGCGTCGACTTTTCAAGCATTTATGGAAATTTTTTAACGTTTCTGAGGCTTTGTGAAAAATACTACCATTTTTAAATGAACCAACTATTTGACCTTCAGCGTTAACTTTTATACCAGCTGGAATTCCTGTCATTAATTCTATGGCTTCATAAATTGTATCTACCCCCCAAAGATGGAAATTACCAGAGGCTATATCTTCAACAACTTCAGGACGCAAAGTCAGGTTTGCAATATTAGCATTTGGAATGATCACTCCTTGAGTTTTTGTAAAGCCTCGTTCTTTGCATAACCTGTGAAACCCTTCAATTTTCATGTGAATACCACCTACAACCTGCGAATCTCCAAATTGATTAATTGACCCAGTAATAGCAAGATCTTGCCGAAGTGGAGTGTTGGCAAGAGAAGATAATATAGCAACAAGTTCTGCCATCGATGCACTATCACCTTCTACGTCAGTGTAGTTCTGCTCAAAAGTTAGGGAGCAAGAACAAGCAAGAGGATATTTTTGAGCAAAAACACCATTTAAAAATCCTTCTAGTATGAACGCTCCTTTTTGCTGAATTGGGCCACCAAGATCTGTTAGCCTTTCAATATTTACGACCCCCTTTTCCCCCACGTAGGTTCTAGCGCTTATGCGTGCTGGTATACCAAAGCTGCGATCACTAATACTTAAAACAGTTAGTCCATTAACCAGACCGATTTTTCGACCTTTAGTATCGATCAATACTTGATCTTTTTGAATTTCGTCCAATGTACCATCTTCAAGGCGTGCATTACGGCGACGACGCTGTAAAAGCACTTGGTCTATAATTCTTTCATCAATAGCTTTTTTAGTAGATCTTTCGCTTTCTACGGCGTCAGCCTCTGCTAAAATATCACTGATGAGTTCAAACTTTGCAGAAAGTTTTGCACGGTCTTTTGCCCACCTTGAGCTATATCCAGTAATGTAAGAAATAGCAGCGGGTGTAATATCGCGACCTGTCTCGCGCAAACAAGTTGAGCGAATAAGCTTTTGATAAAGCGTAATATTTTCTGGCGTTGCTGGTAGGTCTGAATCAATTTCGGCACGTATTTTAAAATACGATGGAAAATCTGGATCTTCTTGAAAAAAACTATAATACCACGCAGGTGATGCAACCAAAAACACTTGCAAATTAAGTGGTATTGAGCGTGGGCTTGGCGCATCATCTAGAGGAGTTCCGCCATCACGATAACGCTCACGAATAGTGATTTTACTATCACGCAGAGCTGACTTGAGCATATTCCAAGAATCTTCATCTTTGGCAATTTCGTCCGCTCGCAAGACTAAAATTCCTCCATTTGCCCGATGTAAAGCACCTGGCCTAATTAAGGTGAAATTTGTCTCAACACTTCCTGTTGAAGGATTATTACGGTACTTGATTGAGCCAAACAAATTTTCATAGGTGGGTTTCGCCTCTAGAATTGCTTGCGCTTCAGGCTTTTTTGAATGGTCTATAATAACGTTAATGTCGTAGCGCTCAATTACTGCCTTACTAAGCTTTGCTTTAGGATTTTCTTCATCACACAAAAGATTAATATTTTGCAACAAGTCACGCCTAAAATCATCAACCCAACCTTTTAAGTAGACCGAAAATTCTTCCTTATAGGATTGAAATAAGGGCGTAAGTACCTTTTTTGCTGTGTTTTGCTTAAGTTGAAAAATTTGCTTTTCAATTCTTTGGTTTGCTAGGTTTGCAGAAACACTTAAGCGTGTTAAAGCATTTCTTAATGCAACCAAATCTTTTGATGATTTATTTTTATTGTTAAGTTCTTCTTCTGAAATTTCTAACGATAAGCCATCAGCCCCTAAAATTAGTTCGAAGCCCTTAGCCTTTGCTTGATTTTGCAAATCTTGCGTTTGTTGATCAATCTGAGCTTGTTGATAATGGTTCAATGTTTCGATTTGCTTACGAAATTGACTTGATGCAAAGATTTTTCCAAGAATTGTACTTGCATTTTGCAATAATTCGAGCGTTTGCTCTTTAAGATTAACACCTTCGCCAGATGGCAATTGGAAAGGAAGTGGACGATTACTTTCAACGAAATTATTGACATACACCCAATCAGGAGGCTGGGGCAGCTTTTTAACATATTCTTGCAAGTACGTCATGGTGGTGCTCATGCGACCGCTACGATCATCACCAATCACAAAAATATGAAATCGCTTATTTCGCATTTTAAGGCCGAACTCTATGGCTTCTTTAGCGCGCTCGTGAGACGACAAATCAAATAAAGAAATCGCAAATTTTTTCAACCGATTTTTGGGCAAAAAAACTGCTGGACTACAGGGATGCAGTGGAATGCCAATTTGCTCAATAGGTATAGGTGCTTTCATGCATTTATTATGTATCAGCAAATGTTAAAGCATTATTAATTTTTGGTTTTGAGTTTTAAGATCAAATTTTAACAAAATTAGTGCTACCTATCATTTTTTATAGGTAGAAATAAATTTTTCAGCATTATATTTTTACTTGAAAAAACAGACACAAATAATCATATAAATTTAATGATTTGTTATTTTAATTTTAAAATTTAGGAATACTAATGATTAACATTACTAAAAATCAGTTTCTGCAGTTTATTCGAACAAAAAAGGATACTGATGAAAAATTGACCAAGGCAACTCAGCATTACTTGGATTATTATGATAAGTACGTAAGTACTGGGAAAAAAGGTAATTGGAATTTTGCGGCTTTTTTTAATGTTCACTGGTTCTTCTACAGATGTATGTATCTATATGGGTGCCTAGCTTTTGTTGGATGTGTAATCCCTATAATTCCCTTAATTCTTTACATGAGATACGCAGACTATTTGTATTTAAAGTTTGCTTTCAAAAAAATTTCAAAAGGGAAATCTGTTAGTGGAATAAATCGCATAATTTTAATTTTTTCCATTAGTATTTGTTCATTTATTACATTGATTTCTTTGGCGATATCATAGAATTACAGTAACAACAAAAGGAAACCCAACATGAATAAATATTTATTAACGTTATTTACTATCGTTATTGCTTTAGCAGGATGTGCACCAACACAAACTGAGCTAACAGAGCAAGGTAAGCGCATTCTTAATTTAACACATGAAGAATTGGCAAAAACCTTGATAAAAGGAAAAACATCACAAAATGAAGTCAAAAAACTATTTGGAGAACCATACTCTGTAAAAGTTAATGAAAAGCAGGAAAACACATATTACTACAGCTTAATAAATTCGAAACGTTCTGAAGATTATATTCCTTTTATTTCCAACCCAAAATACAACAACAAAATTGTGCACCTAAGCATAACCTTTGAGAAAGATGTCATTAAGGAATATGAACTCTCTCAGCGTAGCCTAGACACAAGATACATGCTTGCAAGGTAAAAATTATGAAACAGACAGCTAAATTTTTCAATTTTGATATCGATGTTGACACACTAAAGAAAATACTTGATTTCAGTGCGTGGCTCAATATTCTTACAATTGTTCTATTATTTTTTATACAAATCGTATTCGCAGGTGAATTAAAAGTATCTTTTGTGATATTTTTATTGTTGAGCAACTTTTTATTAATTTTTTGTTCCTATTTTTTTAGATATTCTGTATGTTTTCACAGTCTTAGTTTTGGATTCATCTGCTGGTCAGTTATAGGAAAAATAGGAAGATTTTTTGAAATTACTAATAACCAAGATTTAATTCAAAAGCTTTCTGATATTAGAATCAATATCTTTTCTGAAACAACACAAAATTTTATTGACACTAACATACTGACAAAAATCCCTGCACCAGCACCAGGAACAATAAGAATAAGTGATTTCTCGCAGCCTGCACACATTTTTCTTAAGCAATGCTTATCAGCCAATATAGAAATATTAGTATCAGCATTGATAACAGGGGCTATCTTTATTTATTTTGCTTACAGCTACCAAAAATTAAAAAAGCAAAGTATTTAAAATTTCACCATATTCCTCAAGGAACCAATCTTTGAGGAATATGCCTCTAAACACACCTCTAGAGTGTTCTTCTTTTTTACAGTATCTTAGAGCCTAGAGTCTTAAGTAAAAAAAACATTATGGCATTACCGAGAACATTGTTTGAACGCAGCCTTGCTTTCACAATTTTTTCCAGCCGCTGGCTACAAGCCCCTTTGTATTTTGGGCTAATTATCGCTCAAGGTATTTATGTCCATCGATTTACCAAGGAAGTTTGGCATCTTTTAACAAGCTTAAAAGTTTATACCGAAACCGAGATCATGTTGGTGGTTTTAAACCTTATTGATGTGGTAATGATTTCAAATCTATTGATTATGGTTATTATTGGGGGCTACGAAACGTTTGTAAGCAGACTTGGCATGGATAGTCACCCTGACCTTCCAGAATGGCTAGACCATGTAAATGCAAACACCATGAAAATTAAGCTTTCTATGGCGCTTATTGGTATTTCATCTATTCATCTTTTAAAAACATTTATTAATGCTCCTCAGATGCAAGAAGTCACTATTAAGTGGCAAGTCATTATTCACGTTACTTTTATTATCTCATCCATCGCTTTAGCCTATACAGCAAAAATTTCCCAGCAACACTTAGAGGCAATGAATGCCCATAAACATTGAGGAAATTACTATTGCTGTGAAAAGCCATTTGGATGAAGATGCCAAAATACATGTCACTGACGAATCGCATAAGCATAAGGAGCATAAAGGTTACAATCCTAAGGTTGGAGTTACTCATATTGCTATAGATGTTGTTTGGGAATCCTTTGAAGGATTAACACTTATTGAAAGACATCGCCTTGCAAACACATGGCTGGATAGTTTTTTCAAAAGAGGATTACATGCTGCGCAATATTCTTTAAAAACACCTAACGAGTGCACCACATTATGATGCCTCTTATATTAATTGTTGATGATGACATGCGCCTTAGAGATTTGTTGAGTAAGTTTCTAAACGATTATAGCTATCGGGTGCAAACAGCAGCTAATGCCGCTCAGGCACGGGCCCACCTTGCTTCACAACATTTTGATATAATGATTTTAGACATTATGATGCCAAAAGAATCAGGACTTGATTTGCTGAGCTCAATGAAAAGAGCCCCGTCAACTTATAAACAAATTCCAGTTATTTTATTATCAGCGCAAGATGGGCTAGATGAAAAAATTCATGGGCTTATGTCAGGCGCTGATGACTATTTAACAAAGCCCTTTGAGCCAAAAGAACTTATTGCAAGAATTGAAACAGTACTAAGGCGCACCAATATTCAAAGACCTGTGGGTATTGATTTGAATTTGGGTGATTATATTTTTAAAGTAGAAAAAGCAGCTTTGTTTAAAAACAATGAAGAAATTCGCCTAACATCAACAGAACAGATGATGTTAAGAATTTTGGCGCAACATCCTTTTCAACCCTTTTCACGGGGGGATCTAGCACAACGTATTGGATTTGTGATTAGTGATAGAAGTATAGACGTGCAAGTTAACAGATTACGCCGCAAACTGGACGATGAAACAGGAAAATATTTAAAAACGATAAGACACGTAGGATATGCTTTATGCCCCGATTCTTAAATATAATTACGAATTCTAAGAAGTTTTTAAGAAATGCTCTTCCCACAAGCCTATTCAGCCGTGCATTAATTATATTATTGATGCCATTACTGTTGGTGCAGGTGGTGCTTGGCTATATCTTTTTTGATAGGCACACTGAAACTATTCTTCGTCAATTTTCCAGAACGATCGCCGGTGATGTTGCATTGGTGATGGATTGGGTTGAACGCGATCCAAAATCCATAAAATCAATCAAGCAGTCTGCACAAAAATATATGGGCCTTGATGTCAATTTTGTCCCCCAAAATACACTAGAAAAATACGGCACACACAAAACAACATGGCTGTATGGTTTTATGGAAGATGCCCTTAATGAAGCTTTGCATTCAGAAGAATTTAGCAAAGGTAATCGCAAAAAGCCCTCGTACTATATACGCATGAATGCTGACAAGATATATATTTCCATTGAAGCAAAAAATAAAGGGGTTCTTGAGGTTTCGCTTCCGAGGAAGCGATTATTCAGCAAAACAACGCCTCTAGTTCTAATTTGGACGACATCTTCGGCACTTCTATTATTTCTAGTTGCATCAATTTTTATGCGTAATCAAATTAGGCCTCTGCGGAGATTGGCTGAGGCTGCAGATCGTTTTGGAAAAGGCGATGATCTGGGAGAACTAAAAATTGAAGGCGCCAGAGAACTGCGCACTCTAAGTCGCATTTTTAATATTATGCGCGCGCGCATACAACGCCACCTACATGAGCGAACACAGATGCTTGCAAGTGTTTCTCATGATTTAAGAACACCTATTACGCGTATGCAGCTTCAGTTAGCAATGATGCCACCAATTGAAGAAAACACCCTACTTCAAGAAGACTTAAAACAAATGCAATTAATGGTAGAAGGGTTTTTAGCGTATGCCAAAGGTACCGCTAGTGAAGCACGCCAAGCAGTACCTATTGCTAGTTGCATTCAAGAAATTATTGATAATTTGCCTGGTAAAAAGAATCCTATTGAGTTTATGCCCACCGATAACCCCACTATTCAAATAAAATTACAACTTTTTAACCGTTGCTTAACCAATTTGTTGTTAAATGCTAATAGGTACGCATTACATACTTGGGTTAGCTTAAAAATAAATGTACGCCATTGTGAAATTGTAGTGGATGATGATGGGCCAGGAATTCCTAAAGAAAATAGAGAACAGGTATTCCAGCCTTTTTATAGACAAGACACAGCACGCAATTTAGATGAAGGCGGTACAGGGCTTGGGCTTAGTATTGTAAGAGACGCTGTACGTAGCCACGGCGGTAGGATTCGTTTAGATCAATCCCCCTATGGAGGACTTAGGGTTGTACTTACTTTCCCTAGAGCCTAGGCTTAATTTTAGCGTCGCGATACCTGAGAAAAATAATTAACGAAGCGAAGGTATTTCTTATGGCGCAGGAAAAAAACACGAAAGCAAAAGCAAGCCGTGCAGACTGGAAAGAGCAACAGCATAAATATGCCCAAACAGCAAAAGACATGTTTGAAAAATTTTCTGATTTTGCAAAAACTTCCAAACCTAATCATGAAAAAATACTACAAAATCACAAGAAAAATCTTGAAGCGATTAGTGATGCCAACAAAATTGCGGCTGATGTTGTGAAATCTCTTGCGAAGATACAAAGCGATTTTGTCAAGCAAACATTTGAAGATATAAATGCCATATTGCGCAATGTAATGACCCAAAAACCTGGACAACCCATTAATTTATCTCAATATTCAGATGTGATGAAGAATTCAATGCAGCGCACTGCTGAGCATGCGAAAAATGTAGGAAGCGTATTAGCAAATTCTGGCAAAGAAATTCATGCACGTGTTAAAAGTAGAGCTGAAGAAGCAGGTGAAGATATAAAAGCCCATGTTTCTAAATATGGTAAGCATTAATTTATAAGCACTGTGTGCTAGCTTTTATTTCCACCGTCATGCCTAAACAAAGTAGGTAAAAGAACTACACACCCCCGACCTTCGTCGGGGCGACGCCCCTCTGCATTTTACAGGCATGTAGCGGCTATAACTGGATTCTTATGCTCTCTTCCAGGGCTTAAAATGATGATTTTTCCAAAGTAAAATTGGTTTCGCATTCCCCACACTATTAATGAATTTTTCATAATTTGCTTATAATTCGTTGCTATTTCAAAAATCCAGGATTATATTTGGCTCACGTAATCTTTCAGACTTAGCCTCAGGGGAAGCATTATGCCTGTAGATAAAAAAGATTTAAGAAAAAAGATTTTAATCCCTTGCCTAATTGGGAATGCATTAGAGTTTTACGATTTCACCCTATGCGGGGTTTTTATAGTAATTTTGGGTAAAAATTTTTTTCCAGCTGAAAATGATTTTGCTGCGATGTTAGGAGGAATTTTTGCTTTTTCAGCAGCGTTTTGGACTAGGCCTCTAGGAGCACTAGTTTTCGGTTACATAGGCGACAAATACGGAAGAAAACAAGCACTCACTCTCTCTGTTCTATTGATGGGCGTTCCAACCCTGATTATTGGCCTTTTACCTACGTACGCCACGATTGGCATGGCTGCTCCTTTTATTTTGCTTAGCTGCCGGTTAATACAAGGTTTATGCACTGGCGGTGAGTATAATGGCGCAGCAGTTTTTGCGCTTGAACATATGAAAGCAAAACCTGGAATGATTAGTGGCCTTATTTCTGCGTCATGCGTTGTTGGTGCTATTAGTGCAACTTTAATTGCATACTTTGTAACAAATCACCTACAGTTTGAACAAGCTTGGAGAATTCCTTTTTGTCTGGGAGCTTGCGTAGCTTTTGTTGGGTTTATCTTACGTAAAAGAGCTATGGAAACAATGGAGTTTATTAAAAGAAAACCGATAAAAGGTTTGCCAATTGTTGAAATCATAAAGAAATATCCGAAGCAGTACGTATTAGCAATTGCTTCGGGAGCATTTAATGGAATTTTAAGTTACACGTTATTTGGTTTTTTAAATTTATACATTACTCAATATTTAGGAATTAAATTCTCAACTAGTTTATTTTTTAATATTTTCGGACTACTTGCTTTTATGTTAAGCTGCCCTATTTTCGGGCGCATTTCTGACAAAATCACTCCATATAAATCAATGTTATTAGCTTCTGGTGTTGCAATTTTTGCAAGTTGGCTTGGCTTTATTCTTTTACAACAAAGAACAACTGAAGAAATTATTATTGGTCAAATATTTATAGGAATTGCTGTTGGCAGCTTCGTTGGACCTTCACATATATTTCTTCAACAACAATTCTTACCTGAGGTTCGCTATACAGGGGTAGCATCTGGATTTTCAATAGGTATGGCATTAACAGGCGGAACAACGGCACTTGTTATGACATACACACTTAAATCAACTCAGATACTTATGGCGCCTGCTATGTATATTACAGCTGCTGCTCTTATCTGGTTGCTTGCATTACCTTTTCTTAGTGCAAAAAAAGAGAAAGTATTTTCTACACAAAGTGGGGGATTAGATTAAGTCTCGAAATTAACTGGATCACTATAGGAGCTACGCTCCTTCGTGAAGACAAAATTTTATAGCGACAAAGAAAAGCGCAGATAGAACATTTACTTAAAGCTGATTTCTTCATGATAAACATCTCAGGCTTTTAATGGCTTTGGCATAATCTGCTTGTTTAAATACGCTACTGCCAGCTACCAGCACATCAGCTCCTGCTTCGATAATGCTTGGAGAATTTTGAATATTAATTCCCCCGTCTACCACAATACGAAAATCTAGCCCCTGCTCTGTTCTTATTTTTTTTAGCATGACAATTTTTTCTAATGCAGACGGCATAAATGGTTGACCGTAAAAACCTGGGTTAACACTCATTACCAATACTTGATCAAGCATTTTCAAAGTATTTTCAATGCAATCAACTGGTGTTTCAGGCTTTATTGAAACGCCTGCTTTACAGCCCATTTTTTTGATAGCATCCAGATTTTTATGTAATTCAGTAGTTGCCTCAGCATGAATCGTAATATGGTCAGCACCTGCCCTTTGATACAGATCTATGCACAATTCAACAGGTTCTACCATTAAGTGCACATCAAATGGGAGCGAACAGACAGGTCGTAATTGGGAGACAATATCAGGGCCAAACGTGAGATTAGGCACAAAATGTCCGTCCATAATATCTATATGAAGCCAGTCGGAGCCAGCTGCTTCTACTGCTTGTGCTTCGTCTTTCAAGCACAGCATATTGGCAGCCATTAATGAAGGGGCGATAAGAACTGGATTTTTAATACTCATAATTACAACTCCAACATGTCATTTAGGCCATAAAAACCTGGCTGTTGTTTAAATAGCCAATTAGCAGCCTTGATAGCGCCTTTGGCAAAAACATCACGATTCAAACATTCGTGGCTTAGGCGAATGATCTCATCTTCATGGAAAAAATGCACTGTATGTTCACCAACAACATTACCGCCTCGAAGACTTGCATAGTTAATTAAATTTTTTGGGTGTCCTGCTTGTGCAATGACTTTTCCAAGCTCTAGAGCTGTACCTGAGGGAGCATCTTTCTTTAAATTGTGGTGCGTTTCACTAATTGTTATATCAGTATCTTGCCCCAAAGATTTAGCAACGATGGCAACGGCTTTTTTCAAAACTGCTATCCCAAAACTTGTGTTAGCTGCATAAAGCACTGGCAAACTTTTTGCTGCTGTTTTTAAAGTATTGAAATGAGATTCTTCAAGCCCTGTTGTACAACATAGATAGGGTTTTTTAAAATTTAGACAAGCTTTTAGTGCGGGGTCAATATTATTAATGTGGCTTATATCAATAACACCATCGCACCTTTGCAAGTCTTTTGTAAAAGATTCAAGGTTATTCGCATCTAAACGAGAATATTGGTAAATTTTTACATTGCTTGGAAGCAATGCTGCAATGGCGCTTCCCATGCGCCCAGCACCTAGAATACAAACCGATTCCAAATAGTTTCTCACTTTTACTTTTTTAAATAATAAGCGATCTTAAAGATTGTGGCCAGAGCTGCTAGTGAAGGTTTTTTTTTGCTACTGCTATGTCAAGGTTGTAGAAACCTAATCGGTAAGGTGTGTCTTCTATTTTTTCCCATATCGTTTTGAGATACCTAAGAGTTTTCTTAATATCACGCAATGAATGAGTTTTAAGAGAAGGAGCTAGGACTAAATCAAAAGCAATTTCACGCATAGGAAGACCTTTGTGATAGATAGGATTTAAAGCTTTTAGAATGTATTTCCATATTCCTTCTATTTTTTCATTGCTAAATTTATCGTAGGTTTTGCCTTGCAAACGGCCCCAACTTTGGCTAGCTGTGCGTACCCGGTTATTAATGCCAGAGCTTCGCATCGCACGACTTTGCAACCTGGAAAAAGCTAACCCTGCCTGAAATAGGGGTTCATCAATTAATTCATCCAAATACAATTGATGTAATAAGCTACCTTCATTTGCCGCGTTAAGGATGTTGTGTGCAATAAGTTGTAAATTTTGATTCTTGCAATTTTTTTTAGTATGAATTGTTACCATGATAGTCCCCTTACAAAAAAAGCCTTTAGATTGTTTTCTGCTCGTAATTTGTTTGTCATAATCAACAACTGTCGTGCGCTCAGAATTTTTGCGTCTACTCTGAACCTGCGATTTTCAAGCTGAATTCCAAATTCTGATACTTCGTAGAAACGGATTTTTTGTTTTTCTAAGTAATTGCACATTTTCCAAAAACTTACCCAATTATCAAATTCATCTTGCAATGCCCTTTGTTCAAAAGAAGGAGCAGTTATATAGTGTGGGCACTCTCTTTGTCTTAAAGCTTTTCTTTTGCTGCCTTTTTCTACTGATATTGGGCGAATTCCAAATCGGCTAAGGGCTTTATTTATAGCCGTTGGCGAGCGTTTTAATTCATTGGCAATATTTTTAAGTGATGCACCAGCAAGGAAGTAGCTGCGGGCTTTTGCTATGTCGGTGGCCGACCATTCATGAGTATTCATGCATTCCTCCGTATGTTTATTATTTATAACTGATATGCAATATTTGCATAATTATATGATAGAAAATCCTAGTTTTGGGTCAATACGTTAAAATTTTTTAAAAATACCGTGAGCTAAAATAATAATATCGTGTTATTTAGAAAGGTTTGGGTTGTCTTTTTTGAAAATGAAAAATGTATAAGAAAGGGTGATTTCGTCTACGTTTTTCAACATAGGGTCATCAGCAAAAGCCGGATCTATAAAAAACTGAACTGGCATTTCCATTGATTCACCTGGGTCAAGCTTTTGCTGTTCAAAACAAAAGCAAAAAACTTTGTTGAAATACTGCCCAGCTAAATCAGGAGAAACATTATAGGTTGCCATACCAATAATTGGTTTATTAGAGCAGTTTTTTGCTTTATAAAAAGCTAGCCCGTTTTCCCCGATTTTCAAGCGAATAGTGTGCTGCAAAGGCAAAAATTCCCAAACAAGATCACGATGAGTATTTGCAACAAACCTAACGGTAATTTCGCGGTTAACAACTTTTGTTGAGCCATCTCGACTGATTTTAGGAGTGCCACCAAACCCTGTTTTTTGGCAAAATATTCTGTATAGGGGCACAGAGGCAAAGGCCAGTGCGAGCATAGCAAAAAAGCATACGACTAAGAGAATGACAATTGTGTTATCACGTTTTTGCATTAAATACCTCAATGATGAAATCATAACCTGGATATGAATTTTGAACAATTTGTTTAGTTTTGGTTGGGGTGCGGTGTTTATAATTGTTATTCACCGCACATTATGCGGTATTTATCTTGACTTTGCGGTGAATAAGCATCATAATCACCTCAAATAATGCGGTGATTAACATGTGGATACATAAACATCAAAACTGGCCAAACTTCACCTGGAGCACTGATGCACTCAGCAATAAGTTAGCTAATATACGACATCGCCAAGGACGTTTACTTGGCAGAATGGAAGGAATTGGCTTTGAATTAAAACGAGAAACTAGCCTTAACACGCTCACTAACGATGTAGTTAAATCTACAGCTATTGAGGGGGAGACCCTAAACCCTGAGGAAGTGCGCTCTTCCATTGCACGTCGCCTTGGCATTGATATTGAAGGCCTTGTACCGGTTAATCGGGCTGTTGAAGGTATCGTTGAGCTTATGTTGGATGCCACACAAATGTTTTTACAGCCATTGACAAAAGAGCGACTTTTTGGCTGGCATGCCGTTTTGTTTCCTAGCGGTCGTAGTGGCATGCATCCTATTACTGTTGGCGGATGGCGCACAATAGATGCAGGTCCTATGCAAGTGGTTTCAGGCCCTATAGGTTCTGAGAAGATTCACTTTGAAGCACCGAGTGCTGATAAGCTTGAGCTAGAAATGAAAGCCTTTATAAAATGGTTTGAACAACAAGATGATATTGATCCTGTCCTAAAAGCAGGTATTGCGCATCTTTGGTTTATAACCATTCATCCTTTCGAAGATGGAAACGGTCGTATTGCCAGAGCTATTGGGGATATGGCATTGGCGCGCGCCGATTCTACTTCAGAACGCTTTTACAGCCTATCTAGTCAAATTGAATTCGAACGCAAAAATTACTACGAACAACTAGAACGACAGCAGCGCAGCTCACTAGAAATAACAGGCTGGCTAGAATGGTTTTTAGATTGCCTTGGCCGAGCAATCTCAAGCGCTGAAATAACACTTAGTAATGTTCTGTTCAAAGCTAAACTTTGGAATCTCATCAACAAAAAGCCTGTTAATGAGCGTCAACGCTTAATCATCAATCTTATGCTGGAAAATGATTTTAAGGGATACATGAACACCTCGAAGTATGCAAAGCTGACAAAGTGCTCTAATGATACGGCATTACGCGATATTCAGGATTTAAAGACACGTGAGATTTTGATTCAAAATCCAGGCAAAGGACGCAGCACTAGTTACCAATTGATTAAAGAAATTAGCGATCATGTTTTTGCATTAAATACCCCAATGATGTGATCAACAATATCCGGATCAGCAAGGGTACTGACATCGCCAATTTTTTCAAATTCTGACCTAGCGATACAGCGCAAAATTCTGCGCATAATTTTGCCAGAGCGTGTTTTAGGCAACCCTTTGACAATATGGATTGCGTCAGGACTGGCAATAGGGCCAATTTGCGCACGAATAGTCTGTTTAATAATTTCCTTTAGTTCATCATGACTTTGAGCGGCATGACTTGCAGGAATCGCAAAAATCATAATTCCCTCTCCTTTAATAGCATGGGGGAAGCCCACGACTGCCGTTTCAATAATAGAATGATCAAGAGTTGCCGCAGTTTCAATTTCCGCGGTACCTAAGCGATGACCTGAAACATTTAATACGTCATCAACTCGCCCTGTGATCCAATAATCGCCCTTATTATCGCGCCTTGCACCATCTCCGCTAAAATAATAGCCTGGGAATTGGCTGAAATATGTTTCTTCAAAACGCTGGTGATCACCGTACACTGTGCGCATTTGCCCTGGCCATGAGGCTTTTATAGCTAAATTTCCTTGGGCAGTGATATCTTTAATCTCGCTGCCATTATCATCTAATAAAACGGGGGTTATTCCAAAAAATGGTTGGATTGCCGAACTTGGCTTTAGATCATGCACACCTGGCAGAGGTGTAATCATAATTCCTCCTGTTTCGGTTTGCCACCATGTATCAACAATTGGACATTTTGATTTACCCACTTGGTGATAATACCATTCCCATGCTTCATGATTAATGGGCTCTCCTACTGATCCTAGTATTCTTAAAGAATCACGCGTGCTGGTTTGCAGCCATTCGTTTCCAGCTTGCATAAGGCTACGTATGGCGGTGGGCGCTGTGTAAAAAATACTTACCTTTAAATCATCAATGATTTTCCATAAACGATCTGGGTTTGGGTAATTTGGAACCCCTTCAAACATAACTGTTGTCGCACCGTTGGCAAGCGGGCCATAAATGACATAAGAATGCCCGGTGATCCAGCCAGCATCTGCTGTGCACCAGTAAATATCATTTGCTTGCACATCAAAAATCCACTGATGAGTTAGGCTTGCATAGGTTAAATATCCTGCGCTTGTGTGCAGTACGCCTTTTGGTTTACCTGTTGAACCGGAAGTATACAAAATAAATAATGGGTCCTCAGCATTCACCAACGCTGGCGTTACAACTTGGTTATAATCCGCCACGTAGATAACATCACGACCTGGGGTCATGGCTACTTCTGTGTTTGTATAGTTAATCACTAGTACTTTTTCCACTTGGGGTGTTTGTAAAAGCGCAGCATCGACACTTGCTTTTAGTGGAATAGCTTTCCCTCCGCGCATTCCTTCGTTTGCTGTGATTACTATTTTTGCTCCACAATCTTGAATGCGTCCGGCTAGGCTTTCTGAAGAAAAACCTCCGAAAACGACAGAATGAATAGCGCCTATTCGTGCACAGGCTAACATGGCGTATGCAATTTCTGGGATCATTGGCATATAAATAATGACCCGATCACCTTTTTTCACGCCTAGATTTTGAAGGTTCCAAGCAAACGCATTCACTTGTTTGAGTAATTGCGCGTAAGAGATATGAGTGGTTATTGTGCCCTGATCATTCACCCAAATAATAGCTGTTTTATCAGGCGTGACGCTGGCATGACGGTCAACACAATTGCTGCATACATTTAAAACACCATCTTCAAACCATTTAATGGATACTGGCTTTTCAAACTGCCAATTTCCGGCTTGTGTTGGAAATTTCACCCAGTCTAAGCGCTTAGCCATATCAAGCCAAAATGAATTTGGATTAGCAATTGCTGTTTGGTAAAGCGCTTGGTAATTAACCTTGTTAATCAAATAGCTCATATCAAAAGCGTTTTAAGTTTTATAAATCCTAGCCCGGATATGAAATTTGAACAAATCCGATCACGAGATTTCGTTAACTAAATTTTAATTAAAACTTTAGCAAGATCATAACTAGAAAAATAAAAATTGGTCAGATATGAAAGATATTTTTATGAGAAAGCAAAAGGGCAGCTTGCTAAAATGGTTCGCAGGAATAGCAATTGCCTTAACCCTGCCAGATAATCTTACAGCTAGTTATATAATTGAAACATTTGCAGGAAATGGAACGGCAGGATATTTAGGTGATGCGGGACCTGCCATCTCTGCTAGGTTAAACGCCCCTGTAAGTGTTTGTGGAGATGGCTTTGGAAACACCTTTATTTCTGATGCTGGCAATCAAGTGTTGAGAAAAGTAACAGCTAGTACCGGGGTTATTTCTACTCTCACTAATTCTGATGCTGGCTTTACCCCTGCAGGAATCTATACCAATGCCGCAGGTAGTCTTATTTATATAGCAGATCCAGCTAATGGAAAAGTTCATCAACTAACTATTCCTGGTGGGGTTCTTTCCGATTTTGCTGGCACAGGAACCAAGGGGTATTTAGGTGATGCAGGGCTAGCAACTGATGCTAGATTGGATACACCCTATGGTCTTTTTTTAGATCCTGCTAGCAATCTTTATATTACAGACACCACCACACAAACGGTTAGACTTGTAGCAGCTAGCACTGGATTTATTTCCACAATAGCTGGAACAGGAAATTCTGCAGGGTACACAGGCGATGGGGACGCAGCAACTTCTGCCACTTTACAGGCTCCATATTCAGTTTTTGTAGATCCTTTAGGAAATGCTTATATAGCAGATTCTGGTAATGAGGCAATTAGAATGGTTTCTGGCATAACTTCAGCTGTTTATAAGCCAACTAGCGACACCGTTTCCGACACAACTGTTGGAGATATTTACACTATTGCCGGGACAGGCGGATTACCAAGCAATACAGATGTGCCCGCAAGAATTTCTGCGAATGGAATTGTTATAGGCTCTTCTCAGGGCATTTGTGGTGATGGCCAGGGAAATATCTATTTTTCAGATATTACTAATCATGTTATCTGGAAAATAGCCCCTCCTAATAGTACGGGATCACGCACAATGACAATTATTGCAGGAACCACCGGAACAGCTGGATTCTCAGGCGACAATGGTTTAGCAACATCAGCTGAACTAGATACGCCTATGGGTATTTACGTAGATAACGCTGGTAGAATTTATTTTGCAGACTCTGGCAACCACGTTATTCGTAGACTTACCCTTGTTCCGCCTATTACAGCTTATACTTCGGGCGCAAATGAGAATAACGGACCAAACACAATTAGAAATGATATACTTGCAATTGGATCTCAATTAGGGTCTTTTGCAGGATATGCTGATCCTACAGGGCAAACCGCAGGCAACGTGACGACGATTCTGAACCTTGCATTTGTAAAATCAGGAGAAACGCCAAATGGTCCAATTAAGACTCCATTTTCCACCCCATCTTTTGCGGACACACTAAAAGATATTTGGATAACTGGTGATGCTACAAACTTTGATATTTTGGTTGGTGGTTTAGCTAGAAATGCACTACCAACCCCTCCTGACGGTTGCACCGTTCACTTCCTGCTTTCTAGTGCACCGGCATCAGACCCTGTTTATTGGTTCCAATCAGCATTAGGATCAGGTTGTAGAGTTGTTGTTGAGCCTGGTTCTGCTGATCCTAAGCTTAGTAGCGTTTTATCAGGTCTGACAAGCACAAATACTTTAGTAGTAGGAAACAATTTAGCCTTTCCAGCATCTTTATCTTCAGTTCCGTTTAAGATTCAAAGGCATCCTAAAATACCTGGTTCTAGCGCTAGCACAAGGGCTAGAATAACTTTAGGTGCAAATACTATATTTAGCGCACCAGTATATGGAGTTAGCTTAGGTGGAGCGTACACAACTGGATTTGCAGCCTTTTCTAAGCCTGCTTCATATATTATTGATCCACAAAGTAATTTGGATGCTATAACGGCTAATTCAAGTGACTTATCCACCGGCACGAGCCTTACGCTTGTTGCATTGAGTGCACCACTGCCTACTTTAAGGACTTATGTAAATGGCACAGGCACTTTAGGAGTTGTAACGCAGGTAAATACAGTTACTGTAGAGCCAAATCTACCTATACTATCACCTGCTCTATCTAGTACTCACTAAGTAGAAAGTTCTGTTCTCTAAAGCCGTAATACCACAATAAATATGCTGGTGTTACGGCTTTGTTTAAATGACGTGACGTCGAAGAGTTTTATTAATTTTTTTCTTTTTTATAGGTTTTGCAAAAATATTTATTATTTTAGAGTCGTTTTCGTTGTTTATTTCGTCTTCTTCTTCGTCTTCTTCGTCAGCGAAAAACTCTTCTTGATATTCTTCTGTATCGGTATCTACATCTTTTAGTCGTTTTGTTTTTAAAAATACCAAAGCTTGCTCATTATCAATAATGCCGTCTGCTTGGTATGGGGAGATTTTTTTTTCTTGTTCATCAAATTCTTCTTCGGTTCTATTAATGCTAATAGAAATAGCTTTACCATTATCTGCCGAAGCCGAAACAGTTTCTAAATCAGCTTTTGATGAGGTTCCTTTTTGCGAAGCTGCATCTAATACATTTAGGCTATCGTTTTCTGGGAGCAAAGTAGGCGTTAGTAATTTAGATTCTGGAGCTTGTGAAGAAATATTTAAATCTTTTTCAAGCCCTCCGACCATGGTTCCTATTGTGGTTCCTACTGGGCGTTTCTTACGTTTTTTTTTGCGCATTAAACCAGCTGATGTTGGTTTTGATGCCTGCCCTTGGGCAAGAAAAGATGGCTCTTCTTTTGTCACGGTTGGTGTTGGTTTTAATTTTGGTTTAATAGTAGGCAGAGGCTGACAAAAATCAAAAGACGGTAAAGAATGCGGGCAAAATTTTCCCGGAAGACAACAAGATTTTTTGTGACCTACTTTTTTGTCTGCTTCAACACTAGGGATATCACCCGCTGTAATATTAGCTAGTGCAAATAGAACAAAAACACCCTTTATAAACATCTTTTTTTGAATTTAAATCTGTTGGAAATTTATAGCATGATCTTTGCGAAAAGAGAATTTATTCCTGATTCATAACCAATAATAAATGAAAAGTAGCTTAATCGTTTATTAATTATTATTTGTTACGATTTTCTTATTAAACATTTTATTTATAGGAGGTTCTTATGAAATTATTAACATTAGCTCTTTTATTAGCTGGTTTCAGCATTTGCACTTTGTCTGCTGCTGATGCTGATGTAGCGCGCAAACGTGCAAAATGCCACAAGGCAGGTGGTTCTATAAAAGGTAGAGGACACGAGCACGCAGGCCAATGCAGAGGCAAAAAGGGACACATGCAAGCGTATGACATCCCTGCTGAAATGGCGTAATAATTGTAGAATTATTAAAAAGCACACTTTAAATATGTACTTAGAGTGTGCTTTTTTCTTAATAATGAATCACACGCCCGAAGGCATCTAAAGTTGATTCGTGCATCATTTCTGAAAGGGTTGGGTGCGGGAAAATAGTGTGCATTAGTTCAGCTTCGGTTGTTTCCAGTGTTTTTCCGATTGCAAAACCTTGTATTAATTCAGTTACTTCTGCACCAAGCATATGCGCACCAAGTAGTTCACCTGTTTTTGCATTAAAAATAGTTTTTACAAGCCCTTCTGATTCGCCCAGAGCGACAGCTTTTCCGTTGCCTCGGTAAGGGAATTTACCGACTTTGAGCTCATAGCCTTGCGCTTTGGCATTTTCTTCAGTTAAACCAATACTGGCAATTTGCGGATGACTGTAGGTACAGCCTGGAATATTTGATTTTTTCATGGGGTGAATCCCCTTGACGCCGCACATGTGCTCAACAGCTATTATACCTTCGTGGCTAGCTTTGTGTGCAAGCCATGGAGCACCTGCAACGTCACCTATAGCATAAACGCCGTTCTGGGCTGTTTCACACCATTCATTCACCAAAATTTGCCCTTTTTCTGTTTTAACAGTTGTTTTTTCAAGGCCAAGATTTTCTATATTTCCAGAAATTCCAATAGCTACAATCACAGCATCTAATTTTAATTTTTCAATTTCTTTACCGTCTTTGGTAATGATAGCATCAACGTGGTCTTTTCCAGGTGTAAGCTTGGTTGTAGAGCCTAAGTGAAATTTCATTCCATGCTTTTCAAATTGTTTTTGCGCTAATGTAGAGATTTCTATATCTTCATTAGGCAAAATTCGTGACTGCATTTCCACAACCGTAACCTTAGCCCCAAGCGTTTGATAAAAGCTTGCAAATTCGATGCCTATAGCCCCTGATCCGATGACTAGCAATGACTTTGGCATAAACTCGGGTGTCATTGCTTGCTTTGCTGTCCAAATACGTGGATGTGCTTCAACACCTGGCAACATACGCGCCTTAGAACCTGTTGCAATGATAATATTCTTTGCTTCGATAGTCTCAGTTTTCTCGCCTTTAATTTTTAGGGTTTTTGCATTTTCAAAACTAGCCTCACCACTAAAAACAGTGACTTTATTTTTTGCCAGCAACCCCTTAATACCTGCAGATAACTGGCCAGCAATTTTGCGTGACCTTTCAACCATTTTTGCAAGATTAACGTTGACTTGACCGACTTCGATACCAAATTGATCTGCATTTTCAATAAGCTGCAGAACTTCGGCTGAACGCAAAAGTGCCTTTGTAGGAATACACCCCCAATTCAAACACACGCCGCCTAAGTGTTCTTTTTCAATGACAGCAACTTTTTTCCCAAGTTGACTTGCTCTGATTGCTGCAACATAACCGCCTGGTCCAGCCCCAATAACAACAACATCAAAATTCTGCATGTTTTTTCCTTGTAATTTTTACATCTTTCTAACATAACTTAAGTTAACTTGTGATGCTATTTTCTTTTTCCTATGCCATAATGACATAGAATCTATGAAAGTTTTTACTAATGGCAAACGTTGTCGTTTACACTACAAATTATTGTCCGTACTGCGTTAAAGTAAAGCAATTGCTAAAAAACAAAGGCGTGGAATTTCAAGAAATTGATCTTTCTAACGATGATACTGGCCGCTTAGAGCTTGTTAATATGTCAGGTGGTAGAAAAACAGTTCCTCAAGTTTTCATCAATGGCCAACATATTGGCGGATGTGACGATTTATTTGCACTAGACGCCAAGAAAGAACTTGATCTTTTATTAGTATGAACTTGTTTAAAACAAAATCACAGAGTATTCCTTCAGAAACTTTTGCTGCACTTGATATTGGCTCTAGCAAGGTTTGCTGCGCTATTGCAAAAATGAACCGTGATATTACGCCTGAGAGGAATATAACCATTAGAATTCTTGGAGTTGCATCACATGCTGCAAAGGGTATTCGCGGCGCTTCTATAATTGACTTAGAGGATCTTGAAGATTCAATTTTAAATGGTATACATTCGGCCGAGCAACTTGCAAAGCAAACCATTCATAGCGTTTACGTCAATCTTTCGGCAGAAGCTCTGCACTCACATTTTATTACTACAAGAATTTCTCTTCACGGGCAGCCAGTAAAGGATACAAATCTTCAAAAAGCTACTGATGTTAATCGTGACCCAAGTATTGATAGCTCAAGAAAAATTATTCATGTTTTCCCCATTTCATACGATGTAGATGACAATATTAATGTGAAAGATCCCAAAGGAATGTTGGGGGATACTCTTACAACAAGGCTACATGTAATTACAGCACCAGCACATCTACTTGCAAATTTAAGTGCGTGTCTTGGAAGATGCCATTTAGATGTAACAGCTTTTGTGGCAGGTCCTTATGCTACTGCCCTTTCTTGCTTAGTTGATGATGAAAAGCAAATGGGAGTAACTCTGCTTGATATTGGTAGCCATAGTATTTCGATCATTAGTTTTTGTAACGGTGACCCTATATATTTGGGGTGCATACCTATGGGCGGAAATTTTATCACCCATGATATAGCGCAAGGGTTAAATACTAACCTTAGCCAGGCCGAACGCCTGAAAACTTTATACGGAAGTTTATTTGGTGCAGCAGATGATCGTGAAACCATTTTAGTAACGCAGCTTGGTGAAGACAACTTAAGCTTTGCTAACCCGGTTTCTAAAAGCTTTTTGATGCATATTATCAAAGCAAGGGCTGAAGAAATTATTGAAGAAATTGAGAAAAAGCTTACGGCCCTTCCCATTGATCCAATGGCCTTGCAACGATTTGTTATCACAGGTGGCGCAAGCCAACTACAAGGTTTTCGAGACATTATGCAATCGCGCTTTAACAAAACGGTTCGCTTAGCAACGCCTCAAGGCCTGCAGGGAATTGGTGATGTAATTCATACCCCAGCTTTTTCACTATGCGCTGGGCTTTTACAATATGCGTTGCATGATCATCAAGGGTCGCAAATGAATTCTTTAACCAAGCAAAAGGGCACTATGAGTCGTGCTTGGAATTGGATTCGCAATCATGTCTAGTAGGCACAGCGATAAATTAAAAGAGCAGTTAGAAAAACAAAAACGACTTGAAAAGGCTTTGCGTGAAAATTTGCGTAAACGTAAAACTCAGCAACGTGAAAAAGAAGATAAGAAAAAGTTGGAACAAGCTTAGGACTGTTGATTCATAATCAAAACAAATTTTGAAACTGCGTGTTCTGTAGAGTTCACATTTAATTTTTTGCGGACACTGTCTAAATGAAAGGCAACAGTAGATTCAGCAATATTTAAATTGTAACCTATGACCTTAATTGTGGCGCCCTGGGCTTTTTGAGAAAGAATGGCAATTTCGCGTTCAGTTAAACTAGCTAATGCCTCGTTATCTTTTAAGTTAGAAATTTTATTCGCGCACACGTTTGCGACCAACGAAAGTGTGTACAAAACCTCAGGGTGCAAAAACGGATGGTTGAGTACAGTTACAAAGCTATGAAAAGTAGGATGAGGAATAAGGGGAATAGTGATTCCAGATTTGATTCCAAAATCGCGAGATTCTTCCATGAGAGTTTGCTGGATTGGTAAAAGATTATCAAAGCTGTCTGTACTCCATTCAAATGGAACTGCTATTTTTTTTAGTGTATTAAAGACAGGGTCACATAAGTAGTAGCGCTCGTCGTTATAACGCTTTTCCCATTCTTTAGAATAAGTATTATAGACTGAAAATGATTCAGTAATTTTCTTTTTGCCTGAAAACACAGCAAGTGCAAATTGTTCGATATCAAAGTCATTACAAATGCTGTGAAAGATTTCAAAGACATCCTGCTCTGATTTTGTAGTACAGTTAATTTTCTCAATTGCTGTATTTACTCGCTTATTTAACATCTATTAAGCCCCTGATTTAATGATAAAACTGATTTGATGAGAAAACTTACTGATTTTATCAAGAAATCACCCTAACCTTATTAAACAATCTTGCCGATAGAACATCACATAGATTATTTTTTTCAAGCTGTGCCTTTATCGCTTTGTGTGAAAAAAATGTCAATGCCCCTAGGCTAAAAGCTCTCGTTTTTTTTGCAAAGACATAATTTTGCTTACGCATACATTCCCCACCAAAGAAAGGGTATACAAGACATCATAATTCAAGGCAGGCTTATTCAGGGCGGTTACAAAACCATGAAACATTGGATGAGGTAATAGCGGAACAGTAACGCCTGATTTTATACCAAAATCGTATGATTCATTCATTAAAGTTTTTTGGATTGGTAGAAGATTATCAAAACTTTCCCTGTTCCATTCAAAGGGAATTGCCACCTTTTGCAGTGAACTAAAAACTGGATCATACAAGTAGTATTGTTTCTCTTTATAGCGCTGAATCCATTCTTTGGAGTATGTATCATAGATATCAAAAGATTCTGTAATATTTTTTTTTCCTGAAAAAATTGCTAATGCGAATTGATCAAGGTTTAAATCTAGGCAAATATCTTTAAACACGTAAAAAGCGTCTTTTTCAGAATGCTTTATAGCATTTATCTTATCTAAACCGATTTTTATTTTCTTATTTAGTATCATCTAGGATATTCCTTCAAAATACATTTACACAAAGAAACCTAGACCATAATTTAGCTTTGGGTAACCTGTTAGTTTATACAGGTAAAACATAATTATTCAGGGGGTATTTATGGTTCAGAGAATGGTAATTTAAGCAAGGAAGCGACTTTGCGAATTCGTATAAGAGATAAGGCAACCTGGTAGATTGTATAGTGATATTATAGCTAATGCATTTTTAAATGGTTAGGAAATGATGGAACTGGACCCCGACCTTCGTCGGGGCGACGACCTTGCCCTTTGCAGACCTACGTCGAGTAATTACGAAATGATGGAACTAAACCCCGACCTTCGTCGGGGCGATGACCTTGCCCTTTGCAGACCTATGTCGGGTAATTACGAAATGATGGAACTAAACCCCGACCTTCGTCGGGGCGACGACCTTGCTCTTTACAGACCTATTTCGGGTAAGTAGGAAATGATAGAACTGGACCCCGACCTTCGTCGGGGCGACGACCCTGCTCTTTGCAGACCTATGTCGGGTAATTACGAAATGATGGAACTGGACCCCGACCTTCGTCGGGGCGACGACCTTGCTCTTTACAGACCTGTGTCGGGTAATTAGGAAATGATGGAACTAAACCCCGACCTTCGTTGGAGCGACGAACTTGCCCTTTGCAGACCTACGTCGAGTAATTACGAAATGATGGAACTAAACCCCGACCTTCGTCGGGGCGATGACCTTGCCCTTTGCAGACCTATGTCGGGTAATTACGAAATGATAGAACTGGACCCCGACCTTCGTCGGGGCGACGACCTTGCTCTTTGCAGACCTGTGTCGGGTAATTAGGAAATGATGGAACTAAACCCCGACCTTCGTTGGAGCGACGAACTTGCCCTTTGCAGACCTACGTCGAGTAATTAGGAAATGATGGAACTAAACCCCGACCTTCGTCGGGGCGATGACCTTGCCCTTTGCAGACCTATTTCGGGTAATTACGAAATGGTAGAGTGAAATCAAGATAAACGCAGTGGGCAAGTTTTTTTACGCCCCCGATATAGTTCCTGGCACATGCTTGTAAAAGTGGGGGGGGGGGAGTCGCCCCGACGAAGGTCGGGGTCCAGTTCTATCATTTCGCAATTGCTTCGTACAAATCATCCCAGTTAGGATTATTTTCTTCAATTAGGCGAATCTTCCATGCTCTGCGCCATTCTTTGAGTCGCCTCTCTCGTTGCCCCATTAGCGCGATTTCTTGGAATTCTTCAAAGTAAACAAGTTTGTCGATACCATAACGTTGTGTAAATCCCTGTCTAAGCTTTTCCTTATGCTCCCAAACTCTTTTAACAAGATCTGAGGTGCTACCAATGTACAGAGATCCATTTCTTTTGCTTGCAAGAATATAAACGTAATACGGCATATACCCACTGGACCCCGACCCTCGTCGGGGCGACGAACTTTGGCCATACTTTGTTCAGCATAACAGGGAAAATGAAAGCTTGCTCAGGCCTTAAAAATTAGATTTCTTCACCAAATAGTGTTTCCATCATTTGGCATTGAGAGTTCAAAATTGCCATCTCTTTAGAAATATTTTCGCTTATTTTTCTATCTTTTTCTGTTATTTGCATTTTTTCCTGCTCTTCCCTTTGTTGGCCATTTTCAGCATTTACTTGCGGTTTTTTCACGTTTGACCACACCATTTCATTTACCTAACCACCATATGTTAGCAACTTTATGCCAGAATAAAAACATTTTTTGCACTTATACTTTAATAGGAACATGGTGAGAAATATTTATTTTGCCTGGTATATTGCAAAAATTCCAACCCTACTTTAGTTAAACCAATTCGCCCTGCATGCACTTGAATAAAATTTGCACGCTCTAAAAAACCAAGCCAAGCTACAAAAACTGCCATATTTCTAGAAGCCTTGGGAACATTTTCTGCAAAAAGGTTATAAATATCCCGCTTAGAAAAAGCTGTGTGGGGCTGGAATTCTAAGTATTCTAACAATTTAATATGGCTTTTTGAAATGTGTTTACAAGCATGAGCATAAGCTACCAATTTTTGAGAGCTGCAGCCTTTATCACTGCTAGTTAGAGGTACTATTTTTGCAGCACCAGCTTGAATTAAATTAGCCTTTTGTGCAGCAGCTTTTCTTTGGTTGAATGATTTCTGCATTCTGCAAACTGCAGGCCATGCGACTTCAATTGTGCAATAAAAGCAGGTTATTGCAACGCTTGCCCCCGCAATAAAGCGCAATGAAAAGGTTTTTATGTCAAATTTTTTTGCCATGGTCATCTCTCAGTTTGGTGATTGAATGAGATGATATTTAGCTTGAATTAATGAACATTTAAACCTGGCAATTTATGCAGTCGACTATTTAATTAAACAGTTTTTCAGCATTAGCCAGGTAAAATGTAAACAGGTTCATTCTTAGGAAGATTTATTCTACTTAATAATTTTGCGTATGATTCATTCGTTGGTAAATATTGTGTAACGTGTACTTCTTCGTTGTTAATAGTGGTAGAAGCCAAGAGTGATGTTGAAAAAAACCAAGAAAGAATCCGGGCAGCAGATGGATAGGAAAGAGTTAGGAAATTTTCAATCTCAGCATCCATACCAAATAATGAAGAGGCAGCTAAAATTCTACAACAAACCTTCTGCGCTTCTTCCTTCTTGTATGTTTCATCAAAATTGTAATCAACAGCCATGCGACTTGCTTCCCAATATTTTGCATTTTTATAGTCTTTTAAGTTTGGTAGAACAAAGTCAAAAGGCCCATCAAACATGCAAGAATGATTCATCGGGATGTAGCGTTGACAGCCCCTGACAATATTATTCTGGTCTTTATAAATTAGATAAAAAGTATTATTTTCATCGTATTCATCTTTTTCCATGTTATCTTGGCTTTTAACCTGCCACTTAAGTTTTTCAAAAAATACTTTGTGGCGAAGGCGGTACATTGCATCTAAATCAGCACGATGAGAAGCGTAGTCATTTGGTGTAATTAGGTAAACCATACTAAATGCCTTAACTATCTTATAACTGAGCTATAAATAGTGATAGTTATGTACAAATTCAACTAATATAATAAACAAAAAAATAAAGACAAATAGCTTTTCATACAATAAAATTTCGAGATTTGGATTGAATAAAATTTATTAAAATATAAGTACAATTTTCTATAACAAAACAAAAGATATGTGAAATGCAATTTTATATTCAATTTTTATATTGGAAGAAATAAATTTCGGCAAGCGTGATTCACCTGCACAATTATACAGGTTATGCAAATTTACCTATATAATTATATAGGTAGGAAATGAAAAAATAATGAAGGTTAGTTTATTCTAAGGTAAGATGCAGGAAATACGCAGCCCAAAAGGCTAAAGCCCATGCAAACACAAATGGTAGCCTGGGTTCTTTTGTAAACTTAAACATAAAGGCAAGCACGAGTGCTGTAATTGAACAGTAAACTGGCAAGAATTCAAGAGAAAAATACCCTGCCCCAAAACTAAATACTGCGATATCAATGGGTTGAATACTATTTTTGCGAAAACAGCGATAGGCCCCTAATATGCACAGCATGCCTGCAATATGAGAAAAATAGTATGCACCTAACGCCAAGGCTATTAGGGTGGCAATTGCTGTTCCTGCATTTACCTGCCTTTCTTTGAAATCTTGCCAAGCAAGCAGGGCGGTTAGCGGCAGAAGGTAGGCCCAAAATGGTAGAGTAAAATTGTATGAATTCCATACCAGTTTGTGGTTAATCATTTTCTTTTATTTAAATTGGCTGATATGTCAGCCAATCTTTTAGCTAAGCCTAGCTTGACTAGTTTTTTTGTCTCATCTGAAAAATTAATCCAGTTCTTTAGCTCATAGGCATTACGCCCACAACCAACACAGATTTTTTCATCATTAAGGGTACAAATTCTTACACAGGGGGATTTTTCCAAGGCGCAACCTTTCTTTTTTGTAAAATATCAATAATCTGCTGATGAATAACTTTGGGGTGTGCATCAGCCTGCAGGACAGTACAGCGTTTAGAATGATTTTTGGCGATTTCTAAAAAACCAGCTCTAATTCGTTTATGGAAATCCATATCCATGGCTTCAAAACGCCCTTCAACGACTGTATGGCCTTCCATACGGGCATTGGCGCGTTTGATTCCTTCACAAACGTCAAGATCAAAAACAAAAGTAATGTCTGGAAAAACATCACCTACAACATGTTTATATAATACTTTCAAAAAATCTAAATCAACGCCACGGCCATACCCTTGGTAGGCGACCGTTGAATCTGCAAACCGATCACATAAAACCCAAGCTCCACTTGCAAGCGCAGGCTCAATTGTATTGACCCAATGATCGGCTCGGGCAGCATACATTAGCAAAACCTCGCTCATATTTGCCCAGCGATCAGCCGAGCCTGTTACAAGCAAATTCCGAATTATTTCAGCCCCGGGGCTGCCTCCGGGTTCGCGTGTTAAGAGCACGTTAACGCCGTTTTTCTTCAAAACGTCAGCTAATATTAAGGCTTGGGTGCTCTTGCCAGTACCTTCCCCGCCTTCAAAAGTAATAAACATTTATGCTCCACATGTTAACGCTTGGAAAGTAGTTATCCACGAAACCACACGTAATGGCTATGGTTATCTATTTTCACTTACTAAGCCTTGTTTTGCAAGATAAGTTAGTGTCGCTTTCTTCACACTCGCTTTAGTAGTACCGTATCTAACCTCTAGCCCGTTACGACCGGACCTTATGTCCATTACCACTGGACACTACGTCGGTTTGCTAAACCTGACGTGCCCTCGTTACTACCAAGGG
>JAGOSL010000025.1 GCA_018062345.1 Pseudomonadota bacterium | reverse complement strand
ATACAATAAAAAGTCATTTTGAAGAGCATCGCCGACTTGGAAACTACGCTATCTTTGATTTCGTTTATTCCTCCCACTTAATGGGAGTTAAAAAACCAAATCCAGAATTTTTCAATAAGGTGATTGATGTGGAGCATGTGTTGGTAGAAAATATTTATTTTGTTGATGATGATCAAGAGAATATTGATGCGGCTAAAAAAATTGGTATGAAAACTCATTTATTTGTTTCGGATGAGCACTTGAAGAATGCCTTAACTGTATATTTATAATTTGACATGGCTTTGTTGCACAAATCGAATTTGAGTTAGGCTTTTCCCTAATGCCTTATTTATCAAAAGACACGCTGAGTCGATGGTGTACCCAAATGAGTGAAACGGTTTAAAATAGCCACACGCACTTGCAGCTCTGTGACCTGACGATCAAAGTCTCTGGCCATGACACGTAACCGTTCACAGCGAATTTGAGTCTATGCAAAGCGATTGAATTTGCATAGAATTTTGTCATGAAGTATTCCCCATCCGTCTACCCGAGTCTGCCGCCGCCCGAGCTATCTGTATTAATTTCTGGAAAAATAGGCGACGACGAACATAAAAAAATCGCTTTATACTTGGAGCGTATGTGTTGTGAGTACAATGCCTAACTTCTCTTTTTCTGTAGTTTCGACATTGCATAAAGGAGAACGTGGCTTAAACGGTAGCGGAGGCTCTTTAAAAATTAGTAGCGGTGCTAATGAGCTTGGCACAGTCACATTCAATGCGGATGGCGGTGTTGATGTTGTACTTAAAGATGGTTCAAAAAGCACTCTTTCAAAGAGCGACTTCTTAAGTTTTTGTGGCTTGCTGTAACTTCCACTCTAATTGATTTTATGGTCTGGCGAGGCAAATATGAGTGATAAAAACTACTGGATTGTAGGTGCAATGTTTGGTGGTGACGACGACAATTTAGATGACTTTCTAATACGTGGCTATTGGTATTGCTGGGATAGAAATACCCCACATAATATTCCATCTGGGGGTCAGGGAAACTCAGTGGAAGCTCAGCAAAGTCGCCTCCTTCAAATCAAGGCTGGTGACCGTATCGCAGTAAAAAAGATTAAAAGTATTACCAATCAGGAAATGGAAATTCGCGCCATTGGTATTGTAAAGGATGTCGATTTTAATGAGTGGCGTATATATGTTAAGTGGCTTCCCATCATTGATAATGATATAAAAATTGTCGCATTGAAAGGGTGTGTTGCATCGGTGCATGGGCCATTTAAGCGTGGTGACGCTTGGATTAATGAGATTTTTTGCGTTTAGTTTCAGAGCAGTGCTAAATGGTTTAACTTTTGCGTCAAGTACCCAGCCAATTATTGTGTTATTTTTGATGGTTTTGAGGCAATCTAAAATTGCTAATTATTACATTTATTTAACATAACAATGATTATGCGATGAATTATTTTCATAATATTTACCTTAAAAATCAACATGTTGTGAGTTATTTTCTATGATAATTCTAGTGTAACTGACTACTATATTTGATGTCCCCTAGAAGGCAGTTTAGCTGGTTTTTTCATTTGTAGTTAATGCTGTCCTGACGTGATGAAATGCAGTCCTGAGCAGTTTCAAATGCAAGCTGCTACAATTAACCTGTAAAAAGCCCTGTAGGGTAAGTAATTAAGATGCTTTTTCCATATGACGGCGCGATTTGACCTTAGCAATAATTCTTTTGAGTTCTATGGCTAAATGTTTTATGTCTGGATCTTTCCCAGCGTCTTTATCCCAAGTATATGTGAGAGGTGTTAAACCATTCAGATCTGTTGGAAGAATGATAGGTTTGTCTTTTTCAAGCGCAAGAAAAGCCCTTTCCCGTGATAGCGTCCCCATGAAAAAGCCAAGCTCAAACAATACGTTATCTCGAGGAGCATCCCCAGTAGCCTTACGTTTAATCATCACATCCTCTGGTGCAGCAATAGCCAAAGCAAAATCAGCCTTAGACAACTGAATATCAAGCCCGTCAAGGGTAAAGCTACCTGCGGTGAATGTAGATTTTGCATTCCAAGGTACTACGTCTATATCGCTATACCTTAATTCAAGTAGTAACTCGTCAATAATAGGAATAGATTCAACTGATGAAATCAGAAAAAGGACAGGTTTAGGATTGCTAGCCCGAATTAATGTATTACGCTGCTGTAAGCGTTTAGCAGAATCAACAAATAAGTTTTTAAACATTAGCGGATGAGTCCCTAATATAATATTAAAATCGTAATAACTCATTTGGATAGCTACTATGTCATCAAGTGCTGTTACAGAAGCTAATCTCTTGTGTATATGTTGAACGGCAGACAATTCACCTACTGTTTCACCTTCTTTCCGTCCATAAGGTAAGGTTGATCCATTTACTACTAACCCTACTTCGCCAGCTAAGAGAAAATATACAAATTGGTCTGTATCGTCTTGTTTAATAAAGGTTTCATCTTTTAGGAAACTCACCAATTCCCCACTTTTTATAATTTGCTCTGCTATGTCTTGTGCGTTAGGAAGCCCTTGTAAACAGACTTGGCGTATAAGACTATAGAGCTTTGCTTGCGTAGTAATGAAGCGATCAATTAACTGTGACATGATTTAAAACCCCAAAAATAATAAAAGGTCATATAGGTGACGCTAGATACCATTAAGCCAATTTTTCGAGTAAGAAAAATAAGGTTTATTTACATGGATTTGATTTTAATTTTCCGTCTTTCCGAAGTGGGCATTCCTTTATAGTGCCACAGCATTTTTTATGTTTATAACTCTCCCAAAAATTCTTTTCTGCTTTGTCCCATTCGTACAGATTAAATGCCAGATCAAAAGCAAATTGAGCATGATCACCGCAGCGTTTAAAACAAACATTACCTTTTTTGCTGCATATACAAATTTGTTTTAAACATGCAGTTTTCTTGTGATCTAACCATACCGTGTAATAATGTTTATCTTGAAGATAAACTCGCAAAAAATTGCCATTACCAGTGTTCCTCTTAAGGAACACAGCTTTTAATGATTTTTGCTTTAGGTGTAGCGACTTGCATTTGAAAACGCTCAGGACAGCATTCAATGCACTTTGAGGCCAGAATTAAGTGCATCTATCGGAGGTCTCAGGACAGGATTAAGTGCCACTGAGCCTGCATTACATTTTCAGGA
>JAGOSL010000022.1 GCA_018062345.1 Pseudomonadota bacterium | reverse complement strand
CAATAACGTACAATTCTGTGATATCTTTTTTCATGGAAGGCTTTTTGCATATAATTTTTGGATAATTTTATATAAAATTGCCTTCTATCCCTTGTAAAGACTTATTTCCATTCCCGAACTGGGGTTATAAACAAAATCACCAGGCTTAATATTTTCAACGCCTTCAACCACTCCGGAATCATGAAACATCGCCATTAAAAAACCTTCTGCCACCCTTGTTTCTGAAACAACGCAATTTTGCTCTTCTAGAATTTGTTTTTGCTTTCTGTTTATAAAACATCGCTTAATAACGTTGTCTTTTATTTCCGGTATTAAGCTTTCCAGCAAGGCGTACCTTGCAATCCCTCCAGCTATCGTACAATCAATCACACATGGGGAACTTGCATTTCTTACTTCATCAAGAGCATTAGTAAGACTGCAATCAAAAACAGGCATTAAATGATCTTCCTTAGGATGCAATGATTGCCAAAGATTACCAGGGATTCTATAGTCTGACCTGGGCAGACAACAATCTCTATCCTCCACATTTCTATTCATACTCTGGTATATTGCAAGCAACGCATTTACTGCGATTGGACGCAACTCTCGATCACCATCTGAAAGATCCTCTACTCTTTCACCTGGCTTCACAAGTAACAACCCTAAATTTTCCATTGTGTGTATTGGCGCTGTAAAAGCGCTCTCGTCTATTGACCCAGCAGCTAAAGAACAATTCACAAGCACCACAGCAATTATTTTTTTCAAGATTTCCACCCTATTTTAGTTTTTAAATATCTATAAACTCTCAATTTTTACAGTATAAAAATAAAAATGGTCAGTAAAGGATGTTTTTCATCCGGACAGCCCATGAATTAGACAAAATGGGCCTCACCTCAAGAAAATCTGCAACAAATACCCCAACTTTCATTTATTTCAATAATATTAATTCTTATTTAATAAAGATATATTACATTTGTAATTGAATATATAATAAATATAACGAAAATTATGAATATAAAAATCTTTTTAAAGTTATTTTTTTTGGTCTGCACTCTTTCATCATGCTGCTTTGCAGCACATGAGAAGATAGGAATTGTATTTTTACACGGCCTAGGCGGAAGCGCGGAAACCTGTAAAGAGTGGATTAATTTCGCCATCGGAAGAGGGATTCACCCGTCTCAATCTCAATGCGCTATATACATACCAGAAGCAGAAAATCATTCTTGGTTTGACGTTAATTCCTTATTACCTGATCTTATACATATTTCAGACCCATCGAATCAAACGCCTGAAAATATTGGTGCCCTATTGGGGAAAATAAAAAATATGGCCCCTCAGTTTAAGCAATTAAAAAAAGAAATTCGTGACTTTTTAAAACGCGAAAAAATAAAAATTAAGAATTTGCATTTTGTTGGGTATTCGCAAGGGGGAATTTTAGCACAGATGTTAGCGTATTCCTTGCCGACTTCATGCGGAAGCCTTTGCTTTGCAGGATGCCCCTGGATTTGGATGCCTGGTGAAAAGATCCAAAAACCCCATGCAATTCTTACCGCCATCAACAACGATGATCCATATTTTGGCAATATTTACCCCTATTCCAGAGATATGTTTAAGAAAAAAGTAGGGGCTTCTTGGTTCAATGCAGCTGTAAAAGAAGTTATCGGCAATGAAGGCGGGCACGAAATTTCTTTGGCAGCAAAAATTGAAGGCACCAAACATTTTAAAGAGATATTAAGACTGTCATCGTAATTTTTTGATATTAATTTGTTTAGCGTAACAGTAGAAATAAAAACTTACGTACTGCAACGAATCACCTTTAAAAGGCGCTAGAACTATATCTATAACGATCAATGATATTTTAGAATATTAATTAGCAATAATATTTTTTATTGCAATTCTAAAATTAAATGTTTTTTTACTTATATTTTTTATTATTGTTTTATTGTGTTTTAATTGGTTCAATCAAAATGATTTTGAATAAAAAAGGCAAGTTGGCAGCTCTTGCACTATCATTTGTTATAATAAATCTTCCAGCCCTGTTTTCTGGCACTGGAGATCTTGAGCTTAATGTGGACGGAACTAATATAAGCCTCTTTAGCGGCCCTATAACAGCCAGTACCGTTAAGAAAACCGATGCCGGCAGCCTGATGCTTAGCCACCCAAACAATGATATTGATACATTAGAAATAAATGGTGGTGAAGTTGTTATTAGCACGCCCAGTAACATAAATTCTACATCGACAGTCGTAAAATTTAATGCATCAGGAACAGACCCAGTAACCTCAGAAGTAAATACCGCAAAACTACGCATTACTGAGGATATGAACACCGGCCTGCTAAACTTTTCCACCGATGGGGAAATAGAGGTAGCTTCATCAAAAACAGCAACTTGGAATGTAGTGCCAACGGGAACTGGTCATTGTAAAAAGACTGGCAATGGGACTCTGGAAATAGACTCTGATTTAGGGCCGCAAACACTTAGTTATGATTTCGATACAAACACCGGATATTTTAAGTCAGGTTCAGAAATACTTCCTTGGCCTTCTAACTTTATCGGCTTCAATAGCGATCTTTTTGGAATCAATCCTTACTACTCAGTTTGGCAGACTCATGATACTTCAGATCAAAACGTAAGCTATGGAGGGCTAAGACTTTTCTACTATAGCGGAACTAATTACGGAGGCACGCCTATATATTACACAGGAGACCCTACCATAGCTGCAATGCACCCAACTTCAACAATACCAACAAGTATTGCAGGAATTGATATAGACGAAGGGACACTATACGTACACGGTGGCACAGCCCCTGGTGCACCAATTAGCATCTCAAGCATTGCAAAACTTAAGATTGCAGGAAATGCTGACACCGAAGTTGCCGGTGACATTACAGTACAAACCGGCGGAAATATTGAAGTTGAAGAAAATGTAAAAGTGGGTGATGCGTTAAGCGCAATCACTATTTATACTTTCGATACCATTGATGGATACTACAAGAGTGGCGGAAATACTCTTGCGTGGCCATTAAACTTTACAAGTTTTGCTGCAGGAGCGCCAAAATTTCCAAACCAAAATAGTAATTGGTATACCAATGACACAACCAACCAAGGTGTTTCCTATGGAGGCCTGACTTTAAATTTTTGGACAATTTCGGCAGGCTCAGGACAGGAAGGACCAAATGGTGAAACGCACACGTATTACACTTCTGACTCCACATTGTCCGCAACACATCCAACCACCACAGCACCAACAGGTATGGATGTGGCTTTACCGGGAAGCGTATCCATGGAATCAGGCGCAAAAATAAATTTAAAGGCCAATTCAACTTGGGCGCATGATATTACTGTTACGCCGGTAATTTAAACATAACCCTAAACATATGAAACTCCACGGGGAAGTCCCCGTGGTTTTACCATAAATATTCATGGAGATTGATATTTTAGAATCTTAACTAGCAATAATATTTTTTATTGCAATTCTAAAATTAAATGTTTTTTTACTTATATTTTTTATTATTGTTTTATTGTGTTTTAATTGGTTCAATCAAAATGATTTTGAATAAAAAAAGCAAGTTGACAGCTCTTGCACTATCAGTTGCTATAACAAATTTTCCAGCCCTGTTTTCTGGCACTGGAGATCTTGAGCTTAATGTGGACGGAACTAATATAAGCCTCTTTAGTGGCCCTATAACAGCCAGTACCGTTAAGAAAACAGATGCCGGCAGCCTGGTACTTAGCCACCCAAATAATGATATTGATACACTAGAAATAAATGGTGGTGAAGTTGTTATTAGCACGCCCAGCAACATAAATTCTACATCGACAGTCGTAAAATTTAATGCATCTGGAACAGACCCAGTAACCTCAGAAGTAAATACCGCAAAACTGCGCATCACTGATGATATGAACACCGGCCTGCTAAACTTTTCCACCGATGGGGAAATAGAGGTAGATTCATCAAAAACAGCAACTTGGAATGTAGTGCCAACGGGAACTGGTCATTGCAAAAAGACTGGCAATGGGACTCTGGAAATAGACTCTGATTTAGGACCACAAGACGTCTCTTCAAGTTTCAATACAACAAGTGGCTTTTTTGAATCAGGCACCAACCAATTAGCATGGCCATCTGCATTTTTATACTGGATTCCTTTGTCAACTCCGGGCGTCAACGGCAACCCTAACTGGAGAACAAGCCACACATCCAATCAAAATATTTCTTATGGAGGAGTACTTTTGAATTTTGCTTACAATGGGACCTTAGGTTTCAATGTTTACTGGAGGCAAGCAACAACAATCCTTGCCGCACACCCAATTATCACTATACCAACAAGTATTGCAGGAATTGATATAGACGAAGGGACACTATACGTACACGGTGGCACGGCCCCTGATGCACCAATTAGCATTTCAAGCATTGCAAAACTTAAGATTGCAGGAAATGCTGACACCGAAGTTGGCGGTGACATTACAATACAAACCGGGGGAAATATTGAAGTTGAAGAAAATGTAAAAGTGGGTGATGCGTTAAGCACAACCACTACTTATAATTATAGTACTGATGGATATTACAGAAGCGGATCAAATGTATTAGCTTGGCCAAGTCAATTTCAGCAATACATCACCCCAAATCCAGGCGATTGGTGGGGACCTGCATATAGAACGTCTGATACAACAGACCAAGGGGTATCTTATGGTGGAGTTGCTCTGATATTTGAAGCTCCGTCTCTTTGGCATCCAGGCTTTTCTATATACTGGAGAAACACTTCGGTGTTTCAAAATAACCATCCAACCATCACCTCATCAACAGGTATGGATGTGGCTTTACCGGGAAGTGTATCCATGGAATCAGGCGCAAAAATAGATTTAAAAGCTAATTCAACTTGGGCGCATGATATTACTGTTACGCCAGTAATTTAAATATATAAACTTCAGCCTAACAAAAGAAAATGCTTTTGTTAGGCACTTTACTTATTAATGCACAGCTGATGTATCAACTGTTTTTTTAGGTTTTGGCGCTAACCAAATAGCCATTGCAGCAAAAGCAAACGTACATGAGACAACTACAAATATATGATTTGTGGCAAGCATCACCGCTTGTGTTTGCAATAATTGATCGAGCCCGTACAAAGCCATCGTTTGTCCTGCTTGAGTGATATCACCCAACAACGAAGCAATCTGTTCTGGCGCTGCGATTTTATCAACGAGATCACTGCGTAAAATGTTTGTTTGGTTTTCCCATGCAGTGGTTACAACTGACGTTGCCATAGCACCAGAAAGTGTCCTTAAAAAATTCATTAACCCTGCAGCTGATGCCACTTCTGCGGAATCAACACTTGCAAGCGCCAAAGCTGTTAAAGGCACGAAGAAAAAAGGCATTCCGATCCCTTGAATAAGCATAGGGATAGATACCTGCAAGTGCGTCATATCCGTTCCACCAAAAGAACGATAAAAAGTCAGCAACCCAAGCCACCCCACCCCGCAAAACACCAATATTCGAGGATCATATTTTGTTGAAAATTTCGCTGCAATCGGCGCACTACACACTGCTAAAATTCCTAAAGCAGCGGTTGTAAAGCCAGACCAAGTTGCTGTGTAGCTCATATAGTTTTGCAACCACAATGGCGTTAATACAATAGAACAGTTAAATGCCCCAAAAGCCAAACTAATTGTTAAAACACTTGCTGCATATCCTCGGTGTCGAAATACTCGCATATCAACAATTGGGTGCTCATGGGTTAATTCCCAAATCATAAAGCAGAAAAATCCAATAATAGAAACAATCAATAGTGTCCAAATTAATTCTGATTCAAACCAATCATAGTTTTTGCCTTCATCTAGCATAATTTGCAGAGCAGAAACCCAAATAATAAGTAGAGCAAGACCAATGAAATCAACCTTATTCTTAATAATAAGGCTTTCAAATCGACGTAATAACTTTAACAGTACAGTGCTACAAACAAGAGCTAAGGGAATATTTATGAGAAAAATGAACCCCCACCCCCAAGTATCGCAGATGTAGCCACCTACAACAGGCCCCAAGACAGGAGCCGTAAGAGTTGTCATAGCCCACAAACCAAGCGCCATACCTCGTTTTTCTTTAGAAAAAATCTGCAACAACAGAGTTTGAGAAAGGGGCATTAAAGGCCCACCCATTAACCCTTGCAAAACTCTGCCTGCCACCAACATATTAAGGCTGTGCGCGAAACCACAAAGTGCTGAAAAAACACCAAACATAAACATGCAAGTAGTAAAGACTCGCACCGTTCCGAAACGACTGGCAAGCCAGCCTGTTAAGGGGACACAGATAGCCTCGGCTACTGCATAAGAAGTAATTACATAGGTTCCTTCTGATAAGGAAACAGCAAGACCCCCTGCGATATTGGAGACGGAAACGTTTGCAATTGTCATATCAAGCACGACGATAAAATTAGAGAAAGCCAGTAATATCGCAGCTATGGCTAGTTTTATGCCTGAAAGAGGCGCTACAGGATTGGTTTCATTGGTATTCATGATTGTGGATCCTCACGCCCTCTACGAGGGCTCAGGATGACGAGAAAAGGCGCAGCTGGTGCAAAAATCATTTTGTGATTTTCTCGTACAAATCAATCCACTGAGGATTCTGTTCTTGAATGAGTGCAATTTTCTTTTTCCGCACAAATGACTTGATTTGCTTTTCTCTCATTATTGCTGATTCCATCACTTCATGAATTTCAAAAAAAGACAAGTAAATTACAATCATATCGCTTCGTAAATCCCTTAACTAAACCACATCTGTGTTCGTACGCACGTTTTACAAGGTTAGATGTAACTCCTGTATAAATGGCACCATTCTTCCTACTCGCCATAATGTAAACTGCTGGTTGCTTCATCAAACTCCTCTAAACCACGTCATCCTGAGCCCTCGTAGAGGACGTGAGGATCCATTCTACAAAAATTCCTTTTTCTCATTCCTTATAATCAGAAACATTAATATCAACCTGCATCGACAACCCTACCTGCAATGGATGCGCCCTTAATTCTTCAGGGTTCAATTCAATTCTAACCGGAAGACGCTGCACAACCTTTATCCAATTACCAGTTGCATTTTGTGCTGGAATTACAGCAAAAGCAGCCCCTGTGCCACCAGCAATGCCAGCAACTTTCCCATGAAACACCACTGAAGACCCCCAAAAATCAGACGTAATCTCCACTGGTTGACCAATTTTTACTTTTCTGAGCTGCACCTCTTTAAAATTCGCATTCACATGGAGTGACTGTATTGGCACTACCGACATTAAAATGAAACCAGGTTGCACACGTTGCCCCAACTGCACTTGTCGTTTTGCAACGACCCCATCAACAGGTGAGCGAATAATTGTGCGTTCAAAATCAACTTGAGACTGGCCGAAGCTAGCTTGCGCAGCATCAAAAATTGCTTGCGCAGCCTTAAAGGTATTTTTCGAGGTTGTAACCTCTTCTGCAGAAACGGATCCTGATTTTGCCAAAGCAGCCCTTCGCTCACAGTCTATTTTTGCGCGCTCTAAATCGGTTTCCGCTTTATCTAGTTCAGCTTTTGCTCGTGCAAGAGCAAGTTTTGCATCGGTTTCATCAATGACTACAAGTATATCACCGGCTTTGACAATATCCGTATCTTTGCAATGCACATGCTTGATAATACCACTTACAGACGCTGCCACTTGTGCAATTTCAGCACCAACATAGGCGTTATCGGTAGTGACGTGCCTCGAGCCAATAAAAGCGTAGTACATAAAGAAAATACACCCAATGGATGCAACACTTGTACCGAGCAATAAAAATGCCTTCTTACGTTTATCTTCACGACTTGCATTTAAGAAGTTATGCAACCTTTTTTTGATTTCATTCATTGTATCTTTTCTCCAACTATTGGCTTAAACCCACCCCCAAGTGCCTTAATAAGGGCCACATCCAGAATAAATGCCCTTGCTTTTATTTGCGCCATTGCTCGCCGCGTCATGATTAAATTATCTTCAGCGCGCAACACATCCAAATATGTTGAAAGCCCACCATCGTAACGGCCTTTGGAAATTTTATAGGCTTTTTCTGCCGCTTCTAAAGATATTTTTGTTTTTGCAGTACGCGTATCCAGGGATTTATGGCTGGCAATAGCATCGGCCACCTCACGCAGGGCCTGAAGAATTGCTGATTCGTATGTTGTAAGATTAGCATCATACTCTGCACGAGATGATAAATACTGACTCTCAACACGATTTTTATCAAAAATTGGCAGGTGGATTGCTGGACCAAAAGAACCAATTGTGGAGCTACTGCTTAAAAAATTTCCCAAACCAAGGGACTGATGACCAATATATCCAGTTAAATTAATATTGGGATAATACCCAGCTTCTGCAACGTTAATTTGGCTTGCTGAAGCCTTCAACATTAGTTCTGCTGCTATTATATCAGGCCTTCTGCTAATTAGATCAGCAGGGATTACCTTAGGCACTCCTTGAGAAACAAGATTTGATAATTTTGGTCGCACAATTTTTTCAGCACGATCAGGTAAAGATCCAATCAAAGATGCCAAAGCGTTTTTTGCTAAAATTACAGTTTCTTCCATTGATGCTAAATCTGCCTGCGCTGAGGCAAGATTTGATCTTGCTTGCTCTACCGTACTTTCATTTTCTAAGCCATTTTTATAGCGCTTTTCAAACAAATCAAAAGTTTGCGCCCGCACACAAACCGATTCAACAGCAACATCAAGTTCTGCGTAATATTGTGCGAGATTTGCGTAGGCTTGAGCAATAGCTGTGCTTAGGATTATTTTTGCTTGCTCTGCCATTAACTTAGAAGCTTTGACACTAGAAATGGCGGCATCTAGCGCATCAGAATTTTTACCCCAAAAATCTAGCTCATATGAAAAATTTGCATTCAAATTACCCAAATCTCGAAATCCTTTTGGAACAAAAGCGGAAGGGACTCCCATATTATAGCTTTGACGAAATTTTGTTAAAGATCCATCAATAGCAACACTAGGAAGCAAAGAAGCCCCAGCAGCAATCGCGAGCGCACTTGCTTTTTGCACTCGACTCATTGCCTCGGCAATGCTCGGGGAATTAGCCAAACCTTCTTCGATTAATGCGCTTAACTGAACGTCTTTATAATCCTCCCACCAATTCTGCTTAGGGTATATAAAAGTATTTTGACCCTGCCCTTTATAAGCAATAAGCTCTTTTCTAGGCTCTGCTTTTTGACCAAGCTTAGGTGGAATCATGCAACCCGATAAAAATAGGATTAAAGGCCATGACAAAATAGTGTTGATTTTACTACTTCCGCTCATAAGTTTATCTTAGCTGCTCATTCCTAGCACACACATTAACCTAGTATGATAAACCTTTACAAAAGATTAATTAAAATTTTTCTGAGTTAATGAGGTAAGCATTAGCATAAAAAAAAATTATCAAAATTTGCTTTATGATGCTTTTAAAAGAATAATTATTGACATATAATTAAAGTTTTTAACAAACAAAACCTCGGCCTGCCTTGACTTTCCTTGATTTTTATAATAAATTCCTAATTACTTTCATAATTTTAGGATAAAGCTTATGAAAAGCAGAAATGTAAAAATATGCGACTCAACTATATACCCAGGTGAAATAGCGACTCTTGCATTACCTTTCCCTGATCAGTATTCATGCGCCCCGCTATACATGCCTATAAAGGTTATCCACGGAGAGAAAAAGGGCCCCTGCCTAGTTATCTTTTCAGTTTTAAGAGGCAATGAGCTTAATGGCTTGGAAATAGCCAATAGAACTATTAAGTCTTTAATGGCATCTGAAGTATCAGGTGTGATTATTGCGATTCCGGTTTTAAATGTATATGGATTAACCCATTATCCTTCAGTTTTGCCATCAGGTACTGATTTGGTTAATTGCTTTCCTGGCAAAGAGAATGGATCATACGGGGAAAGACTAGCCTACCTTATCACCCATGAGATTCTTAAAAAAGCTGATTATTGCATAGAGCTACAAACAGGCGGACCTAATCATAACATATTGCCTCAGGTTTATTGTGACTTCGATGATAAACACGCTAAAGAGCTAGCAAAAATGTTTAGGACTCCAATTGTAACTAATATTCCTCAGAAGCGAAATAGCTTGAGAAAAACCGCAGAAGAGCTTCAAGTTCCGTTGTTAGTATATCAAGCAGGTGAAGCGATGCGCTTTGATGAAAATGCCATTACTTTGGGTGTACACGGTATTAACAATATCATGTGTGCAGTTGATATGCTGGCAAAAGAACCAAGTCAAGAAATAACCCCCACTTTTTCTAAAGAAGAAGACTGGATTGTTGCTCACAAAAGTGGAATTTTACATACGAGTGTTTCATTGGGTCAAACCATAGAAAAAGATGAAGTCATAGGAATAATAAGTGATCCTTTTGGAGCAGACATTCATGAACCTGTAAGATCCCCCCAAAAGGGTATTGTTGTAGGCGTTAACACTTCCCCCCTTATCCATGAAGGATTAGCAATATTTAAGCTTGCTTTCTTCTTAGATTATGAGAAAGCAGGAAATATAATTGAGGAGTGGGAAAAAGAAAACACCGGCCAGAACAATGAACGGTAACACATTTAGCGCTAGAGGTTTTTTGGTCTGGACCATATGCGCCCTATTTTTTTTGTATGAGTTCTTTTTACGAACTGTGGTTGGCACATATCAATATCAGATCATGGAAGATTTAAATCTTTCTTCATTCCATTTTTCTTTATTAGGTACAACCATTTTTTTGTTAACTTACGGTGCAATGCAAATACCCGCAGGTTTATGCGCCGACAATATTGGCTTAAAAAAAACCCTACTGATAGGCACACTAATATGCACACTTTCTTCATTTGGTTTTGCTTCTGCTTACAGTTACCCAGTCGCTGCATTTTATAGATTACTAATGGGATTTGGCGCATCGTGCGGATTTATTTGCTTATTGATTTCTGTACATGACTGGATGCCATCCAATTATAGGGGAATATTTATTGGCTTATCCCAACTTATTGGAACATTAGGACCAATGGCAGCAGCTGGACCCTTAGCTAAGCTTTCAGAATCTTCTGGAATAAACTGGCGTTTCGTTTTCTTTTGTTTAGGGTTTATAGGAATTTTACTAGCGATATTAACTTTTTTCTTTGTTAAAAATAATCAACAGAAAATAGAAAAATATACAATATTATACAAATCAGAGAAAATATTAACCTCTATTTCGAAGCTATTTTCTAGAATTCAGCCTTGGTATATAGCACTATTTTCAGCCTTTTCATATTTTACAGTAGAATATTTATCAGCAAATGAAGGCAGAGCATTTTTAGCATTAAAAGGAATAAATATAGGTACAGCTTCTTACATGATAACTATTTCTTGGATTGGCTACGCTTTGGGATGCCCCTTGCTAGGTTTTCTTTCAGATATTTTTAAACGCAGAAAAATAGTAATGATTATCAGTTCAGTGCTTGGATTAATAGCTATACTGATTATTCTTTACCAATCTAATAAGCAGCTATTGCAAATTGGATTTTTTATTTTAGGGCTTGGCGCAGCCGGACAAAGTGTTGGGTTTGCAATTGTGGGGGAGCAATTTAAAAAACAGTCTATTGCAGTTGGCTTAGGGCTTAACAATATGATGATTACCGCATTTTCTGCAATAGATGCACCGATACTAGGCTTTTCTCTTGATTTTTTAAGACAAGGCGCATTTAGTTCGTTAAATGAGTATTTGATTGTTTTTAGTGAACTTATAGTGTTGGCTTTTATTGCGTTGATTCTTTCTGTTTTTTTCATCAAAGAAACATTTTGCAAATCTGCCGTAGACTTTACGTATTTAAAAGTAAAGAAGCTAGAATTGAATTAGGGGCTGTCCTAGATAACACCAAGAAGTGTTATAAAGGAAAGCATGAGAAAGAGTCGATTAAGCAAAAAAACTCAAGATAAGTTAATGGAACACTTTGTTGCTGGCACAACGGCAAGATGTGCATC
>JAGOSL010000024.1 GCA_018062345.1 Pseudomonadota bacterium | reverse complement strand
AAAAAAAGAAATCAGGTACTTATATTGAAAACCAAGAAGTATAGGGGAAACAATGCATCAAGTTTTTGCAGAATTATTCGGTGGTGTTGGCTTATTTTTGCTGGGCATGACTTTAATGACCAATGGGTTAAAGGATGCAACAGGTGAAACGCTTAAAAAGTTATTAACTAAATTTACCGAAACGCAGTTTAAAGCCATGCTGTCAGGTATAGGCCTAACTTTATTGGTTCAATCTTCAACTGCAACGACAATGGCCACAATTGGCTTCGTAAATGCAGGGATCATGAGTTTTGCTCAAGCCATTGGTGTTATGATTGGGGCCAATATCGGAACCACAAGCACGGGATGGATGGTTGCGCTATTAGGCTTGAAATTTTCAATTTCAATGATCGCACTGCCTTTGATTGGATTTGGCGCTGTCATCAATTTATTAGGTAAAGACCGAATTGCAGTATTGGGTTTAATTATTGCAGGTTTTGGCCTGATTTTTTTTGGTATCAGTGTATTGCAAGAAGCCATGAATGGGTTTTCAAAACAAGGTGATTTATCATTTTTAAATGCCAATGAGTTTTTGGGACAAATAATTTTAGTACTGATTGGTCTTGTCATGGCTTTACTTTTGCAATCGTCCAGTGCTGCGATTACGACGACTTTGGCAGCATTAGCGACAGGAGCGATAGATTTATCTGAAGCTATTTATATGGTGATTGGTCAGAACGTTGGTGCAGTGGGGATTACTGTTATTTCTGTGATTGGTGCTTCAGTCAGTGCGAAACGAACAGTTGCGGTAAATGTGGTTTTTAATCTTGTCACTGCGATATTAGCTTTTTTTATATTGGCTCCTTTATTTATCTATTTTTATCAGCAATATACTTTTTTTACTCAATGGGATGTCTTGATTATTTTGGCCTTATTCCATACTGCATTTAGTGTTATGGGGGCCTTGGTTTTTATGCCTGCGACAAAACAGCTGGAAAAGTGGCTGCTGCGTATTTTACCCAATGACTTGCCTGCGATTATGAAATTTCTGGATGAGGCTAATCTTGAGTTTTCTGCTATTGCTGTTCAGTCTGCACAGACCGTTCAATATTATATTTTATTCGAAATATTCAGTTTTTTGAGTGCAGCATTTCAGGAAGGTGCTATGCCTTCTCAGCGGAAAATAAAACAATTAGATGAAATAATTTTACAGCTGGAAGCATATCTAGAAAAAATCAATGTGCCTTATTCACATGAAAGTAATCATGATTTTGTCAGCTTATTGCGAGTGATGGTTTATGTACGTGTATTACGCAGTGATCTTGAAAATATTGATTACGCAATTTTATTACGTACTCAGCCAGCAGTTTTACAAACAGCTTTGGACTATAAGCATATTGTTGAGAGCTATATACAACAACGAGAGCAGCTAGGAAATCCTAAAAATATAGAGCCAATGCGCAATGAATTAAATAGTTTAAAGAAGTGGACCAGTCAGCATCGTGCCGAAATACGCCAAAAAATTCTGCAGCATACTGAAGTGAATCAACTTAATGCAGCAAAGGGGATTGAGTTACTTGCTGCGCAACGTTGGCTAGATCGTTTAGTTGCACATACTTACCGTTTTTCTAATGTGCTGTATGAAAGTATTCTCAAAAATGAAGAAAGGAAATTTAAAAATGGCTGTTAAATTGACACGCCGTACAAAGTATTCATTCAGGGTGTTGAACTTGGCGATGCTGTCTATATTGTGTACAGAAGCAGGCTATGCTTATCAACCTGCAAGTGCTTCTGCTTGTGTAGCACTTGAGTCAAATGCAGAGCGTTTAAATTGTTATGACGGTTTATTTTCAGTAAAGCTCAGCGACGTAACAGTGGCATCGGTATTAGTTGCAGAAGGCGCTGGATCTGCTGAGGCCATGCCGTTACAAACATTAAAACGGCCGAGCAGCCGAGATAACAAGCAGGGCAATCCGAACCATTTTTTTGCTTTAGAACATCATCAATCGGATTTAAAAGCATCATTAATCGACCAGCGTTGGGAATTAACACCAGAACAAAAACTAGGAACATGGAATTTACGGGCTTACCAGCCTATTTATTTGCTACCTGCACTGTGGACAAGTGAAAAAAATGAAGTTCCGCATACGCCAAACAAGACACTGGCAGAACAGCAAAATTTGAATTCGATGGAAGCTAAACTGCAGTTATCTTTAAAGACCAAAGCACTTGAGAATCTCTTTGAAGACAATGGGGATATGTGGGTTGGCTATACGCAGACTGCGCATTGGCAAGTCTATAATGAAGATGAATCGAGGCCTTTTCGTGAAACAAATTATGAGCCTGAAGCCAGTTTAATTTTTAGAACAGACTATAGCATTTTGGGCTTAAATGGGCGCTTATTGGGATTAACTTATAATCATCAATCTAATGGTCGTTCTGGTCCCTTATCTCGCAGCTGGGACCGTATTATGCTGAATATTGGTTTAGAAAAAGATAATTTTGCGCTTATGTTGCGACCTTGGTATCGCCTAGATGAAGATGCCGGAAAAGATGATAATCCTGACATTAAAAACTATGTAGGACGGGGAGATTTAACAGCATTTTACCGTCGTAATGATAATGAGTTTTCATTGCTTTTACGACATTCTTTAAGAGGGGGAGATGATTCTCGCGGCGCTATGCAATTTGATTGGGCATTTCCGATCGCAGGCAAGTTAAGAGGATATTTTCAATTGTTTGACGGTTATGGGGAGAGTTTGATTGATTACAATCATCGAGCAACTTACGTGGGGTTAGGCGTTTCTTTAATGAATAGGTATTAGATAGAGCTGCTCTAGAAACAAAGATTGGCGCACTAAATATTAAATCTATTTGAAATCATAATCATGGTTTTTTCGCAATAATATTCTGTGGGTTATAAAATTTTATTGTTGGCTAAATATGCTATGAATGGGTATTTTTTTATTTAAACACATGATTTTTCATGTAAAAATTAATTGTAAGTCGAGGGTGAAATGAAATTTTCTTCAACTAATTTTTTAATAATATTGACCATGATTATATTAATTATCAGTTTTGCAATTTTATTGTACCGTATTAATTTTATATAATTTTTCTTTGAATTATTCTCAAAGGGCTTTGTTGTACAAACCTAGCATGGAAGGCTTATTCAGCAATATAATTTCCAGATGAATAAGCCTGCACCTAAACTTTATCGTACAACGGCTTTGTTGCACAAAC
>JAGOSL010000010.1 GCA_018062345.1 Pseudomonadota bacterium | reverse complement strand
TATGATTTTATGGTGAAATGTGGGGTATTACTATAGCCCAATATTTTAAAATCTTCATCGTATATCTCTTGAAGAAGCGAAACGCATTCAGAAGTATAATATTCTGAAAGCTTTGCTGCTGCATGAGTTGCATGTCCTGCGGCTTTATAATCATTTGGTTCTCCTGGAATACCTAAGTCATTCATTACTTCTTGGAATTCCTGGTTGAAATTCTCTAAATGTACAATTTTAGCGAAAGTGATAGCAGGAAGCATTGTTAAGCAATATTGTGGCCTAAAATGCACTTCAATTTCCTTTTGTGGTAATTCTTTTAATTTTTTCAAGAAATCAACGAAGTGAATTTCTTGATTCGGATCAAAACCAAAAATTTGCCTATAATCATCTTCCTTTCGAAAAAGTATCTTATCTAAAAAACCAGATAAAATCCTATCAAATGGATTTCGAACACACGTAATAATGTAAGATTTTCCACATAGAAGTTGGTAGCGTTCTGGGACTTCTTCAAAAATTCTAGAAAGCCCTCTATAAGCTTCAAAGGCTATTACTCTATTTGCTTCAAGTGATCCTAACGCTCTTAGCATTGTAGACCAGCCACATTTTGGAACTCCCACATAAATGTATCCATTGCCAAAATGGATATTTTCATTATGACCAAATTGACCAATAAATTCGCTTAAGTGTTGTTCTTTTAAGTTTTCAGTAATAACGGCTGGAATAAAAGAAGACTCCCAATAACTTTTTCCCCTCAAACATGCGTGTTGGATAGAATTCTTAATAACCTCCATAAACGGCAACTGATCCTGCATCATCTCACTAGTTAAGGGCACAGCTTCTTCCATTGTTACAAAATTTGCTACATGTGCACTGTTTGATCGAATGTCTCCTGAATTTCCTCTATTCAACAAAGTTATTGATTGCTCATAATCAATAGGTGTCCTGTAAATCAATTGTTCATCCGTTTGTGGCCAAAAACTCACTGGGGCTTCTGGATCAAATCCGCTATATTCGCATGATGGCAAGCTTAAACTTAAAGTGTCATTCTCACTTAGAATTTCTGCTAGCGGTTTGTGCAAACATAAGATTTGTCTGTCAGTTATTGCTAGAATCCACTTTAATGATTCCGGCAGCGTTGAAATAAATTCCGATTCTTTCGGCACAGAAATAGTGTTTAGCGAGCAAATATCTTTCACCCGCTCGTGAAACATCTTTACTTTTTTAGCTTGGCTTTCACTTAAACCCTGGTGAATGATTTCAAAATTTCTGCAGCCCATGCGGTAATGCCATAATAAATTGGGGTAGATCATATCATCTTTTTCGCCTAACCGAATCTGCAAGCCAAATGATTCAATAGCCGCATCTTGCCCTAAATATAACTCATTAGCAGTACTATCAATTCTCTCTACAGCAGGGCTATTTCGCTGAACTAAATGTCCCTCATCTTCGCAAGTTTGGCTAAGGGAAAGTTCACTAGCGTAAATGGCAAAAGAAAGAGATACTGCAACATGACAAACTAAAATTTTGATCAGCATAAATTAAAAAAATAAAAATTTACTACTAAATTATGAATCTACTTTTATTAACATACTGTTTACGATTAATAAAATTTTATTGTTTTATTTCAATTTTAGCAAATCACTAGTTTGCATTTCAAAGATTGTCTACGCCTTATAAACCCGGCATACTAATGAAAAATTTAATTCTCAGTAGTTTATGCCCTTGATTGCAGATATTAATGCACGTGAAATCCTCGATTCTCGTGGAAACCCAACCATTGAGGTCGATGTGCTGCTTGAAAGTGGCGCTTTTGGCCGTGCAGCTGTGCCAAGTGGGGCTTCAACTGGTAGCTTTGAAGCTGTTGAAATTCGTGATAACGATAAGGCACGTTACCTGGGAAAAGGAGTTTTAAACGCTGTTGAAACAGTTAACACAACAATTGCAGATGCGATAATCAGCCTTAACGCTACAGACCAAGAGCTAATTGATAGTACGCTGGTATCAATGGACGATACGGAAAACAAAAATAATTTAGGCGCCAATGCTATTCTAGGAGTAAGCCTTGCATGCGCAAAAGCTGCAGCAAACCACTATGAACAGCCACTTTATCGTTATCTTGGTGGAATATGTTCATTTCGCATGCCTGTGCCGCAGATGAATATCATTAACGGTGGAGCGCATGCAGATAACTCTCTTGATATCCAAGAATTTATGATAGTTCCCCATGGGGCACCTAATTTTAAAGAAGCCTTACGCATGGGCTCTGAAATTTTTCATAATTTAAAAGCTATTTTAATAAAAAATAACCACATAACGGCAGTTGGAGACGAAGGAGGTTTTGCCCCCAATTTAGGCAGCACAAAAGAAGCCTTGGAACTTATTATTCAAGCTATTGAAAAGGCAGGATATAAGCCAGGTGACGAAGTATTGCTAGCGTTAGATGTGGCTGCAACCGAACTCTATAAAAACGGTGAATATATTTTTAAAGGAGAAGGGAAAAATTTTAAAGCTCCTGAACTTGTGAAATTTTATCAGAATTTATGTGAAAACTACCCAATCTATTCTATTGAAGACGGTTTTGCAGAAGATGATTGGCAGGCCTGGGCATTGGCAACTACACAGTTAACAGGAACTCAAATTGTGGGTGACGATTTGTTTGTCACAAATGCTGCACGTCTAGTAGATGGAATATATCAAGGGGCTGCGAACGCCATTTTGATAAAACCAAATCAGGTTGGTACTTTAACTGAAACACTAGCTACCATAAATATAGCTCAGCTACACGCGTTTGGGGTTATTTTATCTCACCGCTCTGGCGAAACAGATGACACAACAATCGCAGATATTGCTGTTGCAACAAACGCAGGCCAAATTAAAACAGGATCCTTGTCAAGAATGGATCGATTGAGTAAATATAATCAACTGTTACGAATAGAAGAGGAATTGGGTTCAAAAGCTCAGTTCTTTTTATAAGAAAAGCACTGATTATGAATATAAGACTTAGGAATATATTCTTTCCTGTCGTTATTGTTGCGATGATGACCTATTTTACCTATCACATCTTTCAAGGTGATCGTGGCGTCCTAGCTTGGATTCGCCTAGATAAAAAGCTTCAAGAACAAGAAGCAACATTAAGCTCTCTATCCCAACAGAAAGAATGCTTAGAGAGAGAAGCATATTTACTGCGACCAGATAGTTTAGATATTGATTTATTAGAGGAAAAATCCAGGCAATTATTGAACTTTGCCCACGCTGATGAAGTTGTAGTTCAAGGAGATTAAGTTTTTTCCATCTCGTAATTAAAGTTACAATTTCACGCTAGTATTTTTTCAAGAATAAGAGTAAAAGAAGAAACTATAGTGCCTAAAATTGGGTAATTATGGCTATATTCTCATCCTTGAATCGCCATCAAAAAGAAGCTATTGGCTTATTACAAATTGGTACATTTCTTGAGTATTTTGATTTAATGCTCTACGTACACATGGCTGTATTCTTAAATGAATTATTTTTTCCTAAAACAGATCCTCATACATCAGCATTATTGGCTGCATTCGCATTCTGTTCGACTTGGGTTTTACGCCCCTTCGGAGCTCTTATTTTTGGCTGGATAGGTGATAATATTGGCAGAAAATCGACAGTAGTGATTACTACTATGATGATGGCCCTAAGCTGCGTTATTATGGCTAACGCGCCTACATACGCTCAAATCGGCATCGGAGCTGCTTGGATTATTACTATATGCAGAGTAATGCAAGGGCTTTCCTCAATGGGTGAAAGAATATGTGCAGAAATTTATCTGACAGAAACAATAAAAGGGCCTGTAAAATATCCTGCCGTTGGGCTCGTATCTGTTGCTGCTGCATTTGGGGCGGTTTTTGCTTTATGTATAGCTGTTTTTGTCACTAATTTTGAAATGCCATGGAGATCAGTTTTTTGGATAGGGTCTTGCATTGCAGTAGTGGGATCTATTGCAAGGGTTAAACTCAGAGAAACACCAGATTTTTGCCAAAAAAGGGGCAAATTAGAAGCAGGGGCCGATTTTATAGAAAAAATTAATTATCAAACCGTTTTAAAATTTTTACTTATGCAACTTCCTTGGGCAGTTTGGTTTTTCTTTGTTTATATATACTGTGCTCAACTATTGAAACATAAATTTGGTTTTAGTGCCGATCAGATCATATTGAACAATTTGATTGTTTCAATATTCCAACTTGCAAACGTTTGTATTGCAAGCTATTTAAGTCAATATTTTAATTCTTTAAAAATACTTAAAGTGAAGTTTTACTTTCTATGTTTAGCTATATTTTTAATTCCATATATACTGAATTGTGAAAGTCTCACCCCTAATGGTGTTATGTCTTTACAATCTATTTTTATACTATTTGCATATGATCTCACACCAGCCACTCCGACCTTCTTCAAATATATTCCTGTAATGAAAAGAGTAACTTCTTCAACTGCATCTTATGCTATTGCACGAGCTATTGGTTATATAGTTACTTCATTTGGGTTGGTTTATTTAACAGAGATTTTTGGTCATTTTGGATTATGGTGCATCATGATTCCTATAAGTGCACTGTATATATGGAGCCTTAATTATTTTGAAAAACTAGAAGAGCAGAACGTATTACTTTCTTGAAAGATACAAACATCCTCCAACAATTAACAACATGCCAAATACTTGCCCCAAATTTATTGCCTCACCGAATATGAAATAACCAATAGGAACAGCTAGTAGTAAGCGTGTATATTCAAATGGCGCAACAAAACTTACCTCTGCTAAACTGACAGCTTTAATATAGGCGAACTGGGAAAGTGAGCCAAAAAATCCTACAAAGCATAGGTATATAAGATCAGCATTATTTACTGATTCATTCATTATAAGAAAGCCAACCAATGCTATTGATCCAAGTGTGGCTGTACTAGTGAACATAATGGTGAATGCTGGATCTTTATAGCTTAATTTCCTAGCTAACGTATTAGCAGATCCGGCTAAGATGCATGCGCCAAGAACTACGAATACATAGTACAGGTCTAAATTTGTATCATGTGGCTGCACAATAAACAAAACTCCCATATAGCCAGTAACTAAAGCTAAAATTTTTGCCTGACTGATTTTCTCCTTCAAAAACAGTAGGCCAAAAGAAGATGCTAAAAGAGGGCCTGTAAAACCAACGCTTGTGGCAACAGCTAGGGGAAGATTTCGATAACCTTGATAAGTCATAAGCGTGGATGCACCAATACACAAAGCCCGAACAAGATGCAACCAAACAGGTGATTGAACCTTTGCAATATCTGGTAGTTTTTTCAAAAAAATTGGCAAGAAAAATGACATCCCAAAAAAATATCGCACACAAAATAATACGAAATTACTTGTAGATCCGCTTAAAAACTTTGAGGTAGTTACCCCACAAGTAAAAGTGAAGCACCACCCCAGTATCCATAATAAACTTTTGTGCTTAGGTTGCATTAATTTTTGGAAATAAAGTCTGTGTTTTTTTGCTAAAATACAAGTTACACAATCCTGCTATTTCACGCCAGGCAATATTCCATGCAACCAGACCTAAGCGGTCTTGAAAGCTCATTAAAAGTCTTTTAAAAAAATTGGCAGAGTGTTTATCATGCACATGCCCAATTGTATGAAAGTCGACCGGAAACGGGATAAGTTTACAATGATTAGACTGAAATATGCTCAATGTTCTTGGCATTAAGAAGGCTGATGTTATTAGTACCCATTTTTTATGTGCGGTGTCCCCTAGCATTTTGGAGGCTTCTTCTGCAACTGCTTCCAAGGAATTTAATTTCTCATCACTGACAACGCGAATTCTTTTCGAAGAAACTCCAAGAGAAGTTGCTAATTTTAGAAATTCAGCGCTTTCTAGTTTTGAACCAGCAAAAACAATCTCTGTTTGGGGATGAGCATGTGCTACTTTTAAAGCCTCAAATAAGCGACCTGCCGTTTTGTGGTAAACTGCGCCTCCTTTTATGTCTGTTTCAAACAAACACAAACTTCCACCAGTGATAACTAAACCATACGTATCATGTGGCATCTCAAGCACTGGAAATTTTGCTTCAAGACTTCTCAAAATATCGCGCCCACTGAAAGGAAAATCACCCAACATAAAAATAAGTAAAATTGCCGCAGAACTCATCATAGGTTTTTTCAAGGAACAGCTTTTATTGTACAGGCTGCGCAATGAACCAAGGATAAGAATCGCAATAACGATCAGGTCAAGATTTATAATTAATGACCATAGGGCTTTGACGAAAATCATAAAATACCTCTAAATAAACATATGTAGGCATTCTGCCTTAACTGCGAGAAAAAGAAAAATAGAAAATTTATGTTAAATATTATTAATTATCCTTCTCCCAATTTTAATGATAGGCCCAAGGATACAGAAATCGACTGTGTGGTACTGCACTACACAGATGTAGCTTCACTAGAAGAAGCTCTACAAATCTTGACTGATCCAAAACGTGAGTCAAGGGTTAGTTGCCACTATGTTATTGATGATGATGGAAGTGTTTATCAACTAGTTGACACCGAAAAACGTGCTTGGCACGCAGGTGTTAGTTCTTTACATGGAAAAAATAATGTCAATGATTTTTCCATAGGAATTGAATTGCAAAACGGTGGTTATTTTTCGGGCTATGCACTTACAGGAACATGGCCTGAATTTCCTGAAGCGCAAATAAAATCTCTAAAAGAATTACTAAATATGCTTATGGCTAAATATCCAATTACCCTAGATAGGGTTGTCGGTCATGAACACGTGGCGCCCAACCTGAAGATTGACCCGGGCCCAGCTTTTCCTTGGGAAAAGATCAAATAGCATCGCCTTGCGCTTCAGGTATTGCCACTCTCGCCCAATTTTGTGCCAAAACGTAATCGTTAATACGTTTAATTGTAGGAAAGGGCGCTAAATTTATTCCAAAGCGGTTAGCATTATATACTTGGGGAATTAGGCAAATATCTGCAACCGAAAGCTTATTACCTACACAAAACTCTTTAGCTGTTCCGTTGAGCTGCTTCTCTAATGGTTTAAAACCTTCATGAATCCAGTGCTTGTACCAATCATTTTTCTGTTCTTCAGAAATACAAAGCACATCGGTTAAATATTTTAAAACGCGTAGGTTATTAAGGGGATGAATATCACAGCAGATGGCCTGAGCGAAACTCATAGCCTGCGCTTGCTTAAATGAATCTTCAAGCCAAAGGGCAGGGGTTGGGTATTCTTTTTCTAAATATTCAATAATTGCCAATGACTGAGAAATAGCTCCCTTTTCTGAGTTTACAGCAGGCACCAGCCCAAAAGGGTTTGTTTCTAAATAGTCTTGATTTTGCTCATTATTACGCAAATTTACATAATAAGGCGCAAACGAAATGTTTTTATACGCTAATACTAAACGAACCCTATAACTAGCAGTTGATCTAAAATATGTAAAAAGCTTCATCTAAATCTTCTTGTCTTTTTTATCAAAAATACTAATAAAAAATCCATCTGTCTTATGAATATTTGGCATAAACTGTGCGGTTACTGTTGAAAAGGGACACAGAGTACCAAGTGTTTCTTTCCATACGTCAGTAACTGAGACAGATTGGAACTCAGGGTATTTACTCAAAAACCAAGCCACCTGTCTGTTATTTTCTTCATCAAGCACAGAGCACGTTACATAAATCAGTCTGCCTTTTGGCTTCACATGTAGCTGAGCTTGATCAAGAATTTTCTGCTGTACTTCTATCAATTCCTCAAGGTCAGTTGGAGCCAATCTATTTTTTAAATCGGGATTGCGTCGCCACGTTCCTGTTCCTGTGCATGGGGCATCAACAAGGACTCGGTCAAATCGGCTATGTTGCCTTTTAAACCAGTTATTCTCTTTGTTAATGTCTTTTAGCTGATAATTCGAAGCGCCAGCACGACGCAGGCGTTCTTTTGCGCGTTGTAGTCTGTGAGGGTGGATATCGCTTAAAATAATATTGCCCTTATTCTGCATCGAAGCTGCTAAATTAAGTGATTTTCCACCAGCTCCTGCACAATAATCTAGAACTTGCATCCCAGGCTTTGCGTCACATAAAAGTCCCGCAATTTGCGATGCTTCGTCTTGCACTTCAAGGGTTCCATCTTCCCAAAACTCATGGGTATTTAATGGGGTTCTTGCTCCAAATCGAATGCCAACCGGACTAAGTGGTGTTTCAACAACATCAAACCCCTCATATTTTAAAGATTTAAGCACAATGTCTCGATTGTTTTTTAGAGTGTTCACGCGAATATCAAAAGGAGCCTGTTCATGCAAACTTTTAATTAGTTCCTTATCAGGCATTCTTTTTTCTAACCATTTTGGCAAGGAAAAAGGATCATAAGGTTTTAAATTGGCTAAAATATTTTGCTCGTCATCTGATAGCGGAGAAGGGCCATACCCACTACACAATTCCTGAATATCACCAATAGTTTCTCCTTTATCCAATATATGATGAGCAAAAACTAAAAGGCGTGTCGAGCTTACTGGTAAAGCGGCTTGCAAACCTTGATAGGATCTCAGAACACTGTAGGTCTGGTCACCAATTGAGCGTCTATCAGAGCTTCCAATATAACGACGATTACGAAAATAGCTTTGTATAATTACATCAGCTGGCTTTTGCTGGTTTGTTAAAATAGCATCAACAAGTTCCATTACACTTTGTAGCTGTCCTGCTGGTTTCATAAATATCCTTGTGATGATGTGTAGCCTAGCGGATCTAGATGAATAATAATTTCAGAATTTGGGTGAAATTTTTTTAAAGTTTCTTCAACTTCATCGCTAATAACGTGTGCTTGTTCTAAAGAAAGTGTTGAGTCTAAGGTAATGTGTACTTGAATAAAGTCCTGTTGACCAGTACTTCTTGTTCGCAAATCATGCGCCTCTATAACTTTAGGATGAGATAAAATATGCTTTAGAATATCCTGCCTTTTTGCGGGGGCAAGCTCTTTATCCATTAAAATATTTGAGCTTTGCTTTAAGATATTCCAGCTTCCAAGCAGTAAAAATACAGCAATTCCGGCACCAAGTACATTATCAATCCAGGAAATCCCGAACCACGATATAGCTACAAGGGCTATTATTGCTGCTATATTGCTTAAAATATCAGCTTGATAATGCAAAAAATCTGCCTTGATAACAACCGAATTAGTGCGTTTTATCGTATAAAATTGAAGCAATACCAAACCAAAAGTAAGCAAAGTTGAAAAAATCATTATCGCGATAGCTAAAAAGCTATGACTAGAATGCTCCAATATGCTTTGGTGCTGATAGGCATGTAGTACCATCCAGCTAGCGCTTGCAATAATAACAAACGATTGAATAAATCCAGCTAAAGCTTCTGCTTTCCCGTGGCCGAAACGATATTCATTATTTGCAGGTTTTGCGGAATATCGTACTGCGAAAAAATTTACCATTGAGCTGAAAAAATCAGAAAGCGAATCAAGTAATGATGCTTGAATAGTGAGTGATCCGCTAATCCACCATGCAAATGTCTTCGTTACAACCAAAGCAAAAGCAACGCCGATAGCAGCCCATGTTGCTTGAAATACAAGATGTTTATTATCTTTTGAGCTGTTCACAAATATCCTCTTTTAATAACACACCATATCATGATTTTTGTAAGATAGCCAAAGTAGATTGACTATACTTGACAATACAAGGTGGTAGGAGTCTAATTCTCACAACAAGCTGATTGTGGGAAAAATGAAATGCTAACAGCCAACGTTAAAGAACTAGCACTCATATTCTTAGCCATTTCGTGTCAGTTATTTGCTTGCATGAATCTATCGTTTCTAAATAAACATATTCAAATAGCATGCATCCAAGACCCATTTTTTATACAAAATCACCTTGACTTAACTGATTGGATACTATGGACTACACTTGCTAGAATTTTAGGTGCATATTTTCTGGGAAAATACGCCTATAAATCAGGTCTTTTAAAAGCTATTTTATTTATGTCAGCTAGTTTCACCCTAATTGCTGTTCTGGGGGCAGCATTTTGCATTACTCAACAAGTCAGCTACGAAGCTATTCAGGGTTTTTATATAATCAGATTTTTTTACTGTTTTTTTGAACCAGCTGCTCTCATTTTGCCTGCCTTGTACGTATTAGATAATAGTTCACGCTTAGATCATTATAAAATTAGCGCATTACTCTTAATTGCTGTATTCGTTGCAAAGTCAGCTTCTTATCACTTAATACATCTTGCGCCTGAATTTTTGAATCTTTGGTATATATTAGCTCCTATTACAACATGCTCGGCTTGGATCATTTATCGTTACCTGGGAAGGCATTCAAAATTAAAGAAAGCTCTTATTTCAAGCAGTGCAATTATGCCATTAGAAATAAAAATCCTAGCGACTCTAATTGGTGCTGCATGTGCTACTGGGATTTTTTATCATCATTTTTTTGCAAGCTATTACTCCCTAAATATAAAAATAGTTGAGACTAGCGCTGATCTGGGAAGCGTTACATACTATGTACTCTGTGCACTGTTTTTTCTTCCTGCTTCAAAGCTATGCGAAAAATTTGGTCTTTACAAAACAGCGCTACTTTCTCTTTTTGCGCTGTTCATTCTTGGTGTGAATTCTGTACTTTCTAGTCCTGATTCTGTGATGTACGTTGCTCAACAAGTATTATTTTCGTTTTTTACATCTCTTTTCATTTCACCGGCTCTGGTTGTTTTGTACAGAGTATACAAAAACTACTCTAATGGTTTAGCTGGTATGCACTATTTTGTTTTAGGTTTTGGCTTGTGCACATTACTTGCGCGACTAGAGCAGCAAGTAGCATTGCAAAAGGGGTTGGGGTGGTGTGTGTATAGCGTTAGCATTATTCTTTGCTTTATGGCAATTCACAAAGTTCATTCAACTACAGCTTTAAGTAAAAAGTTAAAAAGTTTACCAGTAACTGAACAAAAAGTATTTGAAGCTTGATATTGTATCGGGGCATCAGGCTATTTAAGTACAGCTCCTGATTTTCTTTTATACTTTTTGAAAGTAGCTCTTTTTTTGGGGGTGTCTTTCTTATGCTCTTGCCTTTCTGGCTTTTTCGCTTTTTTTTGTGTCTTTTGTTTTGCTTTTTTATCTTTGACTAAAGAAAATCCAATGGAACAAATAATTGGATCAGCATTTGTTACCATAACCCTTACATGATTACCCATTTGATAAATTTGTTTTGTGCGTTTGCCCACATAGCAATGTTGCGTTTCATTTAAAATAAAATAATCTCCATCAAGATCTTGCTTAGGAATAAAACCTTGTGCTCCAATCCCTTCAAGCTCGACAAAAATTCCAGGAATTCCCACTCCGACAATTATCCCATTGAACACAGAGCCCAAATGGTCTTTCATGTAATGAGCCATAAATCGGTTCTGTACTTCACGCTCTGCCTCCATCGCAATGCGCTCCGTTTTTGAAATATGCTCGCTTACATCAGCAAGATCCAAGTCAATTGCTACATGCTTTACACTACCAAGGTCTAAAGCAGCAATTAAGGCTCTGTGGACAACTAAGTCCGCATATCTGCGAATGGGTGAGGTAAAATGACAATAAGCACTTAAATTCAATCCAAAATGCCCCATATTATGTGGGCTATATCTTGCTTGCGCTTGAGAACGCAAAACCAATTCATTAAAAAGCCTAAAATAGGGAAGGGCTTTCACTGCATGCAGCAGATCGTTAATACTACCAATTATATTTTTTCCATCAAATTTTTTGACTGAAATTTTTAAATTCTTGGCAAGGGTATATAGATTTTGAAGTCTTGATTTATCAGGACGCTCATGAGTGCGGTAGATAGTTGGCCAGTCTTTTGTTTGCAGTGTTTTTGCAGCAGCTACGTTCGCTGCAATCATAAGCTCTTCAATAAGTTGATGACTTTCTAATCGCTTTTTTGCCTTTACTGTTTGTATGCTCCCTTCATTGTCTAAAATGAACGTATTTTCAGTCGTTTCAACTTCAATAGTTCCCCTAAGATCGCGTGCTTTTTTTAAACTCTTATAGCATCCATAAAGAGGAAGAATAACATCATCCATTAAAAGTGCAGTTGTCTCATCTGTTTTTCCATTAATGGCATTTTCGACTTGGTCATAAGTTAATCTAGCTTTCGACTTCATTAACCCACGTTTAAATCGGTGTGACTTTACTTTCCCATTTTTGTCGATAATCATGTCAACTGCTAAGCAAGCTCGATCTTCATTAGGGCGAAGTGAGCATAAATTGTTGCTTAATTTTTCTGGTAGCATAGGAACCACTCGGTCTACAAAGTAGACTGAATTGCCCCTTAAATATGCTTCTTTATCAAGAGCATCACCAGGTGTCACATAGTGACTAACATCTGCAATAGCAACGATAGCGCGCCAACCGCCTTCATTTCTAGGGTCTGGGTCTGGCATCGCAAAAACAGCATCATCAAAATCTTTTGCGTCTGCACCATCAATAGTTACTAAAGGAATATCTCTTAGATCAGTGCGTTTACCAAGCTCAGGTACTATTCCCTTATCAGCTAAACGCAACTCAGCATCATGAAATGTATGTGGTAAGTGGTAAGCGTATATGCCCATTTGAGCGTAAGTTTTAGGTAAGTGAATTGATCCTAGATTTTTGATAAACTGAAACTCTCCGTTCCGGGCAATTGAATAAACAATAACATCCCCTTCGTTGAATCCTTTTGACTGCTCAGCTTCAAGGTGAACTCCTGAAAATGGATCTTTACGATGACAAGGACCAAGGAACCCTCCCTGACGCTTTACTGAAAAAATACCAACGTGCTGTTTTAGATCTTTTCCTGTTTGCGGAGCAACTCCATATTCCCTTCTCTTGGGTATATGTCGTCGTGCGTGGCGGTTCTCTCGTTTATTTCCTCTATCGCGCCTTTCCACTAGAACAACATGCTAAGTTTTAAGTTCAGTGTGTGAACAGACGGATGATACACAAATTTACGTACTTGGCCGCCTTGCGGAGTATTATTATTGCGTGGCGTGATGCTGCTTGGTGAATGGTAAAGATACTCAGCGCCTACCATAAATTTATTGGTGAGAAGATAATTAATACCAGCGCCTCCACTTACTCCACTCATTGTCTTTTTATAGGTCTGAAAGTTTGGGTTTTCGCCATTCAAACCAGTGTATTTCAGCTGTGTTTTTATCCAAGCATAGCCAGCCTTTCCGTAAAACATAAGCTTCGGAGTCATCATCATGCCGGCAATACCATACACTCCAAACGAATATGGGTTTGTAATTGTTAAATTACCGTCTGTATTGCCCCCGTTAGCATTAAGGGTATACTTCTGCCGGGCCTGGTTTAAAGAAAAACTTGCTTCACCGCCAATAACAGCCTTTGTTTTTTCAATTTGATTCAAGAGCCCAAAACTTGCTCCAAAAGCTGTAGAAAGCTTTGATATTTTTTCCTTATTGGTAGCGCCAGAAGGACCTGTGTAGTCATGATTTTGAGAGATAAAAGCCCCACCAATGTTAAGCGAGGCGAAAACACCACGTACTGGATCTGCTGACAAAGAGGTAGCAAAAATTGATGCTGTTAAAATAGCTCTACTAAAATTTCTCATACTTAAAACTTACCTTAAATTTTTTTAATCATAAGCGCAGCGCCTCAACTGGGTCAAGACGCGATGCACGATAGGCGGGGTAAAAGGTTGCAAAAAATGTTAAAAGAAGGGCCATCCCAACCACAAGGAAAACTTCCTCCCAAATGATTTTTGCGGGTAACTGGCTTAAGAAATAGACCTCAGCATTGAAAAGGTTTGTCCCAAGCATTTTCTCAATAACCTTTCTAATACTTTCAATGTTAAGAGCAAACCCAATTCCTAAAAGCACGCCGAGTAAAGTTCCTGCCATACCTATAGAAGAGCCAGTTAGGAAAAAGATTTTTAAAATATTTCGTTGGTTTGCTCCTATTGTTCTTAATATGGCAATATCTCTAGTTTTATCCTTAACAAGCATAATTAAACTTGAAATAACATTAAATGCAGCGATAACGATGATAAGAGTTAAAATGATAAACATGACATTTTTCTCAACCTGCACTGCTTGAAAAATTTGAGAATCACTGTGCTGCCAGTCAACAATTTCAAAGGCAGATGGTAATTGTTGACGTAAATCTTCAATAACGCCAGAGCTTACCTTTATTTGGCGTAACATTATATCAATGTGGTTAATTGTATTATGGGTGTTAAAAAACTGCTGAGCCGTTGCGAGCGGCAAGAATACCATATTCTTATCGAATTCATGCATGCCAATTTCAAAGATAGCTACTACTTGCATATTTGTTTGCTTTGGCATGCTTCCAAAAGGAGTACGCGTACCATCAGGCAACAATAAATTTACGGTATCTCCCAGCTCAATATTAAGAGAATGCGCTAAGCGTGCGCCAATAGCAATTTTTGGGCCTTCAAAGTCAGTAAAAGTTCCCCTCAACTTTTCATTGATTATTGCAGGTCGTTGCACTAAATCTTGCGCACGCATGCCAAGCACACCAATGCCTCTAGCTTGTCCATGAAAGGTCGCCACGGCTTGTTTTTCTAAAACTGGGTAAGCAAACTCAACATTTTTATGATTTTTGGCTGTTTCTAAAACATGCTCCCACCCATTCTGAGCGGGGCCGCACATAATCATAATATGGCCGCGCATACCTACTAATTTCTGATGAAGCTCTTCGCGAAAACCATTCATCACTGCCATTACAATAATAAGGGTAGCAACACCTAATGCGATGCCCAAAAATGAAAAACCAGCAATAACAGAAACGAATCCTTCTTGACGAGGGGAGCGTAAATACCTAAAGGCAACAGTTCGCTCAAAAAGACTAAACATTTTAAAAACTCAGTTATAAGGAAACCATACTGCCGTAACGATAGCATAGTACGCTTCCTAAAATGAAGTCGCACGATTTTACAAATTTTGTTATCCCCTCGAGAAGTCGCGGCTCCACAAATTTCAGAAAATTTCGCCTCGCTCCCCATAGAGAGCTTCAGCGCTTGATTTCAGCGATCCAGCAAAAGTGCCACGTATAAGGAATTTGCTCTCTAGAAAAACGCCCACTCTCAAATCGCACAAAGGCTTATAAGGATTTTAATTTTTTCCCTTTTTCGGCTGGGATCTTATAAATTGGTGTAGCTCCCGGCTAATATCAATAGTAAGTGATTCTATTAATCTTTCTTGAGCTCCCTGCGTCGCGCTTTGGTTTGCAAATTCATCATTTGTATTTTGCGAATAAGAAGTAACATTCGCAATTTTTGTTTCATAAAGGGTTTTTCCTTCAAAGTTGATGAGTATTTGTGCGCTCATTCGCATCATTGAGCGGGTGGAAGTTGCATCAGCTGCGTACGCTAAATTTCCCATCTCTTCGCTAAGACGGACATAAACTTTATGGTGAGAATCTAAATTAAGATTAGACAGCACTCCTTTGAGTCTCTGTCTAATCATTTGCACTGCATAGCTATTTCCGTCCTTGTTTATACTTTCAACGAAAAGTCTTGCTCCACTTTGTTGGTTCTCATCTTTTTGAAATACAGGGGTGAAACCGCATGCTGTTATCGATAATGCAATTCCTACAAGTAAAAAATATTTTTTCATGATGCCACTATATTTACAATTCGCTTAGGCACAACAATAGTTTTTCTGACAGTTAATCCATTTAATGCTTGTTGAACTGTAGAAAGCTCGTTAGCTGCTGCAATAATATTTTCTTCGCTTTCGTCAGCTTCAATACTAATACTGCCTCGCAATTTTCCATTTACTTGCACAGCCATTGTTATTTGATCCTCCACCAAAAAAGAAGCATCAATTATCGGCCAAGATTCATTCCATGCTGCACTTTCGTGATAGATATTCTCCCATAATTCATGGGCCAAATGTGGCATAATAGGACCAATCGCTTGAATAAGCATTTTGAACGTATCTCTTATAGTTTTGGCGTCACATTCTGAAATATTATCGTCGATCGCGTGAGTAAGCTCTCTACAAAAAGCCAACACCTTATTAAAGGCGTAACCTTCGTAAGCGTGAGTTATCTTATGTAAATATTGGTGTGCGAGTTTTTTAAGGGCTAAATTTTTAGTCGTTATGGTGCCTGAATGCTCACAAACTTTTTCGCCCAACCGCCATAGCCGATTAACATAGCGCCAGCTACCTTCAAGACCATCATCATTCCAGTCAAAATCTTTTTCAGGAGGTGTGTCTGACATAATAAATAAGCGGGCCACATCAGCTCCATACCCCTCAATAATTGCTTGAGGGTCAACTAGATTCCTTTTAGATTTACTCATTTTTTCTTGACGCCCTTGCATCACTTGGGTGCCATCTTCAATTTTTATAAAGCCAGCTGAAGTTTTCTCAACTTCACTCGGGTACAACCACTTGCCTTGGCTGTCCTTATACGTTGCATGGCAAACCATTCCTTGAGTCATCAGATTTTTGAATGGTTCGTCAATTTGCGCATATCCGCAGTCTCGCAGCGCCTTTGTAAAAAATCGTGCATACAGTAAATGCAGTACCGCATGCTCAACACCACCAATGTACTGATCCACAGGTAGCCAGTTTTCAACAGTGTTTTTATCAATAGGTTGCTCAGCTTTTGCGCAAGCATAACGCATAAAATACCAGGAACTTTCAAAAAATGTATCCAAAGTATCTGTCTCTCGTGTTGCTGACTTATTACAAGTCGGGCACTTTACATGCTTCCAAGTTGGATGATGGTCTAAGGGGTTGCCTGGCTTATCAAAAGTAACATCTTCAGGCAGGCGAACAGGCAAGTCTTTTTTGGGAACTGGCACAGCGCCGCAATCGTCGCAATAAATAATGGGAATAGGGCAACCCCAATAACGTTGACGAGAAACCAACCAATCACGCAGGCGGTAGTTAACCCGATGTTCTCCTAGCTTGTTACTGGCAAGATGATTAATCATTTTTATTTTTGCATCATTGCATTCAAGGCCATTTAAAAAGTCAGAATTTACTATTTTTCCAGAAACATCTAAGTATGGTAGCTCGCCTTCAGATTCAACGACTCTCTTAATAGGAAGTTCATACTTTGTAGCAAATTCAAAATCACGTGCATCATGGGCAGGACAACCAAATAAAGCACCAGTCCCGTAGTCCATAAGAACAAAATTTGCCGCATAAACTGGGATATTCTGGCTGGTGATAGGGTGAATAGCTTGAATACTTATGTAGCAGCCTTTTTTCTCAGCGGTTGCCATAGCTTCTTCGGTTGTATCCATTTGTTTGCATTCGGCAACAAATTTAGCCACATTTTTATCTGTTTTAGACGCATCCAACACAAGTGGATGTTGCGGAGCTAAGGCTATAAAAGAGGCGCCATATAATGTTTCAGGTCTTGTTGTGTAAATCACAAGAGTCGTATTTTGAGAAGGTACTTGAAAATGCACTAGTGCTCCCTCTGACCTGCCAATCCAATTTTCTTGCATTTTTACAACTTTTTCAGGCCAACCAGAAAGCTTACCTAGATCATCTAGCAATTCTTGGGCGTAAGCTGTAATTTTTAGAGACCACTGGTTTAGCAAACGTCGCTCAACAACAGCACCTGAACGCCACCCTTTGCCATCTACAACCTGCTCATTTGCAAGCACTGTATTTTCTATTGGGTCCCAATTAACCCAAGACTCTTTGCGATAAACCAAACCTTTTTCATAAAAATCTAAAAATAGCGCTTGTTCCTTTCCATAGTATTCTGGCTCGCATGTGCTAACTTCGCGGTCCCAATCATAAGAAAAACCTAAAGAACTAAGCTGTTTTTTCATTTCGGCAATATTCTGTCGAGTCCAAATAGCAGGGTGTGTATTGTGTTGCATTGCTGCATTCTCTGCTGGCAAACCAAAAGCATCCCACCCCATTGGGTGCAACACTCTAAAGCCTTGCGCAGTTTTAAAACGAGCCATCGCATCTCCTAGGGTATAGTTGCGCACGTGCCCCATATGCAGGCGACCAGAAGGGTAGGGCAACATTTCAAGAATATATGCTTTAGGCTTTTCACCTTCGTCAGGGACACGAAAGCTATTATTATCAGCCCAAAATTTTTGCCACTTTTTTTCTATACTTTTAAAAGGATACGACATAAAAACGATATTCAAACTCAATACTTTAGATAAGCTTTTTGGTGACGATATGTCAATTCAGCATTTGTTATTGATTTTCAAACAAGAACCTTCATTTTTTTCGTATTTTTAAGTAATATAGCTTCTTGATTGGAGAATAATTCATGGCCAAAGATTACTACGAGACACTTGGTGTTGGTAAAACAGCTAGTGACGACGAAATTAAAAAAGCATACCGCAAACTTGCAATGAAATATCACCCTGATAAGAATCCAGGGGATAAAAAGGCAGAAGAAAAATTTCGTGAAGCAACCGAAGCATATGAAGTTTTGCAAGACACGCAAAAGCGCGCTGCATATGACCGTTATGGACACGCGGCATTTACTCAGCAACAGCAAGGCGGAGGTGGTCATCCTGGTTTTTCTGGAGGTGGTTTCGGTGGATCTTTCGCAGATATAATCGATGAAATGTTTGGAGGTGCTTTTAATGGAGGACCTCAAAATCAATCAGGATCAGATATTCGGTACAATCTAGATATTACTTTGGAAGATGCATACAAAGGAAAAAACGCAGCTGTCAAATTCACTACTTATGTTGGGTGTTCTAGTTGCAAGGGTAGTGGTGGAGAAGCAGGGTCACGTCCTACAAACTGTACAGCATGTCATGGACGTGGAAAAACTCGATACCAACAAGGCTTTTTTACAATAGAACGTACTTGCGCAACTTGTGGCGGAGTAGGCCAAACTATTGCTAAACCATGCCGGCCGTGCAACGGCAGTGGTCGAGTTCGCAAAGAAAAAAATTTAGAGGTCAAAATTCCAGCAGGCGTTGAAGAGGGCACTCGCATTCGTGTAACTCACGAGGGAGAGGTCGGCTTACGTGGAGCTCCTGCAGGTGATTTATATGTGTTTTTAAATATCAAGCCGCACTCCATATTTAAGCGTCAAGGATCTGATATCTTATGCAAGGTACCTATTCAAATGGTGACTGCTGCTTTGGGTGGAGAAATTGAGGTTCCAACAATAGATGGCGCCCAAGTATCGGTTAAAATACCTGCTGGAACTCAACCAGGGCAGCAATTTCGTGTAAAATCAAAAGGCATGAGCATTTTACGTGCAACGGGTCGTGGTGACATGCTTATTGAAGCAAAAGTCGAAACACCTGTAAGCCTTTCTAAAAAACAACGAGAGTTATTGGAAGAGTTCGCGCAAATTGGTAAAGACGGGAAAAATAGCCCAGAATCTTCTGGATTTTTTGCAAAAGTGAAAGATTTATTTCAATGACCGCTAGTAGTCCAAAGCTTGCAGCAGATGTGCCGTTCGTGATTAATAAAGCGAACGTTGAGCCACGTGATACAGGGTGCGGAGAACGAGTGTATGAGTTAGCGGGATCAACGGATGGCAATATTCATAAGCACTGTAATGCACCTAAGCTGATCTACTAATCACTAATTTTCAAAAGCACAATTGCCCTTGCTTCCTTTGCATAAACGATTTATGATTATCGTAACATCAATCAAAAATAATATATATGACACGAGGTGGAATTCGCAAAGGTGCTGGTCGCAAGCCAAATTCAGGAAAATTTGGTGAGCAAACCACCTTGATGCGTATACCAAAATCATTGGCCCCAAAAATAAAGGAATCGCTTATGAAGCTTGAAAAAATTCGCTTAAGCTCTACTCTTTCTAGCATTCATGAAGCTATTGATTGGCAAAGCCTTGATTTTCCTTCTGTGCCTTTACTATTATTTTCTAATAGGGTGTCTGCTGGTTTTCCCTCTCCTGCAGATGATCACATGGAAATGAAACTCGATTTAAATCAGCATTTAATTCAACACCCCGCAGCTACTTTTTTAGTGCGAGTTAGTGGTGATTCAATGATTGGTGCTGGTATCTATGATTGCGATGTTTTAGTGGTTGATCGTTCACTTACGTGCAAAGATGGTGCTATTGTTATCGCTGTGATTGACGGTGAATTGACCGTCAAGCGATTTTTTGCATATGACAATAAGGTTGTGTTAAGGGCAGAAAACCCTAAGTATCTCGATATTACAGTTACCCAGGAAATGGACTTTCGAATTTGGGGCGTAGTAACCACGGTGATCCATAAGGTTTAGGTTTCATGCTTGTAAACATGATATGTAAAGATCTCATGAAATCCCAAACGTTTGTAGAGCTTTAAGCCTTTTGACGAGGCATCTAGCACAGCATGTTTTGCGCCTTTTTCCTGGGCTAAACGCATCCCAAATTGCATAATTTGTGTGGCATATCCTAGCTGCTGATGGCTAGGGATTGTTGAGACATTATCAATTCTCACCCAGTTGTTTAGAAACGTTAGAGTAATCGTGGTGATTGGTTGTTGATCCAGCGCACCAATAAAATGATGCATGTTTGTGTTTTTATATGCCGCTCTTTTTAAGGCTTGATCATATTGACTGATCGTTTCTTTTGTTCCTCCAAATGCTTCTAGCATTACTTGCAAGAAACCATTCCAATTAGTATTTGCTGGTTCAATGGTTAAAGAATTTTCTGAGGTTATTAAAGAAGGCTCAAATTTGTAATACATCGCTGATGATTTTTCAGTAAATACAATATCGTGTTGGGCTAAGGCTTCTTGCAAACAGGATGTATCAATATCATTTGGAACAACGTACACCCAGCGTGGAACATGATGTTGGTCAAAGAAGTACTTAACGTCGCTAAGGATTTGATTGAGATTTCGGTGGGGTTGACGTTGCAAAAACACATTAAAATGTGGCTCATCGATGTTAGCAATATAGGCAATCGATTTTTTTTCAAAAGATCTTTTTTTCACGCTAATAGAGTTTGAAAAATAATCTTCAATCGTATGGAGATCATTTCTTAATTCAAAATTTTCCACAGGTCTTTTGCTCTTTCTTCAAAGGCTGTCATAGTTGCAGCAGCGATCTTATCTAAAAATTTGCCAACCGTTAATTGTAACAAAGTTGAGCGTAATTCAAAATGCAGCATAAATTCTACTTTACAGTGATTTTCTTCATGGGGATAAAAATGCCATTGGGATTCTAGAAATTTAAATATTTTGTCTGGCACAGCTTGAGCTTTTACGCTGTATTCTGATACAAAGACTTTTGATCTATAATTTTTTTCAAAAGCCCCGGAACTTATAGTTAAATCAGCTTGGAAAGAATTCTCTGTTTCAGAAAATATGATTGCTGACTTAAGCATAGGTAAAAATTTGGGGTACTCTTTTACATCAGCAACGATATCTTTGAGAAAATGTGCAGGGTAGGGAAGTACTTTAGTTGCCTGAAACATAATTGCCTAAAGCAGCATTTCGTGCCATGGATAAGCGTTTAAAGTCGTCACCCGCATGGTATGATGATCGGGTGAGCGGAGAAGCAGCTATCAATAAGAACCCTTTCGCACGACCTCTGCTTGCGTATTCATCAAATTGCTCAGGAGCAATAAAATCCATGACAGGGTGATGTTTGGGGGTAGGCTGAAGATATTGGCCAATTGTCATGAAATCTACCTGAGCTGAACGTAAATCATCCATTACCTGGAAAATTTCATGCTTTTCTTCACCAAGCCCCACCATAACACCTGATTTTGTAAATATTGTGTTATCCAATTTTTTAACAGTATCAAGCAGTCTTAAAGAATTAAAATACCTAGCGCCCGGTCTCACGCTCGCATATAGGCGAGGAACTGTTTCAAGGTTATGGTTGAAAACATCAGGTTTGGCTTTTACCACAATCTCAATAGCATGTTCTTTACGCAAAAAATCAGGGGTTAATACCTCAATGGTTGTATCTGGAGAAAGCTGACGAATAGCACGAATAACTTGAGCGAAATGCTGAGCGCCTCCATCATCTAAATCATCACGATCAACTGAGGTAATCACTACATGCGCTAAATTCATCTTAGCCACCGCCAAACCAACACGCTCAGGCTCGTGGGGATCTAACAAATCAGGAAGTCCAGTTTTAACATTGCAAAATTTGCAAGAACGTGTGCAAACATCTCCCAAAATCATGAAAGTAGCATGACGCTTTGACCAACACTCGCCAATATTGGGGCAAGCAGCTTCTTCACACACTGTATGAAGTTTATGCTCGCTAACAAGAGCTTTTGTCTCAAAATACTCTTTTGATGTTGGTGCCTTTACCTTAATCCATTCAGGTTTTTTAAGCGGTGAGGACTCCACTTGCTTTTCCTTTATTTTGGTTCTTCGTTGACACGAATTGACCTAGCTTTCAACAAAATAATATTCTCCAGCTCTCTGGACGCCTTATTATCAATTCCTGCATCTCGCCAATCATTTTGCTGTTTGACCTGCTTGTATACGCTAACCTCTAAAGCATCGGAGCGCAATTGACGATCCTTAATACGCACTTGAATTTTTAGACGGTCAGACGCATTTTCAGGTTGATACCAATCTGTCACTAAAACTCCCCCAGGTCCGTCGGATGAAACCAAGGGGGCAAAGCTCAGTGTGTCAAGGCTTGCTTGCCATAAATAGCGATTAACAACGTGTCCTCCTGCTCCTTCTGTGCGGCCACTAACTTTAGAACCTCCAAAAGTAACACCCTCTGGTCCAGCTAACGATCCAAAACCAAGTTTAACCTTATCCTCCCTGGATTCTGGGGCTTCTGCCTTTTGCTGAGGGTTCGATGAGCATGCGCTAAGAAATATTAGTAAACTGAAACTAACGGTTTTTGTGAAAGACATTTTAAATCAAAAGCATAAAACAGTAATGCAATATAGCCAATTTCTCAAAATTTTTCGAGGTTTTTGTGTGGTGACTATAATGATTTCAATATTCTAAGAATTGCTCACGTAAAATACGCTCTTCTAAATGATGATTAGGATCGAACAAAAGCACGTAAGGGTTAGCGGTATCCAACGCAATTTGTGCAGTATGGACTTTATGAATCAATCGCTGATCTGCGGTTAATTTTACAGGGCGCTGTTCGGGTGATTGAACTTCTAATTTAATTTCGGCCGCATTTGGTATTAAAGCACCTTTCCACCGCCTAGGCCTAAATGGGCAGACAGGCGTTAGAGCAATTAGCCCTGATTCTAATGGTAAAATGGGTCCCCCAGCAGACAAGTTGTACGCTGTACTACCGGCAGGAGTTGAAATAATTAATCCGTCACCCACCAGTGAATTGAGGCGCGTCTTACCATTTAATTTAATAGTAATTTTTGCAGTCTGGGCAGAGCTTCTAAATAATGATATTTCATTAAAAGCTTGAACCTCAAATAGTCGGCCTGTAACGTCAATAACATCAGCTTTGAGAGAAAATAGCTGCGTTTTTTGAGCTTGAGCAATTCTTTCAGGCAGCATTTCTAAGTTTTCGGAGCTATTAAGTAAAAAACCAACAGTTCCAGTGTTCACGCCATAAACAGGTATTGTGTTAGTTTTTAGTTGATGAAGAGTATGCAACATAAAGCCATCCCCTCCAAATGTCACAATAACATCAGCCTGTTCTATGGGAACTACGTCTAAAAAATTTTCAGCCTCATTTGCTAAATTCTTTGCCTTAATTTTATGAGAGGCAAGTATTGCAACTTTCATGAATTATAGTTCACCAACATAAATGCCCAAAGCTTGTGCTGTTTTTAGTAGTATACCGTTTTTGTCTACAGCATGGTAAGTATCGATAGTTTCTTCTATTAGCACCGATTCAATTTTATTATTTCGCCATACTACCATTTTTCCAAAATTCTTTTCAGCCACCATGTCAACGGCCCTTACACCAAAAGCTGTTGCAAGAATTCTATCTTGAGCATTTGGCTGGCTACCGCGTTGCAGGTGACCTAAAATAGTAGAACGAACATCGGCATGCATATTTTCCGCAAGCTGATCACATAAATACTGGGAAATTCCTCCATATCTAGGCCTATCGTTGTGGGAAGTTCCTTGTGTGACTATGCTTGCCGTTTGTGTTTTTACTGCTTCTGATACAATAATTAGGGCATGGTCTCTCCCCTTATCTTTAATTTCTTTAATACGCCTATAAATTGAATCAAGCTTATAAGGAATTTCAGGAATCAAGATAATATCAGCACCTCCTGCAATTCCAGCGGACAGAGCAATATGCCCTGCGTCTCGTCCCATTACTTCTAAAATCATAACACGATCGTGACTAGCTGCTGTTGGATGCAGGCGATCAAGTGCCTCAGTTGCCACGTCGACTGCCGAACTATAACCAATAGAAAGTTCAGTTTGCGCAAGATCATTATCAATGGTTTTGGGGATGCAAATCATGTTTACACCATTTTTTTTGGAAAGTTTGCTGTTGATACGCATGCTGCCATCACCACCAATCGCGATAAGTGCGTCTAGCTTTAAGTTTTTATACCCCTCAACAACGTCGTCTGATTTGTCAATTTTTGAGCCACCCAATGAAGGAAAATAAAAGGGATTGTCCTTAGTAGTGCTACCAAGAATTGTTCCTGCAGAAAGCAGCATGCTTTGATTGCAATTGGCAAGAGTTAAAGGAATATACTCCATTGGACGACGAATCAAACCACAAGTGCCTTTTAATATTCCAACAACTTCCCAACCGTAATATTGAGTAGCGCGCAATGTAATAGAGCGAATAGCAGCATTTAAACCAGAGCAGTCTCCCCCGCTGGTTAAAATACCAATTCTTTTTGTCATCTGCTACTCTCCCTTAGTCTATTTTCTAATTTTTGCTGGCGCTGAAAAATCATGCTTCGGATCGTAACATAAGAATCTGCAGATGTCTCGTAAATGTCATCGAGACTGCTAAGTAAAGAAGCACGAATGTCAATAATTTCAAGAGTTGTAATTCCCCAAAGCCAATATTTAAATTGGTGATGTGTATTGTGGTGGCTTTTCGAATTGTATGCAAAATAGTGAACAGGATCTGCAAACCAATCAAACATGTATCCAAATGCTCCTCTGAACGTTGTTGGGCCAATAATTGGAAGCATAATATACGGACCAGATTCTACCCCCCAAACCGTGAGTGTTTCGTTAAAGCTTGTTGCGCTTTCCTTTATTCCAATAAAATCAGCAAAGTCCAACAAACCAAATAACCCAAAGGTTGTATTTAAAATAAAGCGCAAAGTTGTTTTTGCTGAATTATCAGCTTTGCCTTGGAGTAGATAATTCACCATATTCAACGGACCGCGAAGATTCTTAATAAAACTTCTAGTGCAGTATTTGAAATTTTCTGGAGTGCCTAAATCATAAGCGATTGCCACTGGTTTAATAACTGCAGCATCAAGTATTCTATTGAAGCCATACACGTAACGATTAAATGTTTCTAGCGGATCAGGTTCATTTAGGTAAAACTCGTCATCATCTTTGTTTTTATCTTCATTTTGAGTATTTGATACAGATGAGCAGCCACTCAATAATGATAACAGGAGAAAAATCCAACTCCAGCGTTTCATAATGCCATTAATTTCATCAACTGCTTAAAACTTTAACAAAAATTACGCATTCTCCCAAGGTACATTGCAAAGAAAATCGTGCTAAACTTGGAAGTGAGGAGATTTATGGACTATTATTTTGATGAACGTGCTGTTTGTGTCTTGCAAACACTAAAAAACGCAAAATTTGACAGCTGGTTTGTTGGTGGGTGTGTCCGAGATACACTGCTTGGAAAATCCTCAGCCGACTACGATATAGCGACTTGCGCTCATCCAGATGATGTCGTTTCACTTTTTCAACAAAATTTTGAACTAGATCTTACTGGTAAAAAGTTTGGGTGTGTCCGTGTAAATTACACTGACTGTTGGTTCGAAATAACAACTCTTCGCAAAGACATCAATCCGAATGGACGTCATTCAGACGTCATTTTTACAAATGATTTGAAGGAAGATGCAAGTCGTCGTGATTTTACTATGAATGCAATTTATTGGGATGAGCATCAATTTATTGATTTTTTCAATGGAAAAGATGATTTATTCACGCAACGCGTTCGTTTCATAGGAAACCCAAACATTCGCGTGCAAGAAGATTACTTACGTATACTGCGTTTTTTTAGATTTTCTAGCGCTTATGCAAACGAGTTAGATAAAGAGGGAAGGGCAGCTTGTGTTAAACATCAATCAGGAATCCAATATTTATCTGGCACACGGGTGTGGAACGAATGGCAAAAAACTCTATTTCAACCAAATACAAAAAAAATCTTACAAGCAATAACAGAAAACGACATAGACATCACTATATTCGGGGGAAAACTTAGTTTATTGGCTTCTAGCATATTTGAATGCAATGATACTTTGTTGCTAACAAAACTGCTACTACCTACAGTGCATTCAGAACATCTAGCTCACAGACTAAGCTTGAATGCCCAACAAAAAAGATGGCTAAAAATTGCCGAGAATCTTGAAATAGACCAAGACTTTAAAGAATTATATATGCAATGGGGCAACCGCACAAAAGAACTAGTCTGGTATTGGGCATGCAAACACAAGATAGACAGCTCTGAAATCTTTGAGCAACCTTTTTGGCAAGTTTCAAACCCTGTTTTTCCAATTCAAGGAAAAGACGTATTAGAACTTGGTTGCCAACCCGGAACAATTGTTGGAGAATATTTGCAAAGCACCCGAAAGTGGTGGAAACAGAACAACTTTAATCCAAAACGTGAGGAATGCTTGAGTTATGCAAAAAGCTTATTTAACACAAGAAAACCAGTTGCTATACGCAAAGATATTACATGATTTATCGGCGCCTTTAGGGGCGTTAACTCTATGTATTGATGACATCAAAAAAGCATTACCTGAAGCTTCTGAGTTAATTGAAGAGAGTATTGAGACATTATCGCAGCGCATCCGCTATTGGCGCTTAATGTTAACGGGCAGCGAACAGTATCCCACATTTTCAGAAGCAATCAATATTATAAGGGCCACAGCAAAACTTCAGTCAGTTAATATTACCTTTGCTAATGATGAAGATTACCAGGGAATTTACACTCGATTGATACTTGCGCTTACGCTTGTTTGTTTGGAAAGCCTACCCAGAGGAGGCGAAATATTTATCAATGCTGACACAGGAATTCTTATCGCATCTGGGGAGAAATGCTATATTTCTAAAGATTTCCAAGATGTGATTAGTAATGCAGCAGAAAATATTACAAGTCGGAATGCCCTTGGAATATTTGTTTCTGCTTTAGCAAAGGCGTGCAGCGCTTCGCTTAAAATAGAGCATATCCCAACAAAACTCACGCTAACTTTACAAAAATGTGAAAACTAAAAAATATCAATTTTAATTTTGCGATTGCAAAATGTCTCTTTGTTAGCTAGTAATAAATCATACATGCTTTAAGTATTAGTCAAGTTTTATGTGTCGTCGTTTTGATGTGAGCAATGCCGCCCTATGACGACAACAAAAATTTCACAAAATCAGCCTGCCACAAAAATTGACTCTACCGTTTGGAAAATCGGTTGGATGATGTGCCTTGTAAACTTATCCTTCGTGATGGGGTACAGCTACATAGCTATATACATGGATTCTTTAGGTGTTGCTATGGCTTGGATTGGGGTGGCAGAAGGTGTCGCTGAAGCAAGCTCTTACCTTATGAAGCTCTTTTCCGGAATGATTAGTGATTTCTTAAGGCGTCGCAAACCAATCATGGTTATTGGCTATTCAATGATTGTGACGAGCCGCGTGTTATTTGGATTAGCAAACTCTTTCATGCCTTTGTTTTTTGGGCGACTAGTAGAACGAATTGGTAACGGTACACAATCTACCCCTCGAGATACAATGGTAGCAGATGTTGTTCCAGCGAAGCACATAGGTGCCGCATACGGTCTAAAGAGAACCCTTTCCCAAGCAGGGGCATTCCTAGGGGCAATTGTAGGGATGGTTATTATTCGTTGGTTTGACAATGATATTCAGTCGGTATTTCAAGTTGCTATCTTTCCTGCGATTATTGCGTATTGCATACTAATATTCCTTATAAAAGAACCAAAAAGATTCACACATTCGGCTGTTTCCTCAGAAATTCCGTTACCAGAAGAAAAGCGTCGTCACCCGATCAGCCTCAAAAACTTACCGCTACTTGGAAAATCCTTTTGGACGCTTATGCTGGTTGCTGCAATTTTCATGCTAGCAAGATTTGGTGAGAGTTTCTTGGCGCTTTATGCATGGAAAAAATTTGATTTACCACTAGAAAACGTTCCTCTTGTTATGATGGTTTATAATGCAGCATGGTGCTTAACAGTTTATCCAGTTGGAAAAATGTCTGATCGTATGAACCGGTACTGGTTTTTGATCATTGGTATTTTATTCTTGGTTCTTGCTGATATGGTGATGGCTAATGCCGAGTCACTTACGATGATGTGGTTTGGCATCGCATTTTGGGGAATTCAAATGGGAATTACTCAAAATATATTTTTATCTTTAATTGCCGAAATTGTACCAGAAGACTTAAGAGGCACTGGCTTCGGTTGTTATTACATCATTTGCGCATTTTCCGAGTACTTTGCCAACCATATTATTGCTGGCGTTATATCTCAGCATTTTGGTCAATCACGCATGTTTTTAGCCAGTGGAATGATTGCAGCGTTTTCTTTGCTGGTCCTTATTGTTATAATGGGCTATAAAAGTAAAAAACAGCATTAAGCTGGCAACACCCAATAATTAAGATAAGAGATTTTTATGATTACTCCATTGATGCCGAAAGCAACCGCAGTTTGGCTTATTGAAAACACAGCTTTAACATTTAAGCAAATTGCTACCTTTTGCGGCCTTCATGTTCTTGAGGTGCAAAATTTAGCTGATAGTGAAACAACTCACGGAATGGTCGGATTTGATCCTATTGCTTCCGCTCAACTAACTTTAGAAGAAATACATCGTTGCGAAGCCGACAAAGAAGCTGATTTAAAAATATCCACAGCCATCTCAGCAGATAGCGTATTGGGGAAAAAGCGCTCACGCTACACGCCACTTTCTAAACGTCAAGAACGACCAGATGCAATTTCATGGCTTATAAAATATTACCCAGACCTAACCGACGCTCAAATTTCAAGATTAGTGGGAACAACAAAAGTTACCATTGGGACTGTGCGTGATAAAAGCCATTGGAACGCTCAGAATATTAAGCCGCGCAGCCCAGTTCATCTTGGATTTTGCACACAAAGTGAACTAGATGCAGCAGTGAGGTTGCTTAAAAAAACACAAGAGGCGTCATGATTGTTGTTGCTGCACTATACCAATTTGTTGACCTTCCCAGTTATCAGGAATTAAGGCCCTCTTTGAAGGGATTTTGCGAAGTTCAAGGCATTAAAGGAACCTTGTTACTTGCAAAAGAGGGAATCAACGGGACAATTGCAGGAACTAGAACAGCAATAGATGCTGTAGTCAGCTATTTAAAAACAGTTGGGCCGTTTCAAAAACTTGAATACAAAGAATCTAAAGCTCAAACAATGCCTTTTATGCGACTGAAAATAAAGCTAAAGAAAGAAATCGTAACTTTTGGAGTGGAAGCAGCAAGCCCGACTAAAATGGTTGGAACTTATGTTCTACCTAGTGATTGGAACCAACTAATTTCTCGTCCTGATGTTATTACTATAGATACGCGTAATGACTACGAAGTAATGATTGGCTCTTTTAAAGGGGCTGTAAACCCTCAAACGGCAACCTTTAAAGATTTCATCGATTACACAAAGAAAAATCTCATGCAACATAAGGACAAGCCAATAGCAATGTATTGCACAGGAGGTATTCGATGTGAACGCTCAACATCTTATCTTAAGGCAATAGGATTTAAGGAAGTCTATCACTTAAAAGGCGGTATTCTTAAATATCTTGAGGAAGTTCCTAAAGAAAAAAGCCTTTGGGAAGGAGAGTGCTTTGTTTTTGACCAGCGCGTTGCTGTAAAGCATGATCTCGAGCTTGGTTCATATGACATGTGCTTTGGCTGCCGTATGCCCATTAACGATCAAGATAAAGCATCTGAGTACTTTTTAGAAGGTGTGCACTGTCCACATTGCCACAATAACCACAATACTGAACATTATGCTCGCGTAAGCGAACGCCAAAAGCAAGTTCAGTTAGCAAAATCTAGAAATCAAAAGCACCTTGGCAGCAAAAAAGAAACAAGACAATCAATCCACCAACAATAAGGTTTGTTTTGGAATTTTTCACACCTACAGATGTAAAATCTTTAAAAAATAACAAAAATAGACTTTTAGGAATTGACCATGGAGAAAAACAAGTCGGTTTGTGTCTTTGTGATTTAACCTGGACAATTTCAACACCGTTAAAAGTCTTATCTAAAGCAAACCTGATTCAGCAATTCAAAGCACTTGTAACACAAGAAAGCATCGCTGCTGTAGTGATTGGTTGGCCCATTAATATGAACGGCACGATAGGGCCTCAATGCAAAAAAGTAGAAGAATTTGCTGAGAAGCTTATCAAAATTTGCGATATTCCCTTTTGTGCTTGGGATGAAAGATTATCAACCATAGCGGTGCATCGCACGATGATTGAGGCGGATCTATCTCGAAAACGCCAACGAGAAGTTGTTGATAAAATGGCAGCATCATACATGTTGCAAGGATTTTTAGACAGTTTGAAATAATTTAACTGAATTTTCTCTGATATTTTGATGGGTAGATCTAGTTAAAAATCATTGATCACAAGCGGTTTTCATGACAATATATACCTGAAAAAATAAGAAAGCTTAGACATTGTTAGTTACGGGATGCGCGGGTTTTATTGGGTTTCACACTTGTGTTGCGCTCTTAAAGCAGGGTCATTATGTTATTGGAATCGATAACCTTAATGAATATTACGATCCAACTCTTAAACAAGCACGCCTTAAAGTACTGCAAGGGTACTCTAATTTTACCTTTTACAAGCTAGATATTACAGAAAAATCAATTATTGATTTAGCAGAAAAACATCCCGAAATTGAGCATATCATTCATTTAGCCGCACAGGCGGGTGTTAGGTATTCGTTGCAAAATCCGCATGCATACATTGATTCAAATGTAACTGGTCATTTAAATATGCTGGAATTATCAAAAAAATTGCAGCAACTCAAGCATTTTGTCTATGCAAGTACTTCCTCTGTTTATGGATCAAACACAAAAATGCCTTTTTCAGTTGATGATACAACAGACAATCCTATCTCTTTATATGCAGCAACTAAAAAATGTTGTGAATTAATGACGCATGCTTATGCGTATCTTTTTAAAATACCTTCAACCGGTTTGCGTTTTTTTACAGTATATGGGCCATGGGGAAGGCCTGATATGGCAGCTTTTATTTTTGCTAAAGCCATTTTAGAAGATCAACATATTCCGGTATACAATAACGGACAAATGCGTAGAAATTTTACTTACATTGATGATATTGTAAGTGGCATATTAGGGTGCTTAAATACCCCACCAAGAAATGAAATTCCATATGCTTTATACAATATAGGCAACGACCGCTCTGAAGAATTAATGCATTTTATAGAAGTTTTAGAAAATCACCTTAATAAGAAAGGCACCCGTGAATTTTTGCCTATGCAACCAGGAGATGTCAAAGAAACAATAGCGGATATTGCAATGACACGCCAAAATTTTGGGTTTGATCCCAAAACCAATATAGAAGAAGGATTAAAATATTTTGTTGAATGGTACAAAGAATACTATGGAGACTAAGATTGCAATTATTGGGCTTGGATATGTAGGCCTACCTTTGGCAGTAGCTCTGTCTAATAGTTATAAAGTCGTTGGTTATGATATTTCTAAAAATAGAATTGAGGAATTAATATCAGGACACGATAGAACCCATGAAATAGAAGATGCCATTCTAAAAAAGAGCTCTTTGCAGGTTTCTGATGATGTAAGCATTATGCACGGAGCTGACATATTTATTGTTACCGTTCCAACCCCTGTCGATAGCAGTAACGCACCAGATCTTACCCCCCTAGAAAAAGCTTCCACAATGCTTGGAAAAATTATTAAAAAAGGAAACATTATTGTTTTTGAAAGCACTGTTTATCCAGGCGTAACTGAAGATTTTTGTGGACCCATATTAGAAAAATTATCAGGCCTTAGAGCAGGCGAAGATTTCTTTTTAGGGTATTCGCCTGAACGGATTAATCCAGGTGACAAAGTTCACACAGTCGACAAGATCACCAAAGTAGTTGCCGGACAAACTCTAGATGTTGAGCAAAAGCTTGCAGAAATCTATGGAAAAATGAATGGGAACAATATTTTTGTAGCAAAGTCAATTAAAGCAGCAGAGGCAGCAAAAGTTATTGAAAACACCCAGCGCGATATCAACATTGCTTTTATGAATGAAATTTCTTTAATTTTTTCTAAAATGAATATTTCTATATATGACGTACTAGATGCGGCGTCGACTAAATGGAATTTTTTGAAATTCTTGCCTGGACTTGTGGGCGGGCATTGTATCGGTGTGGACCCGTATTATTTGGCGACAGCATCGAAAGCTTTGGGTCATGATCCTAGGATGATTTTAGCAGGCCGAAGTACAAATGAATCTATGGCAAATGAGTTGGCGGATTTAATTACGCAGCGAGTAGGGCGGCCTATGAGCTTGTTGATGCTGGGATTAACGTTTAAAGAAAATGTTCCTGATTTAAGAAACACAAAGGTTGTTGATTTGATTGAGGCGCTAAAAAAAAGGGGGCATCATATTGATGTGCATGACGACTGCGCAGACCCACAAGAAGCCAGTCGATTCTTTGGGTATAATCTTACTCCGACACTAAGTGTGGACACTCTATATGATGGTGTTATTGGGGCAGTCGCTCACGATTTATACTGCGATGTAGACTTTAATAAATTTTTAAAACCTCAGGGTTGGATTTTTGACTTGAAGGCTATTTGGAGGAAACAACCACCCAAAGGCTTCAATTACTGGACGCTTTAAATTCAAGAAAAAAAGTCACTAATGCGTCCAATAGTCTAGAATTTGACCAATCTGTCACCCCTAAAAATCTTCCTAGCAGGCGGCCATCAGGCGAAACTATAAAAGTAGCGGGGATACCGCTCACGCCTAATTCAGCAGCAAGTTTTCCGCCATTATCTGAGCAAACATTAAGCCCCACAATATTATGCTGAGAGTAAAAATTCCAAATTTTTTCAGCTACATCTTCATCATTATTCTTAATTTCAGAGCTTATTGTATATACATCCGCAACTCTTTGTGTATCCTCTGAGCCTACAAAATTTGCAAAATAGGGCAATTCTCGCTTACAGGGTCCACACCACGTAGCCCAGAAATGTAGGACAATTGGTTTCCCTGAGTCTACTAAGCCGATTCCTTGAAAGTGAGAGTCTTTTGACTTTTGGACACTAACAATAGGTGCGTCAAGAACAATCGCAGGCAGCTGAGGCAGGAATCCATGATCAAGCATAATATCTAACGCCTGGTCAAACGACATTTTCGAGACTGTCCTTTTTTTTCTTTTAGTTTCCTGCGTTTTCTCAGAAGAGTTTTCTGTATTCAATTCAACGGGTGCTTTCTCATGCAACCAAGCCCAGAACAATAAGGGTAAAACGGCAAACATATATGTGGCTGATAAATTTTCTAGTTAATTAAAGCAAAGCCTTGCGATCATCTCAAGCACAATGTGAGATATCCACAGAAGTTTTCCACAGATTCACGCATGCCGCAAAGATCAACCCACGCAATAATTTTCCATAATTCAAATTATAATATTTTTGTTGGATTGCCCTTTTTAAAAATCAAATCCCTCTGGAGTTTCTTTTTCTGATTCATCGTCTGAAGAATCATCTTCGTGGTCGGCATCTTCAACATCATCGTCATCTTGCTCGTCTTCATCTGCATCGGCATTAATGCTGGCTTGCATTCCTTCAGGAGCCTGACCTGGCTTTAGCTCCGCGGCAGGAGCCGGTGCCCCCATAATAGCATTTTGCAGTGATGCTAAAGCTGTAGGATTATTTATTATTTGGCTGGGAAGGTACCCTCCCCCCACAAGAGAACATGTTTTACTGTCACAGTAATTCAGGGATGAAGTTTTTTTATCAATGATAAAAACGCCCCCACTCTTCAAATCGGAGACCATTTCAAATCTGCTTTGTTCAGAAAACTGATAAAGACTGAGCCCGACGATGCTAAATATTCCTATTATAAATAAGAACATTACCCCCATAATAACTTCTCCATGGTAAATCTTTTTGCTACATTTACTAAAGGGTACTAGTAAATTGTTAACAAATTACCAATTTGCACTAAGTGCGGGTTTTTGGAGGGGCGTTATGATTAGATGTTCAGTATTATTGGTTTTGAGTTTCGGCCTTTCTGTTTTCTCGGCCACAGAAGAACGCATTAATCAGTTCTTGCCAAAATTTGAGAGCTACATTCAAAAAAATCTTCCAGTTTGGGCTATTCCCGGCATGGCTGTAGTAGTTATTACGAAAGATAAAGTGTTATTATGCAAGGGCTTCGGCACCAGAGAGGTTGGTAAAATCAAGCCTGTCAATAAGCATACAGTTTTTCAAATAGCATCCCTTACAAAAAACTTCACAGCTTCTCTTGCTGGTATATTAGAGAAGAAAAAATTCTTCTCTCTTCATGACCTAGCGAAGACACATCTTCCGAAATTCATGCTTTCTAACAGCAACATAACAAACAAGGTTACTTTAGCAGACTTAATGGGGCATCGAGTAGGATTTGAAAGCTTTTCAGGCGATACCTTAATGAAAGCAGGGTATTCACCCGAGGAGATCATGGATAAATTCCATCTTATCCCTATCGAGCAAAGATTTCGAGAGGATTACAGCTATAGCAACCAAATGTTTGGCTTTATGGGGCTAGTTATAGAATCTGCTACTCAGAAAAAATACGCTGAGTTGGTAAATGAATATATTTATACCACCTTAGAAATGAAAGATAGCTCTGCAGGAGCCACTCTTATCGAGCAAGAAAACTCACTTTGGAACAAAATAAAGAAGATTTTTGGATGCGAGGCAAACATAGCACTTTGCCATGATAAGAATTTGGAAGGCAACGCTGTTTGCATAGGATTAGATCCGCTAATTTATGTGTATCCTTCAACATCAGGTATTAACACATCTGCGCACGATCTTGGAATCTGGCTTCAATGCCAATTAAATAATGGAAAACTTAATGGAGTAGAAATTATTCCTGAAGATCACATACAAGCTATGCGTCAGCCTGTAGCAAAACATACAAAAGTAAAGCCACGGGATTTGCAGTTTCCTCCTGAGCTTATGAGAAACATAAGTTATGGAATGGGTTGGTTTGTTTATGACTATGGCCCTTCAGAAAACTCAATTCAAGTTTTAGAGCATCATGGCGGATACTCAGGACAACGCAGCACAATGTTTATGTGTCCTACTCAAGGGTTTGCTGTCGGAATATTATCAAATCTTGGTCATTTCAATGTAAATCTTTTTCCTGAGGCACTGCGCAATTTCTTTATAAATTCATTTTTAGGGCTTGAGGAACGTGACTGGAGCGCAGAATACGCAGAGAGAAAAAACACCTACCTGAAAAAAATTCATTCTCAGCGAGCCAACAAGAAGCTTTTAAAACCCACCCCGAAAAGAGACGACAAGTCGTACTTAGGTGTTTATAAAAATGATCTGTATGGAGAAATGAGAATTGAAAAGGATAGCAAAGGATTATTGTTAAAAATAAAAGATAGGTCTTGTCATATAGTGCACTGGAATGGAGATGAATTTTCCATTAATGGCTGGGAATTTAATGGCAACATGTCACGATCAGATCCGCATTTCATTGAATTTGGGGTGAATGAGAAAGGACAAATGCTTGCATATGTAAGCTTTTTACACGAAGGGAATGACCCTATTTTTGTAAAAAATCAATAGGTGACAAAGCCCACTTAATTGAAATTTGTTGGTTTGCACTTAAATAAAACGGTACGCACAATGCATGTTGATTTAAAACATCTACTGTGTATAGTTTTGTAGCCCCCTGACAGAGGAATCTTTTTACATGCTCGTGTTTTTGGGTTTTTGTATCGGTATTTCTTTTACACAAAAAAGCACTTTCTGTATCGCCTAAAATGCGCCACTCAAGCCCTGGTGAGGCCAAAAATCTTATGTGTCCCTGCCCTGGTTGTGATAATTGGAAGAAGTCTTCACCTCTAATATCACCTTGCTGGGAAATATATATATCTCGTTTTGCCTGCAGGACAACCCCGTAAGGATCTAATTTGTCTGGACTATTATTTATCAAATAGCTTGAGGAAAGAAATGCATAATCTTTTTCGTGGATCATTTTATTCTTGATAGGCTGTTTTGATTGCGACCCATAATGTAGGAAGTGCTTTGAAGAGTGCGCATATATGCTTACATCACATCTGGTAAGTATGCGTTGCGCCCTTTCCATCCACTCAAAATCTAAGACACCAGTGGAATCCGAATACCATTCACAAAGACTGATGTAGGAAGTGGTTGGTTGTGTATTAATTAAAAGAAATCCAGATTTAGTTGAACATTTAGCGTATCCCATTGCAATCTGGTCAGGTACTATAGCTTTGTTATCAGCGAGCGATAAAGCCATATCAATGAGCCCTTCCCCTAGAACTGGATAACAAAATGCTTCTAATCGTTGAGTGGCATTTCCAGTGAAAGAACTGAGTAAACCATCACCATGCCGGAAGTGCCTGGCAATAGGAGCTAGCCGTACAATATAATCATTTAAAAAGTCTATTTTTCCTGCGTAAAAAAGACGTAGCATCAAGCGCAAATCAATTAAATCACGCAGTAATAGAACTACAGTTCCCGGATGGCGCGATTGATGATTAAAGTCTTCGTCAAACTGTTCTTGTAAACACTGCTGTAAACTTTCAATCCAGTTTCCTAGCTGATTTTGCTCTCTGGGTAAGGCGCAGCCTGCATAAATTAACCCCTTTAAAGCTCGGAATTTACTTAAGGGGTCCTTAAGGCTACGATAACGCCGCTTAACAAAGTTATATTGATGGCTGATGGAAGAAATAAGCTTTTTTCTAAAAAGCTGATCAGCGCTATTTCCAAAAAATTCAAAAAACCCAAGCCAATTACACAAACGATACCCTAGAATGTCTAGATTCCAACTGGGATTTCTCCATGGCTTTTTTGATCGCTGATTATTATTCTCTATCCAATGACTAATGAATTGGCGCGCTAAACGTCTGCTGTTGTTGTCCCCAAGGGTTTGTAAATCTCGTAAAAAATCGAAAGTATGTACGCATACAGTCGTTTGATCCATTTTTGGGTCAGACAGATTTTTTAGTACTTCTGCAATAGTCAAAGTTATTGTGCAGACTTGATAGAATCCAGCACTCAAATTTCTTGTATTTTTTGCAACAGAAGGCCAATTATCTTGGTGAATGTTCCTTAATTGTCCATGCAATGATCTGCCCAATATTAGGCCGTACAAATGACTACGTGTACACCAATCATGCAGTGTATTAAACATTAAGGTATATTCTCTTTAGTTATTACTTAAAAAATAGCAAAAATAACTACGAATAACTACCCAAATAAATAATCTTATAAAAAAGCCCCCCTGAATTTTTTTGCAAAATATCAACTCTGCTACTAAAAAACAGGGGGCATTGTACTTTTAGCTATGCCGCTTCTTCGTATGCTGGCACAGGAATACCAGGCTCGGATTTAGCATTGCCCATTACTATAGTTGTCTGTACCCTCTCGACATTACTTAAATTAAGTAGTGTTTTTGAAAGTACGTTTTGATAGTGCTCAAAATCCTGCGCGACTATCTTTAACAAAAAATCATCTTCTCCGCTAATGCGATAGCATTCACGCACTAAATCTATGCTATGCATTGCTTTTTCAAAGGCACCTAGTTGAGCTTCACTATTTTCCTTCAGGCCCACTGAGGCAAAAAGGGTAATGTTGTAGCTAAGAGACTTTGGATTAATATTTGCTTGATAGCCCTGAATTATACCGCCATCTTCTAAATTTTTTAAACGTCGCAAACAAGGTGGAGCTGATATACCAACACGCTTTGCCAGATCTACGTTAGTCATTCGACCTGACTTTTGTAGAATTTGTAAAATTTTCAAATCAATATTATCAAGCTTTGTAATCAACGATTTCTCCTATAATTGATAAATTTTTCTCTATTATAGGGTACTTAATACAAATGTTAAGAAATTTTTAATTAAATTTCTTGATCATAGTATTAGAGATAAATTGGAAGTGGTAGATGACAGAGGAACCTAAAGACATTGAAGGGACTGAGAAAGGGCTAGAAAGTCAGACTAAACAGACCATTGAAGTGAGCGTTGGGAAGAAAAAAAAACTCTCTAAAGTGTTGCTTTCAAGTACCATAGCTGGTGTTTTTTTAACCTTTTCTATCTCTGGTTGGTTTTTTTATAATCATTTTTCACATCATAGCGAGACTGCTAACGATACTAACTACTATGTGACAATTCCTGAAATTGTCGTAAATCTCAGATCTATAAGCTCAAAAGGTAATATTCTCAGGTCTACATTTGCTCTGCAAATTTATAATAAACAAGATGAGCCAAAGATAAGGGAGTTTATGCCCATTATTCTTGATCAGATGTTGTCATATTTACGTGATCAATCAATAAACGATCTAGAAGGACCTGGGCTTGAGCGCATGCGTGAAGCGATACTTCTTCGTGTTAACAATGTTGTAAGACCAATAAAAGTTCATCGTGTAGTCCTTAAAGACTTTATTATTCAGTAGGAATATATGAGCGACAAAAAGAATAAAAATTCATCACTGTCAAAAGATACTAATAGGGTTGATACCAATATAGATGCCCTTTTTGATAATACTCTGGATATTTTTTCGGAAAATGGGATCTCTCAGAGTAGCATTGATAAGCTCTTCGAATCAGAAAAAGCAGGGAAAAACACCCCCAATAGTGGTTTATCAGCAATTTTGAGTGGAGAGAAAATTTATGCAGAGCGCCTGCCAATTTTGGATGTTGTCTTTGATCGCCTTGTAAGGCTTCTGACAACGACGCTGCGCAATTTCACCTCTGATAATGTGGATGTTAGCTGTTCCCGTGTTACTTCATTGCGCTTTTCTGATTATTTAAATTCTATTCCCTTGCCCACGCTGATTGGCGTGTTTAAAGCAAAACAATGGGATACTCCGGCACTGATAACGATTGACAACCAGCTTACGTACTCAATTATCGATGTGCTGTTGGGTGGAAAAAAAAGCGCCCAGGCAAGCACTCGCGCGGAAAGTCGCCCTTACACAACACTTGAGAGAAACCTTGTGGAAAGACTTATTGAGGTTGTCTTAACAGATTTTACTAAAGCCTTCTCTCCTATATGCGCGGTTGATTTTCAGCACGAAAGGTTGGAAACAAATCCCAGGTTTGCTGTTGTTGTGCATGAAAAGAATGTTGTCATGAAAATTGTGTTCAAGCTTGAAATGGAAGACCGGGGGGGGCATTTTGAAATAGTTATTCCGTATTCCAGTGTTGAGCCTGTTCGCGATCTGCTTTTACAAAACTTTATGGGAGAAAAATTTGGTTACGATCATATTTGGGAAGATCATTTAGCCAGCCGCATACGAGAAGCTGATGTAAAACTTGAAGCGAGCCTACCTACGGAAGAGTTTTTATTAAAAGACGTTTTAAACTGGAAGGAAGGATCGCATATAGCGCTTTCTTCTACGCTTCATAGCCCTATTTTTCTATCTAGCCAAAATCACCAGTTGCTTTTGGGGAAATTAGGTCAAAAAAATGGGCATGTTGCAGTAAAAATTAACGATATTTTATTCGGTAAAAATGGAGGGGCACAATGATGTGGATGGATATAAGCATTATTTTCTTGTTAGTAGTAGCTGTGGGTTTTTGTTACCGAGTCAGTGAAAAACTAAAGTCATTAAAAAGTTTAACAACGGTTTTAACCCCGTCAATTGATCGATTGAACAAAATTTTAAACCATACGAGCCAATCAATTAGTTTTTTAAAACAAGCCACAGAAACCGGTAAGGAAGGTTTAGAAACATACATTCCAAATGCACATGCGATAAGCGCCGATATTACCTTATTGATTGAGCACGCAGATAGAATTAGCTATCGACTTGATGATTTGATTGCAAAGGCCGGAGAGGTTGAGAAAAACTTGCGCCAAACACTACTTGTAAGCATGAAGCAATCTGAAAAGCAGGCACGTCAGAATGTTGAGATTCAATCAAAAACTCCAACACGCCACAATGACCCACGCGATTTATTTGTGCAAAGAGTAATAGCTAGGTACCCTAAAGATTCAAATATTAACCAGCCAGAGCCTTTGAGAAACCAAGGATAAAAAAGATGAAGACAGCTATTATTATCTCTTTATTACTACATGCATGCGCAACTGCACAGAACAGCATTGTTCCTATAACGGAAGGGAATAAAGAGGCTACAATCAAATTTGATTCTTTGGAAGAAAGCAGCCAAGAAGAAGTATTACTTTTTCAAGATCTTGCAAAACGCTCCCAGGAAATAAAGGCCAAAGAGGAAGCGCTAGAAAAGCAAACATTACTACTAAAAGCTGCAGAAATTTCTTTGGGCGAAAAGCTTAGGCATTTTGATTTGTTAAAAAAAGACTTACTTAAAATGCTAGACACATTGAAAGAAAAAGATGATAAGCAAATGAATGATTTGGTTAAAATTTACGTTTCGATGAAGCCTAAATCGGCCGCAAATATTTTAAATTTAATGGAAATGCCAACCCTAAAAGAACTAGTAAAACGAATGGACAAAAGAAAGGCCGCCCTTATTTTGGCGGCCATGGAAGGTGAAAAAGTCAAAAAACTGAGTGAGATTTTAGCAAGAGAATGCCAAAATTTGAGTTAGATTTCCTCTTTTGAATCTTCTATTGCAGGAGTTGAACTGCTTCTAGCTGAATGATTACCTCCGTCTGTTAATAAATTTTGACGGGCTGGCGCCAGACAGTTTCCAAATACAAAACCTAGAACATCCATTGAAGTTGCTAGTATGGTGTTTGGAGCTCGAGCTCCTGAAACGTTGCTACTTGGCCTGCCAAATTCATAACGAGTAACTGTAAGGGAACCAGACTCTCTTCGAGGGTAAAAAATTTGAGTAAGCTCTTGATTAAGCAAGTATAGGCTTTGTTCAGAAATGCTTTGCCCTCGCCCACCATTTGTTAATGCAATAATTTCCCTTACTTGTCTTTTATTAGTGTTACCGCTTATGTAATGAATAAAAGTTAAAAGCGCTGCATCGTAAAAATTATCCCTTAACTCTTCCCCCATTTCAATCATAGTAGTTGCATCTCTAGATGCCTGAAAGCCAGTAGCGACTGATTCGATATTGTGGCCTAGCATCAGTATAAGCATAGCGTGCTTATCACGCCTATTAGGCATAGCATCATCTTCAGGGTTATTAGGCACAGCATAATCAGGCCTATACTGCTGCACTAAATCATACAAATCGCCTTCATTCTGAATAGCTTTCTTAATTTTTTGAACGTATCTAGCGCCTTCTTTTTTTAGATCTAGCATTTGTGGAGCTGGCTGATGAATAGTAGGAAGAACAACTTGCAATTGACAGTCTATTAATAGTTGAGCGAGATTTGGATCAAGTACTCTGGCTGCAGCTAAACGGAAAGCATGAACTATAGAATCAACACTCACCTCCAGAGTTCTCACTGGAGAGTCACCATTTCTTACGACTAAAGACAAACCTTCGTCGGTACTCCCTGATTTTTGCTTTCTCTCCACATATTGCGTAAATACTAAAGCGAGTTGACTTACAACCTCAGCGCGAACATTTTCAATTACTTCCACTGGTCTTTTATCTGCAGAATCAATTTCAATGGTAATTTTTTGGATTTCCCGAAGTATATTAGCATTCCCCGGAGTTCCTGGCTGACCTCTATTGGCTTTTTTTACGGGGCTATCAAAAGGACCACCTTCGGTCAAACCCTTTCCAACGCGTTCTAGCATTGTTTTTGTGATTTCACCAACATTAATAACAGTATTTTCTGAACGACTCTCGAGATCTGATACGCGCGATTGAAGTGCACTACATTTTTTAAGTAATTTTCTAGCTATATCAGCTCTATCTTCAAGCCTACTTCTTCTTATTGACTGGTCTGTAATCTCTTCATCTCCTGCAAATGCAGAATTAAAAATTGCCAATAAAAAGACATACACAAAAAAAATGTTCTCAAATAAACCATTTAGAGGGTTATTTACTTGATTGTTATTCTCAATTTTTTTTTGTTTAAAATAGTCATTTTTAAACACTTTAAAACCTCTTCCTGATATTTATTATTTTCTGCTTCTTGCACGGTTGACATATACTAAAATTTGTACAAATAGTCAATGTAGAAGTATCATTTTTTTTAACATATGCTCTCAATTTTGAATATTTCGCACTTTTATACGCAAGGTGATAACACTTTAAGTATTTTTAATGACTGCTCTTTGAATATTGATGCCGGGCAAATTGTTGCATTGGTAGGAAACAGCGGTGCCGGGAAAACAACGTTTTTGCAGCTTGTTGGCTTGTTAGAGCAACTTCAGGCTGGCGATATTCAGATTTTGGGAAGGTCAACCAAAGCAATGAATGACGAGCAGCGCACAATTTTACGGCGTCACACTTATGGGTTTGTTTATCAGTTTCACCATTTATTGCCTGAGTTTAGCGCCCTAGAAAACGTTATGTTGCCACAGTTAATTGCTGGTGTTGATAGTAGGGCTGCAAAGAAAAGAGCTATTGACTTGTTGGAAGGTTTAGGGTTGCGACATCGCTTAGAGCATCGCCCAAAGCAGCTATCTGGTGGCGAGCAGCAACGCGTAGCTATTGCCAGAGCGCTGGCAAACAATCCAAAAATCCTTCTTGCTGATGAGCCTACTGGAAATTTGGACCCAACCACTTCTGCAGAAGTTTTTCAAATGCTAGTCAATATAATTAAGGCCGAAGGAATTGCTGCAATTATTGCAACACACAATCATGGCTTGGCAAAATCTATGGATCGTTTTGTTGAACTTAAAAATGGATCTTTAATTGAGACATTCAGATAATTTTTTTCGCATTCTGATATGCATGATACCAACCTCTGTAAAGTCCTGCCCTTCAGGAAGGTATCCTTTTTTTGTATAAAAAGAAACCGCATGATTGCGTGCATGGCAATAAATGGAAGACGCTCCTGCTTTTCTAGCGTAGTTTTCACAAAAATCTAGTAATTTTGACCCCACACCCAATCCTTGCAGGTTTTCCTTCACGGCCACTAATCTCATTCGATAAGAAGGCTGCTCTTTGGCCAAACTGGCTGTTACAACAACTTCGTTTTCTATAAAGCCTGCTACTTGGATGTTATTTTTTTCTCGCTCAAGTTCTTCTTTTGTAAAGACCAACCCCAATGGAGTACGCAGAATTTCTTGGCGCAAAGCCACAACTGATTCATAGTCTTTTGAAGAATGGTCAATGATTTTAAAATCAATCTGCATACAAATTACACACGTTTTGCATAAATCATGATTCCACCCAAAGACTTGTTGCGTAACTGGTGCAATATGTGAAGGTAAGTTGCAGAAAATTTTGCAATATCTTGCTCTAGGAAATGTTCTTTTATACCTTGCTTTTTATCTTCCAATTTTTGAAGTAATTGTTCATACCACCTTAAAAAAGCTCCGCTAAGGTCACGTATTTCTAGAACTTCCCAACCTGATTCATACAATTGACGTTTAATTTTTCTTGTTTCAATCGGCCGCATGGGTTTACCAGCCAAATCAAGAAGGGGTTCGTTGTTATCAGTGATGCAATAATCGAAAATCATAAGAACTGCGCCAGGCTTAGAAACCTTAGCTAGCTGCTTAAGTACTAAAACTTTATTCTCTATTGCGTATAGAACATTAAAGAAGCAAGCAAAAGAGATAAAGTTTTTTTCAAATTTCATGCTTAGGGAAGTTGCATCAGCTGTTATAAACTCAACTCCTCTATATTTTGCTTTTGCATACTCGATAACGGCTGGATCAATATCCACACCAAAGACATGTTCGAATCCATTTTTTGCAAGATACTCGGCTGTTCCACCAAACCCACATCCAACATCTAGGCAGTTTCCGCTTAAAACCTCGGGGAAATCTTGGTGTATTTTTGCCAAGACCATGTCGATGGCTTCTTTATCCCCTGCATGGGCAAAATCACCTCCACGCAGATCAGATAAGATAAGCCTTGCTTGGTTAACTTTAGGAACATTTGTTTTAGATGAATTCATGAAAAAATACCCACCGATTAGTGCAAACGGCACAAGATATAAAAGCTTATTCATAAAAAGTCATCCTTATCTTTTTCAAGCCTGATACAAAATGTATCTACCTATCGACTAATATTGTCAACAATTTTTAAGCTTTTGCGTTTTCTATGACTGAGTAAACTTCTGTAACTGAATCAATGTGGGCTCCATCAGAAGAAGTTAAAATAGCAATTATGTCAAAAGTACCCAGTTTTTTTGAAACGAGTGAGTAGGAAATGATGCATTTTTTATTATCTGCAGAAGGAATCATTTCCTTTACTAGAATATTCCAACCTTCAGCCGCTGCCCTAACGCTGCTAAGTTGAGGCTCTAAATTATCTCTACCATTAACCAATCTTTGGGTGTTCGCAGTTTTTTCAAACCCAGGACTGAATAATTTTTCTATAACTGCAGGATAATCCTTCTCTTCTGATTGCCCGTAACTATGTTGAAATTCATTATATGCTGTTGCTAATTCTGCTATAGGTTTTTTAGGATTAATTAAGTGTATTCCCGCAGCATTATAGACTTCATCAATTTCTGTAATTAAATTATTTTCGTCAAAATTCAAGGAAACAACTGTTTTGTGTAATCCCAGTTTTTCAGAATTCCAAGTGAAATGGATAGTGCAGGCTTTTTTGGCTACATCGCAGAATATTTTTTGAATTGTAAAAGTGCAAGGATAAGCTATTTCTCGGGCGCTTTGTAATTGTGCAAGCAATTCAGTGCGAGTGGTAATAATTTGTCTATCATTCACAATTTTTGAAACTTGTTCCGCAAAAATTTCTGGAGCTTGAGATTCATAAGTGGTTGCACCCTCTTCTCCCAGACTTTGCATAAAAGCAACATATCGTCTTCCTAATGCTTCCGATGAAAGGCTTTCACTGGCCGCGGAGATATTTGCAAATATGTTTATAAAAATAAGAAGTTTGATAAGATTTTTCACGGAAATTTCCTTTTGAATGGCGGAGAGGAAGGGATTCGAACCCTCGATACGCTTTCGCGCATACACGAATTCCAATCGTGCGCCTTCAACCGCTCGGCCACCTCTCCTGGGAAACTCAAGACTACTTTATTTTATTTTTTGCGACAAGAGTCTTAGAACAATGCTTTCTGTTATTTAAGACCATGTGCATCATCAACGATGGGGTTGTTATGCTTGCCGTATTAATACCGGTTGCTGCACCAATACGGATGGAATCAGCGAACGAAGTTGGCACATGGGTTGAATACAAATCGATGCTCCGACCGCTATCACCAGTCTTATAATTAAACCCCTTCCTGTTCTTTTTATTCTTTAATTTTTGCCAACATTAATATTTACTGCAACATGTACAAACCCTTATCCTCAACTATTTTTTCTAGACCATTATCTCCTTTTCCTTTCCTCATTAAAATCTTTTGAGTTAAGTCGAAACCTCCACAAATCACAGTTTGGAGTTTAGGTACACATATATTTAAAAATTTCTTTTCTCGTACGGAGTTAGAGCAAGCATCAAGATATTCCTTTTTTGAATTAAATTTATTGAAATATACTTTTGTAAAATTCTTGTTTTCCTCCCAAAAATATACCCCCATAGAAAATAATGCCTCATAAAATTCTAAAAATCTTTTTTCTCTTTCTAAATAAGAGGAATCATTATTTTCTTTGAATGCAGAAAAACACATAGTCACTTGGTCGCATTCTTCAGCTGTTAACCAATGATTAAAAGCTGATATAAATGCAGTATCATAATTTTTTTTCAACATATGCATTTTTTCTTCTTCAAAAAGTATAGGAGTATTAAGACATGGAAATGTATTATTTAAAAATTCTTGAGTATTTTCTTCTAATAACACTTTTTCCTACCTTTCTAAAAAATCAAGCCTGCATATGTTGGTATAAAGTAAAACTTATTTATTTTCTTAAGAATGTTCCATCTTCTGCAAAAGTGGCTATCCTTTCTCCTTGCCTGTTGCATAACTTCCAATAGCTACCTCCATGTTCCCTTCCTGAATTAGCTGCGAAATCCTTTACAAGATATTCTCCTGTTTTAGGATCTTCGAGTTTTGGACCTCCAGACTGAGAAATGCGGTTTGAAAATCTTTCAATATCGATTTTGTCACCTTTTTCAAAATTACTTTTCTTGTACCCCTTCTTTTTTTCCTCTTCATCCTTCGGATCCTCACCCATACCACCACCAGTGTTAGTGTCGCTGGAGGAAGATTTTGCATCAGAATTTTTTTCTTCTTCATCAAGTCCATACGTCTCTTTAAACCCTTTGATAAGCGCTTCTGTCGCCGTTATCCTTCCTGAAGTGGTAGATGAAGCGCCAGTGGTTGTTGCAGATCTAACACCTCTTAAAACTTTGTAAGCTTTATAAGCTTTGTCTAGCACCGTGCCCACGTTCATCTTACCCTGGCGATCGGTCAATTGCAAAATGGCATTGCTTGCCGCCATGTGCATCATCAGCGATGGGGTTGTTATGCTTGCCGTATTAATACCGGTTGCTGCACCAATACGGATGGAATCAGAAAAAGAGGTTGGCACATGGGTTGAATACAAATCGATGCTCCGACCGCTATCACCAGTCTTGTAATTGAACCCCATGGTGGTAGAGCCCAGGTTCATGCTACCCATTGTTGAACTAAGCGTGAGGTCCATACCAATGTTGGTGGCATCACTGCGGTTTGATAAGGCAGGTCAACATACAAAAATGGGTGGCACAACAGCCACCCTAGGAAGAAAAAAAATAGAAAAATACTCAATTATGATGCTCGTCTAAATAAGTCAAAATTTCTCGCTCTAGAAGGCGCCAGTCACTAAGGGATTTGTATAATACTTTTTTTTCTAATTCAGGAAATTGAAAATACACAACCAAATCATTGCATAATTCCACTAGGTCAAATCCTCTGGGTAGAAGTGATTTCGTTTGAAGCCATTTCAATATTAACCAAATAGATTCATGTTTTGCATGGCTTTGTTCTTGGCTTTCTAATCTCTCAAGATAATATTCAAAAGATTTTTCATTTTCTGATATTAGAACAGCAATAACAATATCTTCCTGCTCTTTGTTTAACTCTAATAAAAATGCCAAGTAGTCTTTTACAACATCAGAATTTAAAAGCTTAATACGGTACAAGTTAAGTAACGCTCTATAGCTTGGTTTGTATGATTTTAGAAAATCAATATTAATTTTTCTAAGTTCTTTGACTTCTTCAAACATCACTTCACCTTAAACAATTGATGGGTTATTTGACCTTCACTATTCACTAAGTATTCAAAATAACCTTCAAGATCATTAAGAGTTGCTTGCTGAGTTAAGCGAACGTAGGATTGTCCATCTCCACCTACAATCTTTTGCACTTCAATTTGAGCCTGAGGTTGACCACCAAAAGTACTTGCTCTGTGGAAAGGGTCTGATTTTAATCCTGAACCAGCTCTTTCTGCTTCTTCGATAAATTTTTGGAGACCTTCTTGAGATTCTGGTATTTCATATTGCTTCTCCCCTGATTTCTTTTTCCCCTCTTCATCATCAGGATCACCCATAGGGCCGCCGGTGGTGGCACTGCTGGAGGAAGATTTTGCATCAGAATTTTTTTCTTCTTCATCAAGTCCATACGTCTCTTTAAACCCTTTGATAAGCGCTTCTGTCGCCGTTATCCTTCCTGAAGTGGTAGATGAAGCGCCAGTGGTTGTTGCAGATCTAACACCTCTTAAAACTTTGTAAGCTTTATAAGTTTTGTCTAGCACCTCACGTGCATTCATCTTACCCTGGCGATCGGTCAATTGCAAAATGGCATTGCTTGCCGCCATGTGCATCATCAACGATGGGGTTGTTATGCTTGCCGTATTAATACCGGTTGCTGCACCAATACGGATGGAGTCAGCGAACGAAGTTGGCACATGGGTTGAATACAAATCGATGCT
>JAGOSL010000021.1 GCA_018062345.1 Pseudomonadota bacterium | reverse complement strand
AATTATAATTGTCGTTGTTCGGTCATTATTATTGTCGCTAATCACACTCAGTAACTGGTGGCCCTGAGACAGCAGTTAATAACAGTTTAAAATGGGTATTAAGTAATGTGCATCATTTTTTCAAAATGCATTTTTGATAAACATCTTGATATTTTCTATTGGCATTGTGTAATTTTAATAAAAACGGGCTAGATAACGGTACATTTTTTTAAGGCTAAAATCTTATGCAAAAAGAAATATATTTTTCGAAAATAGCCTAAAAATCATTGATTTTTACAGCATTATTGAGTATAATAAGACTAAGCTTTTAAATTAAAGCTTAAGCAATGGGAATGCAATGCATCCCCATTACCGGAGATTACAAGTGTTTGAACCACTTGCAGTCGCCTAACCACAACCAACTACTGGAGAAGGTCATGGCTAACGCTAGATTACACAATTCCTTATCTTTAAGCAATCACTACCGCATATTAGAGCTTTCGATTTTTGGCTCAAAAGCCATTGTAGAGCTGTTGCGGCACATCCCTTTGGAAAATTATCCCATCACCAAGCTCGAGGATTGCTTCCGCGTGCTAGACGCGCATTTAGACGAAGCCATTCAATGCGTAAGGCAATGCAGCGAGGCTATGCGGGAATACAGCCAATCGTGCAATTCAGATTGCGACAAAGCGCAACACAAATAGGCAAATAAATCTGCCCCCCTATCAATGGATAACCCAGAAGATTGGGGGGAGGGTGCACGACCACTAAAAACCAAAGGGGTGATTTTATGATTGAAGAACCGGTATCAACTTATTTAAACCAGAAGAGCGAACTCACAGCGTCCATCTATTTAACGGATCAGGAAGCAAGAACTCAAGATCCGCTGACGTTATATATGCGTGAAGCAAGAGCCTTTGAGTTACTGAATAGCGAACAGGAAATCAATCTTGCAAAGCGCCTAGAAGAAAGCAGTAGAGAAATACTCTTTAGTGTTGCCGCTTATCCTGCGTCAATAGAGCCAGTCTTGAAAGCGTTTAAAGCCGTTCAAAAGGGTCGTCGTAAGATTCATACACTAATCTATGGGCTAGCACATTTAAACCCCAACAAAACGCCTACATCAGCGTCTTTAGAAAATGATTTGCGTGTAGCATCTAACCCTCAAGAAATTGCAGCCTGCTTTAATACTTTATTGCACTTAAAGCGCAAGGCAGAATGGGCTTTGTCGTCTAAAGAGAGTTTGCCAGATTCAGCCCGGATGACTGCTATCCAAAATCTGGGACAAGGTTTGGCCTGCTTTAAATGGACACCGCGTGCCTTAGCGCTTTTAAGCCACCCTTTAAAGACGCTTTGCGAAGAGATTAGCACGATAGAGGAAGCTATGATGCGTCTTGGCAAGCCTAAGAAAATATCCTCTGAAATCTTTAAGCATTCTTTTGAAAATCATCAAACAGCGCTTGAATTAGAATCCCACATTGAAGTCAAACATTACCCTAAGATGGCTGATTTGCACCAAAGCTTAATCACTTTGGAAAAATCCACAGGTTTGAAACACTCAGAGATTAAACTGCTTAATGAGCGTCTTGGCAAGGCAGAGGCTAAGTTAGGTCAGGCTAAAGGGGCTATGATTGAAGCCAATCTGCGTTTAGTGCTACCAATTGCGCGATCTTATAGAGGGAGGGGTCTTTCATTTTCCGATCTCATTCAATCAGGCAATTTGGGTTTAATCAAAGCCGTTGATCGCTTTGAATATCGCTTGGGTTATAAGTTTTCTACCTATGCCACGACTTGGATCCGCCAAGCGATTACCCAAGCCATCGCAGATCAAGGACGCAATATTCGCTTACCGAGGCATCAGCTAGAAGCGATCTATCATTTAAATCGTGTAGAGCGTCAACTCTTAGAAGAAAAGAGACAAAAACCGACTGCTCAAGAACTGGCCGACCGTCTGGGGTTTTCGCTTCCCAAAGTGCAGGGTCTTCTAGAAGCTTCAAAAGATACGCTTTCTATAGAAAAAGTCACCGATTCAGAAGACGAGATCTTTTCTATAGTGGATAGTCTTCCAGATCAAAATACGCCTTCACCACTGGAAGCCGCAATGACGCTTTGTACGCATAAAACCATTCATCAGCTTTTAGCTCAGTTGAAGCCTCGCGAAAGTCTTATTTTAAGGATGCGCTTTGGGCTAGAGGTAGAACCTAAAACCTTAAGAGAAATCAGTCAGAATTTGGGTGTGACGAAGCAGTGGATTAGTCAAATTGAGATGAGAGCCTTAAATAAATTAAGGCGTCTGATAGAGCGGGATTGAGATCTGAAAAAATTTGAACGCTTAGCAACAATGGCTTTTAGCGTTATTTGTCGGAGGATGACATGCATTATAAAACCATCTACATATTACCTTTGTTTGAAGGTCAGCTTTACTTTCAGAGTCCCGGGTCTGAGGATGAGGAAGATGCAGCCAATCGCTTTTTTAAGGTGCGACATTATCGATTGAATAACGCGCTGCAAGCAACACATTTTTTCGAGGCCAATACGGATTTACATTTTAGTGCTGAACCCAGCATTAAAAAAATCACTGCCGCCAACAGTCGTCAATATATTTTAAACCCTTCTGGCGGATTAATAGCGAAATTTTATGATTTTTTATCTTGCCGATGGCGTATTTTATATCAAGGCTATTGGTTGTTATTCGTCAATCAATTTGCAACCACGAGCGATCTACTTTACAGTTTTAAGCTTTGCAGCACCGATCCAGAGGAGTGCTTTTTAACGCTTCGAGAGGCAAAACTTTTGGCCGCAACTTTAAGAATTCAAGCATTGATGTTTAAAGAACCGGAACGTTTGCGAGCCAATGCACATTTTATTGAAAGCCAGATTAATACTTTAAAAGAGGGGATTGAAAAATGATATCGTCTATAGATTTAATCGCGTATAATAGTGTTTTTGCAAACCCACCTAAAGTGCGTGGAACATTGTATGAGCTTTCTACCAATATTGATAATCACCGTATTTTTCTATACAACAATCGCTCAGAATCAATCAAACAGGCTGCAAGCCGTTTTTTGTTGATGCATCACTATCCTTTTGTTGCAGGGGGTTGTGCGGGCCGCTTTTTACGCGCTTCTTTTGGATTGGAGTTTGTAACCAATTTTGCGGTAGAGGCAGAATTTTACTATAGCCTCGATCATCAAGGGTGTTTAAAGGCCATGCGTTATGAGATATCTAAAAATGCTTGGACACTTTTTTTTGAGGGCGATTGGCATGCCTTTGTTAATCAGTACAGTGATGCGCCTGAATACTTGTATGTTTTTCCGGGATTCAAAGCTAAAAATCCACGGATTATGACATTCAGAGAAGCTAAGGCTAAAATTGATAATTTAGCGCGTTTATGTCACCATAAGCCATTTCCAGAGCGGTTTAAGGCTTATTTTCGTTTTGTAGCCGCTTTGAAAAAAAGGATTGCAAAAAAGCTTGATTTTGATTGATTAGGTAGATTTAATTTTTAGGAGTAATAGAGATGAATACAACGGCTTTATATCTTTTGGCCATTAACCATAGAGAACAATTACCCTTTTTTAGCCCATATTATGGCAATCCTGCATCAGTTGCTAAACGCTTTTTACACATGCAATATGATAAGTGCTTTGATAAGGAATATGCCATGCAATTTTTTAGAGCCAATGGGGATGTTGAATTTGCACGTGATTACAATGTGGTGAGCGATTATATTTATACGTTAAATCACAAAGGAAGCCTTCGCGCTTCGGCTTATCTGAAGACAGGATGGAATGTTTTTTTTGAGGGTGCTTGGCAGGATTTTATAGATCAATACGATGGCTTAGGGTGTTAAAAAGCATCGCTTCAAATTTAGAAAGATAGCGTTCTGCTTGTCAATATCTCAAATCAAAAATATTAATCTTTTTTCCTCGAGTTTGCTAGATGTTTTTTTAGCTTGAATGAAGAGCTCTAATGTTTGCAAGTCAATGGATAGGGTTGTTTGAGGCTTTCAGCATCACAGAATGTTTCGATTTACACATGAAAAGTTATCCAAAAAGCATTAAGCTAGCCAACGGTAAAATAAAATGATAGACCTTAGCAATCAACAGAGAGGCTACGGTTTATAGTGCTCTCTGTTTGATAAGGCTTCTATTAAAGTTAAAAATCCGATGATGGACACCATTATCTATTACAATATGGCACATTGTTTGTTTCATCGTTTATGAACTGCTATGTCAATGTCATTACTTCCGCAGAAATAGCACAAACTATATAGGGATGGTGTGGTAGGTGCAACAACAATGATTAGGCCTCAATATTAAGTGGTAGAAAAGAAGTGCTTCCCGCCTTAAATGAAGTGGACAAAAAATTTGAGGATGCAACTCGACTTTTTTTGTAACATCCAATATCATAAGGTCTAAAGCTGGGATTGGGATAGGTTTATTGGTTTTGTCCAACGTTACAGCCACATAATAGGTAAATTTAGGGGTTGACAGTTATGAGTGATGAAAATAAATCGCCTGATACTTGGCAAGTTGATGAACCTTTTGATGAAGGCTTTGACTTTGGGGAAGGCGAAACACAAAGTCATCCCCTGAAAACGATAACGACAAAGAGATTTAATAAAAAAATTATTAGCTTTATTTTTACCAGTGTTGCCATTGTACTGTTTATCATCGGATGTAGGGTCTATAGCGTTAAGCTTTTAGATTCTACAAATCAGCTTAAGACAGTGACATTAACAATGAAATCCACGCCTGTCCTAACCCCAAACCCAGGGCATATGCCTAAAAATGTAGCCGAAAAATCTGAGGACATTGAAAAACAACCCGATGAATTTACAGGAGCCTTTTCGAATGTTAGGCCATCAGTAGCGACTGCATCTACACAGGCTCTTGCTGAAACAACCTCAGTAAGCGTTTCTGTGCCAACGTCTGTGTCTTTGCCCGCCGTTATTATTCCAACAGTATTAAAAGCACCTGAAGCAGAAAAAAATAGCTTGTTAGAAGAATCTAAAATAGCTAATTTTGATGAGCTTGATAAATTGAATAATCAAATCAATTCTATTTTAGGCCAAATCAAATATTTAGATGCTTATAGTCGAGAAGTATCGGATAATTTAAATAAACTTAATGATTCCATCAACACTATAAACAATCGCTTGTTAGCCCTCATAAACATCCATTCTACATTATCTAAAGATGTGGGTACTGTAAAAGGCGCAATGGCAGAAGTGAAGGAAATCGTGAAAGAAAAAGAACTAGATACAAATACAGTTTTTTTGTCGAAGGCAAAACAAGACTCTGCAGAAATGCAAAGCCGAGCAGTCATTGCAGAACCAGAATATAAGGTTCATGCTGTGGTACCCGGGCGGGCGTGGCTTAAATCCACTAAAGGTCAGATAGTAACCGTGGCCGAAGGAGATTCAATTGGGAGTTATGGCAAGATCCTTGTTATTGATGCGCCAAATAGCGTTGTTCTCACGAGTTCGGGCATTGCTTTCCATTAGCCTTAACTCGCGGCTCTGGACCTACTTAGGATGCTTGCTTTATTTCGTTTCTGAAAATGCATATGCCGCAGACATACAAACCATTTTAAACAATGTCAGCAGGATAATCGTTCCTTTAACAACAATGGTACTGATTATCTCCTATATGAGTGGTGTTTGGATGATGATTAACGCCCTCACGAAACTAAAAAAATTTGGCAATATGTCGATGCAGGCTCAACCGGGCGAATTAGGCGGTCCCCTGATAAAGCTCGCAGTAGGGGCTGTCTTAATTTATTTACCCAGTTCCACCGATGCATTAACGGCTTCTCTTTTTGGGGCGAGTGATTCTATTTTTGGTTCTTCTGGTGGTGTTAACTATAGAAATGTAGGCTATGGTTCAGAGATATTAGGTTATCTGCCGGCTGATAGTTTTGGGCAACAATGGGCTGCTATGGCGAATACTTTGGTGCTATACATTCAATTTGTAGGGTTCTTGTCGTTTGTAAAAGAGTGGTTTATTTTATCCAAATCAGCAGGGCAGGGTGGCCAACAAGGCGGCGTTGGAAAAGGTGCCACGCATATCCTAGGTGGGATTATTGCAATAAACTTTATTAGTATGGTGAGAATTATGAATAATACAATTTTTGGTACATAAGATTTGGATATTAGAGAAGAAGTTTAAAGCTGAAATTGGATAATGGTGCACAAAAAACGTTCCGATCGGCTTTTTCGATTATTAAGCTTTAAAGGTTTTGCGAATCATCATTTTGGTCTGTTTGATGACCTTCGTTAAGGCGGTATTCGTTCCATCAACCGACATTTCGCACCAAGTACTACCTTTTTAAGAATTAAACGCCGCCAATTTTACAATTAATTTCCCACTTAAGGCCACTTTTAACATGTTTTTCTATTTATATTTCCCACCTTAAGGAATAGCAAAAAATCAAATTTTTTACAGTGGGAAAATAGTATCCTCTCCAAAACTCATGGTAAATGGCTGTACCATCGGCTTTGTATCTTCTGAAAGATTAAGATGATGAACTCAGAAAAAACCATTATTAACGTTCTTTCCAATTCAAATGAACAACGCTAAGTTAACTAAAAAATAAATTTTCTTAAAATATCTATTGCTTTTCTAAAATAATGAGATCAAAATTACGCAAGTGAATCATTTTTTTAGAGAAAAATCGAGTGGATATAAAGAAGGCTTTTGAAGAAATAAACATTGATGTGGACAAAGTTTCAGACCCCCATCTAAAAACAATTATTATTAAACTGCTTAATATTATTGAAGCTTTATCTATAGAAAATAAGGACTTGAAAGAAAAAAATCAGAAGCTTAAAGATGAAAACAATCGGTTAAAAGGTGAACAAGGAAAACCCATTATTAACCCACAGGCGGCTAAAAAAGATATTTCATCTGAAAAAGAACGAAAGACAAGAAAGAAGAAGAAAAAGAAATCCAAAAGCAAAAAACACAAAATTATAATTGATCGTGTAGTAAAATGTACCATTGATAAATTAGAGTTGCCTCCAGATGCCGTGTTCAAAGGATATCAACCCGTCGTAGTTCAAGATATTGTCATCAAAAAGGATAATATTGAGTTTAAAAAAGAAATTTATTATTCACCCTGATCTTACCCCAAAGATCCGGACTCACCATTATGAGCACCGATTCACTAATTCAAACACAAATGGCGTTTGGTAATCAATAGTCGAATGTCTTCGTACTGTGTTATAGTATTCCGAAATGTACTCAACAATCAATTTTACAGCTTCTGATTTGCTTTTAAAGCCTGTGGAAAACTGGACTAATTCTGTTTTTAACGAGTGGTAAAAACTCTCCATCGGAGCATTATCCCAACACTCTCCGGCTCGGCTCATACTGCAAATTAGTCTGTGTTTTTTTAATAAGGCTTGATAAACGTCAGAGCAATATTGACTGCCTCTGTCAGAGTGCACCAAAACACCTGTGGGGAATTTTCTACGCCACAGAGCCATCTCTAGTGCTTCTATTATCAAAGGGCTTTCTAGACAATCCTGAAGACTCCAGCCAACGATAGCGCGTGAATAAAGATCCATAACCGTTGCCAAATATATCCAACCTTCTTTGGTGGCAACATAGGTAATATCCGTCACCCACTTCTGATTAGGTGCGCTCGCGCTAAAATCTCTATTCAGAAGATTGGGAGCCACCGGCAATGAATGCTGTGAATCCCGTCGTCGCTTTCCATTTTCGTTTGGCTAAGGCCCTTAACTCCAGCCATTTCATTCTTCTAGCTACTTTGTTTTTGCTTATCTGTTTACCTAAAGCTTCTAGTTCTTTATGGATCCTAGGAGCACCATATCGACCACGATGATCGGTGTATATTTTCACTATCTGGCTGTCTATTGTCTGGTTATCACGCTCTCTGTGGCTAAGCATTCTGTTAAGCGATTCATAATAGGCACTAGGGCTTACTGCCAGCACTTCACACATGAGATCTATTCTAAACTCTTGCTTATGTTTACTAATGAAGGCGTACTTCACTTCAGTTCTCTCGCAAAGTACGCCGCGGCTTTTTTTAGGATTGCTTTTTCCTCGGCCAGAACAGCAATGGTCTTATTAAGCTGCCTGTTCTCTTCCATAAGGCACACCACATTAGATTGTAAACTTTCCATCGTAGGCTGGCCCGATTTCGCCTGGCGCATTGGAACCTGCCCTTTTTTGAAATTAATAACCCAAGTATACAAAGTCGGTTTGGGGATACCCAGTTCCCTTGCCACGACCTCAATTGAGGGAGAACGCAGGGCAAGCTGTATAGCATTCTCTTTGAAATCAGCCGAATAGGCTCTATCTTTTTTGTGATTCTTCTTGCTTTTTGGACGCATAACGTAAACTCCTATCTTTCAAGTTTATATTATGCTCATAATTTGGACTCCGGGGAATTGGGGTAAGATCAGCTGCGGAAGATAGGAGAACAACGGAGCCTCCTCTATCAATATGTTTAGCAGCACTTCTCACTGTTGCAAAAGATGTGGTAAGTGAACTTTGAATAATCTGATAATACTCTTCTTGATTGGTAGAAGAAGCTGGCTTTAACAAAAGAGAGCCGGAAAAGTTAACAACACCATCAATATAGCCCAAACTTTTCTTTGCAAGAGCGAATACCGCATCCACAGCTTCAAAATTTGTAGCATCTAAAATAGAATCAGGGGTAATTTTATCAGAAGTGCGTGAAGTTTGATAAACACGATGGCCATCTTTTTGCAAAAGTTGGCAAGTTGACTTCCCTAAAGTGCTAGAAGCAGCAATTACTAAGAAATTTGCCATTTAATGATTCCTTTTGTTATCGATAAAACAGAATATAGTTGTCACGTGAAGCAAAGCAAATTTATTTTGCCCGCTTCATGATAATATTAATAAAAATACAAATCAAGTATTTTGACGGGGTTTGTCAGGAGTTTGATAGATGTGAGTGTTAATCATTCATGAATAAATGACCCCTTCAAAGTCAAAATTGGCATCGAATCTTGACACCTCCCATGATAACTCGGCTTCTTATAGCATAAGATCGAGTATACCATTGGTGAGCTTGCGGTGATATCATAGATTTTTTTAATTGCATCCATCTGTTGACTATTAGACCCTGCAGGATATTCATGAATTTTATAGCTATTAAAATATTGCTGGGTGATCGGACTAAATATTTAGGTTTAATTTTTGGGGTCACATTTTCAACGCTTCTGATGGCTCAACAAGTCTCTATTTTTATAGGGCTTATGGCAAGAACAGCCGGAATTATTTATTCTGTCACAGAAGCTGATCTTTGGGTTATGGACCCAAGGGTACGTTACATTGAAGAAGTTGAGCCAATGCGAGATATAGAGCTCGTAAATGTCCGCTCTATCGCGGGTGTTAAATGGGCTGTTCCATTTTACAAAGGACTATCGACTATTCGGATGCCTGATGGACTGACGCAGCAAGTTCAACTCATCGGGATCGACAATGTCTCACTTGTAGGCATTAGTCACAAAATTGTCATGGGAGATTTAGCTGCCATTCAACACCCTCAAACCGCAATGATAGACAAAGCGGGCTTTGCGTTTACCTGGCCCGGCGAAGATCTAAAAATTGGTAAGGAAATTGAATTAAACGATAATCGATTGCTGGTTAATGCCATTTGTGATACCAACGCAACATTTTTTACTTTTCCAATATTGTATGTCTCGTATGACACGGCTCTTGAAATTATTCCCCCTACTCGAACAAGATTGCCATTTATATTGGTTAAAGCTAAAAGTGGGGTTGATTTAAAAGAAATAAAAAATAGAATTACTAAAAATACAGGATTACAAGTTTTAACTCAGAATGAATTCGCCTGGCGCAGTATCAATTATATTTTGGAACGAACAGGTATTCCGATTAATTTTGGTATTACAATTATACTGGGTATTATTATTGGCGCTGCCATTACTGCGCAAACTTTTTATATTTTTGTCGTAGAAAACCTAAAACAATTTGCAGCTATGAAAGCTGTCGGTGTTACAAACCGCCAATTGTTGAAGATTGTGCTTATCCAAGCAGGTGTTATGGGTATGACAGGATACGGTCTTGGTATTGGATTTACAGCATTATTTTTTAAACTAACTGCTGACTCGCCTGCCCTTAAAGGATTTGTTTTGCATTGGCAAGTGATAGGTGGAACCGCTCTTATAATCAGCGTTATTATTTTATTTTCAATTTTTTTCAGTCTTCGTAAGGTCTTTAAACTTGACCCTGCTATTGTTTTTAGAGGATAAACATGGAAATTGCCGCCACAATCAGGAACTTAAATAAAGATTTTCAAGTGGGTGATGAAAATGTACGTATTCTGCATGACATTGTTACAGACATCCGAATGGGCGAGCTTACGATGTTGGTGGGTCCTTCTGGCTGCGGGAAGACCACACTCATTTCTATTATTTCAGGTATTCTTTCTCCGACTTCAGGTGTGATAAATCTATTAGGTTACGACTTATCTCGAATGACAGATGGAGAAAAGGTTATTTTTCGTCGTACACACATTGGTTTTATCTTTCAACAATATAATCTCTTGCCAGCCCTCACTGCTGCAGAAAATGCGGCAATGCCCCTTTTTGCGGCTGATGTTCCACATCAAGAAGCAATAAGCCAGGCAACAGAAATTCTTAACCAAATCGGGATGAGTGGACAAACAGAAAAGCTACCTCGTCAATTGTCAGGAGGCCAACAACAAAGGGTGGCAATTGCACGCGCACTTGTACACCACCCTAATTTTATTGTTTGTGATGAACCTACGGCTGCCCTTGATGCTAAAACGGGAAAGGGTGTCATGGAAATTTTAACCAATATTGCAAAAGATAAAAATCGCGCTGTATTAATAGTGACCCATGACAATCGCATTTATCATTTTGCTGATCGAATTCTTGAGATGTCTGATGGTCGCTTAATGGGTGATCATAAGCCTCAAAACTTTATTTACCAGGAGTAATTTATGAAAAAATATTCAAATAAATTTATCGATTTGTGCAATAAAAGTAAAAATCTACTCGTTAAATTAGGAAGTTGGAAATTACCTCTCTTTGCGCTTATTGGCTTTAGCTTTGCGCTTATTTCAGTTTTAAATCGTAAAGCGGATCCTATAAGAGAGCCTGTCATCAATCCACCCTCAACCATTTTTAAAAATACGGTCGCTGGCATTGGCATTGTCGAACCGAAATCAGAAGTGATTAGTCTTGGAACAGAATTAGCAGGGATAGTAAGAATTGTGCATGTAAGCGTTGGTGATAAAGTGAAACAAGGCGCCCCTCTTTTTACGCTTGATGAACGAGATATTGATGCCCAAATTAATATTTTGAAAGCAGCCCTTGATTCAAGCAAAGTTCAATTGAAAGATGCGGCAGCTCAATTTGAGCTTGTAAAAAATATAGGTGATAGCAGAGCTGTGGCCCGGGATGATTTTAATCAACGCAAATATGCAGGTGAATTAGCGTCAACTCGCATTGTCGAAAAGGAAGCACTACTGCAACAAGCCATCATAACGAAAGATAGGCTAAAAATAAAATCACCCATTGACGGTGAAATTTTATTCTTAAATGTACGCCCAGGAGAATTTGCTGCAGCAGGCATGCTAAGCGAGCCCCTCATTTCTATTGGGGATACCAGCACGCTTCATCTGCGGGTTGAAGTCGGCCAAGAGAACGCGAACTTTGTCAATCCAAACTCTCGTGCTATTGGTATTAAACGCATGAACACAAAAACACCAACAATGCTAAAGTTTGTTCGTTTTGAACCGTTTATAAGGCCTAAAAAAAATCTCGCTTCTGCTGGACAACGTGTAGATACTCGGGTTCTGCAAATCATATATAGGCTTGAGAATGCGGAAAAGTTGCCCTTTGTAGGTGAACAAATGGATGTTTTTATTGAAAGGGAAGATGGTCAATGAAATACTTGCTTTTAAATGTTTTTTTTATGATAATCTTCCTGTCGGGCTGCTCCCCTCTACAATCGGCTGAGCAGAGAGCAGAAAAAACCATCGAAAAGAAAGAATGGCTAGAACACCAAAAATGGTGGGGTGTTTTTGATGATCCCCTACTCAATAAATTAGCAGATCAACTTCTTAACCAAAATATTGATATTCAAATCGCTGAAGCTCGGCTGTGTGAAGCCAACGCTTTGAAGGTTATGGCTCGAGCGGATTTTTTTCCAAATATTTCAGGCACGGCTTCAGCGACGAGAGGAAACCTTAGTTCACCAAAGCTTATGAATTATACACAAACAGGCTTAGATACAAGTTGGGAGATTGATATTTTTGGCAAGCGTAAGGCCTCCGTTGATAGCGCTGAGAGCAATCAACTCAGAAGAGCAGCTGGCGTTGATGATGCGCGCAATATAGTGATAGCAGATCTGACTAAAGCAGTGATCGAATGGCGCCAAGCAACGTATACGCTTAATGAAATTAAAGGCTTAGTGATTGTTCAAAATAATCAAATTGATTTGCTATCTACCCGTGTTAAGGCTGGCTTGATTGAAGCCTCATTTTTGGAGAGAGCGCTTGGCCTAAGAGCAGAAACAAAAGCAGCTTTACCACAAATACAAGCTTCTGCTAATGCGGCTCACTATCAGATTGAAAAATTAATTAATTGTCGCGATGATTCAGTCAGAAAATTGCTAAATGATAATCGCTCTTTGCGTATAAAATTGCCTGAGCCTCAACACCTCAAAACAATTTCATTTAAAAGTCTTGCTAAGAGACCCGACATAAAAATGGCTAAAGCTGCTCTTCTCGAAACGCATGCAGATTTTCGTCAAGCTGAAGCTAATTTATGGCCACAAGTTTCTTTATCAACTTTCTTTGGTGTTCAGCACCCCTCAAATACTTTCTTTTTAGCAAGCAATCTTGTTTGGTCTATTGGCTCATCTCTCTCTTTTCCTCTTCTTAACTTTGGTAAACTACGAGGAGCCGTTGCCGCTGCCGACGCTCGTGTTCAACAGGCTTTGCTTAATTATGAAAATACGGTGAATTTTGCCCTCCAAGAAACCAGAACAGCTCTTTCAGATTATTTGAATGCACTTAATGCTCTAAAGGAGCAAGCGCAAGCGCTTAAAAATCGTCAGAACACTGTTAGCATAGCTAAAATCAGATTTGAGAAAGGGCTTACTGACATGACAGATCTTACGACCGTCCAGACAGAAGTTAAGCAGAGTACACTCAATCTTATTTCTCTGACGACTGATGCCGCAATTGCTTATGTTCGATTTCAAAAAGCGTTAGGACTATCTGTGATAGCTTATTATAGGCTTTCAGAAAAAGATTTTATGGAATTAAGTTGAAATACCTATTTTTATAGGTGTATATTCCTCCTTATAAAAAAAGAGCTAAAACCATAGCAGTTTTAAGCAATTTCAAGCGAGATATACAAAATGCGTTTTAATCTTAATTTATCTAAACGTCAAGTAGTCAAATTGAAAGAACAGGTAGCAGATTCAGAATATAGAGGCAATTTGGCAGAAATGAAAAGGCATATGGCCATATTGGGATATTATTATAATAAGTCATTTGAACAAGTTTTAGCTGTGCTGCAAGTCTCAATTCAAGCAGTGCGCGATTGGATTAAGCAGTATTTTGTTGATGGTCTTGCTGGATTAAAAAGTAAGAAGAGTCCTGGCAGACCGTTTAAATTAACAAAATCAGAAAAAAAAGAATTATCAAAAATGATTATGAATTGTCCAGCAGCATTTGTTTTTCCTGGTGCTTGTTGGAGAACTCCTATGATTCAACATTTAATACAAAAAAAATTGGCGTATTTTATTCAGTGATTTATTGTCCCAAATTTGGGAGAAAAACCCCGCGCTTCCAGCGCGTCGTTTCAACTTAAAGATCGATTTGGTATTATGTAGGGATGCAATATTATCGAAAAGCCAGCCACAGCGTTTACGATTGTACCTATCACATTG